>JBDKSP010000092.1:0-24064 GCA_039680575.1 Armatimonadota bacterium
TTAAATTTCCCCGCGCACTTCATTAGCCGAGCCAAGTTAAAAGGCTCGGAAACCCCATTCTATCATATTTTATGGAGCTTTCGTCTTATTATGATCTCCACAAATCCAATAAGCCGGCTTCGGCGCAAACCACGCGCTGAAGCATGAAAGCTGAATGCTATCTCCCTTTATTAAGCCCCTTTACCTGCTTGTGGATCTTTTTCCACTTCTCTTTTTCGATGAGTGAGGCTGCAACATCCTGTCGTCTCTCAAGGTAATTGAGTTCTTTAAGCATTTTCCTGTAGTTCTCGAACCTGGCGGAGTCGAGATCGCCGTTTTCGAGCGCCTGCCGGACCTTGCAGCCGGGTTCATTGTTGTGACTGCAGTCGCTGAACCTGCAACCTCGCGCAAGGTTTTCGATATCTTCGAAAGCTCCTGCAAGCCCTTCGTCAGCGTCCCACAGTTGCAGTTCGCGCATCCCGGGAGTGTCGATCACCAGCCCGCCGGAAGGTAAAACGAACATCTGACGCCGCGTTGTGGTGTGCCGCCCTCTGCTGTCCGCCTCCCGCACTTCCTGAACGCTCTGCACGTCTTTGCCGATTAGATAGTTGACTATGGTGGACTTCCCGACACCCGATGAACCGAGAAGCGCAATCGTCTTCCCTTCAGTCAGGTAGTCCGACAGTTGATGAAGTCTCCTGTCTTCAAACACGCTTACCGCATGCACGGGAACTCCAGGCGCGGATGACTGAACCTCGCTTAGCTGTTCTTCGACAGCATCGGAAAGGTCGGATTTGGTCAGAATAACTGCCGGCTCTGCTCCGCTTTCCCATGCAAGGGTCAGGTAGCGCTCGATTCTTCTCACGCTGAAGTTGTGGTCGAGCCCGACAACTATGAACACCGTGTCGATATTTGCTGCTACAGGCTGCTCACTCGTCCTTTTGCCCGGTTCTTTGCGCGAGAATTTGCTTTTCCTGGGCAAAATGGCGTGTATGATGGCTCTTTGAGGCTCTTCATCGAGAATATGTGCCGCCACCCAGTCGCCGACGACCGGAAAACCCAGTTGTTCGGGTGCATCGTAGTGCATCCTGCCGCTTACGATAGCGGGCGTCTCGCCTCGCTCAGTGTAGATTATGTAAGAGTTTTTATGTTCTAGGGATACTCTGCCGGCGGATAAGCCTTCGGTCTCGTAAGACATAAAATGACCGGCAAAGTGTGAGTTAAATCCCAGTTGTTCCAGTTTCAACGCAGGTTCCTCCAAACCATATCTGAATTCGATCGATAACAGATGCGGATACAGCGCTCACGCGCGTTGGAGGGTGCGAAGATGTACAGCCGGGTGTTTTAGTGGAAATCCAAGTGTGGCTGACTTATCTGCCGGTCGCTCCGAGGCGCGCCGCTGATCCCGATATTTCAGATGTGTTTACTACAGTGACCATGTTGCGCCTCCTTTAGTAAGTCTCAGGTGTCACCTGAAACTCTCCCGGAAGATTTTCGGCTATAGCCGAAAATCCCAGATAAGTGTAAATCCTTTGGCATTATACCACATTTTGAAGATTGCAATTGATAAGTTTGCTGCTGATTTTATTGCATGTTGCTCGGACCGGAATATGGAACTGCGCCAAAAACCCGGTATATTTGCGGGGCTCAAATGCCGATATACTAGATTGTGGTGTAATTAAATCGTAAACGAATCGGTAGAACTACTTGACTGATTTTGTCTGTAGTATTACCCTCTGTATATGTCAAACTATAAACTGAGTGTTTGATAGCTATAAATAACGGCAATAACGATTATATTACTTGATTTAATGCGCAGCACCGTGTCATTTCCTATTAACTACTCCGGAGAGTGTACCAAATGATGTATGCAGTCATTATGGCGGGCGGATCGGGCACAAGGTTGTGGCCCCGCTCACGCAAGAGCCGCCCCAAGCAGTTCCACAGCCTTACATCCGAACGCAGTCTGCTGCAGGAGACCGTAGCGAGACTGGAGCCGACTATCGATCCCGAACATGTCTATGTCATTGCGAATAAATCGCATGTGGCGCCGATCAGGGAGCAGTTGGACAGAGTCCCTGCGGAGAATATCATCGGCGAACCAGTGGCGAGGAATACAGCTCCCGCAATCGGGATTATGGCGACGATACTTGCAGAAAAGGACCCGAATGCCATAATGCTCGTTCTACCGGCAGACCACTATATCGAAAAGGCCGATGATTTCCGGCAGCTTCTGGAACTTGCAGAGAGAACGGTCTCGGAAGACGACTTCCTCCTCACCCTGGGGATCAAACCGACTTATCCCGAGACGGGTTTCGGCTATATCGAGCTGGCAAGCGAGTACAGGGAAGTCGGGGAAGAGAAGATTTTCTGGGTCAAGAGTTTCAAGGAGAAACCGGACCTCGATACAGCACAGAAGTATGTCGCATCCTGGCGGTATGTCTGGAACAGCGGTATGTTCGTGTGGAAGGTCAGCTCGATACTGGACAGGTTCAAAAAGCATGCACCGGACATCTACGGAGGTATGGAGCGGTTCCGTGAAGTGCTGGGCACGCCTAAAGAGCAGGAAGAGCTGGCAAAGATCTTCAAGAGCCTCCCCAGCATCTCCGTAGACTACGCAATTCTGGAGAAATCCGAGAAAGTGCTTGTGATTCCGGCGGATATAGGCTGGAGTGACATCGGAAGCTGGAAGGCCGTATATGACCTTCTGAGTTTCGACGGCCAGACCAACGTCGTGAGCGGTAAGCACGTAGGGTTGGACACCTATAACTGTCTGATCCAGGGTGGAAACAGGCTTGTTGCCACGGTCGGACTGGACAATATGATCGTGGTAGATACGGATGATGTGGTATTGATCATGCCGAAAGGCCGGTCTCAGGATGTGAAGAAAATCCTGGAAAAACTCCAAAAGCAAGGCCGTACGGAATATCTATAGAGATATAGCCGTACGAAAGGTCTATAGAGATATGGCCGTACGGAATGTCTATAGATATATGGTCGAGATTATCACACGATGAGGCGCGGCGGTAAAACCGCGCCTCATCGCTATTTATGCCGTTTTCTGCGTTCGTTGGGCTTCTTTTATTTATTTCTTCCCTTACTCTTTCTCTTACTCTTTCAATATCTCTCGATATTAGCCGGTTTTTTTGGTATAATTACGTCTAATCAGCGTTATTCGCTTTTCCTGTGAATAATGTTCTGCTGGAAAGCTTTATCAGCTTTATGAATAAAGCCAATGAGCCGGACAAGTAATCCATTGTGGGAAGGTCGTTTGGCCTGCGCCGGCTGGGAGTAATATCGCGAGAAATGGGAGTTATTTCTAAGGTATTTGGTAGGTTTACGAGAGCAATAGGCATCGATCTTGGGACAGCGAACACCCTTGTTCACGTTCGAGGACGGGGAATATTGCTTCGTGAGCCATCGGTTATTGCAATTGAGACGGAAACCCGCAAGGTGCTCGCAGTCGGAGAGGAAGCAAAGCGGATGCTCGGACGGACTCCGGGCAACGTAATAGCTATCCGTCCGCTCAAGGACGGAGTCATAGCCGACTTCGATCACACCGAGCAGATGCTTCGCGGGTTTATACATAAAGTCCACCGCCGGAACAGTTTTATCCACCCTCAGGTGGTAGTTGGTATACCTTCAGGTGTAACTGAAGTCGAAAGGCGTGCTGTTATAGACGCTGCAAAGAAGGCTGGTGCACAGGATGCTTACCTGATGGAAGAACCGATGGCTGCAGCTATCGGCGCGGGGCTTCCAGTCAGTGAACCTACCGGATCGATGATCGTTGATATCGGCGGAGGGACTACAGAAGTCGCCGTCATCTCGCTAGGCGGAATAGTCACCGCAAAATCCGTAAGGATAGCCGGTGATGAGATAGACGAAGCGATTGTCGCTTACATTAGAAAAGTCTATAACCTCCTGATAGGCGATCGCACTGCTGAGGAAGTCAAACTGCAGATCGGTTCGGCCTATCCGATTGAGGAAGAGTTGACTATGGAAGTCAGGGGAAGAGATCTGGTTACTGGGCTTCCGAGAAGCGCCAAAGTCTCTTCGATGGAAATCCGCGAGGCGATCAACGATCCTGTATTTGCCATTGTAGAGAGCGTAAAACTGACCCTGGAAGCGACTCCTCCTGAGCTTTCATCAGATATTATGGACCGTGGCATAGTCCTCGCCGGAGGCGGTGCGCTTCTTAGGGGACTGGACAGACTGCTTTCAGTGGAAACGCAAATGCCGGTGCATATAGCTGCCGATCCTTTGAGCGCGGTCGCCATCGGCACAGGTAAGGCGCTTGAGGAGTCCGAGAGCAATCCGGGGCTGAGAAAGGTTCTTATCAGTTCCGCACGAATGCACTGAACCCTGGAGACTCATAGCCGATGCTTCACATCTTTCGGAACGGAAAGATAATCACTTTCGTTTTGCTGCTGGTCCTCGCCATAGGTGTGGGGACCATGCACAATCGTACGCAAAGCAGAGGCTCGTCATACTTTCCCGAAGACGCTGTCCGAGTGGTCATAAAACCATTTCAGGTTGCAGTGTCGGGAATAGGTGGTTTTTTCTCCGGGATTGCGAAGTCTGTCAGGTCGCATCACGCGTTTCGCAAGGAGAATGATGCGCTCCGGGATGAAGTGAAGCGGCTGAACATGGAATTGGTAAGCATCCGCGAAGAAGCAGCCGAAGCGCGGAGGCTGCGCGCCGAAATAGGACTGAAAGAGGAATCTCCCGAAAAGCTCCTTCCGGTCAGGATCATCTCAAGAGACCCCAGCGAATGGTTTGTCACGGCTACATTGGACCGCGGCAGGACAAGCGGAATCCGATCAGGGCAAGCCGTCATCACCCATCGCGGGTTGATAGGCCAGGTGTTTGAAGTTTCTCCAAACAACGCGCAGGTGCGTGCCATTACCGATGGGAGTGACGATCATGGTGGTGTTGGCGCGATGGTCCAGCGCTCCAGAGTCGTCGGAATCTGTATGGGACAGGGGTCCGATCTTCTCCAGCTCACGTATCTTTCCAAAGATGCTGATATCAAGAATGGGGACATCATAGTTACATCCGGGCAGGGTGGGGTTGTGCCTAAGGGGCTGCCGATAGGGCGGGTAATCAGCGTGAAGACCGAGAGCGGTGGGTTTATGAAGTCCGCAACAATAAGGCCAAGCGTCAAATTGGGCCAGACAGAAGAAGCATTCGTTGTCATTCGGAAGGTGGAGTAAGTGCGAAAGTACGTAATCCCCGTGCTTATGCTGGTTTTTGCCGGCGCACTGCAGGGAAACATTCCGTCCTGGATGGTAATAAAGGGTGCGAGACCGGACCTGATCCTTGTAGTGCTTATAACTATAGCGCTTGGACTCGACCCCGGAGCTGGCGCGGTTCTGGGCTTTCTGGCAGGGTTGATCCATGGGTCTATCGTAGGTGTCAGCCTTGGGAGTTTCATCGCAAGCTGCACGATCATCGGGTTCGCAGCCGGGTTCGTGACGATCAGGATGTTTTCCGAAAACCCCATTGTGCCGGTGATTGTCGCTGGAGTGTTGACCTTTGCAGGGGAGATTATGTTCCTCCTTACCAACCCGGTTGCCGGCTTTCTTGTATCCCTTAACATTGTACTCTTCAAAACGCTCTACAACAGCCTGCTTACGCTCATACTGTTCTGGGTCATCAGGTGGATTCAGATAAGACGAAAGATTAAGATGGCAGCGGCCAGGCTGTAGCCGTCAGCTTTTGAATCGCGAGATACGCGAAGAAGCGCGGAAGACGCGAAAAGGGATTGGTGGAGAGTTTAGAGAATTAGTTAGACCTCGAAACATAAAATCTGGAGAAAGTAAATGTCTTGCGATAAATCCAAACAGAACGCAGATAAGTGCAATTGCACCTATCCCGGATGTCCGCGAAAGGGTAAATGCTGCGAGTGCCTGAGCTATCATTTGAGTTGTGACCAGCTTCCGGCCTGCGCCTTCCCGAACGATGTTGAGCGGACCTATGACAGGTCTTTTGCGAAGTTCATAGCGTGTCACAGTAAATGATAAACGAGACCCCCGATCAAAAAAAGGCGCGGGCAGTCAGGGTCATCGAGATATTGAAGTCTACCTACCCGGACGCGCAGGTTACACTCGACTACACAAATCCCTTCGGGCTGCTTGTTTCGACCATCCTTGCCGCGCAGTGCACTGACGAGCGCGTAAACCAGGTAACGCCTGCGCTTTTCGCGCGTTATCCATCCCCGGAGGCGTTTGCTGAAGCGGATGAGTCCGAACTGCAGGAACTTATCCGCCCGACGGGGTTTTTCAGGCAAAAAGCCCGCTCGATCATAGAAGTTGCCCAGGATATAGTCGGGAAATTCGGCGGAAAAGTGCCGGACACACTCGAAGAACTGACTTCCCTAAGAGGGGTGGGGCGGAAGACCGCAAACCTGATCCTGGGAGTGGTATACGGCAAGCAGGCGATAGTTGTCGATACCCATGTGAAGCGGATATCAGCACGGCTCGGCCTGACCGAACACAAAGACCCGACCAAGATCGAGTTCGATCTTATGGGTGTAGTGCCCGAAGCGCACTGGACGGAGATCAACCACCTGTTTATAGCTCACGGGCGCGCAATCTGCAAAGCTCCGACACCGCTCTGCGAAATATGTCCTCTCCTTGAGCTTTGCCCGTATGGTAAAGCAAGAATGGGCGGCAGTTAGCCATTAATAGGAACCAGGGGAGAAAAGAGATTGGTGGAGACTCGTACTTCGGGGCGAAAAGCGGTCCCGAAGCATAGGGGTAGATGCTGTAAATCTCTACCTTCCGCGTTTCCCATTATTCCGCGTCTCCGCGTTTCAAAAGCTGACTGCTGGCTGCTAAAAGATGGACGGGTACCAGCTCAGCGTAAGCAGGTAGATGTCTCTATTCAAACCGCTGTTATTTCGGATATAAGCTGCTGTAAGCTCCAATTTACTGTTGAGACGGAAGCAAAGCCCCACACTGCCTGCGTTCTCATTTCCCTCTATATAGTCAGCCTGGAATGTCACCCGCTCGTTCAATGGCTTGTCATAACCGAACATAGGGTGGGTAGAACTCTCGATCCCGATCAAACCAGCATGCAGCCGTCCGCACCCGAGGGGCACATGACCTACTGCGTAAGGCTGGGATTTTATGTTGTTTCCGACATTCTGCACGCCGATTGCAGCAGCAGGAGACCCGTTCCGCCATGCGACAGCCAGCTTTACATTCCATGCACCGAAGCTGATGCCATCGCTGTAATCGTCGTAGCCGATTTCGATGCCTTTACCAAGCCCTAATTGCGTGAGCAGAGCTGTTTCAGCGTTAGTGAATATATGTGTTTGTTCGCCAGCCCGTTCGACCTCAACCGCCGCTGTGCCTTTGTCCAGCACATCGGCCGTAGGAATGATATTGAGCCCGCTCGCAGCCCCGAAAACAGGTTCAGTGAGTAAAATCAGGGCTAAAACTAATGGAATTCTTACTGCCAATTCTATTCCTCTGAAAATCGTCCTTAATGGATAGAGTTAATCATATTACTTTTTTCTTATTATAAGATAAAATCAATTGAATATTGATAAGCGCCCTGAATCAAACTTTTGCTGGGCTAGCTGAAAATCCTCTTTTTTGCATGATATAATGCTGTAACTTACATATTGCAGGTGAGGTGAAGCGATGCCGAACTCGATAATTGTTGCGGTTGTGCTTGCCGTAACAACATATCTCGTTGTAAGGAGGCATAAGACAGCCCGGGAGGTCTCCAGTTGGCTTGGGATGCTTGGAGTTATGTTGAAATCAGGGGTTAGCATCGAGCAAGCGCTTCAAACCCTGGCTGTGGAGCCTAAAACCCGCAAATTTGCACGGATAACTAAGGAGATACAGCAAGGTATAGAAGACGGGGATTCATTGTCTGGCGTAATCCGCGCCTTAAGCTGTTATAGAACGAAGAGATTTCTGAGCGGTGCAGCAATTCTTGCGATTGAGGAAGCAGAAAAGAAAGGGAATCTGCCTGACGTTCTGATTGATCTGAGCAGATATCGTATGAGGCAGCTGCCGTCAATGGCACAGACTGACTCAGATGGTGAGACACCTGTAATTGAGCTTATCGAAGAACCTCAATCCCCAGCGTTTAATAACACAAGCACAAGTATCTCTGATGCATTGGATAAATATGGTGATAGTGAAGACTTTGGTGAACTGTGCAATAATAGCCTTTCGATTATGCACTTGGACAAAACACCACTTTCCAGGATAATTACGACTATCATAACAGGCGCAATATCGAGTGATTCTTCTGAGATCAGGTTTGCAGCCACACCCATGGGAATGATGGTTCTGTATGTAAAAAGCAATGAAGAACCCAGAGAGATGATGTTCCTTCCCAGATACATAGAGCAGCCTATCAGAAACAAGTTTATGCGGCTTGCGGGCATCTCTTATTGGTCTATAGCCGATGAGACAGGTGAGTTTGCGGCAAAGTTCTTGGGTAAGTTGTATCAGCTCAAGGTCTTTTCAACCCCAGATGATCCCCAGGCTTTTATGCGTATTGTAATACAAAAAATGAGCGATGAAGAGTAGAATCCTCGTCGCTCATTTCTAAATAATATAACTTCTTTTTACTCTTCTTCTCCGCTCGATTGCAGCCGGTCGGCCTGGTCTTCGCTTATCAAATGGTCGATCAGGTCCTGAAGGTCTCCGTCCATAATCGCATCGAGCTTGTAGACAGTGTAATTGATCCTGTGGTCAGTCAACCGTCCCTGAGGGAAGTTATACGTCCGGCATTTGTCGCTCCTATCGCCGGAACGGACCATAAGCCTCCTCGCGGAAGCCTCTTTTTCCTGCTGGGCCAGGCGCTCCCGCTCGAACAGGTGCGTCCTGAGCATCATCATCGCCCGTTCCTTGTTCTGAAGCTGCGAACGCTCGTCCTGGCACTGCACGACGATGCCGGAAGGCTTGTGAGTTATCCGTATAGCCGTTTCGTTCTTCTGGACGTTCTGTCCACCAGCGCTCGACGAGCGGAAGGTGTCGATCTCGAGGTCGTCCGTGTTAATCTGGACGTCGATTTCTTCGGCTTCGGGCATTACGGCGACGGTTGCAGCGGATGTGTGAATCCTGCCGCTCGATTCCGTTGTTGGAACCCGCTGGACCCGGTGGACGCCGGACTCGAATTTGAGCACGCTGTAAGCTCCTTGCCCCTTTATGCCAAGGACGGCTTCCTTATAGCCTCCGATTCCGGTCGGGGTGGCAGAAAGAAGCTCCGTCTTCCAGCCGCGGCGTTCCGCGTACCGCTCGTACATCCTCAGCAGGTCACTGGCAAAAAGCCCCGCTTCTTCACCGCCCGTTCCCGCGCGGATTTCCAGAATGACGTTCTTTTTGTCGTTTGGGTCCTTAGGCAGAAGCATAACTTTAAGGTCCTGACCCAGTGATTCCAAACGCTCTTTCAGGTCGTTCAGTTCGGACTGAGCGAGCTTGCGGAGTTCATCCTCCATGGGCTCATCCAGCATCTCTTCCGTCTCCCGGAGCTGCCGTTTGACTTCCTTATACTCTTTAAATTTCATCACTATCTCGGACAGGTCCGAATGCACTTTGGCTATACGGCTGAATTCCTGCGGGCTGGATATAACATCCGGGTCACCCAGCCGCCTGCCAAGCTCATCGTATCTGTCTTCGACTTCTTGTAACTTTGCAAACATTTTATTTATCTCTATAAAGGATTTAGGATTGAGGGTCTAGAGGAAATGGTGGATGTTTCCACCCATCATCCCCAAATACCTATGCTTCGGGATCTCTTTTCATCCCGAAGCACACTCTCCGCCAAGCCCTGAATCCTTAAAACCTAAAAACTTATCCGACCGCTAATTTTTCTTCTTCAGCCTCGCGTACGCTTTGTAAGGATCTGATGGAGACTTCCAATTGATCGTCCGATGGTTCCTGGGTCGTTATTCGCTGCATAAGAAGCCCGGGGCCGAGAATAAATTTCATCAGCTTGGAATCTTTCCTGCCGCCTGCAATCTTGATGACTTCGTAGGCGATTCCTGCTACTACAGGAAGAAAAAGCAGCTTATAAACGAACCTCAATACTACGCTTTTCCAAGATATAAAGGAGAAGATCAAGATGCTGACAAAAATCACGATCAAAAGAAAGCTCGTTCCGCATCTGACGTGGACAGTGGTATACTTTCGCACGTTTTCGACGGTCAGATCTTCTCCTGCCTCGAAGGCGTTTATCACTTTGTGCTCAGCACCGTGGTATTCGAACACTCGATGAATCTGGTCCCAGCGGGAGATGCCCCATATATAAAGGAAAAGAAACACGAGCTTTATTCCGCCCTCGAAGAGTCCTTTCCAAATCTGACTGTTGGTCACATGTCCCAATGCCAGCTTGGTCAGGACGATAGGCAGGAACATGAACACCGCTATCGCAATAGCCATAGAAATGAAAAGCGTGACATTTAGAGCAATATCATTCGCGTTGCCTGTAGTGCTCTGTGTTTCCTCCGGCGGGCCTGCAATCGTTGACCACTTGATAAAGCTCATTCCGAGGATCAGCACGAGTGCCACTCTGAAAGCGCTTTTATACTTAACAACAGTGCTAACCCAACCGGAAGCTGCAAACCACTTTGCGAGCAGTACAGGGGCAAAAAAGACAATTCCAATGGCAAGAAGCGCAAGTATCGATGTAACAATCAGATAGGCGGTCTTGCCCATCTTTATCGACTTCTCTTTAGTCAGAGTTCGCTTGCTATTCGCGTCGCTGCCTTCCTCTGCAGCTATTTTCGCTTCCTCATCCGCCATTGCGAGATTTCCGGCCCACATCAGCGACTTCATGCCAAGGAACATGGAATCTATCATCGCCAGTGTGCCGCGAAGCAGCGGTCGGTTCAGCCATTTCAGCTTACCGAGAATGCTGTTTTCTACCGGCTCAACGGTGGTTTCGATCTCGCCGTTCATGCGGCGGCAAGCTATCGCAAAATGGTCCTTGCCGCGCATCATAACGCCTTCTATGACGGCCTGGCCGCCATAACGATAGCTGTTTGTGCTCTTTTCGGCCAACTTCCTGTCCTATTCCGGCAAAAGAAAAAGGAAGCGCGCTGCCCGACAACGCCGAACAGTTCATGCCGCTTCCCTGAGTACTTCGATTAAATTAGCTAAGACTCTTCTGTTTTTGCCTTCATGCCGTACTTCTGAAGGAACTTTTCCACGCGTCCTTCAGTGTCCAGAAGCTTCTGCTTGCCCGTAAAGAACGGATGGCAAGCAGAGCAGATTTCTACTCTGATCTCGTCCTTAGTTGATCTTGTCATGAAAGTGTTCCCGCATGCGCAGGTCACTTTGGCTTCCTTATACTCAGGATGAATACCGGTTTTCATCGTTCACCTTCCGTAACGTACTTACCGTCCAGCGCCGCAAACGCGAGACTGGACGACGACATATGATTATACCATGTACAAATCAAGATTGGCAACCAACGGATTTGGTAATAGTTCAGAGTTGATGAGTACAACATCATACTGAATTATCACAACGTCATGCTGAGCTTGACTCAGCATCCAGGAAGAAAGTGGACCCTGAATCAAGTTCAGGGTGACGTCCTTCCAAGATGACGTGTTGATTATTCAGGTTGATGTAAGCTCTCTCATTATGAGTGAACTGTTACAGGATTTGAAAATGCCTCCAGTGTATCTACCGGTATACGTCCATCGGCAACCTTGATCCTGACGGAATGCCTGCCGTGGGGGATATCCCGCTTTTGGTAGACTATATGAGATGGTCTATCATCGGGCGAGTTGAAGTCGATCTCCGCCAGCATCGTTCCATCGAGGTAAAGCTCCCCCTTGCCGTAAAGAGAGCCGGTCGGAGCCCACAGCGCAAACCCGCCGCCGATGAAGTTCCACTTGGCCTCGCCCGTATCAGTTTTGGATATGATACCTTCGCCATAACGGAACATGTCCCCGCTGACTATTTTCCAGTCACTCATATTTTGAGCTGCGTTGAGGACCGCGTCTTGATAAAGAAATGCCGTAGCTGTCTCGGACACGCTGCCTTCTATGCTGAATTCCTCGATTTCGACTCGGCTGTACGGTTCCACCCACAGCCCGACCCGTCCTTTGCCGGATTGGAAAGGTCCTTCCCAGCAAATGCTATCATCCAGCGTTATCTTTAAGGTGTTTCCATCCATACGGAGATCGATGTTGCGGACGGAAGAACTCTCGATCTTTCCACCGGCGGTCTGGAGACGGTTACCGCGTTCATCGTACCGAATCAGCGCCCATTTCTCTCCGGAAAGCTCCAGCGCATCGAAGCATGTCCGCATAAGAGGATGCAGGCCGCAGCCGGATGAGGGGCTGTCCGGAGCAAACGGGCCGCGATGGTTCCAGATTATCTGCACGGTGCCCGTAATCGTAAGGCTGGAATGAAGATGCTGCAGTTCAGTGTCGTGTCGAAGCACGGTAATCGATGGGCTGACATGGCCGCTCACGACAAAACCTCGCTCACGCATCGGTTGGTTCCAGTCCCTGCGCGCGAGGCCTATCGTGCCCCTGTCTTCCGGGTCGCGTGAAGGAAACATAACATAGAAAGTCCCGTCATCGTCGATAAACCCCGAAAAAGTCTGTCCCCAGATACCATGGTGCTCCGCTTCGACGGGCTCGGAGTGCCACACCGACCCATCTTGGAGCAGTTCCCACGCATCGGTATACATTGCATCTTCAATCGGCGTTCGGAACATCGCCTGATAGTTTCTGTTGCCGGCGACTGATGTGGCGGGCGAATATATGTATCCGGCGTGGATAAACGCCGGGAAATACTCCAGAAGCGGAGGGAAATAGCGGTCCAGCTGCGGGTGAAGCAGCAATTTCGGCTTTGTCCATGGTCCCTCAGGTCTGGCTGAGGTCTGACCGAGCAGTCCCCAACCAAAATAATCCTGCGAATCGACCAGGGTAAGCGCTATCCAGTCGCTCTGACGCGGCAGTATGGTCGATGCATAGGTCCGCTTGTATTTCCCCAGCAGCAAGGCGTTGTCCCGGGTGTTAAGGTAAGCTGTAACCGGCTGGAACGGGCCTGCGGGTGTGTCTGAAACTGCGTAACCTGCACCTGAATTGAACTCCGGGTCATTGGCCACAATGTTTTCCCAGGTGATGCCGGCGGTGGTCCAGTCAAAGCTCATGTGGTACAGTCCATCTTTGTAACAGACCGCTGTGTCGGGTGAGCTCCAGAGGGGAGATATTTCGCCTTCAAATATATGTGAACCGATTCCGGCGATGGGGTCTCCGCACCGCTGCCAGGTCTTTCCCTTGTCTTCCGAACGGAAAACGATGCAGTGGCTGCGGGATCCTTCCTCGATTGCGTAACCCTGCTTATACCATCCCACATACAGGTACCAGTTGCCGCTGGCAGGATCTTTGAAAAGCGATCCGTTGACCGGCCAGCGGTATTCGTCCGTCCCGCGGCAGACGGGGTTGCCTGGCAGGCGTTCGAAAGAGTCGAAGGACGCATCTCCGTATACCGGATGATGTGTCCAGTCTGAGCAGTACTTGGATAATGCAAAATCTGCCGATATCGATGTTGGTGAGCTCAGTTGTGAGGGTTTCATATTTCTCCTGAAGCCGTATTTACCTGGCTAAATACTTGTTTGGAGCTTTCCTGATGATACTTTTATCTTTGCCTTGTCCGGTGTCGAGTCCCATGTGATGCTGAAAACGACCGATCCTTTGGCATCGGTCGTTTTATAGCGGCTGTCCGGTGTACCGCCGGTAATGGTGAGTGTCACGCCCCTGCCGGGGACGCCGTTTCCGTTTTCGTCGATCAATTTCACACTTATCTGACCGAGGTTCGGAGCGCCGGTCGGGTCCGGAACGATCTTTGCAGTGAGCTTGATCGGTTGTCCTGAGCCGACTATCACCGGGAGTTCCAGCCGCTTCTCACCGATCAGCGCAACAATAGCACCCTTTCCGGTCTTTACCGGAATGAACCACCCTGCCTGGTTCACAAACCCGATTCCGCCTGTGACTCCCCAGATAATACTATTTCTCATTTCTTCGCTTGCAGGCTTACCGGTCGATTCATCGATAATTCCGATCATCCGGCTTCCGCCTGATGCTATGTTCAGAGGAGCTGCATCGGCAAATTTCACGGCAGGAGCGGGGCTGGACTGTTTCGACTCTGAATACACAAGCAGGCCGTTTGCGACCGCCCGCTCTTTGCCCTCCGACGGGCTGTTGTTGACTATTCCCTTGATGGAGAACGCCGTAGACCCGCCGCCGTCCAGGTTTATCGCATCGACTGCGCCCAGGCTCTTCATAAGCGCCGCAAGCTCGTTAAGCGTCATTCCCCGGCTGATCGCCTGCCTGCCATCGACCGTTACCAGAAGCACTTCTCCCGATGTCGTCACTCCGACAGCCGTTCTCGGGTTTCGGACCGCGCTGAAGCTCTGTTTGAACCTTTCGTCAGCGGTATCGACGTAGATCCGGCCGTCGCTAAGGAGCATTGGGCCGCCGCCGACCGCTTCCATAACGTTTTCCCAGTTTTTCCCGAAGTTCGATTTTACGTCAAACCTGAGCGTGACCTTGTCTCCCTGTTTCAGGTTGCCCATAATCCAGTCTGCCGCGCGTCCCTGAGCGGAAATGAGCGCACTTCCTGCCTGAATTGCTCCTCCGGCGGCACTGGGGCCTCCTGTTACGGTTGCGGTCACGTCAGCATTCACTTTAAGCGGTTTTTCGAGAGATACAGGCAGCTCGATGCCGTCTTTCGCACCGGTGGTCGATCCGTAGATAGGAGTAAAGAGCACTATCTCATTCTTTCCCCTCGGCCTGTTGATCCCCCGAAGAGGGAACGTTTCGCCTGAAGATGACATGAGCGTGCCGCTGAACCCGACCTTGTCGAAAATCGACATACCTTCTGCCGTAATACCGAATGCTGCCCGGTCCATCGGTTCACTTACGAGTTCGCCGCCCTGGATTTGCAGTCCGAGCGGATCACCGGTGAAAGGGAAAAAGTCGGCATTTACCCCGGCCAGAGCGCCGCTTCGGGCAACCATTGCGCTTGGGACCTCGCGCCCTTTGGTCGGGCCGCTTTCCATGACCGTGCCGCGCCCGAGTGCTGACGCTACCCTGACTCCGGGCTTCTTTGGGTCGATCCTGAGCACGTTTATCACGAGCGGAGCGGCTTTATCCGTCCTGACATCCTGGATGAAGACGACTCCATCCGCAAGCTGTTTCTCATAGCGGGCACCGAAGGATGGAGTTACGAGTGTGAAGATGACTAAAAGTAAAATTGTCGCGCGGCTTATAGTATTACGCAATGAAAAACTCCCAAAAAGTGGATCTATCACGAAAGGGAGAAAGCAGAAAAAGGGAATAGTGGATGTCGTGCTTCGGGATGTTATCCCGAAGCATAAGAGCAGGGAACAGAAACATGTCACCCTGAACTAAGGAGTCCATTTTTCTTCCTGGATTCCGAGTCAAGCTCGGAATGACGTATGCTTCGGGACCGCAGGCGTAAATGGCCGGCACGGAGACCGGCCACTACACTATTCCCTATTTCGTGGTTTCTTTGTTTCGTGCTTTCGTGATAAAAGGAGCTGATAGCTGACGGCTGAAAGCTACCAGCTAATTACTCCTCAATAATCTCGACGTTAGCTCTTGGGACGGTGACTTCGCGTCCGTCAGCAAGTTTGGCATTAAGGACCCTTACCGTTGCCCCAGATGGGATCAGTACCGGCTCCGGCGGGAGCTTGGTGACATTTCCAAGTATACCGAAGTACGGTTCCCTGATAATCCGGATGTGCGATCCGATATCCAGAATCTGTCCCAGATCTTCGGGTGCGGCGATCTCTCCAATGTTATCCGATGTGACGATGACTTCGGGTCTGATAACTCCTGCACGGATCTGAGTGGCTCCGTTGATGGATGCCTGCTTTCCCTCAAGTGATTTCAGCAGTTTGAAGGTGCGGTCGGCCATTCGGATCGAACCAAAACCTTCCGTTGTGACGAGTGTGGTATTTATATCTTCCTGGCCAGTGATAGCAACGCCTATGTCATAGCCGAGAAAATCGATAAGATCGCGGTCTATAATAGCTCCGACTACGACCCCTGTGCATCCGATCTCAGCGGCTTTCGTAAGTGCCGCTCCGGATACGTTTGAGCCTCCGACGATGATATATCCGGCGTGTTCCGACGTTATCATTGCATCGGTAAGCGGTTCATCAGGGCTTGAAACCAGGACCTTGATCTTTCCGTTGCGTTCTCCGCCGACTCCAAATATCCCCTGGATCAATGCCGCTGTTGCCTCGACGACAACGCCTTCATCAGGGAGTACTTCGGATACTTTTCCGTGGATATAGGCCGATACCTCGATCGGCGCTGACACCTGTCGGACTCCGATGTGGCCGGAGTGCTCCGATATCAGCTCGACAACGCCGGCGACCGGCGTGCGGACATCGGTCTTGAACAAACCGAAGAACGATTTTGTCTCCGCGATAACCTGGTTGCGCTCGACTTTGTCGCCGATGCTCACTTTGAGCGCAGGCATTAGTTCATGCGGTTCAAGTCCAAGTATCTCGCTGGCTCTTATCGTCTGCATGATGCCCGGAATCTCGGTCCTGGCGACGACGGTGTCAGGGTCGACCTTATCGCCCACAGCCACGACGACCTGTCCCTTGAGGGGAAGACGTCTTGTTTTTTGCACTATTGTTCTGGGGCTGACCTTCAGCCCCGGGGTATAAGCTGTTCCCATCTGCTATTCCTCCGAAGCCTGCAGTCCGAGCGCTGCGTGCCATTCCTGTAGTTTGTTGATTCTCTGCTTCTTGTCGGTAGGAAGCGCAAGTGGTCGTCCACGGGCATCTATTATGAGTCCCACAGTCCCGCCCTCTACAGTGGCAGTTATCGATTTTCCA
Source organism: Armatimonadota bacterium (assembly GCA_039680575.1). GTDB lineage: Bacteria > Armatimonadota > UBA5829 > UBA5829 > DTLH01 > JBDKSP01. The sequence continues at coordinate 16,843 of JBDKSP010000092.1, forward strand.
CGGCCTGCGCCCATATCGAGCCCTTTTCCTGGTTTAATGGTGACTTCTTTGGTCTCACCCAGTCCAAGCGGGATCACTTCCATCGATCCGAGGATGTAATCTTTGTCATGTCCGTCTATGGTAACAGTGCAGGCTACCGATCCTGGCTTGCCCGTACCTGTCGGAGCTATAACGTGGCCGAATTTGATGAGACAGTCACTGTCGAATACCTGTGCTGCTGCTTCAGGATGGACTGTCGAGAGAACTCCAAGCTGCGGCATCATGAAGATCGAGTCTTTCGCAAGCATCGTGATGCCTTCCGGCTGGTACGCATCGATCATCATATAAGCAGTTTCGGCGGCTCTCGGAGCGTGTGAAAGGACGCCTCCGCTTCCGACGATCATATCTAGGTCCATCATCTTGACGAGTGTTTGGCCTGTCGCCTGCTGGTCCATGATGTCTCCGACAGACCTTATCTGCTGGACACCCGTGAGTGTTCGCGCCAAAGACTTATGGTGGTCGAACGCCAGTCGGAGCGCTTCCCTGGAGACAGATTGTTCGATCCTTAGGTCTTCAAGAGTCTGAGGGATAGTCGTCGGGCGGATCATCTTGTTTCTGAGCCTGTTTCTAAGATCGGCTTCATCCACATCGAACGGGACCCAGCGCTGGATGTTTGTAATTCCCGCTTCGGTAAGGACGTTACAGATCGAATAGCTCATTCCCAGGTTGGCGCTGACGGTCCGGTTGTATGTGCCGCCGAAGACTGAGAATACGTCGGTAGTCGCGCCCCCGATGTCTACAGCCAGCACGTTGATCCCCATCTGCTCGGCAATGGTCTGGATGATCTTTCCGACTGCATTCGGGGTGGACATAATGCCGGAGTCTGTCCAACTGGACAGCTTACCGTAACCCGGAGCCTGCTGCATAACGTGTTGAAGGAAAAGTTCGTGTATCGCCTCTCTTGCCGGACCGAGGTTTTCGGTCTCAAGCGAAGGTCTGAGGTTATCGACGATTTTCAGATCGACCTTATCCTGAAGAGTCTCTTTAACGGCTTCACGCGCGGATTTGTTACCTGCGAAGATAACCGGGAGCTTGAGTCCAATTCCGAGTCTCGGTTTAGGGTCGGCTGCGAGCAGCATCTCAGCGAGCTCTACGAGGTGCTTCACGGTCCCGCCATCGGTACCACCGGATGTGAGGATCATATCCGGGCGAAGTTCCCTGATGCGCTTGACCTTTTCATAATCTTTGCGCCCATCATCTACTGCGATGATGTCTATAATAATCGCACCGGCTCCAAGAGCCGCGCGCTCTGCGCTTTCAGCGCTCATTGCCTTGACAACGCCGGCAACAGTCATCTGCAATCCGCCTCCGGCGCTGGAGGTAGACAGATACAGATCGACGCCCGTCTTGTCGTCGAGCATCGGCCGCATGATGAGTCCGTTCTCATCCAGAATCTTACGTCCCGAGAGGTCTTCTATCTCTCGAACGGCGTTTACGACGCCTACTGTGACATCGTCAAAAGGCGCTTCGACAGTTGTCGGCGCCTCACCGCGGACGGCGAGCCTGTACTCCCCGTCCTGTTTCTGGATCAGAATGGCTTTTGTTGTAGTGCTGCCACAGTCCGTGGCGAGAATTGTTCTTATTTCATTAGCCAATTTGCGTTCCCGTCCAGTTCGGCCTGCCGGTATTATGTGCAGGCACAAGATAAAGCAATTTTAACACACACATAGGAGCCATGACAACCGGCGTATGCCCTGTGCTGCCGGTTGTCACCCCTTGTCCATCCGTCTTCATAACCAAGACCGAAGATACAGAGGAACTTTCTTTCTTTTGCTGCTGTTCGCGTTGGGGAGCCAGCCAGTAGGCATCGATATATGCGTAGATTATGATTGCCGCGATTAGTAGGATCAGAAAAAGACAGCACCCGCTGCTTCGCCGCTGCTGTCCGGGTCCAGGAGGTGTAAACCCCCGCCCGGTACGCTGAGACTGCGACATGCGCCTTCTTTCTTCACGACTGAATGTTGTTATTGTTCTATCTATAGCCATTGACTTTGATTACCCGATTCCGGAGATAAGTGCTGCTGTCTCGGTTATCGCCGTGTCGATGATCGCTATTGCGCGGTCGAGCTCGTCCGGCGTGATGATGAGCGGCGGCTCGATCCTCAAAACTCTGGGATTATTCAAACTGTATGCCACGAGCAGATTATGCTTGCCGCAGACGGTTATCGCAAGCGCTGCGAAATCATCTATCGTAAACTCTATTCCGGCCAAAAGCCCCTTGCCCCTGACCTCTTTGATATAATCAGGATGCTTTGCTGCAATATCTTTGAGCGCAGAAAGAAGCCTGTCGCCAAGTTTTGCAGAACGATCTACAAGACCTTCATCTATTGTGGTTGTAATTGCCGCGATTGCTGCGACGCACGCGAGAGGATTGCCTCCGAAGGTCGAGGAATGCAGATAAGGGTTCTTGCCGAAGAGCGAGTCCCAGACCTTGGGATTTGAACTGAACGCTCCGACCGGCATTACGCCTCCGCCGAGTGCCTTCGCCATCGTCAAGATATCCGGGACAATGCCGTAATGCTCGCATGCGAACATCGCTCCTGTCCTGCCAAACCCGGTGCGGACTTCATCCAGAATTAAAAGTGCGCCATTCTTGTTGCATATCTCCCTTACCTCAGGAAGATATCCATCAGGAGGAACAATGACGCCGCCTTCTCCCTGGATTACTTCGAGTATGACAGCAGCAGTATTTTCATCCACCGCATCAGCCATTGCTTGAACATCACCGTAAGGCACATTCTTTACATCGGACAGCAGCGGATAGAACTGAGACCTGTAGACCTCCCTGCCGGAAACTGAAAGACTGCCGTACGACTTGCCATGAAACGCGTTGAGCGCTCCGACGTACCCCGGGCGTCCTGTATGGACGCGCGCAGCCTTCAGTGCGCCCTCTACCGCTTCGGTCCCGGAATTGCAGATGAAAGAGTACTGCAAGTCACCCGGAGTGACTTCCGAAAGCAGTTCACAGAGGTCAGCAAGCTCTGTGGATATGAAGTAATGGCTTTTTAGAGCTTCTTTCTCCAACTGGTTTTTGACAGCCTGGACTACTCTTGGGTGCAGATGACCGAGGCTGAATGCCCCGTAACCGCCGACACAGTCCAAATATTCATTGTCCGCTATGTCTCTTATATAGCATCCGGACGCATCTTTTTCGGGGATGGCAAAACCGCTGAACTTCAACAGGTTCGCCATCGATGGATTCACATAATCACGATATTTCTCAATCGTTTCTTCGGAAATACGCTCAATATCTATGCTCATGGATCATAACCTCCGATTTATTGTACACTTTGAGTCTCCACCAATCCCAAATCCTAACCCCTTCTCTTACCTAATCGTTTCAGCGTCAATCGAGTCGACGATCTCCTGTGGCGGCGGCACATAAAGCCGTTCGCTTGGTTCAAGCTCAGGACTGTGTGCCTTTTCAGCGAGAGTAGTCGCAAGCGCAAACGCAAGATATCCGGCGCACGATGCGAATGATCGTCCTGATGCGGCTTTCCCGGTATTTTCGTCGACCGATTCGCAGGCGACTCCGTCGTCCATCTCAGTTCGTTTCAGAAAGTCTATTGCCTGTGCCGATCTTCCTGTCAAGAGATCGTTGACCACGCTCACTATCGACGGATGGTTCACCTTTTCGCTGCCGGGGGCGGAGAACTGTGCCGAGTGGAAGGAGTATGGATTTTGGGGCGAATGTATCCACTCGACGGTATTTCGATAGGCTGGCAGGTCCGGTTGGCAGAACTCCAGCCAGGACAAGAGCTGCAGGCTGCCGTGCGGGTCATCCGAAATCTGATAATTGCCCTTGAGGTCTACCGCCCACGCGAACATCGTACCGAACGGACCATCGACGACGCAGTTCCCCATAATCGCTTTCTGCACATGCTTCGCCAGTTGATTGTTATCATCGCTCCTGTCGAGATCGTGGATGAGTTCATACATCCACTCGAGATCGCGGAGCACGCGCCACACCAGGACATTATCGTAGGTGATGTAAGGATACATTGCCACATCGTCCGACGGCTGCAGCATCGTCGCAAAAAGCGCCACTGACTTGTTTTTCTTCGCCTGCAGTATCTTATGTATGCGGTTTACCCCCATCTGGACTCTGCGGTCGAACAGGATCGACATGTCGCCGGTGGCCCGGACATACATCGAAAGCCCCCGGATAGGCGCGCACAATTCATCGAGCGCAAAGCCCGGTTCCAGGATCACTCCGTCTATGAACCTGCTTTGGATGCCGACATTTTTCAACTGGACCGTAAGCGCCTGCACCAGCATCCGCCTGGCCTGCGCGGGTTCGATCTGCAGCACCGCGGGCAGGCTCCACATCATGGAGTCTCTGTCTCTGTAGGAACCGCTCTTATCGTAACCGGAACTTCTCGAAGTGAGCTGGATAAGGTCTTCAGTATCCAGCGTAAATGCTTCCGAGTAGAAGAAGTTATAAAGAGAGTTTGTATTGGCGATCCGGTTCAGTTGCTCGTCACCCAGAGACAGACTGTGATCGTCTATCCATCTGTGCAGGTCATTCAGGATGCTCTCTGAGCTATGACGCATCAAGTCTACAGCAGATGTGACCGCCGATACTTCTTCCAATCCAATGCCGATGTAAAGAGAAATAGTCTTCTTTTGCCCCGGCTCGAGTTTTATGTTACTTGAGAGCCGGCAGTGAATTTGCTCGCCGAACCGCGCTACGACTCCATCCTGATCGGAAGATGAGATGGTAATTTCTGGGTCGGCGCTCGACGAGATTGCCAAATCCATCTTCTCGGACGGGCAGAAAGCAACGGCGAAAACAGGCGCTATGCCTCTGAATTCGACGAACGGTATCCCGTCATGAAGCGGGCTCACCGCGCCCACACGCTCGCCTCTCATAGGCCGGGAAACATGGACTACGTGTTTTGCGTCCTGCCAATGGCTGTTCCATGAGATGTCTACATCGAGAGGGTTGTCCGATTGAGATTCGAGTTCGATCATCCAGACGAACCCTCTGTGTGACAGGGCGGGGAGAATCCGTGAATGGACTTCGAGGCCTAGCTCGTTGAGACGGAAGGAAGGTATCCAGTAGCGCTCCTGCTCCCAGTCTGCCCTGGAAAGGTCAAGCGCCTCCTTATCGACGGTAATATGGGGCGTAAGGAACGGTTCATCCTCCGTACCGCGCAATTCTACTACAGAACGATAGAGCATGTATACAAAACTGATGTTCATTATCCCACAGCGGGATTTGAGAATATCAGGAATTGCCACAAACCTGTTTCCAGTGAATAATCGGTCGTTGTTCATATTGGATTACCACTCAATCTTGCGCATTATCAGTCCCGACAGCAATTTCGGATAGAAATATGTAGCCTTCTGCGGCAGTGTCTTGCCCGCGCGGGCTGCGGACAGGATAACTTCGAGCTCTACAGAGTTGAGAAGAAACGCTATCTGGCAGCTTTCGGAATCTACTGCGTCGATTGCTTCGCCCGCGTCTCTGGTGTAGCTGACATTTGCCTCCTGCCGGATGCGAGCCTCATCGATCCCAAGCAGGCCATCCAGAATGGCTTCATGAAGGACCAGCACGTCGAGTCCGGCTGCTTTGTCCTTCAAATCGACAAGATAGGCCTGTCCCTGCTGGCAGACCCCGATGAATTTCCCGCTCCGCGCCTCCATGTCCGCTGCCAGTCTCTCTTTCGATGACGGTATTACGCCGAACATCTCTGACAGCCTCTGTTTCAGGGTATCGATAGTGCGTGCCGGAAGACCGCGAACCATCCTGTGAGTCGGCCAGACCGTTACATCAGGTGAATAGACATTCACGAGAGTCATCATAACATAATCGTAAGGTTTATCGCCCGGAGTATTGCCGTCTTTTTTGCGCAGTTCGTTTCTATAGGCGAGCGCTGTCTCGTAACGGTGGTGTCCGTCCGCAATTACCGCCGGTTTGTCCTCAAGAGTCTTGGTTATGACATCGATGTCGCTTTCGTCATCGATGGTCCAGAGTCGGTGCCTGACGTTTTGCCGGTCAATTACCTCTTCTGCAGGAGCCGTAACCGCAACACGTTCCAGAATGGCATCTACCTTGTGTTCCCGGTCCGGGTAGAGAGCATAGACGGAATCCAGGTTTACATCGGTGGCTTTAAGCAGCCTGGAAAGGTCGGATTTCGGTCTGGGGAGCGTGTTTTCGTGCGGGAGTATCACTCCTTCAGAATATTCATGCAGTTTGACCAGCGAGACTATGCCTCTCACCGTTTTCGGCTTTCCGCATAGTGTAAAATGCTGTTCATAGGCGTAAACGGCAGGTTTTGGGTCCTGAACCAGCGTTCCCTCCGCCATCCATTCGGAAAAATATGCACTTGCGCGCGTAAATCTGTTATCCGAAGGAGTATCATGGGGCATGTCGAGGCCGAGGATCAGCCTGACGGCGTTTTTCGGGTGCCGGTCGTGGAAGTACATTCGGTCCGCCGGTGATATTACGTCGTACGGCGGACTCGTCACGTCGCCAGGGTCCACGATTTCCGTGTTATACCGAATGCCTTTAAACGGGGCAATCCTGACCAAACCGATACTCCTTGTGCAAGTCAAACTATCCCGTCATTATATCACGGTTGATATTTAAGGTGATACTCCCGTTGAGTTTCCTTTGCGATGATCACGGTTTCCGGGTCGAGCTTCGATGCCGTCACTGCGCTCATCTGTCCTCGACAGCGTGCGGGGGGACCTGAGCTTCCTAATGATGATTCGCCAGTCACGCGTGAGCACATCATCCGCCATTCGGAAGATAAGCTCGCTGTCCACTTCAGCAAATCTTGGCAGCTCGAAATGATCGAACAGATAGTCAGCATTCAGAATGATGCCAAACAGAGAAAACCGGCGGCTATTGACATGCAATTTCAGGTATGGGCGTCATCGGTTGAGGCAATTGCGATAAGTCGATCCGAGTATGATTTTAGGCATCGAAAAAAGGTGAAAGCCCCAAGTGCTGAGCGTGGGAAATGCAGTCAAAGGCAAAATAGTTAAAAATCTACCCCAAAAAGTAATGAACTCCTGAGCCCGTTGTCGAAGTGGTTATTAGCAAACAATCACAGACACGGAGGAGTTCATGAGTTATATTCGACAAGGACAGCTATTTACCTTCGAGGATTTTTGCGAAGAGCATGATGACAATACGCGGCTGGTATTGATATTGTCGACATTGGAGCCGTGC
>JBDKSP010000093.1:0-53268 GCA_039680575.1 Armatimonadota bacterium
CCCTACGGGGACATATGAGTTCGTGACATCAGCAAATGCAAATGACATGACCGGTGATTCTATCACCAGGTTTGCCATCTCGGGAGCTCTGGCCTTCACTAATGCCAGCTCCAGCTCAGCCGTAATAGGCACGGATGGTTCATACACCGAATTCAACACAGGTGATAACGGTGGGGAATACGGCGCAGGCTACATAGCCAAGTGGACTGGCATCCAGCCGGCAGCAGATGGCACATTTACTGTAAGAGCAGCAAGCGGAGATAACTGCAATGCTGCAGGATCCTCATATGGATTCAGCGCTTTCATGCTGAAGAGGACTAACTAACTACTCATGATGCTTTAGCAAAGCATCTGTCTATCTAAATAAAGCCGCCCGAGTAAACTCGGGCGGCTTTATTGCATTTTGTAGATTTACATCCAAAAGATCGGCGTTAGCGGTCCTGCCTCGACTGATTTTGCACACTCAATGCAGGTAGAAGCGGGCAATTTGTATAAGTAGATCATGATATATAGATTTTCGGCTGTTTAGTTAATAGCAGATCGTATGCCGACTATTGCCGAAAATCTTCTGGGAGAGTTTCAGGTGACACCTGAAGCTCATTAGATGATCGGAGGATTATGTATGCCACCTCTCAAAATTGGAGACCGGGTTAAGATATCGGATCGTGATATGACACTGGCTGATGTCAAATCCGGCCAGTACTACGATTATTTCAGAAATCTGACAGGAACGGTTGAAAGTATCTATGATGATAATACAGCCTGCATAAATATCGAAATGGAAAGCTTGCCGGAAGGTGTTCTGGATAATCATCGAAGCATTGAAGGCTCGGTGAGGACACGCTGGATCAACGGGCTTGGCGTGGAACAAAAAGAGAAAATGCGCGAGGCAGATAAGCAGATAGCCCTAAGGTACAACATTCTTGTCAATGTAGCCGATCTGTCCCTGGCCGGAAAGGTTAAAACCACCGCTGCGGGTAAGCCAAAAGATGCAGCCCCGGCAGAAAAGCCAGTGAAGCAGGAATCGCATCGTCAGACACAGGATGAGATAGAAAAAGCTGAAGAAGATTACCTGAAATCAATCGCAGCTAAAGCAAAGGATGAGAATTAACTCTGCTTTGCAATAAATATTAAATAATCTTGCATTTTGCGTTTAGCCAGCCCTGTGCCCTGGTAGACTAGAAGTGCATAACCGAATAGCGCACCCACTTCCAGGCCAGGGTAAGATCACTTTGGGCTAATTTTATCATGATGAAGCACCCTAGTTGTTTATACGAGCCGGATGTACCGGTCCGTTACTGGGGAAACGCATTATGCTTTTTGTCCAAAGTGGTAAACTCTGGCCTGGATCAATTTTATGACTGATATGCGTAACGCATACCGTTCGCCTCGTTCGGAAATAGACGTAAGATGGTAGACAATTGTTACCTCGATACCTCATCCGCACCAGTAAAATTTATCCGAAATAGAGGAATTTTCGCAGGTATGGGAGAACTCGCAGGTATAAATTGCAAGTTGGCGGGTTTACAGGTGGTGATGTGAGGTTGACTGTAACGCGGTCTGATATCGAGGGCGGCGCCGATGTGGTCGTAGATGCCATTCTGCGTACAATCGGCACTGAAGGGACGCTTGTAGTGCCGACTTTCAATTATTCGCCTAATCCGTTCGAGCCACTAGTCACACCGTCCGTGTGCGGCCGTATCACAGAGGCCGTTCGGATGCGTCCAAATGCGGTCAGGAGCCTCCATCCGACGCATTCCGTTGCTGCTATCGGCCGTGATGCGGAGGAGATTACGCGAAACCATGAAAACGTCCATCCGTTCGGCATCGGATCACCGCTTTACAAGGTTTTTGAAAGAGAAGGCAAGATATTGCAGATCGGTGTCGGTCATGATACGAACTCCATTATACATGTTGCCGAAGAACTGGCTGAAGTGCCGTATATAAACCGGATAAGGGCTGTTCGGATCGCCGGACAAGGCGGAGAGAGCCTGCGCATTACCGTGAGAAGACCCGGTTGCAGCAGAGGATTTCCGAAACTGGAAGATACCCTGGAGGAATCCGGCGCAGTCATAGTGACACTGATCGGCGAGGCCGTAGTGAGGCTTATGCTTGCTGTTGAGGTAGTAAAAGCCGCTGTAGAAATACTTTCTGAAGACCAGGACGCGCTTTTGTGCGATATACCAGAGTGTCCCACCTGTGCGGAAGCCCGCGCTATGATAGCCGCCACACAGATCGAGGAAGAAGACGAAGCCTGGATCAAAAATTTAAAGGAAATCGAACGGCTGGAACAACTCGGCGAATAGTTTCATTTGGAGTGCGGAATGTTGGCAGCAGAAGTAGTGGCCGGTCTCCGTGCCGGCCATAGGCAGCAAAGCTGCCTGAAATCCCCTCTCCCTTGGAATCTTCGCGCGCTTTTTGCGCCGAAGCTAATCTATCGGATATGCAGCATTGACATCAAAGAGACATCATAATGTGTATATAGATGGTGCAGCCTGCTTCTGGAACGGTTCGGTAGTAGAGTTCATACCTTGTATAGTTGTGGGACTGGTCCATTGGCGATGACAGTGTAGACAAATGGTAGTCACACACATTCAGACCGTGGATGTCGGGAACGGGGGCTTCGGCGTAAAAATCGCGCCGAAGCATTCCAAAAATGGTGGTGTGTATGGTGAGTGTGGAGCTAATGGTTATCCAGGACCTCGACAAGGAGATATTGTGATCAACCGATCATTATGCCATGGCGCTAGTAATGCACGTGCTCTAGCCGCAACTTGGATTCACGAGTCTGCGCATTGGTGCGTTATCCGAGCAATGCGAGCCGGTATACAAAGTAATCCTGCTCCAGGTGATGGATCTGGTAGTTATCCAGGCAATGGAGAAGGTTATGCTGCAGAGCGTGCATGTTTTGGAGGTGTAGTGTGGTAGTGAATAATAAGATCAACTTGTATTATCTGCTTATATATTGCCTGATATTTCTAACAGCGATTCCTGCAGAGGCTAAATACCGTGGTCCCAGCACTGCTAAACTGACAAAGACCGCAGAACTTATTGCAGTGGTCAGAGTGAATGAAATCGATCCACCTGATAAATCAAAGAAATCGTCAGAAGATAAGGCGGATTTACAAAGCATGGTCAAAATAACTATTGTAGAGTGTATCAAAGGTGATAACAAACTAGATAGTTTAATTATTGGCTCAACAGGAAGTATGGAAACTGGAGATTGTAGAATGTATCAGGTGGGACAGGAATATCTCGTGTTCTTGGTAAAGAAAGGCGATATTTACAGAGCCGTTATTGGCCGTGTAGGCGTATTTGAAAAAGCAGAAGACCTGATATATGGGTGGCCCAAAAAGGGACAATCTGCATATCCCAAACCAGACAGGTCAGTTAAACTGAATGATGTTCGAAAGGAAATTCTTTCGTATATGGATGTTGGAATGCTTCGGCGTGAGCTTTTTGCGCCGAAGCTACTCTAAGCCCGAGACAAAACAGGTAATCCTAAGTCAATGACAGACTGGACAGGGACCTGGAGTTATGGGTATGACGAGAACAACAGGCTCACAAACGCCACTCCTCCCAATCCTGTGCCGGAACAGCCATGCGGCGGGGATTATGGCTATGACTGGGTAAGCAACAGGCTAAACCCACCGACGGGCACAAACCATATGGTCTATAATGCTGCAGACCAACTGACAAGCTGGCCTGGGATGTATTCCTACAGCTACTATAATGACGGCAGCTTAATGGAAGTAAGGAATGCTCAAGATGCATTCGTAAGCAGCTATACGTATAATCCAATGGGGCTGCTTGACCAGGCAGTATATGCAGGCAAGACTGCTGTAAATACCTGGGATGCCAGCGATAACAGGGTCGGGCTTACGATAAATGGAAAGGTTTGTTCCTTTGTGTATGACCCTACAGCAGAAATACCGGCTGTGATCGAGGAAATGGTAAATGGGATACCAGCATACTACTACAGAGAGCCAGATGGAGCGCTGGTAGCTAGGACTGATGTTGTAAACAGTATGCGTTATTATCATTTTGATGCTCTTCGCTCTACCAGATTACTCACTGATGAAAATGGCAATGTTACAGACAATTATGCATATGATGTCTGGGGAACTATAATAGCACATGATAGGTATAATGGCTCGATAGACCAGCCGTATCAGTATGTTGGTCAATTAGGCTACTATACGCACTACCAAGACCCGGATTTCAAACTGCTTCAGCTTGGAGTGAGATTCTATGGTATGGAGATTGGTAGATTTACTCAGATAGATCCCATAGCCCGGTATAGTGAATCTCCGTATGTATACTCTGCTGATATGCCTTTGTCATTTGTTGATCCACTTGGTTTGCGATGTCGTAAAGCTATATATACACAGTATGGCCCTGAACATATAAAATCTACTACACTGGTTGGTACAGGCTATCTTCGCGCTGAAGAAGAATCCACGACCGTAATTGGTAGTTCGGAATATTCAGTTATAAAGTGTTACTTCGATTGGACGGAAGATCAAGTAATCGAATATGAAGTTTATGATCGGGTTGATACGTTATGCACTATTTGTGGCGTGGAATTGCTTGTATGGACGAAGAAAACGAATATTAGGAAGCGTACGTATACTAAACACGATATACAAAGATACAAAACCATAGAGACATCGGTAGTAAACGCGATGTATGGCGATAATATGGAGAAGGCCTGTATCATGGCAGGAAGATATAAAGATGTAATACCACCTGCAGGAAAATGGAGGCCATAATAAGGAAATCATGGCGGATTATGATAGATTGCAACCATTGGTTTGGATTATCTTTGCAGTAATAGAAGCTTTGTTCTGCAGGCTATGGCAATATGTTCTGATAAGCTTCATATCCACCGATAAGATAGATCAATATCTGTCTAGTGGAAGCAGTAAATATAGAATGTATATATGTAATTATGCACTGTTCATGCCTCCTGCGATTGTCGTAGGCATAGCTATGGGGCATATATTGGGGCTGCATTTATTATCTGCAATACCAGTATCCATTGCCTCATATCTATTGATGCTAATAATTGGATGGCAGAGATTTCCAAAACCAAGGAAGGTGCTAGGCTATTTTGGTGGAGCACAGAGCGAAGCTGAAGACTTATCAGCCACCTGGATTGACTATGTGAAAGTATATTACTATAGCTTTCTTCATATAGTAGTTCCATTAGCGCTAGGTACCTTAATAGGGCTTATCATAGTATAAAGGCAAAGCAATTAAACAAATAATCCACCTAGCTGGATAACAATGTTTTGTCATCACGACTGATATGCCGGACCGAAGTTATTCGGTCCGGCACCTAATCAACAAGGATAAGACAGCCATCCTATAAATAGTAACCATGGTGCTGTGACCTGTACCCATTAACCCGGACAGTTTGACATAGAGTCTATAATATAAAACTGAGGTACAGGCAACAAATGGAAAGACGCGAGTTTACAAACGAGTTCAAGATTGAGGCTGTTAAGCTGATGGATCGGGGAGAAAGCACAATCGTGCTACTCTTTATTATGTTATACATAATTAACTTACTCTCTTATATGACACTAGGTAAACATAACCTAAACTCAATTAGTCTTTCATTATACACTCCAGATGATCTTAAGCCCCTCCCGGCTGTATTCGGATTCATATTGTTAGCATTTTATGGGCTACCGATTGTTATAGATATGGCATTATTTGCCCTATATGCATTGATCAGTATTCGATTTTGGAGCGCGACTCCTGGTATGATTGTGGCTGGACTAGTATTAGTCACTGAGAATCAAGAGAAGATAACACTATTTCGTGCTTTTATTAGGCATGTTGTTTCATACTTTTCTGGTGCAGCCTTTTTTATTGGTTACTTATGGTCATTATTTGATCGCGAAGGAAGAACTTGGCACGACATATTGTCCGGAACACGTGTAGTAAATAGAGCCAGAGTCCAGCAGATTGATAATATTTGAATGCTTGTATGATTTCACTATAGGTATCTGATGAGATAGAATCTGATACCAGAGTGGAGGGGCCGAAGTGCCCCTGTACGACCTGATTGTTAGAAGTAGCTTGAGGAAAAGGTGAAAGTGATGAAGCTGTTAGCCATGTCAGCTTTTCTTGCTATATTTCTTTTTGCCTGCGTGGCGGTGTCAGCAGCGCCGTCAATAGTGTTTGATAAGACAGAGCAGGATATAGGTGAGGTGGAAGGCGGAAAGACAGTAAAGGTGGTCTTCCCTTTCACCAACAATGGAGACGAGCCGCTTGTGATAAAGAGCGTAAACGGATCCTGCGGATGCACCATTACAAAGGCTCTTGCAACAAAAATAGAGCCCGGAGAGTCATCCAGCATAGAAGTGGAGTTTAGGGCTAAGGCTACAGTAACTAAAGCCAGAAATCCGGTCACTGTCAACTGCAATGATCCCGCCAAACCCACTGTAGAGCTTATGGTTATAGGTAAAGTCATCCCCATTGTTACCTTCAGCCCTGAGAGGCTCAACTTCGGGACTATAAAGGCAGGCACAACAATGGAAGAGACCGTGCTGGTGACTCCCAGACACCCTGAAAAGTTCAACCTGAAGAATGTTTCTGTTGCAGGCAATCACCTGAAGGTGTTGGAATACTCCAAGACTGATGACGGCAAAGGGACTTACCTTGTAAGATACAGAATAACCGCCGGAGAGACACCTGGCAGAGTCATAGAGGCGCTGCTGCTTGTGACAGACCAGACAGATGTGCCGACAGTCCCCTTTTGTGTCTATGGAAATGTTGAGAATTACCAGTAAAAGAACCTGATAAGCAAGTAGCCGTTTCAACAAGAAACCCTTAAAAAGCATCAAAGCAGGCGTTCCCCGGCTCCACAAACAGGGGCTTGACCTACAATAATAAAGTTGTACAAGTCTCCACCAATTCCATTTTCGTGTCTTTCGTGCTTCTTTGCGCATTTCGTGATTCAAAATCTCTCTCGATACTCCATCGCAACCGGCCTGTGTGCGAGCCAGATGGCCTGCGCGGCGTCGGCACGGGTGACCGGCGCATCAGGACTAAACAACAACCCATTTCCGGTCTCTGAAGGCGGTCCAACCCAGCTTCTTGTGTCGATCCGGTGGTTATACAGCGTCTCAGCGAGCGCCGAAACAGGGCTTCCTGGCTGCAGATCGGCATAATGCGATATTCCAAGAGGTTCGATTACCCAGCTCGCATCCACCTGCCGTTTGGCGTCTATGAGCATCTGCGTAAACTCAGTCCGGGTGATCGGATTTCCACCCTGGGGAGGCGCGGTCTCGCTTTTTACCGCGGGGCCGGATGTTTCGACCTTCACCAGCCGGTCCATAAGCCATGCGGCTTCTTCCTGAGTCAGGTCATCCTCAGGCCGGAAGCTTTCTTCAGGAAAAAAACCGCGCACGCCGAGGAATTGGATCGCCCTGAAGTGCCTTGTGTCCTTATTCACATCTTCATACCAGGTAATGTATGCCTTCTGGGTGAGGAGCCGGTCCTGAATGATCGGCGCGGGCATTTGGTCGGGATATGTGCTGTATCTGAGCGCAATCGCGGCGAGCGTTCCGGCAGCCTGGCCGAGAGACATTCTGACAGGTTCCATCCTGAGCGTCCCATAGGCCACATGAGTGGCCGAAACGGCAGTCGGAACGAGGAGACCGGGGGTATCCTCAGGGATTATTACTCCGATCGGCACGCGGTACCACGGTGTGTAATTCGCAAGCCAGAATTCGCCCTCTCCCCGGTGCCGCGCGTTCGGGTCGGCAAGATTCTCTGCTGCATGGCTGTCCATAGGGTAGCCCCCGATGGCTATGCTGTCTGTGAAGCTGCGTTCTCGCGCGAAAGTCACATCGCTTTCATCCATCGAGACCTGGCCGAACATCCGCCTCGCTTCCCGAATGTAGAGAGTGGGAGGGAAATTGCCGTTGTCGGGATATTCGTCATCCGCAAGCCCGAGTGATTTCATTCCCAGTTCGTTCTGCAGGTAGTACAAATAGCCGAGCGCCCTCCAGCGGTACAATTGATCGATTTCCGCGCGCCTTTCAGGGCTTGCATAGGGGTAATCATAATTAATTCCTGGTAGATCGGTACCCCAGGGATGCTGGTTCATCTCGAATTTCCCATTCGGCAGCCTGCCGGATGTAAACGCCCAGGACTCCCGCCATGGTGGAGAGTAGCGGTAGTCTTCAGGGTTATAGTTCGGTGGTTTGGGGATGCTCCTGTCTTCGCCTTCGCTGTAATCCTTTACGGTTATGAGGTAAGCGTAGCTCTGGATACGCTCGTCGGCTTCTCCGGTGCTTCCGGGGAGGATTTCATCCGCCGTATTATCATAATAAATATATCCCGCGTGAGGTTCTTTCGGGCTTCGTGCCTCTCTTGGCATGCGAAACCGTATACCGGCGGCTACTGCCACATCGGCCTCGACCGTCGCATCGATTATCACCTGTCCGTAAAGCTCTCCGACCTCGCCCGTATCGAGGTTTGTTACCCGCACTCCTGCGATGCGCGGACCCTGCTTTATAACTCCGGTCGCGCGAGTCTTTCTGAAGAAACTGATCCGATTTTCATCATAGATCATCGACTTCATGATCGCGTTTGCGATACGAGGCTCATACCGAAGCCCGTTTCCGCTGCCATAGTATGAAGCAACTTTGCTCCTGAACTCCTCGAAAAACCCGTTCGACCGTGAAATATCTCGAATATCGGTAGAACTGAGCCCATTTGCAGCCATTCCACCGGCGCGGTTCGTCTCTTCTATGAGCGCAACATCCGCCCCGAGCCCTGCTGCCGATACAGCCGCGGCAGTTCCGGCTGCTGTAGCTCCGATGACCACGACCTGGTAGAGAGCTGACGGCTGAAGCATCGGGAATGTCCGCTCCGCGACAGCGATCGGTCCCGCACTTAATCCTGTGACAGTGTAGGTGTAAATAGCGCCGGCATTAAGCCCCTGGTCGCGGAGCTTTCCGACTCCGGTCCCGACAATCCCTATGAGAACGCCATTTCGCGCGACGGAAACTTCGCCATGATTGGCAGGTAGATAGATGTCGATAGTGTCCGGCGAAACGGCGATAGCTTCCACACCGCCCGGTCCGGCGGAATAAACAGGATTTTCTATTGCCATAATACCTTCCGCTGCTGTGAGTGCCGGTATCAGGATCAGGATTACTGCAACGATTAGTCTCATTGATAATTTATTCGATTTTTCCTCTCTTATACCCTCCATCGTTCCATATCATACAGCTTGTAAGCGACCTTGCTGCTGAGCTATACTACCGTTGAGCTTGCGTCTATATGTAATGTTAAAGAAGTTTGTGGTTAATGGAGGAGATTATATCTGTATGGCAAGAAAAATTGCCTTGATCGCACTGGCTCTTATCATCAGCTTGGGAGGCGCTGTCTCGGCGCAGCTTCCGGTTCCCAAGCCTAATCCTATAATCGGCGCCAGAATGCCATCCATCAGCCCCGATGGGAAGAAAATCGCTTTTGTTTACAGAGGCGATGTCTGGATAGCGGACTCAAACGGTGGAAATGCTACAGCGCTTACTCGCAACATTGAAATGGATGCTTATCCCAGGTTCTCACCTGACGGTAACTGGGTCGCATTTGCGAGCCTGCGTAATGGTAACTGGGATATATTCGTGGTTCCCGCGATAGGCGGAACCGTTCAGCAGTTAACTTATCATTCGAACGGCGAGGTCCCTAATTCCTGGTCTCCGGATGGAAAACAGATTCTCTACTGCGCAAAGATCGATGCCGAAGACTATATTCTCTGCAGTCTGGACGTGAAAACACTTCGCATTCACAAGGTAATCGAGGATTACGCGCTTATCAACTCTGCTAACTGCTCGCCTGACGGAAGCATGTTGATTTACACCAGAGACGGCTTCCCGTGGACCCGTCCCAGATATATGGGTTCCGGCGCTGCCCAGATAAGTATCCTCGATACAAAAAAGGGTGTTTCCCGCACGATTACCAACGACGACCGCCAGCACCTGTGGCCTCAGTTTCTTCCTGGTGGAAAGCAGATACTTGCGGTGACTATCGGCGACAAAACACCTTCAACATGCAAGATAGACCAGTCCATCGGCAAGTTTATGGACACATCAGCCCGTACGCCGAACCTATGGGTGTTCGACCTGAACGGAAAAGGCCGCCAGGTTACTTCATTCGTCGGCGGATCAGTGCGGTGTCCCGCCGCGGCGATCCGTACCGGCGACATCGTCTTTGAATATGAGCATGATCTTTGGATGATGCGGTCGGGTAAGAAGCAGCCGAAAAAGATAGCCCTTTTCGCTTCGGAGGATGAGACTCAGAACTCCGTGCGGATGGAGACACTTACTTCAGGAGTGGATGAGGCAGAGCCTTCATCGGACGGAAAGACGTTTGCTTTCGGACTGCACGGCGAGATATGGACCGTGTTAGTCGATAAGCCGAGTGGCGTCGAGCGTAAGTCTGCAGAGATTGCCAGACGGCTCACGGACTGGGCTGGAGATGATTCGGATTTCACGTGGTCCAGCGACGGTAAGAAGATTTACTTCACGTCCGACCGTGAGTTCAACATCCGAATCTACGAACTGGATGTCGAGTCTCTTGCGGTAAAGCCACTCTGGAACAGGACCGAGGATGTTTCCGGCCTTCATATATCCCCCGACAGAAGTGAATTGGCATTTTGGGTGGCAGGACCTGAAGGCGGGCTTTACGTAATGTCTCTTGCGACAGGCAAGACTCGAAAGCTCGTGGATTTACCAGCAATACAAAGGTACGGGCAGGGCGGAGGCTATATAAGCTGGTCTCCGGATGCAAAGTGGTTAGCCTACAACCGCGCCGAGGATAACGGCGCGTGGAATATCTGGATCGTACCCGCTGCGGGCGGTAAATCTGTAAACATTACGCAGTTGAACGCATATCATGGCTTGCCAACATGGTCACCCGATGGTAAGTATTTGTTCTTCACGAGCGACCGTGGCGGCGACGGGCTTTATGTTCTTCCCTTAACCAAGGAGCCTGCACGCACATCCGATATAGATATCAAGTTCGAGAAGCCCAAGGATGCCGTGAAGGTTGCCATAGATTTCGACGGTGCCAGTAGAAGGATCAGAAAGCTGTCTTCACAGGCGCCGGAAAGTGACCTTACGATAACCCCGGACGGTAAGATAGCCTTTATATCGGGCGGCGATATCTGGTACGTGACTTACGATGGTAAGGATACGAAGCGTGTTACGACCGGCGGAGGTTGTTCGATTTTCCGTGTGCTGGGAGAAGGTAAAAAGTGGGCTGTCGTCCGTAATGGCGAGCTTCAGTCCGTCCGTCCAGAGGATGGGGCGATGTCGAAGATAGACTTCAAGGCGGATTGGGAGAGAGATGTCCGCGCGGAGCGAAAAGCCGCGTTTACCCAGTTCTGGAGGTCATATAACCGGGCATTTTACGATCCCAATATGCATGGCCGGGACTGGAACGCCATCCGTGAGCGGTATGAGCCGCTTTTGGATGCGGTCGGGACTCGCGAGGAGTTTGCCCTGCTCCTCAATATGATGGTCGGTGAACTGGATGCGTCACATTCCGAAGTATCTGCAGCTCCGGGAGGCAATCCAAGCCCTTCTACCGCGATTTTGGGCTTTATGTTCGATTACAGCTATGAGGGTCCCGGAATTCGGGTAGCCAGTGTTCCTGATGGCGCTCCGGCGTCGTTTGAAAAGACCCGGATCAAGCCCGGCGAATATATATTGTCTATAAACGGCCAGGATGTGACGCTAGACGAGTACCTTTTCAAAGCGCTCAATAATAAATGGGACAGGCCGATGGAATTTCTCGTGAACTCAGAGCCCAAGAAAGAGGGAGCGCGAACAGTCCGCTATACCTGTATGACTTGGAATGAGTGGTTTTCTCTCCTTTACAAGAACCGTGTAGACCGGATGCGCAAATATATTGAGGAGAAGAGCGGCGGCGCTATCGGCTATGTTCACATAAACTATATGCTGGGACCGGACCAGGCCAGGTTCGAGCGGGAAGTCTACGAGTATTCGCTTGGTAAAAAGGCGATGATCATTGATGTTCGGAACAACGGCGGCGGAAATATATCCGATACGCTTATCGACTGGCTGGAAAGGAAACCATACGGATTTCGCTGTTCGCGTGACAGTAAGCCGACAGAGATTCCCAAGAGAGCCTGGGAACTCCCGATTGTCGTGTTGATAAACGAGAAGAGCAAGTCCAATGCAGAGATGTTCCCTTACGCCATGAGGGAAAGAGGACTTGCGAAACTGGTAGGTATGCCGACTCCTGGTTACGTTATATCCACACTTGATCTGCCGTTGGTGGATGGAACGAGCGCGAGGATGCCGATGATGGGTGTCTACAGGCTCGACGGAACACCGCAAGAGAATATAGGCGAGAAACCTGACTTTACGGTTCCGCTTACAGATGAAGATTGGCTTGCAGGCCGCGATCCTCAAGTGGACAAGGCTATACAAGTCCTCATCAAGGACGTCAAGTAAGCGTCTCACCGGGGTGCGATCTTTCGAGACTGCACCCCGGTTTCTATTTTCGGTCTTGTTCTGAATTCTGTTCTTCCGGTACGAAATCCATTGCACCTGAATCGATACAGTATCTGAGTCCTGTCGGAGGAGGCCCATCCGTGAACACATGACCGAGATGAGCATCGCACCGGCTGCAGAGCACTTCGGTGCGGACCATTCCGCGTTGTGTGTCTACGGCTTCCTCGACATTCTCCGGGTCAATCGGTTGTGTGAAGCTCGGCCATCCCGAACCGGAATCGTACTTGGTATCCGAACTGAACAGAGGCTGCCCGCAGTTGACACATCGGTAGATGCCTTTCCGTTTCTCATGCAGATATTTACCGGTTCCTGCAGGTTCAGTGCCTTTTTGGCGTGTTATTCTGTATTGCTCCGGCGTGAGCTCTTTTTTCCACTCCTCGTCGGTTCTTATAATCTTAGTCCTCATAGTTATATCCTGCTTACGCACAACCGCAGTATCTACATAGAGTTATACCCTTCATTCGACTTGCGTATTGATTAGAGGTCTAATGACCGGCGCCGGTGGGTGTTGCATAGACCTTTGGCATCAGGCTTGCGACGTTTGATCCTTTTTTAGCCGTGAAGTGCGCCGCAATATTAAAACTCTTGTTGAATATCAGCGCGCGGAACCCGACTTTTATCTTTTGATCGATGGTCAAGGTGCCGTTGCTGATTGACCATGAGCTGGTTGCTTTCTGGACTTTGCCGTTTTTACCGACACCGAATGGCATTCCGCTGACGCTCAGTTTACCTCCGCCCGTACCCCGCAGGCCGTTTGCGGCGCATGTCAGGACTTCGACAAGCTCATGTTCCTGGTTCTTGGGTTTCTTTTCGACAAGTACTATTCCTTTCCCTGTGATCGTGCTTTTGGCAACGCCATCGGTTCCGATAGCTATCTTTAAGCTGGATTGGCCGATATGAAGCGGACCGTTGGCGGTATTTCTGTAATAATCGAACTTGCCTTCGTATGTATTGCTGTCCATCTGTTTGATATTTGCGTGGAAATACTTGTTTTCGGCTACATTGCCGTCCGTACTCTGCTCGCAGGTCCCTATCCAGTCACCGACGAGCCCCTTGAGAAACTGCCTTGAGTCGGCCGCGGATGCGATAGTTGAAGTCGCAAAAACCATCCCCAGCGCAATCACGACAGCGAAGAGCGACATACTGAACTTAGCTGATCTATCCCTGAACAAATAGTGCCTCCTGCAATAACTGTGATATATGTGTTGCATATACTATTATGAAGACGCAATCTATCAGCTGAGTAGTTCCCGGTATGGCCGGAATTAAGAAAAATGGGATGATGGTTAGTGTAGATTTGATGCGAGAGCAAGCGGTCCGAAGCAATCTACCGTATTGACGGAGATATTCTGGAGATCCATACAATCGGTAAAAGAAACGATGATGAAATCTATCGTCGATTTGGACGCAGGTGAAAATGGTGAATCCTAATTCCTATATGCAGCCGCGTGATCCGCGTTTAGACATCAGGACGACCGGCGGTCGGCCAATCTTCTGTCCAGTTTGCCAAGAATTCTCTTGCGGAACCGGAGAGCATCCGGCGTGACTTCAAGAAGTTCGTCTTCACCGATGAACGACAGCGCCTGCTCAAGCATGAACTGTTTCGGTGTGGTGATGAGCACCGTCGCGTCTTCCGTGGATGAGCGCATATTTGTTTTGTTCTTGGCTTTCGTGATGTTCACGACCATATCTTCTGAGCGGGAGTTTTCACCGACGACCTGGCCTTCGTAAACCTCATCTCCAGGCGCAACAAAGAATGTCGCGCGCTCCTGCAGCGGGGCTATGGCATAGGCTGTGGCACGTCCGGTCTCTTTGGTAATCAGGCTGCCTCGTGTCCTGGTACTGATCTCTCCCCGATATGGCCCGTATTCCTTGAAGAGCCTTGACATCAGTCCGAGTCCCCTTGTCCAGGTCAGAAAATCTGTCCGAAGGCCGATGAGCCCGCGAGTCGGGACCTCGAAGATAAGGCGGTTTGTGCCGACTTCATCTTTGCTCATCGAGATGATCTCGCCCTTACGTGCGGAAACTTCCTGGATGATAATTCCTACCGCGTCGTCATTCACATCAATAGTAAGCTCTTCGATAGGCTCGCAGAGGACTCCGTTGACCTTCTTCGTAATGGCCTTTGGCTTGCTGACAGCGACTTCGTAACCCTCGCGGCGCATAGTCTCAAGCAGGATAGCGAGCTGGAGCTCACCGCGTCCTGATACACGCAGGGCATCAGGGCTATCGGTCGGTGCAACCCGAAGGCTGACGTTGGTCTTGACCTCTCGTTTTAGCCTGTTGGAGATGTTCCGCATGGTGACGTACTTACCGCTTTTGCCGGCCCAGGGACTGTTGTTCACTATAAAGTCCATAGAGACAGTCGGCTCATCGATGTGAATAAGGTCGAGAGCTTCGGGATGCTCCGCATCGGCTATCGTCTCACCGATCTGGACTTCATCGCAGCCAGCCAGAAGGACAATTTCACCTGCTCCGGCTTCTTCGACTTCGACTCTCTTCAACCCTTCATAGATAAAAACTCTCGTTACAGTAAAAGTAGCCTGGGAGCCGTCGCGCTTTATGATGGCTACGGTCTCGCCGTGCGACACGGACCCGCGAAGGATCTTACCTCCGAACATCCTGCCGAGGTGGTCGTCGTAATCCAGGCTGGTAACCTGGAGCTGGAACGATTTGTCCGGCTCGACCATTGGTGGCGGTACGTGCTTAAGGATCATCTTAAAGAGCGGATCGATGTCTTTCGGCTTATCTGCCGGGTCAAGGACAGCGTAGCCCTCGGCTCCTGATGCGAAGAGATATGGGAAATCGAGCTGGGTCTCATCGCAGCCGAGTTCGATAAAGAGGTCAAGCACTTCGTCTACGACTTCCCAGGGACGTGCACCGGGACGGTCTATCTTGTTGATGACTACAATCGGCTTGAGCTTCTGTTCAAGGGCTTTTTTGAGAACGAAGCGGGTCTGTGGCATTGGACCTTCGCAGGCGTCGACAAGGAGCAGGACTCCGTCTACCGAACGAAGAATACGCTCGACTTCTCCTCCGAAGTCCGAGTGGCCGGGGGTGTCGACGATGTTGATCTTCGTGTCGTGGTAGTAGACAGCCGTTACCTTCGAGAGAATGGTTATACCCTTCTCCCGTTCGAGGTCGTTCGAGTCCATTACGCGCTCAGCGACTACCTGGTTGCTGCGGAATGTACCGCTCTGGCGCAGGATAACGTCAACAAGCGTTGTTTTTCCGTGGTCGACGTGCGCTATAATCGCGATATTACGGATGTTTTCCCGTCTAAATGCCGGGTGCAAATTGATATTTTCTTCTGCTATGCCCAATGTTCTTCTCGAAGACGCAAAAAACGGCCAAGCTCCACTTGCGAACTCGGCCGCCTTTGTTTGCTTGAATTATGACGCATTTATTATAGCATGAGGCGCGGCTGCGGTCAAATTGAAATGCGCAAGAGTTCACTCTTAATAAGAGATCTTACATCAAATTGCACAACCAACACGTCACCATAGATTCAGGGTCCATTTTCTTCCTGGATGCTGAGTCAAGCTCAGCATGACGTTGTGGGCATTCCGAATGACGTTGTGGTAGTTCAACATGATGTTATACTCATCAACGGTGAACTCTCTCTCGGGCTGTATTTGCAATACAGCCCGGAATGGCCGGATAGGGATCTCTAGATCCCGGCCAATCGCCATAATCGATCTCCCGGCATCAGAGATGCCTCATTTGCCTCCGCGATTAACTCAGCGCAATGGCCTCCATGCGGGAATTGACGCTTAATATCGCTGTGCCTACTTGACAAACTCATCCAGAGTAACGAAGATTAATGTTAGTTTAGGATGCCTGCTTGGATTTACGGCAGTCGCTCCGGTTAATTACTTTAGGATGAGCAGTTCTTCAAGAATGGATTCACTCGGTACATACAGGCCTTCATTCGAGCTTCCGGCCGGAGCCAGCCGGCGGGGCGTGATGGTCATAGACATCGACCACTGCATAGTCTCTACCGACGGCAGTTTTTTCGATCTGCTTGGCGTATCTCCCGAAGATTTGATCGACAAGAATGTGGAGGATGCCGCGCGGAGCACTCTTAAATGGCGCTTCAAGGAATCCGATAAGTACGAAACAAGCTGGCAGTGGCTTCGGAGCCATCCGGGTGAGATCCTGGAT
This sequence comes from Armatimonadota bacterium, assembly GCA_039680575.1. GTDB lineage: Bacteria > Armatimonadota > UBA5829 > UBA5829 > DTLH01 > JBDKSP01. Next base: position 16,734 of record JBDKSP010000093.1, read on the forward strand.
GAAGTCCTGCATCTTTCCGGGCCAAGCGGCAGGGTGCTGCACCGCTACAGCGCGCCTGTTCTGGGTGAGGGGCGAGACAGGGTCGGCAGGATCGAGATTTACAGCGATATTACTAAACGCCGCGAGCTGGAATCGACTGTCCGCCGCACTTACGATGAACTGAAGGTCGCGCAGGACCAGCTTGTGCAGTCCGAGAAGCTGAGAGCCGTCGGAGAGATCGCAAGCGGGGTCGCGCACGATTTCAACAACATGCTCGGCATAATCCTCGGCAACCTGCAGCTTCTGCTCCGCACTACAGAGGACGGAAATGTTCGCGTACGGCTTCAATCGGCAGAGCGCGCCGCACTGGATGCCACTGAGACGGTACGCCGCATACGCGAGTTCACGCAGCAAAGCAGGCAGGAGCCCTCCACGGTGATCGATCTGAACGTTATAGCATCAGAAGTGATCGAGATGATGAGACCTTCCCTGCAGAACAGTACGAAAAACATCGAAGTAAGCTTGGATACGGCGGAAGGTGCCCTTACCCTCGGCTGTGAAGCCGAAATTCGAGAGGTGTTGATAAACATCATACTGAACGCAGTTCAGGCGATGCCGGACGGCGGATCGATCTCAGTCGATACAGGGGCATCCAAAAGCTCCGTCTGGGCTCGAGTCGCGGATACCGGCGTCGGGATGTCCGAGGATGTCCGAAAAAGGGTCTTCGATCCGTTTTTCACCACCAGGGGGACGGAAGGCACCGGCCTCGGAATGAGTGTCGCTTATGGGATAATCAAGCGCCACGGAGGGAGTATCTCCATCGATAGTGAGCCGGGCAAAGGCACTGCAGTGACGGTCTTTCTGCCTGCTGCTGTCGGTGTTGCTGATGAGAAACCCGAAGATCAGCACGTGGAGATAGTCTCTCTTTCACCTGCCAGGATACTGGTGGTGGATGACGAAGAGATGTTTGCCGAAGTCCTCGTCGAGATGCTTTCCGAGTGCGGACATGCCGTCTGCTCCGCGAGGAGCGGCGTAGATGCTATCGAGCAGTTCAGGGAGACCCCGTTCGACTTGGTGCTTACCGACCTCGGAATGCCTGAAATGTCGGGCTGGCAGGTCGCAAAATCGATCAAAGATATAGAGCCGCAGACTCCCGTAGTGCTCCTTACAGGTTGGGGTACGACAGTCGATAAGAATGAGCTCGATTCGTCACAGGTAGATATTGTGCTCTCGAAGCCCGTGAGGCTGGAAGAGCTTTCTTCGGCTGTTAACGAAATGTTGAGCCGGCAGATGTCTCGAAAGGCAGGAAGCAGTATTTGAACGGCAAGAGGATCCTGATTGTCGATGACGAGGAAGGGATAAGGTCGGTCCTGACCGACCTGTTCGAAGGTCTCGGATGCCGCGTGAGTGTCGAGGAGAAGGGGACTGAGGGGCTGAAGCTGGCTCTTTCGGAAAAGCTCGACCTTGTCATACTCGATCTCAGCCTGCCGGGGTGCGACGGGCTGGAACTCCTCCGCACGCTCAAGGAGGCTAAACCCGACCTGCCGGTGATTATGATAACCGGTTATGCGTCGATGAAGAGCGCGCTCCAGGCCATGCGTCTCGGCGCTTATGACTATATAACCAAACCATTTGATCTAGACGACGTCCAGATGGCTGCTGAACGGGCGATAGAGCGGTACCACCTCATCGACGAGAACAGATACCTCAGGAACGAGCTTAAAGAGAAGTACGGCTTCGATAATGTAATAGGTCTGAGCCCCGAAGCGCAGCAGGCATATGTCCTTGCGGCGAAAGTAGCCGACAGCAGCGCATCTGTACTGATCCTCGGCGAGACAGGGACGGGAAAAGAGTATCTCGCGCGTTCCGTTCACTATCAGAGCCCCAGAGCGAACGGTCCCTTTGTAAAAGTAAGCTGCGCGGCGCTTCCTGAGTCGCTTCTGGAAAGCGAACTCTTCGGCCATGAGAAGGGCGCGTTTACGGGCGCTGTCGCGAGAAGACTCGGCAGGTTCGAACTTGCACATGGCGGAACGCTTTTTCTTGATGAAATAGGAGATACGACCCCGGCTACCCAGGTCAAACTCCTCAGAGTCCTGCAGGAGAAGCAGTTCGAGCGGGTAGGTGGAAGCGAAACCCTCGCAGTGAATGTTCGGATCATCGCGGCTACCAACCGCAACCTGAAAGAAGCTATTGCAGAAAAAACATTCCGCGAGGACCTGTTCTACCGGCTGAACGTCGTGTCGATCACCCTGCCTCCGCTCAGAGAGCGGCAGGAAGATATTCCTGAGCTGGTAAAACACTTTGTCCATAAATATAACCTCGATACAGGCAAGAAAATAGATAACATTTCCCCCGAAGGGCTGTCGATGCTGCAGCGCTACCCCTGGCCAGGGAACATAAGGGAACTTGAGAATTGCATCGAGCGGGCAGTGATATTCTGTCAGGGAAGCAACATATTGCCGCAGCACCTGCTTATAGGTGACGGATCCAGCGCGGAAGCGCTTCCAGCCAAACCGGATGCTCTGTCCGGTGATGAGCTCAGGACCCTTCAGGAAGTGGAAAAAGAACACGTGACGAAAGTCCTGCGATATTGCAATTACAATCAGACCAGGGCAGCACAGACTCTCGGAATCGACCGCAAGACACTCCGTAACAAAGTCAGGGAGTTCGGGCTTGGCCCGGAAATTGCTGCATCTTCCCCTGATCGTGGAACGTAAATTCCCCGATAATCTTACAAATCAGTTGGAGAGGTTGTTTTGAGCATCCGATCAATGCAGGATAATGTCGATGTGGAGAGGCAGTCTTGCCGATCCTGTGATGGAGTTCGCGAGCAGGTAAACTCGGAAAAGCTAGAGGCTGCCGGCCGTCTGGCTGCGTGGCTTGCGCATCAGATCAACAACCCGCTCGGCACGATATCCGGGAACGCGCAGCTTTTGTCGAGGCGTCTTGAGCGCGATATATCCGACCCGGAGACTCTTGCCGTTTACATGCGGTATATCGAGACGATACGGAGCCAGATCGAAAGGTGCGCCCAGATTACGGGTGAGATGCTGGATTTTACCAGGCCGAGAGATGTGGAAATCGGGGATGTCGATATTATTCAGGCTGTCAGAGATGCGTTCGAGCTGGCCTCTTTCGGTAAAAGCGAGTGCAGCATCAATATTATAGCGAATAACTCATCCTTGACCGTGCAGACGGACAAAGAGCTTATAGTCCGCGTGCTCTATGAAGTGCTGTCGAACGCCATTCGCGCCGCAGCGGATGACGGAACGGTAACTGTCGAGGTCGAGCAGCCGGAAGCCGCCGACATGGTTCGGATTATCGTCAGGGACTCCGGCACAGGGATCGCGGAGGATATGCTTCCGAGGATTTTTGAACCGTTTTTCTCGACAAGAGAGAAGTCCAGAGGGCTTGGCCTGACGAGGAGCCTCAAGTTTATGCGGCAGCTTGGAGGGAACATAGAAGTCCGCGAGACCGGACCTGGCGGGACTACTATGGTCATCACGCTGCCTGCCGGGAGCGCGTAAAATGGCCAGCAGGATTCTCGTCGTAGATGACGAAGCCGGACTCCGCGCGGTACTGCAGGATATTCTGGAACTCGAAGGCTATGATGTCGCGGCCTGCTCGGATGTTTCGACCGCCGAGCAGTTGGCATCGGAGAATGATTTCGATGCAGCGCTCCTCGATGTGTTTTTGACTGACGAGCCGGTCGGGATCGCTCTGGCGAAGCAGATTGGGTCGGTATCTCCGAAGACAAAGGTTATTCTGATGACCGGTTACGCGGAGGAGTCCGATATCGCAAGTGGTTATGAATCCGGGGTTTCGGCGTGTATCAGAAAGCCGTTTATTCTGGATGATGTAATAAGGTCCATCGAACTGGCACTGGACGCTTCTTAAAGATGGTGAGGTTGTAATTCACTTTGGCAATCGGCGCTGGTTTTTCGCAAAAACAGTCTGGTGTGATGGCTCCGGAGCATTTTATGGGCAAAGCGGTGCTCAAGATGAGCCTGCAGGAACTGCAGGAGTTCGTCCAGTCGGAGATTTCGGAGAATCCCGCCCTCGCACTGCAGGAGGAGCGCTCGTGTCCTGTATGCGGCGCTGTTCTTCTGGGTGATATATGCGGCACATGCGGCGCTAAAGTGGTGAGCGAAGACGACATAAGCACCGATCAGAAAGATGACTGGTCTGAGGATCCGTGGACTGCCTCGGGAGCGTCGGACGATTCCTATTATGAACCATTTGCCCAGGTCGCAAACCCGAGCTCGCTGGAAGACCATCTGAAAGAGCAGGTCCACACTCACCTGAGTTCGGAAGATATTCCCATCGCTGAGTTCATCATAGACTGTTTGGATGAAGACGGTTACTTGAGAGAGCCGCTCTTCGACATCGCAAGCCGGTTCCACCTCAGCGTGCCTCAATTGGAGCAGGTGCTGGATCAGGTGCAGAAGCTCGACCCTCCGGGGATCGCAGCGCGGAGCCTCCAGGAATGCCTGCTTATCCAGTTAACACAGCTCGAAGACCATTCCGAAAACAGCCTGAATGCCGCGAAGATCGTATCCGACTGTTGGGAGAGTATTTCCCGAATGAAACTCGATGATGTGGCGCGGCAGCTTGAGATTTCGCGGGAATCGGTCATATCCGCACTGAGGTTCGTTCGAGAAGCGTTGAATCCTCATCCAGCAAATGTCTTCAGAGACCCCTGGCAGAACATGACGCCGAGAAGAGAAGCGAAACTCGCACCTGATGTGGTCATCAGGGACTCCGAAACCGGCCTGGCAGCGGAAGTGCTCGACCCGGTATCGAACAGGGTGTCGGTTGACGAGCTTTATAAGAGTCTCTACACCGAAATGTCTCAGAAAAAGAATGGTTTTTCCGATTCCGACCGGGAGCGTGTCAAGGAGAGCGTGCAGAACGCGAAATTCCTGATCGATGCGCTGGAGTTTCGCAAGACCACGCTCGGAACGGTCGCTGAGGAGCTTCTCAAATGCCAGATTGAGTTCTTTAAGCACGGTCCGGCTCATCTCAAGCCTTTGACAAGGAAACAGCTTGCCCAGCAGATCGGGCTTCATGAGTCAACAGTCTGCAGGGCGACGGATAGCAAGTCCATCCAGCTCCCGACCGGCGAAGTCATTCCGTTCGACCTCGTTTTCGACTCCGCTCTGCCGATAAAAGAGCTTGTGAGGAAGCTGTCGCAGGAAAAATTGAATGGCCGTCCCCTTAGCGACGGGCAGATAGCCGAGCGCTTAACGTCTCAGGGAATCAAGATCGCCAGACGCACCGTCGCAAAATACCGTGACGAACTCCGCGTCCTCCCAGCCGATTACAGGCTTTAGAAAACAGGTGGCAGGGAACAGATTTTCCGTTTGAGTGCTTCGGCGCAAAAATCGCGCCGAAGCATAGAAGCATAGAATAGGGCTAAGTTGATGTCTTTAAGTCATCCTCCGCATTCGGATGAGCAGAGTTTTGTTGAGAAATATTTCTTGCGCAATTTTATGCTTTATCTTGGTATTGCCTCGGTTTGTGCATATGCCTGTGCTTTCTCGGATATGCTAATACTTGTGCCGAACCTTGCCATGAAACTGCATGCGCCGTCTTGGCTTGCTGTGTTGCCGGGGGTCGCAATAACCAGCATCGCTTATATTCCGGTTGTATTTATGGGATGGCTGATGCGGCCGGGCATTCCCAGAAAACCCGTATATACGCTCACTTGTTTTCCTGTTTATGGATCTTTGCTGCTATTGGGTGTGGCACTTATGTTTCCAATGCAGCGTTCGGCTATGCTGATTATTTTGCTTGTAAGTATTGTGCTTTACGGGTTTGCTATGGGGTTAACGCTTATCCCGAACTGGGACCTGTTTTCGAAGATGTTTCCAGCCGATAAGCGAGCTAAGGTTACCGGTAATGTCGGTGCTACGATGCAGTTTTTTGGGGTCTTCGGAGCGATGGGCGCAGCTTGGTTGATTAGCAGCAAATCTCCGCTTCCTTATCCAAAGAATTACGGGCTAGGATTGATAATAAGCGCAGCGGGTGGGGCTTTCGCGATTTTGTGCCTGATTATGCAGAAAGAATACCGTTATAGCTATGTAGAACCCAGGGTGAGTTTTGGCGAGTATTGGAAAAGGCTTTGCGGGATATTAAGGGAAGATAAGCCATTTCGCCAGTCACTTCTAAGCGGTGCTTTGGCTGCGACAATAGTGTCTATATCATCCCTGATGCTCTTGTATGCCAAGAACTCCCGGGGGTTTCAAGAGAATCACGTTTCTCTTTTGATTGCTGTCCGGCCCTGGTTTGGCGTGCCTGCTAGTATTATCTTTGGGTATCTTGCTTCCAGGATAGGCGTGGGGCGAGTATGTGCAATTATTGCACTGATTGCATTTTTTGGAGTGTTCATATCTCCCTTTGTATTTGGTGTATGGCAGATTGCTCCGATGATACTCGTGAGTCTTGGCGGACTGATAGCGGGCTATGTTTTAGTGGCGATTATGGAGCATGCCGCACCAGGAAAAGTTCAGGATTATCTTACAATCTATTACATGGTTATACTAATTCCAGGCTTTACACCGATCTTGCTTGCAAGAGTAATGGCCATATCTCCGATGCTGGTTCTTGGGATACTTATGCTGCTTGCGCTGAGCTGTGCGGCAGTTTTTCTTTGTTCAGGCAGCCGTAATGCTAATCGCTTTGATGAAATATCAGAAGCATCCTCGGAGGAAATGAAAGCCATTTCGCGGAACAGTGTTTCGTGAGGTGAATATTCAGTGATGATGAAAAGTGGTCGGATATACAAGAGTTTTCTTACTTTGTTTTTAGTATCTTCATTTGTATGTATACGGGGGGCAGTCTAATGGCTGATGGACAAGCAAATAATCCACTTAAACGTGCACCGCAAGTTCAAGTAGTCGATAAAGATAAATTATCGCAGGTGGAGCTTTTATGCACTCCTGAAGTGAGAACGCTGCTCGGCTACACCCGGCGGATACTGCATTTGCAAGACAATCATACTCTCGCAGTTTTTTCATACAGTGGATCTACTGATGCTAACTGGCTCTTTTTGATAGATAGCCGGGATTTATCATTCAAGCGATTCAATATTCCCAACAACGATATCGCCTCCCATGCTGCCGCGCTTGGTTCTGATGGAAACATCTACATAATGCCGTATCACACAAACCGTGCTTATAAATTTGATACCAAAGCAAAATCTTTTAAACAGATCAGCGTGGAAGTGCCTGAAGGAGAATATACCTGGGAAGCTTTCGGAGCATCCAACGGCTGTATATACTTCGGCACATACCCGAATGCCTGCTTTGGCGAATATGATACTAAAACAGGCAAAACTACTCTGTGGAAACAGGTTGCTCCTAATACAAAATACGTGACAACCTTTAGCGAAGATGATAAGGGAATGATCCATTTTTACCCATGGGGCCCTGGTGACGTATGGATGGTATTTGACCCCAAAAGCCGCAAAGTAGATCAGGCATCAGCCCCTGCAAGTGATCCAACCGCTAAATTACCCGCTCCACCCACTGGTGATCAGAGCATTCTGCGGCAAGTGAGTGTTAATGGAAAACGGTTTGCTGTCAGCTTCCCGAGCAGCCGATTTTGGGAGATACGTGACGAGAAGCTCGTCCTGTGTGGCGACCCTAAGGGACCGGCTGAATCTTGGTTTCTAGAGGCTGTTCCCGGCGGGGTAGTGGGAATCAGCCATTATGGTGTTACCTTTAAGTATGATCTGAAAAGTGAAAAAATGATCAGTAAACGGCTTCAGAATATGGCGCCGGGCGGCAATTTGCTGATGTTCATAGAAGCGATTTCACCAGAATGTGTAATCGGAGCAAATTACAGCCAGCAGAATCTTTTTAACCTCAATCCAAAAACGAAAAAGATCGAATATGCGGAGAGCATGATTGCGCGCACTACCGGTGAACCGACGTGCGTTGTTGGTTTCAATGGCAAAGCTTATATAGGAATTTACACCAGTTCGCTCATCTCTATCTATGATCCTCATCAGCCATTTACATTCGGTAATAATCCGCAAGAGATTGTCGAGCTAGGTCCACGTTATAAGCAGACCAGGCCCAGTGGTGCTGCAACTGACGGTAAGTTTGTCTATATAAGCTCAGAAAGCGCATATAACAACCTGGGTGGTGTGCTGGCAGTTATCGACCCGCAGACAAATCATGTGGATGTGTATCCTCATATAGTGAAAGACCAGGACCTTTCATCGCTTGCTTATGATCCGGTAACGAAGCTCATTTGGGGTAGCACGAACCGGTGGGGACAGCAGCGAAGTCATCCTCCTACGCAAGAAAGCTCAATTATTTACGCGTTCGATCCTGAAACGAGAAAAGTAGTATCAACGATGACACTTTGGGCTGGTTCAGATTTGACTTACGTATCGGGTGTGTCTCGCAATGGAGTTTTGGTGGCGGGATCAGGAGAGGAAATTGCGCTTGTCGACACAGCGAAACGTGAAGTGCTTTATAAAGGAGTTTCGCCTGTTGGTGTTCCGAGCCAAGTGCGACTTGGAAACGATGGTTTCTGTTACTTCCTTGCTGATGGAAAGCTTTACAGGTGGGACTTGGTTGAGAACAAGCTGACCCTTGTTGCAAATACCCCAGGGTGCAGGTTACTGAGCGAGTGTTCTCCCGGGATCTGGATAACAGCAAATGACACGTCTATTTACAAGATAAAGTTATAACTGCTTTTTTGGTATGCTTCGGCGCGTTTTTTTGCGCCGAAGCTAATCTATCGGATATGCAGCATTGACATCCCGCAAGGGGAGAAGGGGTATTGTGCAAATCCAGCCAAACCGAAACGCAAATACACAAGTTAGGCCATATGTACGTCCGAAATGCCTCCAGCCGGGACGAAAACCTCGCTGCAGTGAAGCAGAGAATACTGACCGAGGGGTCCACTTAATGCCGTGCTGTCTTCGGTATGCAATTTGATCCTGGCGTCGAAGTTAGTAGGATTATACACCGTCAGCTTCAGCTCTGAACCGAAATTTTCAACATTTCTGACTTCCACATTGTCAAAAACCCACGTCTTCCCCGTATCGCGCCGGATGTATATGCCGGGGACTTCGGAATAAGTGAGCATGAGTGACACCTCACACCAGCATGAGCCGTCGAATATGCCGCCGATATTCTTCTCCCAATCGCACATATTGACTCGTTCGTTCATCCAACCGGAAGGCATATTTCCAACCGGCCTGTCCGCGCGAGAAAGATACTGGGTGAGGCCATGCGCGATGTCCATCAAAAGATCAAGGTAGAAAGTATTGCCTGTTACCCGATAGAGTTTGAACAGTGAATCGCCGGAAAGAGTGCAAATTCCAGGTGCGGAATGCTTGTTCTGGACGTTTGCCCACACGCTTCCGGTAGCCCGCATGTCCAGCTTGCCGAAGAGGCTCTCCGGCGGAAACTCGTAATCATACGATACGCACCATGAGGCACACTGGTTGGCTGCATCTTCTGCCCTGTCTATCCAAATCCTATCATGTGTTACTTCGTAGAGGACGATAAACGACTCGAGAAGCCCGAAAGCGGACTCGCTGTCCGGGCACTGCAGTATTTCACCAGGCCCGCCTGTTGTAATTCCCGCCTGGGTGTCTCTGTTGTAGAACAGCTCTGCCGATTTGACGGCAATATCGAGATATTTGGGCTCGTCGAAGTATTTTGCGGCAAGAGCAAGCCCCGCAGGGGCAGTCGAAGCGCTTGTCGATCCGCCTATCAGTATGTCTCCTGTTTCAACATCGATAAATTGCCCGAACTGCCCGTACCTTTCCCAGAGTCTCACAAAGGCATCCGCAAGATTTCTGGTTGCCTGCAGCCAATCCTGAGAAATATCATCATGCCTGCCCATCGCGTCAAGCAGGATAAACTGTTTTAACGCAAAATACAGCATATCGGAGTCTTTTCTTATCAAAAGCATGTTGTTGGGATGGATAACGCTGAACCCATCTCCAAAAAAACTTTCGCCGTCGCCTATACCGTAAAGAAACCCTGACGAGGCGGTAGTTTTCGTGAAAATGAAGCTCAGATTGCGTAATGCGCGTTTTTGGGACAGATCACTCCCATCGGAGAGCAGCGGAGCAGTCGCCATTCCTCCGCCTACCCAACCGAGCTGCCACTTGTTGGTTGCTCCTTCACCGACACCGACGCAGTAGAAACCGTGTTTCTCCTCCCAGTTGTCGCGGTTATACTTTTCTTCGAGAAGGTCCCATGCGGCAGAGAATGGAAGCTCATGTTTTAGCTGGGAATGCTTGTTGAAGTCCTTGCGAAGCTCTATAAAACGGTCAAAAAGGGTAGGTATGTCGGCGCAGGCAAAGGTATAGACCTTGCAGCGAAGAGTTACTTCGTCTCCGGTATTGAAATCGGATCCCTTGTCCGTTGATGGCATCTGGAGCTGCGCTATAGAGTAACACACGCCTTCCCGCATTCCGGGAGCCATCAGGGTAAGAGTCGAATGCGCGCGGTCATCGCTCTCCTCGAAGTCGAATCCTGAGTCACCGAGCCTTGTTCCCTGCTCTGTGGTAATCCATAACCCCTGTTTTGTATCAGCAAAGAATGCTCCGAATGCCGGGGTTGAGAGGTCCCTGGTCATAAGCTGGATGCGTGACTCGCCGTCTCCGATATTAAGGCGGGGAACATCGGTGATAATGGTGGGTTTGTCCACTCCCCAATCGGCAGGGTCCGTAAGCAGCGGCGGATAGGGGATGGGGCGGGACTCGAACCTATTACCGGCATAAACCGCGGCGGGCATGCAAACATAGTTGGAAAGAGACCAGTCAGGAAAGTCGAATTTCAGGCCGACCGCGCAATCCTGCGCATTACCATCGATGAGCTTGAAGGTTACTGTCAGGTCGACCTCGTCCGGTCTGCCGTCAACAGGAGATGATTCTATATAGGCTGTCCAGTTTTCGGTTTCATGAACAGTTTTTTTGTCTATGAGGCGTGAATCGCTATAATACCGCACTACAGGTTTAAAATTTATCGACATAGCTCTAATCATATCTTCCAGATCATATTTATTGTACCTGTCAGGCAGGCCAGCCTATATTACCATGGTAAACCGGACTGCTGCCATCTTACTGTGAATGAAGTAAGAGTTCACTCTTGCAAGAATGATATATCACCCTGAACAACCAGCCCATCATCATGGATGGAAGCACGTCACCCTTGAACTTGATTCAGGGTCCATTTTCTTCCTGGATGCTGAGTCAAGCTCAGCATGACGTTGTGATAATTCAGCATGGTGTTGTACTCATCAACTCTGAACTCTTACGTGAATGAATCCCCTGGCACACGAATTGCTATATAAACCACGCTGCTGATATAAACCGGCAGGAGGTGGATGATATTGCTTGATTATCTGACTGATACTACGACTTTATCGCTGGCGAAGTCGCTGGACGGCATCGCTGCGCGTCATAAAGTCATCGCTAATAACATCGCAAACGCCGAGACTCCGGGGTTTGTCAGGTCGGACGTTACGTTTGAGGACAGCCTCAAGCAGGCTATGGAATCGGGCAGTGACGATGACATAAGAAAGTCACTTGAAGATATCCAACCGCAAACTGTAGCCGATGAGACGACCGCTGCAGGACCGAACGGCAACAACGTGTCTATAGATAAAGAGATGGCTGATCTAACCAAGAACTCTCTAAACTATGAATCCGTCATCCAGATTCTTAATATGAAATCTACGATGATTAAATCAGCGATTACTGAAGGGAGACGTTAACATTGGGTAGTTTTTCCTCCATAGATATCAGCTCATCGGGGCTTTTCGCCCAGCGTACCAGACTCGATGCGATTGCAAACAACATCGCTAATGCAAACACTACCCGTACAGACGCGGGTGGGCCATATAAAAAACAGGAAGTTGTTTTTAGAGCGCGGACCGCGGAAGATGGAACCACTGCCGGTGTCGATGTAGAGGAAGTGGCAGAAAGCCCGGCACCCTCAAGGATGGTCTATGACCCGTCAAGCCCGGATGCCAACTCGGACGGTATGGTAGCAATGCCGAATGTCAACATTGTCGAAGAGATGGTCGACATGATCTCTGCTACCAGAGCATACGAGGCAAATGTCCAGGCTATCCAGGCGGCAAAGTCGATGGCGTCCAAAGCGTTGGATCTCGGCAAGGTATAGGGAAGGCGGTTGAACGAATATGCAAATCGAAAGCATAGGGAGCCAGTTACCCGCAGCGTCGATCGGAGGAGTATCTCAAAACAAGGTCACAGCAGCACCGAGCGGAGGATTCGGGGACACGATCAAATCGGCGCTCTCGGAAGTCAACAAGCTCCAGACTGATGCGGATGAGCTGGCCACAAAACTTGCGGTGGGTGACCCCGTGGAGATACACCAGGCAATGATTTCCATGCAGAAGGCAAGCACAGCCCTGCAGTTTACTATTCAGGTCAGAAACAAAGTTATCGATGCTTACCAGGAAATCATGCGCATGCAGGTCTAGCAGGCCTTTTATTTTACGAATAAAGCTCATATAAGGGACGGATTTATATGGATCAACTCACAAAACTGGGCCCAATGCAGGCAATAGCAAAGTTCTGGGGGTCTCTCAGTAATACTCAGCGGTTTATGACGGTCGTGTTTATTTCCACGAGCGTTGTACTGCTTTTGGTGGTATCGGTTGTGGCGACGAGACCGACATACGAAGTCCTGTTTTCGGGGCTTGAAGCCGCAGATGCAGGCACTATAGTGTCGAAACTGCAGGAAAGTAAGATTCCTTACGAGATAGACGGGTCCACCATAAAGGTCCCTGAAAAAAACGTTCATGAGCTCAGAATGCAGCTTGCGAGCCAGGGATTGCCCAAAGGCGGCACAGTTGGCTTCGAGTTGTTCGATAAAAATAACCTTGGAATGACCGAGTTCACCCAGAGACTGAACTACCAGAGAGCGCTTCAGGGTGAACTCAGCCGGACAATAGATCAGATAGATTGTGTTACTCAATCCCGCGTACATGTCGTTATTCCTGAGGAGAATGTATTTGCAGACGATAAGAAGCAGCCTACCGCTTCTGTAGTTTTGAAGATGAGACCGGGAAGCAAACTGAGTCCCGACCAGGTTTCCGGTGTTGTTCGATTGGTGTCATCAGCCGTAGAAGGACTGAGCCCCGACCATGTGACGATTGTCGATATGGACGGTAATATGCTTTCCGAGCCGGTAGACAGCTCAACAGGCCTTGATCCGAGAATGAGTTCATCGCAGCTCAGGATGAAGGAGGAATATGAGCAGCAGGTCCGCCAGGATATTCAGTCGATGCTTGAGCGGGTCCTTGGACCGAATAAAGCAGTTGTGCGGGTCAATGCCAAGATCAATTTCGACCGCAAGGAGAAGAGCAGCGAGCTTTACGAGCCGGTAGAGACGAACAAGGGCGTCATTGCAAGTGAAGACCGGATGGAAGAGAGCTACAACGGTGCAGGCAGTAATTCTGGCGGAGTAGTCGGCGTCAGGCCTGCAATCAATGGAACAGCATCATCATCGGTTGCAACCGGCGGCAAGGGCTACCAGAGAATTCAGTCAAATGCCAAGTATGAAGTTTCTAAAACAACGGAGCATGTCATAACGGCTCCCGGTCAACTGGAGAAGATTTCGGTTGCCGTGATGGTTGACGGTAAAGTCGATGCCGGTAAGGTGCAATCTATTCGAAACGCAGTCTCCGCGGCGGCGGGTATCGAGCCGGAAAGAGGCGATAAGATCACAGTCGAAAGTATAGCGTTCGATGACAGTGTCGTAAAACAGCAGGCGAAGGAGATGCAGGCTGCCGAATCAAAATCGAACTATATATCGATAGGGAAAACCATTGGTGGAGTCCTGCTTCTATTTGCCTTCCTCTTCTTCCTGAAGGGGATGTTGAAACAGATCAAGGTTCAAGTTCCTGAATCAGTGACTGTGACTGAAGTCTCTCCTGATGAGATTCCGGCGGTGCTTCAGGGTTACGAGGCGACACCCGAAATGATGGCGGATGTGGCTGCGGTCGGCGGTTCCAGCCAACCGGTGAGTACAGGATCAACAGCGAAACCCAGTGCGGAAGATGTAGCAAAAGCGCTGCGCTCGTGGATGTCGGAGTAGAGTAGTAAAAAATGGCTATTACAGATCCCAATCAGCTTACAGGCTTGGAGAAGGCAAGCATAGTATTGATAGCGCTTGGAACTGATGTTACGGCGGACGTGTTCAAGCACCTGCGTGAGCCTGAGATAGAAAAGATATCAGGGCAGATCATGAAACTGAGAAACATCGATGCCGCTGTGATTGAAACCGTAGTCTCGGAGTTTCAGCAGATGTGTACAGCAGCTCGGAACGGATTATCAGGCGGTAAGGACTTCGCCGCGCGAGCGCTGGAACAGGCGATGGGACAGGAGAAGGCGAACGAGCTCCTGGACAAGGCCGGAACAGCGTCCTATGGACGTCCGTTCGAGTCGCTGTGGGAGGCGGAAGCCAAACAATTGGCTGCGGTCCTTGCGAAAGAGAACCCTCAGATCATCGGGCTCGTCCTTACGTATTTGCCATCAGAAAAAGCTGCGCTTGTTCTTGCAGAGATGGATGATCGTATGCAGGCTGAAATAGCGCACTCTATCTGCACTCAGGGAGAGACTGATCCATACGTCTTGAGCGCAATCGAAGAAGCTCTAAACGCTAAACTTTTAACTGCGGATTCGCAAGCAGCTTCCGTAGGCGGGCCGAAAGCCCTTGTAGACATATTGAACAATGCCACAAGATCGACTGAGCAGTTGGTTCTTGGCTCACTTGCTTCTCAAGACCCGGAAATGGGTGAGCAAGTCCGAAAGATGATGTTTGTCTTTGAAGACCTCATCAAACTTGATGACCGTACGATGCAGATCGTTCTTCGTGAGATCGATCAGGAGGATCTGCGTATGGCGCTCAAGGGTGCTAATGATGATATCAAGGGATTGGCGTTCAGAAACATGTCCGAGCGCGCTGCTGATATGCTCAGAGAAGACTTGGAGCTATTGGCTAACGCAAAACCTGAGGATATGGAAGCCGGACAGCAGAAAATCGTAAACGTTGTCAGAAGGCTGATCGCAAGCGGTGAGGCGGCAATGAAGAACCCAGATGAGCAGCCAGCCGAGGAGGAGCAGGTAGTTGAACAGTCTGATCAAGTCGAGCTTGCTGCCTAACTCAGACATCGGCGGCGAGTATCTGATAGAGCCGAGGAAAGAGTCCGCTGGACATCATAACCCACAAAAAGCTAAGTCCCCTGAGGATCAGGCGAGGAGGATCATAGCTCAAGCGGAGGATGATGCGCGAGCGCTGGTTGAAGAGGCGAACGCGGAAGCTGAGTTGATTCGTGACACAGCATACCAGGAAGGTTATGAGGCTGGTATGTGCCAGTTGAACAGCGAACGAGAGGCGATAGTTGAGCAGATTCACCAAATAGAAGCCGCTGCAGCCGATGAGATCGAATGTTTCTGGGTGAAGATCGAGCCTGAACTCCTGAGATTGTCCGTGGAGATAGCATCGAAAATCGTCCGGCATAACATCGAAGAGACTGACGGGTTCGTGCTGACCACAGTTAAGGAAGGCATACGGCAGTTGAGGGACAGGCAGGACCTCAAAGTCCGGGTAAACCCGAAAGACTACACACTGATGCGCGAAGAGAAGGACGAAGTCCTCAGTTCATGCGACGGTATCAGGAACCTCGAAATCATCGACGACCGCCGGGTAGGTGAGGGTGGGTGCATCATAGAGTCCTGTAATGGCGACCTGGATGCGCGTATCGAGACACAGTTATCGGAAGCAGAGAGAGCATTATTGGAGGCAAGCCGTTATGGCAGGTCTGAAGAACCCTCCGAGTCTTGATAGATATATGCCGGTCGTCGGGCGGCTGAATACCATGAAGCTGAACGGCAAAGTGTCGCAGGTAGTTGGAGTTGTTGTCGAGTCGAAAGGTCCGGCGGCGCACCTCGGTGAAATCTGCGAGATTCAAGTGCGAAGAAACGGAAAACCTGTACTTGCCGAAGTTGTCGGCTTCAAGGAAAACGGCGTGCTTCTGATGCCGCTTGGAGAGATGGAAGAGATAGCTCCCGGAAGCAATGTCGTTGCTACTGGGACATCACTTCGGGCTAGGGTAGGAAACGGGCTACTCGGACGTGTTCTTGACGGCTTAGGCAGGCCGATTGACGGGCTTGGGCCAATAGAGGTCGAGGATGAACTCGTTGTTTCGCGGACACCCCCTGCGCCGCTTGAGAGAACACGCATCAACAGCCATCTTCCGCTCGGTGTGAGAGCGATAGATGCCCTCATCACGTGCGGCAAAGGCCAACGTATAGGTATCTTCGCGGGCAGCGGGGTGGGAAAGAGCACGCTCCTCGGCATGATCGCTCGAAATACCGAAGCTGATGTAAACGTGATCGCTCTCATCGGAGAACGAGGTAGAGAGGTCAGAGACTTTATAGAAAAAGACCTCGGACCCGAAGGGCTTGCAAGGTCTGTCGTTGTTGTCGCTACGTCCGATCAGGTCGCTGTCTCTCGTTTGAGAGGTGCGATGGTTGCAACGACGATTGCCGAGTACTTCAGGGACCAGGGCAAAGACGTCATGCTGATGATGGACTCCGTCACGCGTGTGGCGTGGGCTCAGCGGGAGATCGGCCTTGCAGTCGGCGAGCCGCCGACCACGAGAGGCTACACACCGTCGGTATTCGCGCTCTTGCCGAAGCTCCTCGAACGTTCCGGGACTGCTGCCAGAGGGTCTATTACAGGGCTCTACACAGTGTTGGTCGATGGAGATGACATGAACGAGCCGGTAGCAGACTCCGTCCGAAGTATTCTTGACGGACACATCGTGCTATCGAGAGACCTCGCGCACAGGAACCATTATCCGGCCATAGATGTCCTCGCCAGCGTCAGCAGGCTCATATCGGATGTGACTGCGCCGGAACACCGGAAAGCCGCCGGAATGTTGAGAGATATTTTAGCCAGTTACAGGTCTGCTGAAGACCTTATCAACATCGGCGCTTATGTCGATGGAAGCAATCCCAAAATCGATCACGCAAAGGCTCACATCGGCCCGATCAATGAATTCCTGAGACAGGCGGTAGACGATAGAGCTCCTTACGCCGAGACAGTAGCGACTTTGCAGGAATTGTTTAAGGATAAGAAATGAAGAAGTTTAAGTTTAACCTCCAGCGAGTGCTGGATTACAGGCAAACGATAGAAGACACACTGCTTGCAGAGCTTGCAGCGATTCAGGCCGAGCATGAGCGCGAGCTTGTAAAGCTCGAAGGTATGAAGCATGAACTGAGCCGGTTCAGAGAGAAGATGAAAGTCGAGTTATCGCAAGGCAGCGCGGATGAGATCAAAGAAGCATATAACTACCTGCAGCAGCTAACCAGGCAGGTTTTAAACCAGCAGCTTGTTGTGTCCAAAGTCAAAGAAAAAAAAGACCAGAAGACACTTGAGGTTGTCGATGCCGCGAAAGATCGAAAGGCGCTGGAACGGTTAAAGGAATACAAGGTCGCCGAACACAGAAAAGAGGCTGACCGGCAGGAACAGAAGTTCCTGGACGAAATTGCCAGCATTCGGTTCGGCCGGACAAGAACTGAGGACCTTGCAACCGGAGGCAGGATATGAATCTGGAGCATGTCGAAGCCATTAAGGCAAGAATCGAGGAAATACGCCGCAGGTTTGTGGACCCAAGCGAGAACATGGACCGATGTATGAGTGTGTCCGGCGGTAAAAGTTCTACATTCGATGGGGTAATGCGCCAGGTGAGCGGTTCCAACGCGACTCCCTGCCCGGAGGACCTCGAACCGATGATTGAGGCTGCTTCCGAGAAATATGGAGTAAGCCCCGCGGTTATAAAAGCTGTTATCAAGGCGGAATCGGGGTTCCGCGCAAATGCAACCTCGCGCGTGGGTGCGCAGGGGCTTATGCAGCTTATGCCAGGAACAGCCAGGGCGCTCGGGGTCGATCCAAGTAATCCGGCACAGAATATAGATGGTGGTACCAGGTATCTGAAGTGTCAGCTAGACAGGTTTGGAGGCAATCTTGCCTATGCTCTTGCCGCCTATAACGCCGGTCCGGGCAGTGTGATCAAATACGGTGGGGTCCCACCGTACGCCGAGACGCAAAATTACGTTAAGAAAGTCCTGGGTTATGTCGATAGTTATTCGGGAGAGTAGCGAGTGGTGTTGTGTGAAACGTCATGTTGAATTAAGTTCAGCATCCAGGAAAGCTTATCAAGCTAGAGGAGACTCCCGCTTCGGGATGAAAAGCGATCCCGAAGCATAAATAGAGACTAAAAAGGAGGTGTTACCGCATATTGGAAGCAGCTAATTTTTTGCTGAATACTGCTGTGCTTGGGGTATCGACGTCGAGTGGCGTAAGCTCCGGTAAAGCGGTAGAAAGCGGAAGCGGAGCAGGTTCCGAGTTTCAGGAACTTGTCGCAAAATTGCTGGGTGATTGCGGTATCGAAGCCAATGTCGATGAAGTAAAGGCCGGACAACAGCCACAGGAAGAAAAGAGCGGTTCAGAAAATGAAAATGAACAGAAGTTATCTGAAAGCATCGCTCAAGCCGAGTGTCTGTTGGGGTCTATCGGGGTGATTCTCGGAACGACTGATGAAGTGTCCGCAGAAGTTGCGACTATATCGTCCCCCGTGCAGTTGGATGGAGCTTCGGTACCTGATACTCAGGGTACAGTGCCGGTTGTATCAAACGACCAGGCAGAGAGTCTTGTCAAGACGGAGCAAGTCGGACCGTCTGTTGCTGAGAACGAGGTCATGGACGTTGTATCGGAAGCGCAATCAAACGCTTCTACTCAGGGAATAGCGTCCATGACTGACGTTCCGGACAGTTATAAGCAGCCGGAGTCAAACATATCGATAGAGTCTGAGGAACCGAAGGTCTTAGGTGAAGCAGTTGGCCTGACCAAAGAAACAGGCTCATCCGAAAAGGCGGGACTTTCGGCAGAACAGGTAGAACCAGATGCTAAAACGGATTTCAGTGATGTCAAAACTGCTCCTGCCAGTGAGAAACAAACGGCGAAAGCGGCTTCTTCGGCGGCTGGAGCTGTTTTATCGAATGAGCAGGAGGCAGCTAAAGCGGTCGAGACCGCAGCAGCCTCTCAAGATCAGAAATTAGTAAGCGATGCCGCAAATTCCTTCAGTGGCTCGTCAAGGTTGTTTGTACAGGCGGCACAGACCACATCGGATGGCTCTGTAAACCAGACAGCCAACAATCAGCAAGTTATCATCAGCCAGTCCATCGAATCAGGACCGGGAGATGCGATTGATCTGCCTCCGGTCGAGGAAACTAAAAAAGTCCAGGACATAAGTGATAACAATTCCGGGCAAAACACAGGTGATATATCCTCACAGGTCACCGGTACCCCCGGATTTCGCGCTGCTGATGCAGTTCAGAACTCTGAGGGAAATCTTCCTTCGGAGCAGGCGCTAAGCACCAAGGTCATCCACCAGATAGTGAAGGCCGCTAAGGTTAATATAACCGAAGGCAGGTCCGATATTGTTCTCAGACTCGACCCACCGCATCTGGGCACAGTCAATATGAATGTGTCTGTTACGGGTGGAACGGTCACGGCAACGATTCAGACTACCACCGAGGCCGCAAGACAAGCCCTGCAGTCTGATCTGGCAACGCTCAAGCAGTCACTCTCGGATGCTGGTATAAATGTCGACCAGATCAATGTATCGGTCGGTGGGAACCACGATCAGAGCCAGGGGTGGAACCTTAATTCGGGAAGCCATGATTGGACAGCCGGCGGCAAGGCTAACGGCGGGACTTTCTATGGTGATCCGTCACAACAGGACAGCGAGCCGGTTGTAGATGCATCCGGTATCACAATACGGACATCGAGTGGAAGACTCGATTTTCTCGCATAGGGGGATTTTGATATGTCAACTTCAACAACAGCAGTAGACGGTAGTAGCAGTACTACCACGAGCACATCAAGCAGCAGTAGCTCATCGCTTGATAAAGAAGCGTTCTTGAAGCTTCTGACAACACAGCTTCAGTACCAGGACCCATTGAGCCCGATGGACAATACGGAGTATATTGCACAGCTTGCACAATTCTCCAGCTTGGAGCAGATGACGAATGTCAGTTCCAACCTGGAGTCCATTAGTGATTCGCTGGATTCGTACCTTGGATCGTTGGTATCGAACCAGTCATCGTATTCCGCTCTCACCTTGATCGGAAAAAAGGTGGACTACACGGTTACGGATTCCGAAACCGACACTACTACAACCGAGAGCGGCACCGTGGACAGTATAGAGTTCAAGGACGGTATTCCGGTCCTCAAAATCAATGACACATCTGTTTCTATAAGCAATGTTACGAAGGTGTCATCCTGATTCCTTCGATGATAAGAGGTGGGATGCCTGAATATGAAAAATCTGCAGGCACGCTAATTGCTGTAATAACTTGGAGACTAGCAACCCGTTCGATCACGACAGTTAGGATGGGATCTGCTTGAAAGTAGAATACATGGAGCCATTCGTGGAAGCAGCACGTTCAGTCCTGGAGCAGGTAGCTGGGGGAGCAGTCGAGCCCGGTATGCTTTCACTGCTTGGGACAACATTCCCCACGGCGAGTACGAATATCGCCGCAAGGATCGATGGCTCTTTGAAGGGTGATGTGGTTTACAGCATGTCGAGTGAAACAGCTCAAAAGCTTGTAACTTCCGTTATGGGAGCAGAAACAAGGGGATTCGGACGAACGGCAGGCTTTGGCCTGAACCAATTGGGCGCAATGCTAGCCGAACAGACAGACCGGGTCTTGTCCGAGCAGGGAATCGACTGTGAAATCAGCAGCCCTATTGTATTCCAGGGGATGAACGTAGAGTTCGCCGTGCCGGAACCGGCTCTTTCGGTACCGATCGATACCGAAGCGGGCGAACTGAAAGTAAGTGTGGCGGTGAGGAGATGGTAAACAGGCTGAACCTTACTATCCCGGTCGGGAATTCGACTGTTAACCGGACCGAAGCCACAACGGCTGGAAAGCAAGGCAGCTTTGCAGAGCACCTTGCGCATGAGACAGAGCGACAGGAGTCGCTGAAGATCTCTTCGCATGCTCAAAAGCGTCTCGATTCGTCTCAGGTAAAGCTCACGGAGACAGATATTAAGCGTCTTGATGAGGCAGTAACGAGAGCCGAGGAAAAAGGCTCCAACCAGTCCCTCATTATGATGGATGACCTGGCATTTGTCGTGAGCGTGAAAAATAAAGTCGTGATCACAGCGGTAGACGAGGCGCGGAGAAAAGAAGGGGTTTTTACCAATATTGACAGCGTTGTTATTGCGTAAGCGAGAAAACGCGGTGGGCCGGACCTCGACTGAGGAGGCCCAGTACCGTTCGATACGCGGACGGTACACCAGTAGATGAAGTGAATCTTCAGGAGGTCAAGAACGATGATTCAAGCAATGTATAACGGTGTAGCCGGTCTGAAAGCACACAAGAGTCAGATGGACGTTATCAGTAATAATATCTCCAATATCAACACGATTGGGTTCAAGTCGAGCAGAGTGAACTTCAGCGAAATGCTCAGTCAGACTATACAGGGAGCCAGCGCGCCGAGCGGCGGTCTTGGCGGCACAAACCCACAGCAGATCGGCCTTGGGGTTGGTATCGGGAGTATAGACGTCAACCAGACTCAAGGTTCTCTCGTATCGACCGGTAAATCCACGGATGTGGCGATAGACGGCAACGGCTATCTGATCCTTGGTGATGGACAGAGCAAGTTCTACACCAGAGACGGGGCATTTGCACTCGACGCAGACTGTAATCTGGTATCTTCGAGCTCAGGGTTAAAGGTCCTGGGTTGGAAAGCGGATTCAGCCACTGGAAATGTCGACACCACTTCCACAATTACGGCGGCATCGGGCATAAAACTACCCGTCGGACAGCTTGCGGTAGCCAGAGAGACATCTGATGTCTCTCTTGGAGGCAATCTGAACTCAACAGCAGCCACAGGCGACACAAGCAGTGTCAGCCTTGACGTGTATGACTCACTTGGCGCCACTCACCCGCTTACGGTTACTTTTACGAAGACAGCCAACGCCGGTGAATGGTCATGGGAAGCTACGAGCGCTGATGCGACCGGCGCGGTTGGAAGCGGAACAATCACTTTCGATACCAGCGGAGCATGCGAAAGCAGTAGTTCAAACATCACGATGACACTGACGACACCTGCTGGAGCGGATAGCACAATAAATATGGCTATGGATTTTCAGTCCATGACTCAGCTTAGCGGCGATTCTACGGCAAAGCTTCTTTCTCAAGATGGTCTCCCGCTTGGAAAGTTGAGTGATTTTACGGTAGCCAGCGATGGAACCATAACAGGTACATTTGATAATGGTATGACTCAGGTGCTTGCAAAACTGGCTCTTGCGCAATTCAGTAATTCAGCAGGTTTGAGCCAGGCTGGAAACAACATGCTTGTAGAGACCGGCAACTCGGGTCTGCCACAGGTCAGCTGCGCGTCAGACGGCAGCCTCGGAAGTATCACAGCCGGTTATCTGGAGTCGTCGAATGTGGACCTTTCCACTGAGTTCGCCAATATGATAGTCGCGCAGCGCGGCTTCCAGGCTAACTCACGGATTATCACCACATCCGATGAGCTTTTGCAGGAACTGGTCCAGCTCAAGCGTTAAGAGTTTTACACTTGGCGGCCTGCCAAGGGCGAGCGGCAGGCCGCCTGCTTAAGGATGTGTCTCAATGATAGAACTTAGTTTGATAAACGGCACACGGATAACGTTGAACTCCGATCTTATAGAGTTCATCGAAGCTACTCCTGACACGATTATTTCGCTTTCTACAGGCAAGAAGATGATCGTAAGGGAACCCGTCCATGAGGTGATAGATAAAGTAATCGAATTTCGCCGCCGGATAGGGGTTCCAGTGCAGGAATCTACTGACTTGCCTGAGACACACTTTGGCTGCGAGTAGTATCCACGGAAGGAAGAGCCGGATCTAATGGATTTTGCTACAATACTTGGCCTTTTTGTTGCATGGGGAGCGCTATTAGTTGCGCTTTTTATGGAGGGCGGCAGGGTATCTGACCTGCTGAACCCTTCCGCGCTTGTACTCGTGATCGGTGGTACTTTTGGTGCTACAATCATTGCCTTCTCACTGAAGCAGATCACCGGGCTGCCATCAGTAATCAGAAAAGCGTTTTTCTGCAAGGATACGGATCTCATGCGGATCATCGCGATTATGGTGACTTTCGCCCGCAAGGCTCGAAAAGACGGGATTCTCTCGCTTGAGAATGAAGTAAAGCACATAGACAACAATTTTCTGAAAATGGGCATACGTCTTGTCATAGATGGCACGCCTTCGGAGATGGTCCGAGAGATCCTTGAGACTGAAATTGTTTCGCTGCAGGAGCGGCATAAGGTGGGTGAGAACATTTTCACCACCATGGGGGGATTTGCTCCAACACTTGGAATTATCGGGACCGTTATGGGGCTCATTCACATGCTTACAAGCCTGGACCAGCCGAGGAAAATGGGACCGGCTATCGCATCAGCGTTTATAGCGACTCTTTACGGCGTAGGGTTTGCAAACCTTGTGCTCCTCCCGATAGGCGCCAAGCTGAAAGCCAGAACAACAGAAGAAATCATAGCTTACGATATGATGGTCGAAGGGATTCTCTCGATCCAGGCTGGTGACAACCCCAGGATGGTCGAGGTCAAAATGCTGGCGTTTCTGCCCCCAAAGCAGCGTTTGCTGCTGAGCGCGAATAAATTGCGAAGGGAGTCGTAATTTGGTGCGCAGGCGGAGGTTATCCGCGAATGATGGAAAGCACAGCGGCAACGACACCGGTTCGTCGCGCTGGCTTTTGACGTACGCGGATATGATAACGCTCCTGATGACATTCTTTATAATGCTCTATTCGATGTCCATTCTGAATATGGACAGCTTCAGAGAGGTTGCTGTATCTATCAGGAGCGGGTTCGGTGGACTTGCGGAAGGTAACATGTCCAGTAATAAGCAGAATAAAAAGACTGGCATTACACCCGGAGTGCCGCAGGACGTTATTGATAAACTCCAGAAGTTTGTGCAGAAAGAGAACCTCGAGAAATCGGTAAGGCTGCGTGTAGATGAACGCGGCCTGGTTGTCAGCCTGGTAACGGATAAGGTGCTTTTCGCAAAAGGCCATGCGGAGCTGCCGGATAGCTCAAAGAAGATAATCGGCGGCATCGCTGCTGTCATAAAGCAGGTCCCGAACCAGGTCCGGGTCGAAGGCCATACATGCAATTTACCGATATTATCCGATAAGTATCCATCGAACTGGGAGCTTTCGACTGCGAGAGCAACGGTTGTAATCAGATATATGATAGAGGAGTGCAGGATCCCATCGGACAGGCTATCCGCCGCAGGTTATGCTGACAGCAAGCCATTGGTTCCGAACACAAGCGAAAAAAACCGTGCACTCAACAGACGTGTTGATTTAGTAGTCCTGAGATCGGGCTACCGCAATAGCGAGAGGTGAGAGAGTGAAGTTAATGAGAGATATTTCAGGAGGACTGCCGATAAAGTTGATTATTATCATATTGGTAGTCGGTTTGGTAGGTGCGGGCGCGTTCCTGAAGTTCGGGAAGAAGGGGAAACACACACCAAAGCCTGTCGAGCTTACAGAGTGGAAACTCGAGGAGTTCGTTGTGAATCTGGCTGATATTAACGAGTCCAGATACCTTAAGGTAGATGTAGTCCTTTCGGTCGAAGGGGCTCCGAAGGGTGGCGGTGAAGGCGAAAAAACCGCTAATCCGGAAGATGCCAAGGTCCGGGATACGGTCATAGATGTGCTTTCGAGCAAAAAATACTCGGACTTGCTTACCGAAAAAGGTAAAACAGACCTCAAGGAAGAAATAGAAAAACAGCTCAATTCTGTTCTTAAGCAAACAAAAGTGCATGACGTCTTCTTTACGTCATTTACCATGCAGTGAAATAGGATTTAGGATTTGAGGGTCTAGGATTTAGGGGAATTGTGGAGATTTTTGCTTCGGGATAACATCCCGAAGTACGAGTCTCCACCGCATTTGAATCCCTAAATCCTTACATCCTGTATTCTCGATCCTCTAAGGAAAGATAAATGAATTTATCACCGGAAGAAATGGAAGAATTCTCGCAGGCGATGAAAAACGCCGATGGGATTACGCCTGTAAAGCGCGCAAAGCAGATCAAGGCGTATGATTTTGTTCACCCCGATAAGCTGTCCAAAGTACACTTGCGCGTAATTCAGTCGATGATGTCCTCCCTTGAGCGTACCTGGGCCAGCACACTAACATCGGTGCTTAAAGATGAGACACTTGTCATGCTGGACTCAGTAGAGCAGGTAACATTCGGCGCATGCGTGGAATCATTCCCGTCCGAGAGCATAATTGCGGCTTTGAAAATGAAGCCGCTTTCCGGTGTGACCTATCTTCAGATGCCGGCAGCTTCTGGCTTGAGGTTTATCAGCCGGATGGCAGGCAGCAGGACTCAGTCCACCTGCGAGCCACGCGAGCTTACGATGATCGAACAAAAAATTCTTCAGAAACTTCTCGACCGTCTGGCAGAAGATCTGCAGTCGGCATGGAAACCGTTGATCGAGCTCGATGTCGCCATCGTGAAGATACATAATTCCGCGGAAGATATCGAGGTTCTTCCTGAGGAGATGATGCTGGCGGTCGGCTTCACATGGACCACCGGACCGCTTGAACATAAGGTTGCAATTATCATTCCTGCCAACTCGATAGACCTGGTACGGGATTTGCTGACTCCTGAGCAGTGGCTTCGAGGCAAGCCGAGTGAAGATCAGAAACAACAGGCTGCAACACCGGCGGCACTCCTTAAGGATGTTCCGGTTCAGGCGGCTGTAGAACTCGGTAAGGCTAAAGTAAGCATGCAGGACATCATCAGTATAGATATAGGTGATGTTATCAGGCTCGATAAGGCCGTGGACGAACTACTGGATGTCAAAGTCCAGGGAGAAACGAAGTTCTACGGAAGACCGGGGTTGATCGGAACCAAACTTGCCGTGCAGATCGCGGAACAGACTGCGGATGCCGGTTCCGAAAGCTAAAGGGGACCTGCTGCTTCAGCTGATGCACTCGATGCCTAGCTACTGCTAGGAGGATACGGAATTGAGGAAGAATGCCAAAGCGGCAGATGAGCAAGTACCGCTGGAGACAGATAATGTTGAGTTGGAGGTTGTCGACAGCGAGCCTTCAGCATCGCCGGAGGGGAATAGCTCCTCAGTTAAGTCGGCGCGTTTTGCCCCACTTGAGTCCATAGGAACCGGAGGGGCAGCAAATGCAATGGATATTCTGCTCGATGTGCAGCTTGAACTGAGTGTCGAGTTGGGAAGGGCTTCCATGCCTGTGCGTGAGGTTCTTCAACTCGGTCCGGGTGCTGTAGTCGAGCTCAATAAATTGGGCGGAGAGCCGGTAGATATACTCGTAAACGGGCGTCCTATAGCACGGGGCGAAGTCGTCGTAGTCGATGAGAACTTCGGCGTAAGGGTGACTGAGATCATAAACCGCGGTAATGCCGCTGTTTCCCTGAGCTAGAAAGAATTGGACATGCGAAGATTATTGCCGGCAACGATCGGACTGGTGTGCCTGCTGCTCTCTTGCGGCGCGGTCTATTCCCAATCCGCTGAAACAACAAAACTGATTCAGACAAAAGTGCATATCGTCCAGAAAGGCCAGCTTTCCATCGATATTGCCAAAAAATACGGTCTGAACCTGGACAAACTTAAACAGCTTAACCCCGGGCGCAATCTGGCTCGGCTTCAGATAGGCGATAAAATCGTAGTGGGCATTGTGCCTGTTCAGTCACCGAAGCCGAATGCCGGTAACGCTCTCAAGTCTACTCCAATAGCCAAAAACACGTCTGCGAGACAGGATAAGATCGCTCAGATGATGGAGCGAGAGAAGGATGGTACCGATCAGCAAAAGACCGGTAATTCTACCTTCGGCGCTGTAGTCCTGAATATCATCAAACTGATCGTCGTCCTTGCGCTTGCCTATTTCACTATCCGGGCACTGAAATTGCTATCAGATAAACGCGATGCCTCGCCCATTACCCGCCGAAGTATGAAGGTGATCGATACAGTCAAGCTGACTAATGCGAGTAATCTTCACGTGGTGGAAGTTGGCGGAAAGAGGCTTCTGATCGGTTCTTCGTCGGGGCAGGTGAACCTGCTGGCGGAGATCGAGCCGGAAAGTGCGGAGAATGCTGCTCCGGTGGAAAACAGTAAGTTCGCGGATTATCTTGCGAAGTACTCGGGACAGAAGATTTCCAATACTCCCGCGGGAAGAGTTGCCGGACTTCTCAGGGACTGCGCTTCTTATCTTCAGGATCGAAAGCGCGGGCTTCCGAAAACAAGTAACAAAAAACCTGGTGATAGTGATGAAGCGTAAGGTAATCTATCTGTCGAGTCTGCTGCTGCTGCTTAATTCCGCAGCGTGGTCTGAACCGGTTATGCCGAAACTGAATATTGGTGTAGAGGCGGCAAAAGGTCCGCAGGATGTATCAGTAAGCCTGCAGATACTGCTCGTAATCACACTCTTGTCGCTGGCTCCGGCGATGATTATAATGCTGACTTCTTTCACGCGCATCGTCATAGTGCTTGCGTTTACAAGAAGCGCGCTCGGAACCCAGCAGATCCCTCCAAACAGCGTACTCATCGGCCTGGCTCTTTTCCTGACGTTTTTTACGATGGCTCCCATCTTCGGGCAGATCAACCAGACTGCGTTGCAGCCATACCTGCAGAAACAAATGACGTTCGACCAGGCGCTTAATAAAGGTTCTCAGCCGATCAGAGATTTCATGTTCTCACAGGTAAGAGAAAAGGATGTGGCTCTTTTCATACGTCTCGCGCATATCGGCAGGCCTTCATCTGAAGCCGGTGTTCCGACATACGTGTTGATTCCTGCGTTCCTTATAAGCGAACTCAGGACAGCTTTCAGTATAGGGTTCCTGATTTTTATTCCGTTTTTGATAATCGATATGGTCATAGCCGTGACCCTGATGTCTATGGGGATGATGATGCTGCCTCCGTCGCTTATCTCGCTCCCATTCAAGATATTATTGTTCGTTCTGGTAGACGGATGGCACCTGATCGTCAAATCCCTGGCTTTGAGCTTCCAATGAGGTTAAAAATGAATGATGCAACCGTTATGGAGATTATGCAGAGAGCGTTGGTACTCATTATCACCGTCAGCGCCCCTGTTTTGGGTTTTGGTCTGGTTGTAGGACTGGTAGTCAGCGTATTTCAAGCTGCTACACAGATCCACGAGATGAGCTTAACGTTCATTCCCAAGATCATTGCGGTTGCTGTTGCTATTGTGATATTCGGTCCCTGGATGTTGAACCAGGTTGTTCATTATACATCGCACTTGTTCGAAAGTATTCCTACACTTATTAAATAAATGGACCTTGCAGCTTTTGGAATTCAGCAAATGGAGGTGTTTGTCCTTGTGCTTGTGAGGACAGCCGGGATATTTACGATGACCCCGATCTTCGGCGCGAGTCAGATCCCGGTCCAGATAAGGCTCGGCATTGCGCTTACGCTGACTATGGTATTTATGCCACTTTGTACATCATCCACACATGCGCTGCTTGCAGTAGATGTACTACCGATGGCGCTTCTGATAGCCAAGGAGGCTCTTATCGGCCTGGTGATCGGGTTTGTAGTAATGCTTGTGTTCGCGGCGATACAGTCGGCAGGCGATTATATAGACCTTGTGGCCGGATTCAACTTTGCGACCATGTTCGATCCTGTAACCGGAACTCAGACGGCGCTTGCGGGTCGATTCCACAGTATTCTCGCAGGAATGCTCTTTTTTGCGATAAACGCACACCATATATTCCTGTCGGGAGTAGCTGATAGCTTCAGACTGATCCCCGTGGGGCAGATGTCGCTCAATCCGGTTGTTGCAACAGGCGCAGTCGATCTTTTTGTGGGGCTTTTTACGATAGCGATAAGGATTGCCGCACCGGTGGTTGCGGCTGTATTCCTGGCGGATGTCGCGATGGCGGTGATCTCTCGTGCAATGCCGCAGATGAACATCCTGATGGCAGGCCTGCCTCTCAAGCTCGGGGTCGGCCTGGTTGGGATGCTGATAGCATTGCCTGTCGCGGTAGCCTTGAGCCGTGGGGCTTTTATGGATATCCAACCGCAGACGGTCGGATTACTTCGGCTATTAATATCACGTTAACAATTCAGGAGCAGTAGTCAAGTGGCATTGCAGGATAAAACAGAGGCCGCGAGCCCGCGTAGACGTGAAGAGGCTCGAAAGGAAGGCAAGGTTGCCAAGAGCACGGACCTGATATCTGCTGTTGGATTGCTATTTTCGCTTCTCCTTATAAAGAGCGCAGGACCTTATCTCATGGGCGGAATGTCCAGCATGATGCGTCAATCTTTATCAAACTTGCACCACAATGAGCTTACCATCGATGCCTTACGACCGCTCGCTATATCCTACGGTATGAAGTTCTTCCAGCTCTGCTTGCCGATCCTGGCTGTAACAGCGGTGGTCGGCATAGCCGCAAATGTGCTTCAGGTCGGTTTCATGGTGTCACCCAAGGCAATAGCTCCGGACCTCAATCGCATTGATCCGATAAAAGGCTTTGCCAGGTTATTTGCCGGGCGCTCTATTGTTGAGCTGCTCAAATCCATCGCCAAGGTATCGATAGTATCATACTTTGTTTATACGTTCCTGAAGAGTGAATACCCGGTTTTACTGGACCTTGCGGGGTTAACTCCTTCAGCAATGGTCGATACCGTTACAGCTTTGGGCTGGAGACTGGTTATCCGTGGATGTATTGTTCTGCTGATTATCGGAATACTGGACTATATGTATCAAAGGCTGCAGTTCGAGCAATCGATAAAGATGACCAAGCAGGAAGTCAAAGAAGAATACAAGCGGTCCGAAGGAGATCCGCAGATAAAATCGAAGATCAGACAAAGACAGCGGGAAATGGCCCGGCATAGGATGATTCAGGATGTATCCAAGGCGGACTTCGTGGTGACGAACCCGACACACTTTGCTGTCGCAATCAAGTATGATCCGAGTAAAATGGCTGCTCCGGTTGTTCTGGCAAAGGGTCAAAGGCTCCTTGCGCTCAAGATCAGGGAAGTTGCAACAGCTAATGGCGTACCGATAATCGAAAATCCACCTGTGGCAAGATTCCTCTATAAAAATGTCGAGGTGGGGCAACCTATCCCGGAAGATCTCTATCAGGCTGTGGCTGAGATGCTTGCATATGTTTACCAATTGAGCCAAAAGGCCGGAAAACATAACGCGGCATAGAAATTGCTGTAGTTACACGGAATTCTGAATTTAGCTTTAGACAAGGATATTATGGCGGTAAAAGCAACAACAAAAACTAAATCGGTAAACCTTGCAGAGATAACGAAGCATAACGATCTGCTTGTGGCAATAGCAGCAGTTGTGGTAATTGGTATGATGATTATGCCTATGCCTCAGTGGCTGCTCGACGTGCTTCTTACGTTCAATATCACCTTGGCGTTGACGGTTCTCCTTGTGACGATTTACAGCGTTCAGCCGCTGGAGTTTGCGTCATTTCCATCCATGCTGCTCATATCGACTCTTTTCAGGTTATCGCTGAATATCGCTGCTACGAGGTTGATCCTTATTAACGGGAGCGCCGGTGCGGTAATCGGCGCATTCGGTTCGGTCGTAGTCGGTGGGAACTATATAGTAGGGCTCGTAGTTTTCATAATTCTTGTAATCGTGCAATTTGTTGTTATCACGAACGGCACAGGAAGGGTCGCGGAGGTTGCCGCCAGGTTTACCCTGGACGCCATGCCAGGGAAGCAGATGGCTATCGACGCCGATCTGAACGCAGGAATTATCGATGAAAAGGAAGCCAAGAAACGCCGGAAAACAGTTTCTCGAGAAGCCGATTTCTACGGAGCTATGGATGGAGCCAGCAAGTTTGTCCGGGGCGATTCAATCGCTTCCATTATTATGATCATTATAAACATACTCGGTGGGTTCTTGATCGGTGTGATCCAGCGGCACATGGATTTCATGGCGGCTTTGCAGACTTATACACTGCTCACCATTGGTCAGGGGCTTGTTACTCAGATTCCCGCTCTCCTGATATCGAGTGCGACCGGCCTTATGGTTACTAAGTCCGCATCAGAGAGCAGTCTCGGTAACGATATGATAAGAGAACTTACGGCACAGCCCAAGGCAATGATGGTAACTGCTGGTATCTGCGGCGTCTTCGCCCTTATTCCTGGTCTGCCAAAGCTCCCGTTCCTTCTCGTTGCCGCCGGTGGAGCTGGAATGGCGCGCATGCTGAAACAGCAATCGGAAGTTAAGGCAACCGCGCCCAAGACAGCGCCGGAAGCTCCCAAGAAGCCCGAATCTATGACCGATCTGCTTGTAGTCGATCCGATAGAGGTGGAACTTGGTTATGGGTTGATCCCACTTGCCGATCCCAAGCAGGGCGGCGATCTGCTTGAACGTATTACTGCTGTAAGGCGTCATGCTGCAATGGAACTCGGTCTGATTGTCCCTGCCATAAGGGTCAGAGATAATCTGCAACTGAGACCGAATGTTTACAGCGTTAAGCTGAGAGGCTTGGAGATAGCCTCCGGCGAGGTCTATCCCGGCCAGCAGCTTGCAATGAACCCGGGTGCAGCCACAGGTATGCTCAGTGGAAAAGAGACTACCGAACCTGCTTTCGGACTTCCAGCTATCTGGATCTCCGATATACAGAAGTCTGAGGCTGAAATGTCCGGTTATACGGTCGTCGATCCGCTCACCGTCCTTGTTACGCATTTAACTGAGCTTATAAGAAAGTATGCGAGTGAGATACTGACGAGACAGGATACTCAGGCTCTTCTCGATAACCTGAAAGCCCAGTCTCCTGCTGTGGTAGATGAGCTGATACCTCAACTTCTTACAGTTGGAGATGTCCAGAAGGTCCTTCAGAATCTCCTGGCGGAGCGTGTATCGATAAAAGACCTTTCGTCGATCCTTGAAACACTGGCAGATACTGCCAGAATCACACGGGACATCGATATGCTGACTGAATATGTGCGCCAGTGTCTCGCAAGGCAGATAACAAAGCAGTATCAGTCGCCCGATGGGGTGGTTCGAGTTTTTGCACTCGATCCTTCGGTTGAGCAGGTCATAGTCGATGGTTTGAGGCAGACCGACGCCGGGATCCAGCTTATTATTGATCCTGTTACCGTGCAAAAAGTCCTTGACGGCACGAAAGTGCAAATGGAACGGATGGCAGCGGTAGGTTATCAACCTGTAGCTTTCTGCTCGCCGAGAGTGAGAATTTATTACAAGCGTCTTGCGGAACGAATGTCGTCGACACTTGCTGTATTGTCCTACAACGAGTTGCCTTCTGGCATGAAACTCGAAACCGTAGGTATGGTGACCTTTACCAATGAAGATTCTAAAAATAAAATCCCACAGTATGCATGAAGCTCTCGCGGAAGCGAGACGGCAGTTGGGCGATAACGTGACCGTGCTGCATACGAAGCAGTGCGAAGAACCGGTCATGATGGGGTTTGGCCGCAGGCAGAGTGTCGAGATTTTGGCTGCCGCGGAGACTCCTGTAATACCGGCTCAGCCCAATGTAAAGCCGCTCTCGGTAAACGCGCCTGCAGGAAGCGGTCTTGAGACTGTGACCCAACAGATAACGGACATCAAGCATATTCTGACAAGGCTGGAAAACGAGCATGCAAGTGCTCCTGCGCAGTCCGAGCCATCGCCGATATTCGAGAGGCTTGTAAGAAATGGTGTAACTGATACTCTGGCTGAGCTGCTGGTAACCGAGTGCAAGTCTGCCAAAGATTCGAACGTTATATTAAACTCTATTGCACGTAGAATCAATGTATCAGGCCCGATAACCTGTGGTTCACGGCAGGCGAGAGTGGTCCTTGTCGGCCCAACGGGCGTCGGCAAAACGACTACAGCCGCTAAACTTGCGGCGCTTTACTCCCTGGTACATAAAAAGAACGTTGCTATGATAACTCTGGATACCTACAGGGTTGCGGCGGTAGAGCAGTTGGGGACATACTCCCGAATACTCAATATTCCGTTTGAAGTCGCTCTCTGCCCGGAAGATGTCGATCTGCTCATAAGCAAGCATAGGGACAAAGACCTGATCATAATAGATACGGTCGGGCGAAGTCAGAGGAATATGGAGCATCTGGCAGAACTTGCGCGGTTCGTTCGCGCTGCCGCGCCTACCGAGGTGCATCTTGTAGTATCGGCATCATCGAGCCAGGCTGTACAGAAAGAGTCGGTAGAGAGTTTCAGCGCCCTGGCTGCCAACAGGCTTATACTGACCAAGTTGGACGAGTGCCCGCAGGCAGGATGCATTCTGAGCCTTTCGACGAACTCGCTTTTGCCGTTTTCTTACATAACATACGGGCAGGAAGTCCCGGATGACATCGCTCAGGCTGAAAAAGACAGGCTTGCAAAGCTTGTCTGGGAAGGAGCTCTTTAGGTGGACCAGGCAGCGAGATTACGCGAAATTGTCTCAGGTAGTAACCGGTTGACGCCGCTCACAGAAGAGCACCGTGATGCTTCAAAGCGCCACCCTGTCGATACGCGGGTCATAGCTGTAACGAGCGGCAAGGGTGGGGTGGGTAAGACCACGATCGCGGTGAATATCGCGCTTCTTCTGGCTGAACAGGGCAAGCGTGTGCTGATCGTGGACGCTGATCTCGGCCTTGCGAATGTCGATGTCGTGTTGGGGCTGGAGACAGGACGGCATATTGGACATCTGCTCCGTGGTGATTTCGGTCCGGAGGATGTTGCGGCTGTCGGTCCGTTAGGTGTGAGGGTCATATCCGGCGGTTCAGGTCTTAAAGAGCTGGCTGAAGCTAAATCGGTGGAAAGAAAAGTTTTGTTGGAGAAGCTGAAAGCCTATTACGGGGAGTTCGATTACGTCATAATCGACACGAGTCCCGGTATCAGGGACGATGTCATAGATTTTCTTGTCGACACCGATGATCTATTGCTCGTTACTACTCCCGAGCCGACATCTCTCCGCGACAGTTATGCGCTTATCAAAACTCTTGACAGGCGTGTTCCTACTCTTGATATTCAGCTTGTCATTAATATGGTAGCGTCGGATGAGGACGCGAAACGGTCGGTTGCAGTGGTGAACGATGTCGCGCTGAAGTTTTTAGGCAGAAGCTGCGATATCTGGCACTGTGTGCAAAACGATCCTGTGATATCTGGGACGATACACGCCGGAAAGCCGGTAGTGGTCGCCTATCCCAGATCGGCATCATCGATATATCTCAGGCGTTTGGCCGCGTACTTACAGCTTAGCGGCACTCGGCCTGTGGAGCTAGTAACAGGCAAGTGTCCAGGAGACACTAAATAATCCGTAATACCAGCGTAATAACGTTTTGTTTTCCTAATAATAGGACTTATGAAAGAGTTTTGGCAGTTAGTTAGTATCTTAATAGCACTGGCCGGTTTCCTGATAGTCGCAGGGATTCTCCTCACGAGGGGAGAGTGCCTGCTGACAACTGCATTCAAATCTGTGCTCGTGTTTACCGCACTGTGGGCTGTGCAGAGTGTTTTGCGTACTCTGCTCAATCTCACGGTCAGCAGCAGCGAGCGGACTGGCTCCGACGAGCGATAAGGACATAGGAGCCGAGGTATATCAGTATGTTGAAAATGAATGATCTCTGGCAACGCTACAAGACACAGATGGACGATGGAGCACGACAGCAGATAATACTGGCCTATGCTTATCTTGCTAAGTATGTAGTCGATCGAATGAATTTACGTCCTAACGCGGTAGTCAGTTATGATGACCTTGTAAGTAATGCGATTATAGGGCTGATTGACGCGGTAGAGAAGTTCGATCCCGGCAAGGATGTCAAGTTCGAGACTTATGCAAGCGTGCGTATACGCGGAGCAGTGCTTGATGTATTGAAGTCGCTTGATTGGAAGCCTCGCTCAGTTCAAGCGTCCGCATCGGAGCTCAGACAGGTGTTTGCAAAACTGGAAGCGCGCCTCGGACGCGCAGCTACGGACGAAGAAGTGGCTGTAGAGATGGAGATAGACATAGACACGCTGAACAGTATGCTGGTCGATATCGGGCAATCATCGGTAATGTCGCTTGAAGAGATGATGGCATACGGCGAAGAATGTGATGGTCTGAGTGGCTTCGACCCCGCCTGCGATCTCGATGGTGATCCTATGTTTGTGGCTCTGGTTGGCGAACGTAAGCAACTGCTTGCTGCGGCCATAGAGGGCTTACCGGAGAAGGAAAAACTGGTTATCAGCCTTTATTATAAAGATGGACTTACCCTAAAAGAAATAGCGGCGGTCCTGGGTGTCACGGAATCCAGGGCTTGCCAACTCCATTCAAAAGCAGTAGTCCGGCTCCACGGCAAACTGGCAAGGCACGAGGAATTACTTCTCGCTGCCGCATAAAGTTGGAGGTGCGAAGATATGGATGTTCGGGCGGCAGATACAAGCAATCTGGCAGCCAAGCGGCTCGAACTGGATAGTGTCCGGCCTGTAACTCACAAGACTGAAGGTATTGTGGATCAGCAGCAGGCAGTGAGGCTGGCTGGAGGTGTTGGCGATGATGATTCAGATTCAGAGCCAGAGCCGGAGATGGAATTTGAAGAAGATTCTGAGAGCGAATCGGTCGATAAAGATAATGAACAGGTAATCGACTGCCGCGATGGTGAAAATGACGGCGGTACCGATGGAAAACATATTTTGGATGTCAGGGTATAGTGCAAAATGGTAAATGGATGGTTTGTATTTATAGTGGTTACCTGCATAGTCATCTGCAGTGGATTTGTAGTGGCTGCTGCAATAATGCGCGCTTCCTGGGCTAGCCGCGAAAGAGAGGCGCTTACATCGACGGATTTAAGAGCGCTGGAAGAATCGGCGATGGTCCTTATAGATCAACTCAGGACGGAAGCGGATAGCGGTATCGGTGAGCTGGACAAACGATGTGCTGAGTTGAAAGAGTTGATCTTGGAAGCTGACAGAAAGATCAGCCAACTGAAGAATATTGCCGCTCAATCCCATGATATTATGCGCAATCTCTCTGACGAAGTTTGCGTAGCTTCACCGGTTATTGATTCCGAGTCCGAAAAGAACTACATAAAGGCCCTTGATCTGGCATCAAAAGGTATGGAATGCGCTGAAATAGCTAAGACTGTCGGGCTTGACGCTGCAGAAGTTAACCTGATACTCAGTCTGGGATTAAAGACAAGGTAGATAGGTTCAATGTAAGGTTTTTTACAGAATGACGGCCACTCCCCAAAAGAGAGTGGCCGTTATTTTTGTCATTTGCGATTTAGTCGCTATTACTGCAGTAATCTAAGGAGATACTGGGGCGACTGGTTGGCCTGAGTAAGCATCGATGTGCCGGCCTGCATCAAGATCTGGTTCTTGGTGAACGTAACCATCTCATCCGCCATATCGACGTCTCTGATCGCACTTTCCGATGCAGAGATGTTCTCTTTTGCTACTCCCAGGGAATTGATGTTCGACTCGAGGTCCTTCTGAGTAGCGCCGAGTT
>JBDKSP010000094.1:0-28884 GCA_039680575.1 Armatimonadota bacterium
CCCTACGGGGACATATGAGTTCGTGACATCAGCAAATGCAAATGACATGACCGGTGATTCTATCACCAGGTTTGCCATCTCGGGAGCTCTGGCCTTCACTAATGCCAGCTCCAGCTCAGCCGTAATAAGCGCGGATGGTTCATACACCGAATTCAACACAGGTGAGAACGGTGGGGAATACGGAGCAGGCTACATAGCCAAGTGGACTGGCATCAAGCCATCAGCGGACGGCACAATCACCGTAAGGGCCTCAACTGGCAATGGCAGCACAACTGGAGTCTCTTATGGATTCAGCGGATTCATGCTGAAGAGGACCAACTAACTACTCATGATGCTTTAACAAAGCATCTGTCTATCTAGAGAGAGCCGTCCGGGGAGACTCGGGCGGCTTTTTTCTTCTATGGCTGTTATCAACAATCGAAGTGGACCCAAACCCAATCCTGGAATGCTCTATTACCCCGAATTTCACAAATATTGACGCTTTATCGGATGAGCTAGTAGAATACAAT
Organism: Armatimonadota bacterium; assembly: GCA_039680575.1. Taxonomy (GTDB): domain Bacteria; phylum Armatimonadota; class UBA5829; order UBA5829; family DTLH01; genus JBDKSP01. Next base: position 510 of record JBDKSP010000094.1, read on the forward strand.
CGGTAATTGATATGAGAGGAGGTGATTATCTGTGCTGTTCACACGCGCCACACGGATAATGCGATATGATCGCAGATTGATGCTTTTTGTGGCCGCAATCTACCTGTGGATAGGTGTTTGGGCTAATCTGGGGCATAACCATGCTATTCTCAGGTTTTCGGACCATCAATCTCCGGCACTGATCGAATCATGTGTGTGCGCGCATCAGGACAATCACGCAGAGTGCCCGGCTTGTGTGTGGACACAAACCGCAACTGCCATCACAGCACCGGCGCCAATCAGTATCGTTACATTCCTGATGCTGACAAACAACTTCCAAAAATCGACTTCAAGGTCAATCCAAAGACCAAGTTCACCCTCTATACCCCGAGCACCTCCGGTCTAGTAAGTAATTTCTCAAAACATATTTGATCAATATCGACAGGACCGATGATACAAGCCGTCGCACATCGCTGCTTGGGCATCGTCGTCGCGCCTGCGCATATCATAACCGGAGGGAATTCAATTGAGAAAATTCATAATTCTGCTGGCGCTTATGCCTGCAATCGCATTAGCACAAACAGAACAACCCGACGCCCAGGCAGGCTCTGCCGGACGGGCATTACAGTTGCCGGACATCAGCGTTGTCGGAAACGTGCTTGGCAACTTTACGACAGATAAATCATTCACAGACAGAAACAACCTGAACCTCAATGAACTGGAAATAGCGTTTCAGAGCGGCGTATACCCCGGAATCCGGGCAGACGTAATCGTGGCGATGGAAAACGAGGAATCTTATCAGGCATCGCTTGAAGAAGGCTATCTCACTTTTTCAGAACTCGGCGCCCGGGGACTCGGAGCCCGGCTGGGTAAGTTACGAGCGCCTTTCGGAAAGGTCAACCCGATCCACCCGCACCACCGCCCTTATGCAGACCAACCGGCTGCGGTAACTGCGTTTCTTGGAGAAGATGGATTATTGATACAGGGTGGCAGCCTGACATATCTTTTCCCTTCCACAACGACGTTTATCAACTTCGAGGGCGGAAGGTTCAGAGTCGGTGAACAATCAGACGAAGAGGAAACCGAAGCTGAGCCGGGAGTCGGTATCGATGATTTTGTCTCGATCGGCAGGTTGTCGTTCGGAAGAGCTATGGACGAACTTTCCGAAGTCGAGTTAGGCCTCTCCGCGCTTCATGGCAGCGGTGTTGATCCACTGAACGCCAGTGATCGAGATCATGTCACATTGACCGGAATCGACCTAAGCTACCAATGGTGGCCTACGGCTTTCGGCAAGCTCCTTCTTCGAAGCGAATACATGATGTACCGGAGCGACCCCGGTGGTAAAAGCGATACCCGAAGCGGTTATTACCTGCTGGCGACATACAAACCCGGCAGGTACTGGGAATACGGAGCAAGATACGATAACACGCAATTTCCGGCCCCCACCCCGGGAAAAGAGACCGGATGGACAACATTCGTTACGAAGTATCTGAGCGAATCCACCTACCTCCGAGGCCAGTTCAAACACAGTAATGCCCCCGACACAGGATCTGCAAACCAGGTGTATTTGCAGATGGTATGGGGCATCGGACCGCACAGTCACACACTGCAATAGGAGTATACAAAAAATGAAACTCAAATATATAATCTCGACCGTCATATTCGCTCTGATGGCCATACCGGCCATTGCAAAAATCGATGTCGTAGCAACATCGACCGACCTTGGAGACATTGCAAAGGCCGTAGGCGGCTCCCGGGTCTCGGTATCGACACTGATGCTCGGCACCCAGAACCCTCACGCAGTAGAACCACGGCCCAGCCAGGTCGTCAAGCTGAGAAATGCTGATGTGGTAGTGAGGATCGGAATGGACCTCGATATGTGGGCAGACAGCCTGATCGAAGCCGCCCGCAACTCGAAAATAAGCAGAGGCGGAAAAGGTTACATCGACGCATCGGACAACATCAGAAAGCTGGAAGTCCCCAGAGGCAAAATCGATGGTTCGCATGGAGATATCCATGTTTACGGCAACCCGCACTACTGGCTGGACCCCGAAAACGCCAAGGTAATTGCGTCTACGATCTTTGTCGGGCTCAAACGGGTTTCTCCGTCCGATGCAGACTACTTCAGGAAAAACTATGAAGCCTTCGCGGCTAAAATCAATGGAAAAATGCCGGAATGGAAAGCACGGCTTGCTTCCTGCAAGGGCGAACAGGTCGTCACTTACCACAAGACATGGATCTACTTCCTGCACCGCTTCGGATTGAAAGAATTCGACAACGTCGAGCCCAAGCCGGGAATTCCGCCGTCACCGTCACACATCAGTGAGTTGATATCGAGCATGAAACGTGAAAAGGTGAGACTGATCCTGACCGAACCGTTCTACTCACGTAAATACTCCGATATGATCGCTCGTGCGGCCGGCGCAAAAGTAGTCGTAGTCCCCGCATCCATAGGCGGTGCAAAAGGGATCAATAACTACTTCGAGCTTATGGACAAGATCACAAGCGAAGTTGCGAGGGCGCTCAAATGATAATCCGGCTCGAAAATGTCGAGCTGGCTTACGGGCGCGGATGGACACTCTCCGGGATCGATTTTTCGGTCCCGGAGGGGGACTTTCTGGCAATAGTCGGACCGAACGGATCGGGAAAAAGCACGCTGCTCAAGGCGATGCTGGGTATTATCAAGCCCAGGCATGGCGAGGTAAAGCGAGCTCCCGGCATAAGGTTCGGCTATGTCCCCCAAAGCCAGCATATAGATGAGATTTACCCCCTGACAGCGCTCGATATAACACTGATGGGACGCTATTCACTCATGGGACCGCTTTCGCGGCCCTCGCGCAAGGACCGTGAAACGGCGCTAGGGTGCCTTTCGGATGTCGGAATGGGACATCTCGCAGACCAGCCTTACAGAAACCTGTCCGGCGGGCAAAAACAGAGGACTCTGATAGCGAGAGCGCTTGCATGTGAGTCCAGAGTTATGATACTCGATGAACCTACGAACGATATGGACATCGCAGGCGAGGCAGCCATAATGGACCTGCTTCATCACTTGCATAAAGAACATGGGATGACGGTCGTTATGGTAAGCCACCTGCTCAATGTAGTCTCAGGCTATGCGAAAAACATCGCTCTGATCATAGACGGGAAGATTACGGTGGGGACAGTCGATGATATCCTGTCTCCGGTCAATCTTGCTACGGCATACGGGACAGAAGTCCGGGTTGCCGATATGGAAGGCCATCGGATAGTAATTGCGGGAGGCACGCGATGCTGAATACGTTTCAAGACCCTTTTATGAGGAGCGCGCTTATGGCGAGCCTGATTGTCGGGGCGGTCTGCGCGTATCTGGGCGTGCATGTCGTGCTCAGGCGGGTGGTCTTTGTCGGAGCAATGCTTTCGCAGGTCTCGGCAGCAGGCATCGGGCTTGCGCTTCTCTTCGGTTTGAACCCGTCGCTCATCTCGCTTGCTCTCACAATCGTGGGAGTGATCATATTTTCGTTCAGGTCGACCGACCGCAGGACCACCAGAGAGAGCCTGATAGGTGTCGGATATGTAATGGCCTCGGCGCTTGCGGTGTTGTTCGTCGCAAAAAGCGCACAGGGAGAGGCGCATCTACTGGATGTCCTCTCAGGGAATATCCTGACGGTTATGCCGCAGGAGATCATGTATATGGCAATCGTGGCCGGTGTGGTAGCCTGCCTGCACTTTGCTTTCGGCAAGCAGTTCCTGTTCACCGGACTCGATGCCGATACCGCACGAGCGGCAGGGTATCGCTCAGGAGCGTGGGACCTGTTGTTTTTCCTGACACTGGGGGTAACGATAGCGCTTGCGATCAGGCTTGCAGGAGCCCTTCTGGTATTCGGCTTCCTTGTAGTCCCCGCAGTAACCGCGCTTCTTATAACCGACCGGCTTGGAAGAGCATACGGCATTGCCATCGCTGCTGCAGGAGTGGCTACATTCGCGGGGCTCAACCTATCGTTCACCAAGGACCTGCCTTCCGGTCCGACCATTGTGGCGGTGCTTTCTGTCATACTTGTAATTACCGCAGGGGTAAGAAAGCTCTGTCACTAACAAATCCGTTTGCTTCTTAACACTTACAGGATGGATATTACGGGTAAACATGAAGGGATGTGGGATGCTCCGGTATAGTTTATGGATCCTACATCCTTTCCCATCCGTAATATCCGTTCCGGAAAGCGCCGCCTCGCATTCGGGAGCATCCAACGATCTTAATCCCTTTTGTATCCTTGCCTGCTATGTAGTATTATTGAGCTATGAAATCTATAATAATTGCATTATGCGCATTTCTGTTGGTGCTTTCGGGTTTGGCGGGGTGTAATGCAGCCGGTCCGGATGATGTGCTGGTGGTATGCAACTCGAACTCTCCGGTATCTATGCGAATCGCGGCGTATTACATGTCGAAACGAGGCATATCCGATTCCAGACTCGTTACAGTCAAGACAGTCGACTCATCAGCGTCCGCCGCAAACGAGTCCATTTCTCCCGATGATTATATAGAACAGATTCACAAACCGATCGCTGATTATCTGGCGAAACACTCACTGGTAAACAAGATCAAGTATATAGTGTTGACCAAAGGTATACCGTTCCGGTTGAGCGGCGACCCGACCGGCGGCACCTCCGGCGGACTGTCTGTGGACAGTGTCCTGACTACTCTAGGTATGTCCAACCCGATATCCGTTAACTTGGGGGACAAGGGACATCCGGTAGTAAACAGATACTGGCGATCCAAGGAGCCGTTCTCCCATCAGAAGTACGGCGGTTACCTTGTTACGAGGCTTGATGGCTATACGGAGGGAGATGCCAAGGCGCTGGTGGATAGAGCGATCGCGCCTGCACCCGAACAGCGTGTAATTCTGCTCGATGCAGACGCCAAAAAGGGGCTCGGTGACGCGGCAGTCCAACCGAAATCCATCCTGAATGACTCCGGCACCGGCGTCAACGATGTTCCCGTGAGCTTCCCCGACTTCAATGCGGATATGATACACCTGAGCAATATGCTCCCGGACAAGTCCAACACCCAGGTGGTCTTGGACAAGACAGACAGCTTCATCTGTATCTCCAAACCGTTGACGGTATACGTATCCTGGGGAAGCAACGATGGAAAGTTCAACACTGATGTGTATCACAATATCAAATTCGGGCCGAGAAGCCTTGCGGAGACTGCAGTGTCATCGAGCGGCCGGACCCTGCTCAAGACCACCGGAGGACAATCTCTCATCGCTGACCTCATAGCTCAGGGAACTGCCGGAGCAAAAGGTTACGTGACAGAACCATATCTTGTTTCTATGGCTTCCCCGAGCGTGTTTATAGACCTCTATCTTTCCGGGCGGAACCTGGCAGAGTCGTTCTATGCAGGTTCTCGGTTCCTGGCATGGAAGGATATTGTGCTGGGGGACCCGCTTTGCAGCTTGGCGGAGAAATGATACATATTCCACTCAAAATCCGCAATGGTAAAGCTCGTTATACGGCAGGATATACTAAATAATAACATGGGTACGAATAAAAAAAAGCAGACATTTTGTTCAAATGCGAGGCAACAGGTTAAGCACGAAATCGGCCTGATAAAGCAAGAATTGGGCATCAAGTGGGGTCCTTTGCTTACCCCAAAGAGGAGTCGAATCCTAATAGCAGCACTCGTAATTTGCATTATCGTGGTACCGTTTTTTGACATGTTCGTCTATGAGCCGAGGCATATCGAGCTGAATACCTACTATGTGCCGGTGCAGAACCTGCCGCAGGGGCTGGATGGCCTGCGAGTCGTTCAGATGAGTGACTTGCACCTGGGGGCTACCACTTCGAACGGCATTATCTCAAAGGCTGTAGACATAGCCAACTCCGCCCGCCCTGATATTGTGGTCCTAACAGGGGATTTCGTGACATACCACGAAAGCGCTTCCATCCCGCTCTCAAGAATCCTCTCCGGGCTGCACCCGCGCATAGGCACATACGCGGTGCTGGGAAACCACGATTACGATGTGGGGAAGGAAATAGTGACGGACGCTCTGAACAAGTGCGGCATACAGGTCCTGGTCAATAGAAGCATGCAGCCTGCCAGGGGACTGTATATAGTCGGGATGGATGACCCGCACGGGGGAAAACCCGATGCAAAGGCCGCGTTCACGGGGATAGATGAGAACAAATGCTACATAATGCTGGCTCATACCCCGGAGCAGGTCTACCGGCTGAAGGACCACCACGGGCTGCTGCTCACCGGCCATACCCACGGCGGGCAAGTGAGGTTACCCTGGATGTCAGGGCGAATGGTCCCCGGCTATGTAAACGGCAGATACATAGCGGGGTGGTACCTGGACGGGGAGCTGCGGACCTACGTAAACCGGGGCATCGGAATGACGAACGTTCCCATCCGTTTCCGGTGCAGACCGGAGGTAACGGTGTTCGTCCTGAAGGCTGTGAGGTAGGAGTTCACTCTTGCAAGAATAAGCTCAACTGCTTAAGAGGCGAAAATCTGAAGAAGATAATAGCCATTGAGACTGCATTCACTCAATGGCCAATGTGCTAAAGCGACAATCAATTGTTTTAGTGTGAATTACTTGCGCCGTCGTCGGAAGACGAAACCTACCGGCGCCAGAATTGAGCAGGCAGCAAAGATGGTGCCTGGCTCAGGAACTGCCGCCACGAAGTTTTGGTTCACATCGCTGCTGATTATCTTATAGTCGCCGACCTGTCCCGTCCCTGTGTAGTTATATCCCAATGCAAGGAACTCAGCGGCCTTATTCTTGACACAAGCATCAGGAGTGTCGCCCAAATAGAATTGGGCGCTGTTTCCGTCACCAGAAGTCCAGAAGTTATCTCTGCTGCTGCTGTTCCAGTCGCCCACTTCACCTTTCCACGTTGCAAGCTGCAGCGCAGTCCGGTCATATTCCGTTATAACAATGGCCTTGCTCCACATATAGGTCAATTTGTTCCAATCACCTTGTGACTCGATAGTCGGAATGCCATTGGAATAGTTACCGACTTTGTAATTGGTATAGGACGTTCCGGTGTTGATGAGATGAGCTGAATCTACACAAACAGCAAAGACATCCCAAGATTTCGTTCCTTGCGTAATATGGAGCTCAGGCTGTTTCCAGTAGATATTATTGCTATAGGTCACGCCACCCCATGTGGAATAAGCCCAGCCGCTTCCAACACCAACATCGCTCTTAATTGCCAGGGTGTCGAGCGGCCCATTACTCAATCCACTGGCTGAGCTAAGTCCTGGACCCGCAATGACAGAACTGCTGATGCCCAAGCAGAGTGCCAGAGCAAGTGTAATTGCCAAGAGCAATTGATAATACTTCACTTCATATCCCCCTCTCCATCTTTATTTACAGTTGAGATACACCGGCATTAACCCGGTGATTTCAAAAAAAAATACCCCTTTGGATATTACGCGCGTCTGCGGCGAAAACCATACCTGACTCAGGAACTGCCATCACAAAAACAATGCATGCGATGATAATTCCCCTTATACTTTCACCTCATTTCGCCAAAAGATAGTGGCCATTGAGACTGTATTAACTCAATGGTTGTCTGATAGTAATATTTTATCTATAATATGCACGATGTCAATAAGCTCGACATCTTTGGAGGCAAAAACTGGTATATTTGCCAGTATAAGATTCGACATTACCTCATATATTGTTCATTTATCAATATATTGAGCCGACACATCACCAGTATATTACTCATGAGGTAATAGTTCACTTTTATAAGGATTATATATCACTTAAAGAGTTAGACGTCACCATTGAGCTTGATTCAGGGCCTATTATTTTCCTGGATGCTGAGTCAAGCTCAGCATGACGTGGTGGGCATTTGGAATGACGTTGTGGTAGTTCGGAATGATGCTATACTCATCAACGCTGAACACTTACGACTTGAGTTGATCTGCCGGGTATATGGCAGTATTATATTCTCGTTCGCCGGGCATATAAGCCTGGGGCATTGGAGTCAATATTATGAGCGGTGATGATAATCTACGCGAGCGACTGATCCATCTCAGAGCGGAGAAACTCGCTGATATACTGGTCGAACTCCGGGGTGAAAGTGACAAAGTGGGCGACATGATAAAACGCACTACAGCAACTCCATCAGAAAACAAAAAGCGTTTCAAAGCAAAGCTGGCCGGCCTCAAAAGAGCGCGCAGGTTCATCGACTGGCGGGGAGCGTCAGACTTTGCGGATGAACTGGAACAGATGCTTGCGGACCTTGAGGCGGGTGTCGATGATCCCAAGACCGGTGTCGAGATGGTGGCTGCTTTCTTTGAAGCGGACGATCCCATATTTAACCGGTGTGATGATTCCGACGGCTCGGTGGGTGATGTGTTCAGGGGAACGGCCTGCGCTCTGTTTGTTCATTACGCATCTCGCTGTGCCGACAAAGCATGGTTGGTAGATAAGCTGATGGAACTCTATGCCGAGGACGAGTATGGCGTCCGCGATGTTCTGCTCGCTGCAGCGCACCGGTTCTTGCCACAGGAATCTCTGCGTGACCTGGCGGATCGTCTGTGGCAGCGTTCTCAAATGGAACGGCCGGATACATATGAATCGCGGCACTGGCTTCTTGTGCTGGAGTCGGTTGCACGACAGCTGAAAGACGCGGCACTATATGAGAAAGCACAGCGCGCAGCGCGACCGGAGCTTTCCACTTCGGCACAGATTGATATCGCGCAGGTGTATCTGGAAGCAGGTGACCCGCAGACTGCGCTAACGTGGCTGGAGCGTGTTCAGGGCGAGACATTTAGATCATCCGACCGGGACGACCTGCTGCTGGCGGTCTATCGCGAGCTGGGTGATAAGGACAAGGCTGCCGTAGTTGCGTGGCGCATCTTTCGCAGTTACCGAAGCGACGACACCCTGAAAACGTTGCTCTTTGTCATTGGTGACAGCGAGCGGGAGCGGGTAATAGCTGATGAACTGCCGGTCATTCTCTCTGAGAAGGAACTATCTTACTCCGACGTCGAGTTTCTCATCGCATCAGGCAGAATAGATGAAGCGGAAACCTACCTGCTCAGCCACGCCGACGAGTTTGAAGGTGATTACTACACGAGGCTGCTGCCGCTTGCCGAGAGCATGGAGAAAAATAGGCGATGGCTCGCTGCCAGCCTGATCTACCGGGCGCTGCTGAACTCCATACTTGCGCGAGCTGTCTCCAAGTATTACCATCACGGGGTCAAGTATCTGAAGAAACTCGATAGCTTGGCTGGAAAAGTCTCCGATTGGAAGCAGTTTGAAAACCATGCAAGCTACAAATCGGAGTTGAGCCAAATACACGGACGCAAGACAAGTTTCTGGGCGAGGTACGCTGGGGAGTAAGCGCTCTACAACCTCTCAAGCGCAGTTTCCACCCCGTGTTGACTCTAAATCCCCGCGCAGATCGGAAACCGAAGCAGCTGCGCCTTAGCGGGAAGCTTCTTTCATAACGGACTTCACCGAATCGGCGACGCGGCGCATATAGTCCTCTGTAAGAGTAGGGTGGACCAGGAACATCAGAGCCGTCTCCCCCAATTCCCTGGCAACCGGCAGACGCTCAGGTGGCTGAAGCCCCGCGTCGGCAAACGCCTTCTCCAGATAGATCTCGCTGCAACTGCCCACAGTGCAGGGAATGCCAAGAGAGTTCAGAGTGACCATAATCCGGTCCCGAGACCACCCATCCTTCAACCTTTCCGGCACAACGTAGGCATAGAACTTATAATAAGCATGCCCGAAATCCGAAGACGGCACAGGAACCCTGAGAGCAGGGATTTCACTAAAAGAATCGATCAAAACAGCCGCATTCCGCCGCCTTGCAGCAACCCAGCCATCGAGCTTGGTAAGCTGCACCCGGCCAATGGCCGCCTGAACCTCAAGCATCCTCCAGTTGGTCCCAAAACTCTCGTGCAGCCACCGGAACCCGGGGGCATGCTCGCGGTTATAGACAGCATCATAGCTCTTGCCATGATCCTTATAAGCCCAAGCCTTCTCCCAGACAGCCGGATAGCCGGTAGTAAGCATCCCGCCCTCACCGCCGGTGGTCATGATCTTGTCCTGGCAGAAGGACCAGGCTGCAGCATCCCCCAGGGAGCCGCAAGGGCGGCCTTTATAAGCCGCACCATGGCACTGGGCGCAGTCCTCTATAACCTTGAGGTTGTGCTCCTTGGCCAGAGCAAGGATCGGGTCCATATCGCAGGGCCAACCTGCCAGATGCACGGTTATAATTGCTTTAGTCTTTGGAGTCAGCGCAGCCTCGACAGTAGCTGCAGTGATATTACCGCTGTCACGATCCACATCGGCAAACACAGGCCTGCTGCCGCGCACAACAGCCGCACTAGCGGAGGCCAGGAAGGTCCTGGGAGTCACCACTACCTCGTCTCCCGGCATAATTCCCAATGCATAAAGCGCAAGCTCAAGCGCCAAAGAGCCGTTATGCAGAGCAACACCAAACTCACAACCCACAGCCTGTGCGAACTCCTTCTCAAAAATCCGCCCAACCTCCCCGGTCCAGTAGTTGACTTTGCCGGATTCGAGGACTGCGGTTACAGCCTCGACCTCGTCCGGGGCAAAGTACGGCCAAGGACCTTGACCTGTGATTGTTTTGTTGCCTGAGTCGGTGTTGATTTCTTTCATTACGGAACCTCTGCAAAGAATGTGATGTTCATATTTCAGATTGTGCTAAGGGCACTTTTGTATTAAAGCCTGTATAAGTGAAGCCAAAGACTTGATACTCGAAACCTCATGCTGCGCTGCGTGATCTGCTGATGGCGGCTCAACATGATAATGTAATTGCGGTTTGGTTCTCAACCGGATTGTATGCCATCCCATTTTGTTAGGTGCAAGAAAATCCTTCTCCGGATTGTCCGCAACATATAAATAGCTGCCTGGCTTACCACCGAACACGTCCCGGCACAATTCAAATGCCCGCTGATGAGGTTTCCAGAAGGACTTACCCCAATCATCGGTAAAAACCGGCAATCTGATTACATGCTGCAAGCCCAGAGATGCGAACTTCAACCGCTGCGAGATTGCTGGACCATCGCTGATAACGCCAAGCTGAATATTATCTTTAGAAAGGTCACTCAACAATTTCCGTATACCGGGATAGAGTCTGATGTTCGGAATATGTGACCGGTAAAGAGTGACCAGACTTTCTATATCGAAAGCCCGTGACACCGGTAAAAACTCCTGCATTAGAAGATCGAATGCATTGCCCCTTATACCGGATTGGAACCCACTCCAAAGATGTGAGAACACCTGAAGCTCATCGACGCCGCAATTCATAGAGACAAACTGGGCAATCCACTTGAACCCGCTTTTTACATAATCTGACTCTGGATAAAGAGTATCATCGAGATCGAATATTACAACGGCCAAAGCGGTTCCTCAGTAAAATGTTCGACATAGTATCTTGTCATGTAGAGTCCAGCCTTATAATTACCTATCTCAAGAGGTGGAACTACGCCTCCGGTAAGGGTTTGTACGATCCACTGGGGATAAAGGCCTCCGGCTGCATATGCAAGAGGAAACCCACCACCAAACCGAGGGTTGACCTCCGTCAGCACAGGACCACTATCCGTAAGGAATGCCTGCAGCGTCATTGGCCCCCTGCCACCAGCCCGGCCAAGTAATGCAAGGATATTCAGAATCCAAGGTCTCAGTTCGCCATCCGCTATGGTTACACCCTCCATGGATTCACCCCCGATAGTCTTCAACCGGCGGCGCGGAACATAGTGAACAGGCTGTCCGTCAAAATCCAACAATGCATCAATGGTTATCTCCGGCCCATGAAGCTCCTCCTGGATTATCGGATCCGGCACAAATTTCAGGGCTGTATCAAGCATATCCTTATGCACCTTGTGAACATGCTGACTGGCGCTGCCATTTCTGGGTTTTACAACAAGATTGTCGGGAATACTCGCGTGATCAATGGAACCCGGCAGCCAAGACATCGGCACGGAGATGCCTTGGCTACTTAAAACCTTAAATGTGAGCCACTTATCTCCACATGCGTTTATTACCTGTTCTGAAGACACAAGTGCCTTGCATCCGTTTGATTCCAGATCAGGTGCGATATGAGCCAGAACAGGGAGTTCCGTATCTATTGCAGGAACAACAAGCCCTATATTATGGGCCTTGATTATACCCCACAGTTGCTCCACGTACGCCGGATTTGTATTTTGCGTCAGGAACGCAGTTTTGTCTGCAAGATATAATGCAGGTGCCAAAGGATCGATATCAGCAGCAATTATCTCATTGCCTGTTTCTATGGCTGCATCCCTAAATGCCTTGAGCAGCGAAGTCCTGCGTCCAGCGCTTAGTAGAAGTATATTCACTGGCTGTGTCCTCTCAATGGTTGGACTCGGGCTGGATTACCAAAAGCTGTGACACCATCGGGAATATCGGACACTACAACCGAGCCTGCGCCTATAATGCAACCCGAGCCGATTGAAATAAGTGGGCGAGCGCAGGACCCAATGCCTACAAGGGTTTCACATCCGACATGCACCCCACCAGCCAACCTAACTCCGGATGATATGTGGGCCAGGTCCGAGATAACGCAATCGTGACCTACCGAACAGGAAGTATTGAGTATACAGCCCTGCCCGATGATAGCCTGGCTATTTACCACAGCTTGCGCCACCACAACGGTGCCTTCGCCGATAGATGCGCTTGGAGATATAATCGCGCTCGGATGGATGATCACCGGAAAGATCCAGCCATGTGACTTCCCATAATCAAACAATTCTCTGCGTGTATTGTTTAAGCCTATTCCCATGACGACCATAGAGCCATCCGGGATCAGTTCCTTCGGTCCTATCACGCGATATCCGAGGACCTCGCAGTCGCACTTTTGGGAATCATCATCGACAAAACCTAAAATATCATATCCGGTCAAACCGGCAATTTCGGCAACAACTGCACCGTGTCCCCCGGCTCCGACTACATATATCCTCTTCAATGCTCCACCTTTTCCCTCGATGTACCTGTACTGCCTGTAAAGATCGGCATTGTAGCATCGGCAGCATGTGAAATCCCTTCACGTTTAAAGACCTTAACAACAGTCATAAAGAGTATCTTTATATCGAGCCAGAATGAGTGGTTATCGACATACCACACATCCAGATCGAACTTCTCTTCCCAAGACAGCGCATTTCGACCGTTCACCTGCGCCCATCCGCTGATACCTGGCCTCACCTCATGCCGCCTTGCCTGGTGGGGCGAGTATAAAGGCAAATACTCCACCAGCAGAGGTCTCGGTCCGACGAGGCTCATATCGCCCTTCAACACATTAAACAACTCAGGTAATTCATCGACACTTGTAGCTCGAAGTAACTTTCCAAGTCGAGTTAACCTTTTAACACCGGGAAGCAGGTTTCCCTTGCTGTCGAGTAGATTCCGCATAGAGCGGAACTTGTACATTTTGAATATCTTCCCATTGAGACCGGGACGCTCCTGGCAGAACAGCACAGGGAAGCCCATACTAACAGCAACGAGACCAGCAACAATAAACAGAAACGGCAGCAGAACCAAAAGTAAACTTAACGATACACATACATCAAATATGCGCTTAACCATTTACGGATGCCTCGCTTGTCGCTGTATGTGCTTCCGGAACATCCAATCCCTTCGACTTCAGAAGACGGATATACTCCTGATAGACAGCTTCCCATATATCTTCTGGTCGGAAATCACGCAGAACGCGTTCACGACCTGCTTGACCATGCTTTCGGCGTAGATCTGGATCATCCAGATACGCTTTAATAGCTCTGGCAAGTGACTGGCTGTCACGAGGTGGAACAAGAGTGCCTGTTACACCATCCTGTACAGCATCAATACAGCCGGGTATTTGGGTCGCTACCACTGGAAGTCCCATAGCAGCTGCCTCCATGGGCACGTTAGGAAACCCTTCCCTATAAGTTGGCAGAACACAGATATCCATTGCAGTATAAAATGGAGCAGAATCTTCCTGCCCACCAGTCAAAACGATTCTATTGCCGTTCTTAATCAACTGTATAGTTTCGGACGGAACAGGGTCTTGAGGCTCAAATGGTCCTATTAGCATCAAGTAAACCTTCGGATACTGATCAACAATACTTTGCCATGCTTCTATCAGCTCAACAATTCCTTTATCTCGAACAATGCGGCCAACAAATCCAATCACCACTGCATCTACTGGAATACCGTATTGCAACCTTATATCGCTGCGATTGGTGCCCCAGCTTGCAGGATTAAACCGCTGCGCCGCATCCACACCATTCCCGCTGCCACTGCGCAACGCTTTGATCTTATCAGCAGAACATATCCCTTCATTGACCGCAACATCTCGAATCGAATGGCTGACGCAAAGCACTTGATGGGCCAATGAACAGGAGATATTTTCGGTAGCTATTAGTATTTTTCGCTTCAAACCAGTTGCCGTCATAAAAGGCAATCCTCTGATATGGTAGATCCTGACGGGAGCACCAGCCATCCAAGCACTGATCATCCCTAAAAGGCCACCCTTAGGTGTATGTGCATGAACTATCTCCGGTTTGATACGCCTTATGCTACGCCAAAGCTGCCATAAAGAGCGAATATCCTTTACGGGGGTTATACTCCGAAGCATCTCAACAGCAGAAACAGTTATCTGCTCTCTATCTGCAAACTCCTCAAGCTGCTTGCCTGGTGATGAGATAGCGTGAACCTCAAAGCCACGATCTTTCATATAGCTTACCTGCCCACGCACAAAATTGAGGGACTGGGGTACTGTTGTTATATGGCATATTTTCATAGGAATATTCATTCACATATTTTCCTAAAATCCAGGTATTCAAGGAACAGCTCATTCACTAACATTGTTTACTATTAGCCGATATTTCCCACTTCTTTCGCAAGGAATATCTTCTACTAAGTCAATGGCAATGTCCATATCCTTGCCAAATTTATACTGGATCTCATTACGCACTAGCGCCTGATGTCCCACCACAAAACGATCAGTATCGACAACCAGTTTCACATTAAGCTTTGATATCTCATCCTGTATAATCTGCATCTTCACAATAGAACATGGTAAGTTCTTCACAATGTTAGCAACGTTGCCCAAATTAATTTTCGTTCCATTTGTTGCAACCAGATAGTCTGCCACCCGTCCATCTATTCTAGTAATTAATGGAGTATGCATGCCACATGGGCAGCATTTTGAAGGATCATCTAATACCATACTGTCGCCTATTCGGTATCTGATGAGTGGAGTGCCATATGTCGTGAAACTAGTTACCAATATCTCGCCTGTATCATCAAGTGTTTCAATTACACCGGACGATAAGTCATAGTGCATGTTTCCTTGAGAGCATTCATACACAAACGGTGCACCCTCGGACGAGGCATACTGATCTCGCACCGGACAACCGAAGACTCTTTCTATTACTTCTCTGTGTGCCGGAGTAACAGTTTCAGACGTCGGAAAGACCGCAACAGGAGAAAAGCTGAACCTTAGTCCATGTCTTTCTACAAACGCTGCAATGTCATATATGGATGAAACAAAACCATCTATTGCAGCAGGTTGGAACTTATTTAGGGCTGCTATGTAATATGGTATATTCTCATTATTATGATGGAATGACGAAAATACCATTTGCTTCGATGCTGCATTATAACGCCAGAATACTTTATTCCTCTGATTTGGAGGCACAATATGCTTTCCGTTGAACGTTGCTTTCTTCATACGGAGATTCACGAAACCATGCTTCATCTTGAAATGATCGAGTGTGGCCATGCGCTCGCAACTATTATCTTCTGTAAAGTACACAATCAGCGACTTGCCCGTAGTTCCGCCTGTATGAGATTCACAAGCGCTGCTTTTATCAACGGCAACAACAAGATCAATATTTTCCCTTAGCTGCTCTTTGGTTACTATTGGCAGTATCTTGATGTCTTCTATGCTCCCGATAGCATTGATATCGATGCCAGCGTAGAGGTCCCGATAGAATTTGCTATTACGCACGGCATGTGCCAACAACTTCACCAACTGATCCAGTTGATATGCTTGCTGCTCTTGCCTCGACAAACAATCAAATTGTTTGAGAAACGACAAATATTCATAATAGCGTTTCCCGTAGCGCTGCCTGTTTACCATGTATCCATAGATGGTTGCCATGGCATTCTGTGAGAAAATAGGCGATCTATCATAGATATTCTGATACTTCATTATTGCACCCCATCAAACTACTAGCAAATGGAAGGAGAATATTTTCTTTATCAAGCTGAATATCACTGTAACCAATATAACTTTGCCTTAATACGATTTATGATGCATTATTGGTTATAGAATACCTGGACTTCATAGCGATTAACAAGCCAAAAGCAACCCAAAAAGATCTATGTGAGTCAAAGTTCCCGAAGCAACCCTGTAGAGCAAAAGAAATAAAAAGTATAAAGACAGTTTGAGCATATAGTTGCTTGTTTTGCCGATAAAAATTCCAAGCAGCCTTTAGAACACTAGCAAACACAGCAATAAATAATACACCTCCTACAACACCTGTTTCCGCGAAGTATGTTAAATATATATTGTGAGGCATCTGCAAGACATCTGACATACGAGATTTTAAAAAATGCGTGAATTGCGCGAGTCCAATACCGGTCAACGTATATTCGGAAATAGCTTTAAGTGCCGTTTTCCATAATTCGAAGCGTCCATTATCGACATTTTCTGTTCTTGTTAATCTTGTGATGACATATGCATTTGATGTGTATAAAAGATATCCAACTGATATAGCTGACAAAGCTATCTTTAAAACTGCAGAAAACACTTTTCGTGTATTCCGCCAGTCTACTGCAGACAGTATTATTATAAGCATAGCAGCTAGTAAAGCAGACCGCGAAGCAGTACCTAAAATACCACCAAATAGAAGCGGTATAGGTAAAAAAGAAAAGATATTGCGCCTTGGAGACAATCTTGCAATTATAAAGCACATCGCGACATTGAGAAACAAATATTCGCCCAATAAATTAGGATTTTCAAAAGTGGCAGAAGGTCTCAAAACCCCAACGACAAATGACTCATATATTGTATACGTGGCAATGGCTGTAGAGGTAAGAATGGAAACTGTCAAGAATAAAACAACCTTTTGGATAATCAGCCCTTCCAAAAGAAATACAATTGCCATACACCAGACCACACCGATTACTAATTTGGCACATTGCAAAAATGCTTCTTTGGGCGAGCCATATAAAGATAAGAACGAAAGAGGAAAAACAGCTTGTATTATAGTTAGTACCAAAAGATAAATAATAAAAACCATGTAGGGTTTCATTATTCGATATACAGTTAATCTCCCTGTACCACATATATTAATGATAATTAGTAGTAAAACAACTGCAACAACAGCATCTCCTAATGACATATTTATACCAGCAATCACTTTGTGAAAAGGCCAAGTGATTGCTAGTAGAAATAATAGGAGATTATTAGCTATATACAATCTCTGGGTATTGCAGGAATCCATCTGCCTGTTCGAGGATAGTAGATTATTGTAAACCCTCTTGCCATAAACGCGTCCTATGTTGTTATAGTATGCAGCAATGTGACTCATATCGAATATGTTCTTATAACTGGAAAGCACAACATGATTAGTATGCAATGTTAATTAGCTTAACTTGGTTGACTTGATCCGCAACACCACTTTTGACATATAGAATATCGCTCCAAGAAGGAGAATAACGGATGAGCAACACAAAGCATATGCGGCTCCTGCTAAACCGTATCTGGGGATTAAGTAAAAACTTAGAATGCAGGTTGCTGCCGTTGCAAGTAAGTATAAGGGAATCTGATTTACAAGACATCTAGCGGCAGTTAAGGCATAAATAAATATGCTGCCAGTAAAACTTATTGCTGAAGCTATGGCCATAATAGTAAATACCTCAGTATGTTCTGCATATTCAGGTGTATATAGCACTGTGAGCAACTCTTTACCAAAACAGGCAGCTAACAAAACACCTAACGCACCAAACACGATGAATACTATAACAAGTCTTATTAGCAGATGCATAAATGCTGACATATCAGCAGCTACATAATATCTGGCCAATCTAGGTGCAGCAGATTGTCCTAATGCGCCAGAAACTGTAAGGCCTGCAACCATAGAATAGGCCATGGCCGCATATATGCCTAGTTCCCTTTGCCCCATAAATCTCTCAATAGTATAACGTGGAATGTTTGCATTTAGTGAGACTAGCATAGTTACAATTCCAAGTGGTAAAGCAATAACGGCTAATTGTGTTAGTTTCGTTGGTATCCACAGAGGACATATACTAGTAATATTGACTTGTTTTTTGATAATTCTACTGACTCGCAACTCATAAAACACCAGCACTGATAACCAAGCTAAAAGCAATCCCAAACTTCCAAATAGAATTGATTTTGTGTAGTATATTCCGCATGCTAGAAAAACTACAGATAAAGGCCCTTTAATCATTTGCGCAATTGCAATGAGATTCATCCGTTCGTGTAATTGAAACAGTCCTTGGAATATATCACTAATAGACTCTACAAATTTCGCAGCACCAATTGTTACAACAACCAGCATAACATCAAGATGGTAACTACTTACTAAGGTAATACCAATCACAAGAATCAAAGCCAAACACGACATCAGTAGTCGCAACCCCAGGTAAATATTAAATGAGTAATTGCCTCTTGCATCAGTGGCTTGAATAGACCTAAGTTGCAGATTCGTAAACATAAAAATAGGCGCTGTTAGTGCTAATCCCAAAGAGAATTGTCCAACCATTTTTGGATTCCCAAACTTAGCAATAAGCATCAACATCGCCCACTGGCTTGCTGCATACACTACATTCCCAGCAAAAGTCCAAGAGAAGTTCTTGCGCAGGCTCAGGCCAGTGGTAAGTGGTTGTTCAGATTGCAGACTATCAACAGCCATAGTACTCTCTGTACCACCCCACAAACCTCTCTATCCCCACCTCAATCGGCGTATCAGGCTTGAAGCCGACATCATTCATCAGCGCATCCACGTCCGCAAATGTCGCCGGAACGTCGCCGGGCTGCATAGGCAAGAGGTTCATCTGCGCTTTCTTGCCGAGGCACTTCTCCAGCACTTCTATGAAATGCAGCAGCTCCGTTGGGCTGTGGTTTCCGATGTTATAGACCTTATAAGGCGCAGGGCTTTGTGCCGGAGTCAGGAACTCTGCATCGGCATAAGCGGCGTTCGGCTGGGGGACGTTGTCCAGCACCCGCACAACACCTTCCACAATATCATCTATATAAGTGAAGTCCCGCTTCATCTTGCCGTAGTTGTAGACATCTATCGGCCTGCCTTCCAGAATGGCTTTCGTGAAGATGAAAAGCGCCATATCCGGCCTGCCCCAGGGGCCGTAGACCGTGAAGAACCGGAGGCCCGTGGTCGGCAGCCCGTAGAGGTGGCTGTAGGTGTGCGCCATCAGCTCGTTTGCCTTCTTCGTGGCAGCATAGAGGCTGACCGGATGGTCGACGTTGTCATCCACACTGAAGGGCAGCTTCTTGTTCGATCCGTATACCGAGCTGGATGAGGCATACACCAGATGCTCGACCCCATTGTGGCGGCAGCCTTCCAATATATTGCAAAAACCTACCAGGTTGGAGTCGATATAGGCGTGCGGGTTCTGGAGAGAGTATCTCACGCCTGCCTGCGCGGCGAGATGGACTACCCGCTGCGGTTTTTCCGCTGCGAAGTATTCCGCCATTCCGGCACGGTCGGCTACATCCAGCTTTGTGAAACTGAAGCCTGGCCGCTCCACCAACTGGGCAAGTCTGGCTTCTTTCAGCCTTATATCGTAATAGTCGTTTAGATTGTCGATGCCGACGACCTCATCTCCACGGTCAAGCAGCCGCTTGCTTACGTGAAACCCTATGAAACCAGCAGCACCTGTGACTAATATCTTCATTGGTTATGATTTGACCTTTTCCAAGCAACGTTGTTCTTCTTACTCGCCATTATGTAGACTACATAATGCTTTCCTGGATGCTGAGTCAAGCTCAGCATGACGTTTTTGGCGTCAGTATGACGTTTTGGACCCGGTATGACGTTGTAGACCCAGATTACCAGCCGTGCAAGCACGGCTATGGCCGGCACGGAGACCGGCCACTACGTTAAAACACAGAGACCGGCGCCACTACGCTAAAGTCCGTAGCAAACTATATCCGGCCTTAGTTCCCCTTGCGGGATCACTGATTTGACGTCTACTACGACACCGCCGGGCTTGACCCTTTCCACTAATTCAGACAGTCCATTATTAAGATAATGCCTATGCGGAACTGCCAGTATGAGTGCGTCCAGGTCATTGAATACGTCCAGAGAAGATAATCGGACTCCGTATTCCTGCAATGCTTCGCCCGGATCCGCCATCGGGTCGTGCACAAATGGTGTTATTCCATACTCTTTCAGCTCTGCGATGATGTCCGGGACCCGGCTGTTGCGCAGGTCCGGCACATTCTCTTTGAAAGTGAGCCCCAGCACACCGACTTTTGCCTGCCTCAGCGGGACATCGCAGTTTACTAATAGCTTAACCGTTTTCTGAGCCACATAGCTGCCCATTCCATCGTTTATGCGGCGTCCGGCCAGGATTACCTGCGGGTTGTAGCCCAGTTCTTCGGCCTTTGTCGTGAGATAGTACGGGTCAACCCCGATGCAGTGTCCTCCCACTAACCCCGGAGTGAACGGCAGAAAGTTCCACTTGGTCCTTGCGGCAGCCAACACATCCTTCGTGGCGATGCCCAAAAGGTCGAATATCTGTGCAAGCTCGTTCATGAGCGCTATGTTCAGGTCGCGCTGAGTGTTTTCTATGACTTTTGCCGCTTCCGCAACCTTTATTGAAGGTGCTTTGTGGACGCCTACGTCTACGATGGCTGCATAGGCCGATGCTACACGTTCCAATGTCTCCTGGTCTTCACCGGAGACCACCTTGGTTATGGTCTGAAGTGTATGCAGCTTATCTCCGGGGTTGATCCTCTCCGGCGAATAACCTAGTTTGAAATCTATGCCCTGCTTCAGCCCGGATTCGCGGGCGAGGATGGGACCGCATATCTCTTCGGTCACACCAGGATAGACGGTGGACTCGTAGACAACCACTGCACCCCTGCCGAGGACACTTCCTACTGTCTCAGAAGCCCGTTTGACCGGCGTAAGGTCAGGCCGGTTGGCATTATCTATCGGTGTCGGGACGGCCACGACGAAAAAGGTGACATCCTTCATATCCAGGGGATCGCTTGTCCAGATTATCGTCGTATCTGCCAGCTCCCGCTCTGTGCATTCGCCGGTTTTATCCCGGCATTGCTTCAGCGATTCGACCCGGTCTTTATTAATATCGAAGCCGATGGTACCCGGGAACTTCTTCGCGAATGCCAATGCAACGGGAAGCCCGACATATCCGAGGCCTACTACCGCGATTTTCTCACTCATATCCACGTCACTCCACCATAGAATGCTTGACCTGCGCTGAGTCCTTCATATTTGAAAGGAACTCTAGAACGAATTCCTTGACTGATTGTTCGCCGCTATCATAGTCCGGCACATTGGCGAAGAACCTGAACCATGTGACTTCGCGCGTTTGTATGCGATGCTGGACCCTGGACAGGCTGCCGGGGCTTGCCAGCAGGTCTACGACATCACCCAACCTGTTGCGATAGTCGAACATGCGGAGTTCTTCTCCGCTTCGGATTGTTATGTCTCCGAATTTATACCAGTAGAGCATGATCCCCGGACCGCTGTCGCTCTCTATATGCAAAACAGTGACATTGAAATCAGCCTTATGCGGCTTGTCTATGTGCAATACTTCTTTATTATTCTTCAGAATCTTGACGCCGCTTTTGGGAAGGCAGTCGTACGGGTTATGGAACGCTGCCAGATCTGCCGATACATTGACCAGAACCTGCACAGATGGTGCGGCAGGATCATCGCTTGTATATGCGCGGCTCATCAGATCACCCTTGGCAA
The DNA here is from genome assembly GCA_039680575.1 of Armatimonadota bacterium. GTDB lineage: Bacteria > Armatimonadota > UBA5829 > UBA5829 > DTLH01 > JBDKSP01. Next base: position 22,456 of record JBDKSP010000094.1, read on the forward strand.
GCCGCTCTTTGGTGCTCTCATCAATCTCCAGATCACTCCCATGCCAGCCATCAAACGACAATGGGATGCTCCCCTTAAGCAATGTCCCCTTTGGGATGCTGTCGTATGCCCTGCCTATGGCAAACCCGAGAGGCGCAAGCACGGCAAGCATTAACATCGCACACACGAACGGCAGAGTCACACGGACCGGTTTCCACGGCATCAGATTTTTGTACGACTCCGGGTCTCGCAAGTGTTTCAGCCCGATCAACCGCGCAAAGCCGAGCACCGCAAAAGCGCCTATCACCAGCACAATGTAGCCGCTCGTATCGTGAAACTTATGGACTGCGCTGCTGGAAAAAGTGCAGATGCCGATTGTCCCGATCAGGATTATCCTGAGCCCGTTAAGTATTATTGCAAACGGCAGGGACATCACCAAGAGCAGCAGCTTCTTGACCCTTGCGCCTTCAAGCACAAATATGAGAAAAATGCTGCTCATCACCAGGGCGATGAACAGTTTCAGCCCGCTGCACGCTCCGCCGACAACCAGCGGTGCAGGAAAATCCGGTGAGAGCAGGACATTTCCTTCCCGTGTTATGGAATGTCCCGCTATCTGGAATACACTGGCCGCAAGCGCTGAAGCTATCAGAGTAAACTTTCCCGTGATCTTGTCCAGGACATATGACGGCAGCGGTATCATGGTAATAAGGAATACAATCGGAGCTGCAAGCCCTTTAAGCGCCCGATACCCCACTGTCGACCAGACCACTCCGACAACAGCCATGAAAAAAGCTAATCCATAGAGCGGTTTCCAGGCAAACATCACTGTGGTGAGATACACTATGCATCCCAGCAACAACACAGGGAGCCCCAGCCATGAACCTGAGGCCTTGATGCCTGACAGCTTATCTCGCCGCAGCCATACCATAATCCCGGCCAAAACCGGCACTATCGGCCCATGTGAATAGTAACTGTCCTTGAGATCCCAGATGTGCCAAAAATGGCCGACTGACCGATACTGGCCGGCTATCAACAATGCCAGTGCTATCAACAGCACATAATTCTTGCTCAAAATAGAAAGACAGCGTCTTGTGCTCGTCGTCATCTATCTCCCCGCAGGTATGGATTTTACTTTTACGACACTGAACAAACGACGTCAGCATGACGTTGTAGACACAGATTACCAGCCGTGCAAGCACGGCTATGGCCGGCACGGAGACCGGCCACTACGTTAGGGCATAAAGACCGGCTACTACATTAACGGAGACCTTTAAAGGCAGTCCGAGGCAATGAATGATGCCGTATAGTTCAGTATGATGCTGCGATACCGTGCTTACGCTTGTGGTGTATATGTGAGGCTATTATCTAAAGAAGAAAATCTGTCTTTAAGGTGTAGTGTCTGACACCTGCAGCCCCATGCCAGCACCACATCAGCATGCATCATGGAATGCATGCCATATATCGGACTCTTTTGGCTATCAAATTAGTCGCATATAATACGCAGAACCCCAAGATGTAAACTACACTGGCAAATCTTATGCACATCCTATTATAATTTAGCTTATCAGGCAGGCATTGTCAAGGCGAGCAGGCTTTTTGACAGTGATTTCCGGCAAAAACCGGCACATATACCGGGGTTGGTGTCATTTCAGAGGAACTTATACCTTCTCATTGCCCAGCGTGCTTCTTATGCCAGCCCGCAGACAGCTGATTACGAGCCGAGGCGACCTCGACCTTGTGACGAACCTGGTGATCAATGACCGAAGCTGTCTCTTGTCCGGCCTGGACTTGACCTGATGCATCTTGGATGTTAGGCAGACTGCGACATCCCGCAGCAGCCAGTAGCAATCGGCGGATATATTCTGATGCCGGCAAAAAGATGCGATCAGCCGCTCTACGGCGGGCAGCGCAGCCCCAACGCAGTCGGCGCCCAGGTTCTCTTTTGTTACGAATAACCATCTGAGGCCCTGAGCCTCCTCAACCGCAGCATCCGGTAAGAGCCGACGAATCGCACGGCTGCTGACCCGGCGCGCAAACTGGTCTTGTTCTTCTTTGCGGCGGACCGAGACACTGCGCTGGTTGAAGTGATAGTCTACCAGCAGATCAGGTATATAGATGAATCTCTCGCCGTTAGCTACCAGCCTGTCGTACAGGTCGTAATCCTGAGCATACCGAAATGACCGGTCATAGCCTCCAATCGAAACCACCGGCAGCCTTCTAAACATCAGCGCCGGGTGCAGCCCATACGAGCACCCGAACAGGCCATGCCAGCAGGCCCTGTCCCAATCAATTTCAGCCCACTTGCGGCTGGTCCCATCAACGTCGTTGTGGAACACAGCTCTGCAGAAACAGACATTGGCTCCGCTTTGCTCCAGTGCTTTTACCTGGGCGGCCAGCCTGTGCTCCTCACAGGTGTCATCGGCATCTATCCGGCAGACGTATTCGCCTTTGGACTCCTGCAACCCGATTGCCAGCGAAGGGCCGCACCCCAGATTGGCTGCATTATCTATAAGCCTTATTCTCGGATCGGCGTACGATAGTACTGCATCCCTAGTCCTATCAGTCGAGCTGTCATTGACTATCAGAAACTCGAAATTCTCCAGCGTTTGAGCCAGTACGCTGTCCATGGTACGTGCTACGGAATCCCGGCAGTTGTACACCGGCATCAAAACTGTCACTAACGGGCTGGGTGCTACTTTCAAGCGCCTGCCTTCCATTTCGAGAGCAGCTCAGGATCATTATTGATGATAAACCGGCGCTTTCCGCTGGGCGTGGTTTCTATACGGTCAACAAATTGATAGGTTATATGCATCCCGCAGCATATTCGTTCGACCTGCTCCTTTAGGCGGGCAAAATTGCTGTCTTTATACAGGTCGTTTTTGACCATGTTAACCATCAGGCAGTAACCGGGGCTCTGAATATACTGCACCTGTGCAAATCCTGAGTTGAAGGTCTGGCCGGTCTTTGCGTCACACCCACTACCCCAGTGCAGCAAATAACTTGGTGACACAGGCCCGTTTGGAGTGACCAGAACGTCGTTCATGCGCCCACGCACGCGGATCCGGGGCAGCGTCCTGCCGCATTCGCATTTATCCAGTACCCTTTCGACCAGATAGTCACCATTTTTGTATCTGATAAACGGCATGGCGCGGTTCCAAAGGTCCGTGACCAGCATCTCCCCATCGGAAGCAGGTTCAATGATGGCTCTTTCGATAGCTTCGTGCAGCCCGGAGTGGCAGCTGCACTCCCAGGCACTGGCCCCGCCATCGTTACAGCAGTACTCCTCATAGACATCAGCATGCGTGAAGGCGGTCTTGATCACATCGCGCTGCCAGTCATAGAGGTTTTCGGAGATAAGGTTGAAGACCTCCACTTTTTTGTTCTCTATGCCATGCTGAAGCATATATATTGCGACGATGGCTGCGCTCGACGCGTACGCGCGGACATACGGATTGCCGTCGGAGTTGAGTGCATCGACTACCTTACCGATATTCTCGTTGTCCAGTTCGCCGCTCAGGTATTTACCATTGGCAACTTTTCCCTGGGCAGAAGTTATCAGTGTGAACTCACATCCATCCTGAAAGCCGAAGTAACCCCAGCCTCTCTGGTGGGCACCGTTTCGCAGGGTATCATAACGTCGGCAGCCGATGTACTCAAAAGGTTCACCGGTAGACCCGCCTGTCCGCATCATGCTGCCTCTGAAAAATTTCGAGTCTCTTGGGCTGCAGTTCATACGCATCCAATCGCGGTCTACTGCCGGCAGCTTGTGCAGGTCCTCAATGCCGGAAATACTTCGTCTTGTGAGCCCGTGCCGGCAGCAGAGTTGTCTGTAGGCCGGAGTGTTGTCGTAATGGTATGTGTAGATATCGACAAGTCTCTCGCTTTGAAATGCCTTCTGACGTTCCAGCGGCCAATACTGGCTTTGCGCCAATGGGGGCAATGGCCACGTATCAGCCAATGATATTATGCGTCCAAAAGCAGATTTTATAGTATGTATTGCCGCCATTATTCTAGATTTCTCGCTAAATCATTCATTATTTGAAGCTGTTGCGTCAGCATGACATCGTGCCCGGCTTACGTGTCTGCCGCAGTCGCAGCAGGTGAAGGTTCGACCGTCCATTCCGCGCCCACACGCACACACCCGAATACCCGGCCTTGTTTTTGGCTTGAACTCTCAACAGCGAATGACAAACAGTCGCCCGCGCGGTCATTGAGGATATTCATGCCGTCTCCAAGCCAGACTGTTACATAGTACTTGCCGTCGACAAGTATATTGTCAGGAAGCAGGATGCCTATCTTTGACAAATCAGATGGAAGCTGCAGCCCGTCGGTATCGTTGGCGCTGTTGAACTGAATAACGATGTTGCCGAGGTTGTTTCTAACCGTAACTGCAAGTGTTATGTTCCGTCCCTTTGCACCATCGACCTCGACCTCGAACATGATGGGCTCGCCGTAGTCAAACGATGCCTTGATGCGGCCCTGCGCATCCGACGTAGCCAGAGAGGTGACTTTCATAGGGCCGTCGCCTGTCCGATCAGCATCGAACGCTGTCAGATCGATACGGCCTGAAGACTGATTGGATTCCAGGTAACCGGCAATAACATCTTTCGAGCGGCCAGTAGAGTACACTTGCCCTTTTGACAGGTGAACGCACCTCGGACAGAGCTCGGATATGGCTCCCATATTGTGGCTCACGAAGAGCACAGTCCTGCCGCTCTTCGCTACATCCCCCATCTTCCCCAGGCATTTCTTTTGGAACTCTGCGTCGCCTACGGCAAGCACCTCATCCACAACCAGGACCTCCGGCTCCAGGTGTGCAGCCACGGCAAAAGCCAGCCGGACATACATTCCGCTGGAATAACGTTTTACCGGTGTATCCAGGAACTTCTCGACCTCTGCAAATGCCACAATCTCATCGAACTTACGGGCTATTTCCCTGCGGGTCATTCCAAGAATTGCGCCGTTCAGGTAGATGTTCTCCCGGCCGGTAAGCTCAGGATGGAAGCCCGTGCCGACTTCCAGGAGGCTGGCAATACGCCCGCGCAGCTTGATCTTGCCTTCTGTGGGAGGCGTTATCTGCGACAATACCTTGAGCAGAGTGCTCTTCCCCGCCCCGTTACGGCCGATAATGCCGACAGCTTCGCCTTCCTGCACAGAGAAACTTACGTTCTTCAGCGCCCAGAATTCCCCCTTAGCGGCTCGTGCACGCCTGGCTGCCGGGGACACGAAATCAGCGATTTCATCGCGCAGGCTCAGATACCGCTCTTTGTTCGCGCCGATCCTGTATTTCTTGCCGATATTCTCGATTTCTATAATAGGCTTAGACATGTCAGGCTATATCAGCAAAATACCTTTCTGTGCTTCTAAAGTAATAGAGGCCGAACAAGAAAAAAACAATGCTCACTGATAAAGAGATGGCGAGCACATCCCACTGAACCGGGGACTTGCCGAGTATTCCTGCCCGCGCGTTCGATATTACGCCGGAGATTGGGTTGAACCAGAGCATAAGCCCTTTGGCAAGCGGGTGCTTGTCCAGCAGACTCACCGGATAGATGACCGGAGTGACATACATCAGCGTCTGTATGAAGAACGGCAGCGCATACCGGACATCTCGGTACTTAACGTTAATCGCCGACAGGAACAGCCCCAGCCCCATTGCGCTGAGCACCGCAGTCAGCAGCAGGACCGGTAGAATGAGAATACCGACCAGGCTGGGAACAAAGCCGTAATAGACCATCATCCCCGCAAGTATCAGGGCTGATATGCATAAATCGACCAGCCCCGTCGTGGCCGCCGTGGCAGGTATAATGAGCCTCGGAAAGTATACCTTCTGGATAAGCTGAGCATTGGTGACAAGCGAATTCGACGCATTCGTCAATGTACCCGAGTAGTATATCCAGAAAAGCTGGCCTACGTACAGGAATATCGGGTAAGGTGTGCCGTCTCCGCTTCCGATCCCAGCCATCCTGTTGAATATGAAAGTGAAAATCACCATATTCACGATCGGCTGAAAAATCGCCCAGAGCACCCCCAAAGCCGTCTGCTTGTAGCGGACTGATATATCGCGCCAAGCTAACACCAGGAAGAGGTCGCGATAGCGCCAGAGTTCCTTCCAGTTGATAGCTATCAACCTCTTAGGGGGGACAATTACATGCTCTTGTTCAATCATACTCACTCATATTACCAAACGGGGAAGACTTATCTTACTGCAGACCGAGTTCAGTTCGCGCAAGCGCTCGACTCCATTATAGCGGCAACCTTCTATATATTACCAAAACCTACCGGGTCAGAGTCAATAGTAAGAGTTCAGAGTTGATGAGTACAACATCATGCTGAATTATCACAACGTCATGCTGAGCTTGACTCAGCATCCAGGAAAAAAATGGACCCTGAATCTATGGATTTTCGGCTATAGCCGAAAATCTTCCGGGGAGAGTTTCAGGTAATACC
>JBDKSP010000095.1:0-76909 GCA_039680575.1 Armatimonadota bacterium
GTGCCTACCCCTGCTGAAAAAACGTGCCCGATGTAGCCTTGATGGTCGAAGTAGGGCTCAGGTCCGCTGTCGGCATAGATGACATGACTGCCCTTCTCGGTGTGGAGAGTCCCGGTGAGCTTGATTATCCTGTCAGTTGGGTTTACCGCGGCAGTGGTATACACCTTTATGGCCGCATCCGAGTCGTCATCTCCGACTGTTATATATCCTGCCCCTGTCTCTCTTACAGGCTTGCAGGATACCTCCACAGTGGAAAGCAGCGGAGCTGAAGTAAGTGATGCCACCGTGCCGTAGACGGAAGGCTTCTCCGCCGGTTCGGACGTGACTAAGCCGGGTATTCCGCTTCCGTCTGCTGTCAGGCTCGGATCGGATGGAGGAATAGGAGCGGCAGGGATAGGTAAGGCCTGCCTGTCAGCGCAGAGCATAAAGCAATATGACCATCCGATAAGGGAGCCGTCCTTATTGAAGTAACCGAAGGTGGTTGCGTCGGTCAGGCAGCTTTCGCCTGTGTTGAGGGTTACCAGCGTCCCGGTGACGTCTACAGTCATCCCGCATGTAAGGGATGACGGCGGGCGGGACAATATGACGATCTTGTTGTCCGGCTTGAACCTGTCCTGGACAACGAAATAAGGCGGGTCGTTGCGTGCTTCTATCTTTGAGACAGTGACTTTCTCAAGCAGCACGCCCTGTCCATCCTGATTAAGAAGAATGGAGCTGACGGAGTCCTCGTTTTCCCATGGCAGCGGCTGTGCATACGCCATTGAGCAGGCAATGAACAGGCATAGGAGCATAAGCGGGAAAAAACGACTGAAGATACTGCGGGTAATGACCATGTTTCGCTCCTGGTAAGAGTAGAATTTGGTGTTTCACCCTGTAATAGCGGCAATTGCAATTTAGCATGGATATGGTCGGCTGTCAATCTGAACCAAGAACAATGTCCAGAATGACTGCCATGTATCTTCTTGGCTGCTCGCTACAAGCATTATAGCAGGTAGGTGATAAGAACATATGTGCTATAATGGATGTGTAGCCCCGCCAGGCAAGCATACAGATTTGATGCCGTTATCGGCATCGTAAGCGGGCAGCTCATCCTCTGGCGGGGCGTGATCTGCCCGTTTTGTATTTGGGGAGAGGATCGATGAAAGGCTCAGTAGTTAAGCGTCCGTCCGGCTACTATATTCGGTATGATGTATACGACGATACCGGAAAACGTCAGCAGAAGTGGAAATCGGTAAAGGGCAGCAAGCGCGACGCTGAAAAGGAACTCTCAAAGGTCCTGCACGAGATTAACACCGGCCGGTATGTAGACCCGTCCAAAATGACCGTTTCGGATTTGATGCAGCAATACCTGGAGGGCAATGAAAAGCGTTTGGCAGAAAAAACACACGCCGGATATGAAGAAAAGATTAATAATTACATCAATCCTCATCTCGGGCGAGTTCGCTTGGAAAAGCTTAATGGTGCGCGGATCGACAAGTTTCTCAAAGATATACAAGAATCAGGCCGAAAGAACGGCAGTGGTGTGTCTACCCAGACCGCACATCATTGCCGGGCAATACTCCGCTCTGCGATAAATTGGGGAATAAAAAAGGATGTGATCAATATCCTCATTAATCCTGTTACTCGATCAGATTCCATTAAGGTTAAGCATGAGGAAATGAAGATATTGAGCGTTGAAGAATCGATTCAGCTCGCGGATGCCTGCCAGGAAAGCATTTGGGGTGTACCTATATTTATCAGCTTATATACCGGATTAAGGCAAGGGGAATGCCTGGGGCTGCACTGGTCGGCAGTTGATCTAGAAGCCGGAACAATCAAAGTCGAGTATTCGCTAGAGTACGTCAAAGGCAAGTTGAGGCTGAAGGACCCAAAGAACGAAACCAGCCGCAGAACATTTGAAGTAACCCCTGAAGTCGTCGAGCAACTGAAACGGCATAGGGAAGTGCAAAAGCTGCAAAAACTGGAATACGGTGCTGATTACAAAGACAATGATTTGGTATGTGCGATGCCGAATGGTAGTTACATGCGCGGACCAACGCTCACAGAGTCACTTCAGGAGATATTGGCGAAATCAGAAATCAGACGAATACGATTCCACGATCTTCGCCATACACATATATCTATAAGCCTTGCTATGGGAGAATCAATAATCAGGGTTTCGAAACGTGTAGGTCATGCAAATCCAAGCATTACATTAAAGAGGTACAGTCATTGTATCCCCGGAGACATGGGAGCTCCGGTGCAATTTGCCGATGCATTAAAAAATACACGTAAGGCCAAGTAGTTCCAGTTGCTCACATTCGTTTATCTGTGCTCACATATTTGCTCACGAAAGAGATAAATCGACAAGTGGTGTAACGTGACGACGAGTGAAGTTGAACTCAGATAATGGCGAAAAGAGACGAGAAGCGATAAGGCATGGCGGTATTTTCGGTCTGCAAAACCGTTATTCTCGGGTTCGATTCCCGACGTCGCCTCCATATTTTGAGCTCAAAAAAGGCCTTTCGGGAGATTTCTCGAAAGGCCTTTTGCTTGATTTCTAACAGATTTCTAACATATGGTAAAAAATTGCAGTTTTATTGCTCTCTTGCACGTCTTAATGCATCGGCAAATTGGGCTGGTCGTGACTGTAGCTCCAGCTTCTTTCAGACCCCACCTCACAGTGACGCCTTTGCCTTCGCTTAACGGTTTCGACTTCCTACTCCGTAGGGGACTTACACCCCCGAAAACGAAAACATGCCCGGCATACATGAATAAAGCCCCCACCAGATCACTCCAACGGGGGCTTTTACTAACTACTGACTAACTATATATCGTCAGTTATTACTTGTCTCTCTGAGCTCCGCTGCCCTTCTCCTCTATGACAGCCTGGGCGGCTGCAAGGCGGGCGACAGGAATTCGGCGAGGCGAGCAGCTGACGTAGTTCAGGCCGATTCTATGGCAGAACTTCACGCTGTCCGGCTCTCCACCGTGCTCACCGCAGATTCCGAGCTTGATCTTCGGGTTGACTGCTCTTGCGTCTTCGACGCAGATCTTCATCAACCGGCCAATGCCCTTCTGGTCGATAGTCTCGGTCGGGTCTACTTTGAAGATGCCCTTCTCGATGTAGAGCGGCAGGAACTTGCCGGCGTCGTCACGAGAAATGCCGTAGCCCATCTGGGTCAGGTCATTTGTTCCGAAGCTGAAGAACTGGGCATGCTGTGCGATCTCGTCGGCTGTCAGTGCAGCGCGCGGGATCTCGATCATTGTGCCGAACATGTAGTCGACTTCACAGCCTTCTGCTTCCATCGTCTTCTTTGCAACGTCATCAAGCTGTGCCCTAAGGTAGGTCAGTTCGTTTACGGTGCCGACGAGCGGGATCATGATCTCAGGATGAACGTCCATACCGGACTTCTTCACCTCACAAGCCGCGCCGATGATGGCAGCAACCTGCATATTAACGATTCCAGGGAAGTAGATCGAAAGTCTGCATCCGCGAAGTCCGAGCATCGGGTTGGACTCGTGCATATCCTGAACCTTCTTGAGAAGGTCTTCCTTCTCAGCCAGTGCAGGGTCCTTTGGGTTCTTGCAGCGCATCTCGGTGACTTCCACCAAGAGCTCATAGAGCGGCGGAAGGAACTCATGAAGCGGCGGGTCGATCAGTCTTACTGTGACAGGTCGTCCACCCATCGCCTTGAAGATTCCGACAAAGTCTTCGCGCTGAAGAGGAAGAAGTTTCTCAATAGCTTTCTCTCGGATCTCTTCGTTGTCGGCAAGGATCATGTCTCTCACGAACGGGACGCGCTCTGAACCGAGGAACATATGCTCAGTCCGGCAGAGTCCGATTCCCTCAGCGCCGAGTTTCACTGCATCGGCTGCATGCTCAGGGTTGTCGGCATTTGCGCGGACTCCGAGCTTACGGATTTCGTCAGCCCATCCCATGAACGTGCCGAAATCGCCTGTAACTGATGCGGGCTCGGTCTCAAGCTTCGCGTTGAAGACTTCGCCGGTCGTTCCGTTGATCGTGATGATGTCGCCTTCCTTGATCACAGTTCCGTTGACCGTAAACTGCTTGGCTTCGTCGTCGATCTTTACAGCGCCACAGCCGCAAACGGTCGGGATACCATACTGGCGGGCGATAAGAGCCGCGTGACTGGTGCGTCCACCGAGTTGGGTGAGAACACCAGCAGCAGCGAGCATTCCGCCGAGGTCGTCAGGGTTTGTCTCTTTGCGGACCAGGATGACATTCTTGCTTGTCTCAGCCATCTTGATAGCAGCCTTGGAATCGAATGCAACGTGACCCCACGCGCCGCCAGGACCTGCGTTCAGACCCTTGGCTAAAGGCTTCAGTCCGCTGACATCTTTTATCCTCGGGTTGAGCAACTGCTCGAGCGCCTCAGGGGCTACTCTCGTCAGAGCCTCTTCCTTGGTGATTCTCTTCTCTCCGACCATATCGACAGCGATCTTAACAGCGGCGGCGCCGGTTCTCTTACCGGATCGGCACTGAAGGATGAAGAGCCTGCCTTTCTCGATGGTAAACTCTATGTCCTGCATCTCACGATAGTGGTCTTCCAGCTTATGCGCGATTTCCGCAAACTGGCCGTAAATTGAAGGGAACTCGTTTGCGAGCTGATCTATAGGTTCAGGAGTTCTGACACCAGCGACGACGTCCTCGCCCTGTGCATTCTTCAGGAACTCACCAAAGAGCTTGTTCTCACCTGTTGCAGGGTTGCGTGTAAATGCAACGCCGGTGCCGCAGTCGTCGCCCATGTTGCCGAAAACCATCGTCTGAATGTTGACGGCGGTTCCGAGGTCATGGGAAATCTTCTCGCGGTTCCTGTAGATGATGGCTCTTTCGTTATTCCAGCTCTTGAAGACAGCGATGATGGCGAGCTTGAGCTGCTCCATCGGGTCTGTCGGGAAATCATTGCCGGTAATTTCTTTGAAATAAACTTTATACTTGGCTACGAGCTCTTTCAGTCCTTCAGAATCGACTTCTGTATCGACTTTAGCGCCCTTCGCAGCCTTGAGGCCATCGAAGATATGCTCGAAATGGTGCTTTGCAAGCTTGGGATAGTCGCTTGAAAGAACGATGTCGGAGAACATCATAAGAAAACGGCGGTAGGCATCGTAAGCGAAACGATCGTTTCCGGTTGCGGCGATAATACCCTTCAAGGTATCATCGTTGAGTCCCAGGTTGAGGACTGTGTCCATCATACCAGGCATGGAGAACTTTGCGCCCGATCTTACGGAAACAAGAAGTGGGTTCTTCACATCGCCGAGCTTCTTACCCATATCTTTTTCTACGTCCGTAAGGGCTTTGAGAACTTCTTCCCACAGTCCATCCGGAAGTTTTCCGAGCTTAGTATATTCATTACAAGTCTCTGTAGTGATAGTGAACCCGGGCGGTACAGGAAGACCTATGTTGGTCATCTCCGCCAGGTTAGCGCCTTTGCCACCGAGCAGGTCGCGCATGGTCGCGTTACCTTCTCTGAACAGGTAGACGCGCTTTTTGTTCGTCATTCAGATTTTCCTCCTGCGTTATCTTACCATTCGGTACCAAATTCTGTAATTCAACGTCGGATGTGAGAATTCCTCCCTGTACACAAAAATGTGCTTACCGAATTCACACAATGCGTCAAACTGCTCTGAAGCGTGTCGTTCATTGGGTAACATCTTACTGAAGATTGCTATTTACCTCTTTGGGAGGAGGGATTTAATTGAGGTTGCGTAATGTTTCCAACAGCGCGAGCCTTTGGGTCATGCTATTAGCTATGTTTTTTGCCGGTCTGCTTTTGGGGTCTTCGATAGTTGACGTATCCACGCAGACTATAAAGCCCAGTGTTCCAGCAGGAACAGGAGCAGGCGGCGCTCCGCTGCTGCTCGACAGCGAACGGGCTGTTGTTGATCTAGCGCGCAATGTGGGTCCGGCTGTGGTCGCTATCAGTACAGGCTCTGACGATGATAGTTCGGTCGGTTCCGGCGTGATTGTTCGGCCTGAGGGATATATCCTGACGAATAATCACGTCATCGAGGGCGAAAAGAAAGTGACGGTTACACTCGCAAGCGGCAAGAAAATTCAAGCAACACGTCTTGGTGGTGATCCCAGAGTCGATCTCGCCGTGCTGAAAGTGAATGCAGGCCGGCTTCCTACAGCTCCCATCGGTGATTCCGACACGCTTCAGGTAGGCCAGATAGCCGTGGCGATAGGTAATCCCTACGGGTTTGAGCGGACAGTCACAGTCGGCGTCGTCAGCGCATTGAACAGGAGTATACCAGGCGGAGGGTCTGCGCTCTCTAACCTTATCCAGACGGATGCTGAGATCAACCCGGGCAATTCCGGCGGCCCGCTTCTGGATGCCCGTGGAAATGTTATCGGGATCAATACAGCGCTGATCACTGGTGGAGGCGGCGGACTCGGGTTTGCAGTACCTATCAATACAGCACAGGAAGTTATTCAGGATGTACTGGAGTATGGAAGAGTGATAGTCCCCTGGATCGGAATATCCTACGGGGATGTTACACAAGAGACGTCAAAAGCCTTCGGTCTATCTGCAAATAGGGGCGTAATGGTCGCGGATGTATCACCGAACAGCCCTGCGTCACAAGCAGGACTCAAACTCGGGGACATAATCGTCCAGACAAACGGAACTATAATCGAGGACAGCGGTGACTTGCAGAAACAACTGCGTGGGAAGCATGTCGGCGATATAATGCGGTTGACCATTATACGCGACGGAAAACGCCAGACTGTCGATGTCAAACTCCAGGAAATGCCAAGCTCACTCCAGTCAAAAGAAACGCAATAACCTGCCAAAGTGCCATGCGGCTGACCGTGTGATCAAGCAAAGTGTGTTGCTAGAAGGATCGAGGACTTCGAAAACCCTCGATCCTTTTCTAATTATACTGCAGGAATTTCTCGGTTCTGCCAATAAGAATACCACATATATGTCATCCTGCTATAAATCGAGGTCATGTTAACGTGATTGTGATAGATGGAAGCTACGGCGAGGGTGGAGGCCAGATACTTCGCACCAGCCTTACGCTATCAGTAATATCGAAGCAGTCTATACGAATTGAAAATATCCGTGCCGGTAGAAAAAACCCAGGTCTTCAGCCGCAGCATCTGACTGCCGCACAAGCTATAGCAAGCATCTGTAACGGCAGACTTACAGGAGACAAAGTCGGTTCCCAGACACTCGAATTTCACCCGGGAAATGTGAGACCCGGAGAATATACATTCGATGTCTCAAAGATAAAGTCCTCGGCAGGTTCAGTCAATCTTATATTCCAGACTGTGCTTCCGCCGCTTGCCTTTTCCCGAAAGCCATCGAAGGTCACGATCCGCGGAGGGACCCATGTTCCCTGGAGCCCGTCAGCCGATTATATCTCCGAGGTCTACCTTCCTACACTCGCGCGAATGGGGTTTCCGGTCCAATATCGATTAACGCGAGCGGGCTATTATCCGATAGGGGGTGGAGAAATCGAAGCAGAGATACAGCCGGTCAATCATCTGCAGCCAATTGATCTTTTCAAAAGAAAGCTCGGCGCTGTTACCTGCTATTCGGCTGTCTCCAACCTGACCAGGTCGATTGCCAACAGGCAGATGGCTGAAATGACCTCTCGGCTGAAACAGCTCAATATAGAGCCGAATAAAGTGATCGAAGAATATGAATCGCCAGGCATAGGGACTTTCTCGTTCATTTTATTCGATGGCGGTGATGTAAAAGCAGGTTTCACATCACTCGGAGAGAAAAGAAAATCATCGGAAGAGGTCGCCGGAGATGCCTGCGACGAGTTTACCCTATGGTGGAAATCTGGGATGGCACTGGACAAGCATCTGGCTGACCAGTTGATCGTCCCAATGGCACTTGCTAACGGTGAATCATCCCTTGCAACAGAAGAAAATACGCTTCACCTGAGAACGAATATATGGACTGTAGGTCACTTTTTGCAGACAAAGTTCGATGTTCAGGGAAACCCGGGAGAACCTGCGACATTAAGGGTGATCGGAAATGCGGGAAATGGAGATTAATCAGTGCTTTTACCTTATCGTGTAAAGAATCCTCCGAAGAAGTTTCCAGTCGTTACAGTCAGCTTGATAGCAATAAATGTAATTGTCTATATATTCACAACTGATTCGCTTCTGCGCATCAGAGAGGATGTGCTGGATAATTATGCTTTTGCATTGGGGACCTCTCCGTTCTTAAATTTCATCTCAGCAGTATTTCTTCACGCGAATTTATTCCACCTGCTCGGGAATATGTTGTTCCTCTGGGTGTTTGGACCGCCTGTTGAAGACAGACTCGGTGTTGGAAAATACCTTCTCGTGTATTTCGCTACAGGTCTCGCGGGCGGCTTATTGGAATCCGCAATAGAATTCGCGGTTACCGGTAAAACATACCCTGGTATAGGTGCATCAGGGTGTATTATGGGAATCCTGGGAGCTTACTGGTATATCTATTCCTGGAGCACAGTCTGCGTATTCTATTTTTTCTGGGTATTTATCCGTCCTTACATCGGTGTATGGGAAGTCGCTGCAATCTGGATAATCGGGCTGTTTTTCTTGATGGATTTGCTGGAAGGGGTTTTATTCGGCGTAACGGGTGTGAGCGGCGGTGTAGCTAACTTCGCTCATATAGGAGGTGCGTGCGCCGGAGCACTCCTGTGCCTTGCATTAAGGATAAAACGCGATACGGAGTCGGTTTCCGAGGCGAAAGCGATCCAGGCAGATATGAAAGACCTGTCGTTGATGCCTGCTCATGCGCTTGAAGCAATGCTCGAGCATGACCCGGCTAATATAGACATTATCAAAGCGATGGCTAAGCCGGGTCTTTCAAACAGCCAGAATATGGCGCTGGAAAGAGCTTTTATCAATGCAGCTCCATTACTTGTCGATAAAGACCCCGCATTCGTTATGTATTATCTGATGACACTTCGCAGGAACATAGATCTCATCCCATCCATGTATCTGCTTCGACTGGCCAGAACAATGGAACGCTCCGCCGCGTCTCGTGATATTCTAAGTATCTATGGACGAATCATTCAGAGAGACCCTATGTCTCCTGATGCCGAAACAGCGCTTTACAGGATGGCGGAATACCATTTGAATGTGCATGGGGACAAAGAAAGCACCAAAAATTGCCTTCGTGAGCTGGCAAAACGGTTCCCGAACGGACCTATGACCCAGTTCGGGCGTATTCTATGGAATCGAGCTACTCAACCCACTCAGCATCAATAGTAAAAACAAACAAGGGTACCGCGTCTATACGGTACCCTTGATAAAGCCGTTCTATCGCCCCGTCTCTGCTTTTTGCACAGGCATTACTCACTGAATACATGCAGCACGGCCGGCGCACCCGTACTATTATCACATACGCTCATAAAATCCTGGATCCGGCTCCATAATCGACTCCAGAAGCCTTTTTCTGTCGTTTTTGCTCCTCCTTTTGAGCCTTCACCCATTTCCGAATCAAAGAAAGCCCTGAGGTCACGAAGCAACCTGACTTTAGCTTCTTCCGGGAGGTCTTTTGCCCGGTCCACTCTGTGCATTCGCAGATGCTTTTCAATTATCCTTACACCCCGGTTGGCAACTCCCTGAGGTACATCCGGCATGTCAGGAAATAACTTCTTCATCTGTTGCCTTCCATACTATCTATACTGCTGATAGATCGCTAATCAGACTTACACGCTGTTCCGGGCAAAGAGTTACTGGCCTTAACTCTCTTCCCTGCAGTTTAGATTCGAAATCCAGATGACGATCTATGACTTCTGCCATCAGGTTTGCGCTGTTTACAATTACATCCCAGTTTTCCGCGATTTTTATCGGAAACTCTTCAACAACATCTCTATTTACTATTTCCTCGCTATCACGTTCCAGAAAACGTCTCAACTTTTGCATCGTCATTCACCTCGTTTTTACCTCGATAGGTGCTCAGAGTTTGCTTACCCAAGTGGCAAATGGACTAAACGACAGCATATTAGCGTACAAGTAGTTGACAACACATTCCATATAGTCTCCAATCTCAATATGGTAGACACTTGACTACTACTTTAGGCTATAGTAAAATATTTAAGCTGTTGCAGCACGTATTATATTAAGGACAGTAACAATGCAGATCTGTATTACACAAATAGACGGAATCCGGCATTTCAGCCGGTTTAAGAATATCCCTGAAAAAGACCGACTTGAGATCGAGTTGACTATAGAGGAAGGACGGCAGAAGGTTTTCAACTTCGACCTGACGGATTCAATGTTCGAGCAGTTCGAAAAGTATCCTGAGATATTGCACAAAAAGCGGATTTTGCCGAAAGACGACCTTCTGGAAGACCGCCCAGCGAAAAAACGAGTAACGGCAGCGAAGCCTGCTCATCCCACGGCTAAAAATACAAAGTCACCTGACCCACCTGACCCAGCAGCCGAAGGTTCAACCAAAAAGAACAAACGAAAGAAGACTATTACTGAAAATAATGTAGTTTCTTCCGCTGCTTCTTCTGTAACTCCCGTAAAGACTCGTGCAAAGAAGGCCTCGGACGCGGTTTTGTCGGATAAGCCTGCTGTCACTTCGAATAAATTTACAGAGAATCCCAAATCCACGGCAAAGAAGCGAAATATTAAGGTTATTGAGAAAGTTAAGAAGGCCGGAATCAAGTTTTCAAGCTGAATATTTTGAATTGCCTGCTGGCTGAGAACTACCCATCATTTTTACTCGTATAATGTGTAGTAAATCTTGACTGTCGAGTCTGTTCAGCTTATACTAAGACTCGAAAATCCTATGACTACACAAAAAACTGTTACCAAAGCCGCCGGAATAATGATGGTGGCTATACTTCTGAGCCGTGTCCTCGGCCTTGTACGGGACATGTTAATAAGTGGTTTGTTCGGGCAAGGCCGCAATACGGACATCTACTATGCCGCATTCAAACTTCCGGATTTGCTCTTCTACCTGATCGCCGGTGGCGTCATTTCAGCAGCGTTCGTGCCGGTATTCGTCGAGTACATGGCAAAGGACAAGAAGGACGAGGCCTGGCAGCTGTTCAGCGTAATCGCAACCATAATGGCAGTTGTCGTAGCAGCTTTTATACTACTCGGAGAGATATTCGCACGGCAGCTCGTTCCGCTTGTAGCTGCACCGGGAATAAAGGATGCAGCTGCACTGGACGCTCTCGCTCACCTGACGAGGATAGTCCTTCCCGCCCAGTTCTTTTTCTTCATGGGCGGGCTTATGATGGCGTCTCTGTGGGCGCATAACCAGTTCACTGCACCGGGACTTGGGCCGAGTGTCTATAACATTGGTATCATCATCGGTGGAGCCATAGCCGGATCAAGGTTTGGGCCGCAAGGTGTAGAAGGGCTTGCCTGGGGCGCGCTCGCCGGAGCATTTGCAGGGAATTTTGTTCTGCAGTATGTCGTATTAAGGCGCTACGGGCTTAAATATAAGCCAAATTTCAACTACCGGCACCCGGGCGCTATGAGGGTATGGAAGCTGATGATCCCTGTAATCTTCAGCCTCTCGCTCACATACGTGGATGTGTATGTCAACCAGTTGTTTGCATCTTATCTATTCAAGGGTGCGATTTCCGCACTCGACAGAGCGAACAGGCTGATGCAGGTGCCTATAGGTATCTTTGGACAATCGATTGCAATCGGGTTCTACACCGTAATGGCTGCGCAGTATGCCACGCAAAAGATGGATGATTTCCGAGCAACGATAAATTATGGTCTGCGGACCATTGCATTCGTTGCAATCCCATCGACTATCATTATGATAGTCCTCAGGGTGCCAATCATTCAGCTTCTGTTTCAGCACGGTCACTTCAACGCGGAAGCAACTCGTGAAGTCGCAGACCCATTGATATTCTATGCTATCGGTATATTCGCATGGTCGGCTCACCCATTGATGGCACGTGCGTTTTACTCAATGCAAAACACACTGATTCCTGTTGTTGTTGGCACTGGCATGACAGTCATCTTCGTACCTCTCAACTATGTCTTAATGAAATTGATGATGCACACCCCTTATGGCGGCCATTCCGGTCTTGCGCTTGCAACAACCGTGGCGGCGCTTGGTAATATGTTTTTGCTTATTTACCTGCTTAGGAAGAAAGCAGGAGGAATCAATGCAAAGCAGATACTTGTATCTGTCGGAAAGATTACCGCCGCTTCAGGAATTATGGGGGTAGCTATGTGGCTTACACTTCATCAGGTAGAGAGCATGCCGCTTTCTCATCTGCCGTTCAAAGCAGCAGCTGGAATCAGGTTTCTGCTACCGACAGCAGCAGGCGGGGCTATCTTCATCGCTTCCGTTCGTGTATTAAAATTAGAGGAAGCAGCAACTGTTTGGGATATGCTGAAACGGAAGTTCCTGCGCCGCAAGGCGTGATCAGACCGGAGGCGAAATCCTCATATAAATATCTTGCGGAAGCGCGAAGGCTATGGTATAATCTTTTGGTCGGCGGGGCGTGGCTCAGCTTGGTAGAGCGCTCGTTTCGGGTGCGAGAGGTCGGGAGTTCAAATCTCCCCGCCCCGACCAATTATTGAAGTAAAACTGTTCTCTATGCGATTTTGCCCTGTCGGGATTCCGGCAGGGTTTTCGCGTATTTACGCGCTGTCCTTCGCAATAAGTCTATCTGCGCAACTATTTGAACATCTGACCACGAGATTTGTGGCAATTTGCTGTTGCCTATACCATTGAGAGGCGGGTTGGCATGCCATACAGAACCCATTGAGCATTGAAAAGAATGGAGATTAGCTTCCGAATGTGCTTGGAAGACGTGACATAGCAATCGCCGAATTGTATCAGGCGATCAAATCGCTGAAATAAAAGAAACAATCTTATCCGGCACGAATCTTGCAGATAAATATAAAGGAAAATCTAGCAGTTGTATTTTTTTGCTGTCCGCACTGAGAGGATTGAATGATAAAAAACATATGCTTAATGGTAGCAGCTATAATGCTGCTGTGTTTGTATTTACCTGCCTCGGTCTTTTGTGAGCCGATGGGAAATATTCAAGTTACGCTTCTTCCCGCTGATGCGATAAGTGCAGATGCGACGTGGCGGGTTGTTGGTGAGACAACATGGCATGCAAGTAGCGATAGTGTCAGCTATGCGATAAGCAGCTACCCGCAGGGCTGCACTCTCGAGTTCAGTCGCGTAGCCGGTTGGCGTACTCCGCAGACAAGAACCCTGACGCTCGCCGATGGTAATACTACAACCTCCACGGCGACATACCACAACTCCACTTACCTAGTTGCCGATTCCTATGCTGATTTTTCGCTCGTCCAAGGGAGCAAGGACTGGTATTATGGCTTCTATTATCCCTACAATGTTCCCAGTTTCTATCCATTCAGCCTGACCGGCAGCGATGCCTACGGTTCTCTCTGGTATCAAGGTGGAACGGCTCGCGTTTGGGCTGCAGGTGCTCATCCTGAGACATCTGTGCAAACGGTGCGAAGATGGGTCAGCAATATCGATTCAGAGGCCAATATTTCCGGTGTAATGTGGAAATTGATCAGCGGCGGCAATGGATTTTTCGGCTTTGTTGGTATTAATGGCGCTTTGCAGGTTAGCAACACTATCGCTGGCACAAACACAACAGGAATAGCATATAGTTTCAATACTCGTCTTGCGTCAGGAGACAACGTCGACTTTTTTGTTGATGCGGCCGGAGACGCAAGCTACGATCACTGCGGCTTCATAGGCACAATAAAGGTGCCAATGTCGACCGGTTCTCTGCGTGTAAATATTCAACCAGCCGGGGCAGTTGCCGCGGGAGCAAAATGGCGGAGACAAGGAACGGCCCAGTGGTTTACAAGCGGCGAGACGGAATACGATATTGCCGTGGGAGACTATTGTGTTGAGTTCGCCGACGCCACCAATTGGGGGACGCCTGCCAGGCAGATGGTTACAATCGCGGCTGATCTAACGAAAAATATTACCAGCACATATCTGCCGATGGGTGATATAAAGGTCAATATTATGCCTGCTCTGGCAGTAACCCAGAAAGGGCAGTGGAGGCCTGTCGGTACGGCTATCTGGCACAACAGTGGAGATTCAGTAAGATTTGCGGTTGGAAATCACAGCATTGAGTTTAAGGATATCATCGGCTGGAAAGAACCGATGAAAAGGACCATAACAGTATCTGAAAATCAAACTACTCAGACAATCGCCACATATCACGGCGGCAGTGTTGTTGCCTGGGGCAATAACGATTATGGTCAATGCAATCCGGCTGCTCCTAACTCGGAATACGTTGCGGTCTCTGGAGGCTATGATTTTGCCGTCGGCTTGAAATCCGACGGTTCAGTCACCCAATGGGGACAGATCGGTGGCATCATACCATCTCCAAATTCTGACTTCACAGCGATATCCTGTGGCAACTGGCATACCGTGGGCTTGAAATCCGATGGATCTGCTGTCTGCTGGGCTAACAATATTTGGGGTAGTTATTCTGGCCAGTGCAATATGCCGTCGCCGAACAGTGGCTTCACAGCAATTAGTAGTTCCGCATATAACTCGCTTGGCCTGAAATCTGACGGAAGTATAGTTTGCTGGGGTGACAATACTGACAGCCAGCGTATTGTCCCAGCTCCAAACTCAGGTTTCGTGTCGGTTGCAGGCGGTGGAAACCACTTCATTGGTTTGAAATCCGACGGCACGATTGTCTGCTGGGGCACCAATAAATTCGGTGAGCGTGATATACCATCACCCAACTCTGGTTTTAAAGCGGTTGCCTGCGGCAACATTCATTCGCTTAGTTTGAAAACCGATGGCGGTATTGTCTGCTGGGGTGACAACTATTACGGAGAGTGCACTGCACCAACTTCCACTGACTTTGTGTCGGTTGCCGGGGATGGAGGCATATCCATTGCCCTTAGAACCAATGGCTCAGTCGCAGTATGGGGGAATGGCACTGCGCCGATTCCCAACGAAGGATTTTTGGCTGTCGACGTCGGGCCAAGCTTCTATTTTGCTATTAAAAAGACAGATGCCGGATCGCTGACTGTAACAATCGCTCCAACCGAAGCAGCTGCCGCAGGAACAAAATGGCGGCGCGCAGGAACGAGCACGTGGTTTGCAAGCGGCGAGACTGAGTATGACATTCCGGTAGGTGATTATACTATCGAACTCAGCGATTTGCCCGGATGGACAAAGCCATCACCAACTGTAACCATAACCGCTGACCAAAACATGGCGTGTACTGCGACCTATATTGCCCCCGATGCGATAGCACTACCCAACGCGAAGAAATCCGCTGATGGTACACCCATTCGGATAACAGGCGCGATAGTCTCAGCGGCATGGCCTGATGTTTTCTATATCGAGGCGGATAACAGAGCCTCGGGCATACGCGTAGAGAAGACTGCTCACGGCTTAATCTGTGGAAAACTGGCCGATGTAGTCGGAATATTGGGCACAAATGCCGACGGCGAACGCTTCATACAAGCATCCACCGCAATTAGTAATGGAGACGGTGACGTTAAACCGCTTGGGATGACAAATAAGCTTATTGGCGGTGGAAGTCTGCTAGATTCTGTAACTGGTATAGGGCAAATGGGAGTGCTAAAGGGATTCGGTTTGAACAATA
This sequence comes from Armatimonadota bacterium, assembly GCA_039680575.1. Taxonomy (GTDB): domain Bacteria; phylum Armatimonadota; class UBA5829; order UBA5829; family DTLH01; genus JBDKSP01. The sequence continues at coordinate 15,568 of JBDKSP010000095.1, forward strand.
TCGGCCTGCTTGTCCGCACATTTGGCAGAGTTGTAGAAATCGAACAGGTGATTGCCCCGGCTCTTCCGACGTGGTTCATAATCGATGATGGAAGCGACGCTCAAGTCAAATGTATAGTTCCTGATGGTGTGTCGATAAACTCAGAATGGGATTATGTATCGGTAACCGGCATTTCATCTTGCGAGAAAGATGGAACAGATATCATCAGATTAGTTCGCATCCGTAAAATAGATGATGTAGCATCTATAGATTATCGGCTGATTAATTAACGGCCAATCATATATTGGCTGTTGCCGAAAATCTTCCGGAAGAGTTTCAGGTGTAAGTGTAAAATTAACAGATAAAGCTATATCAGAGAACTGTTTATATAACTGTAAGGCTGTTACTTTATCTCCTGAAACTCTATAAATAGGAAAAATCCTCGGCATCTACTTGTTGTCCATAATGCGACATTAATAGTTCATAGAGTGGTTCGTGATTTTAACTCTTGGCCAACCATTAAACTCTGTTGAATATTCAATAGAGTCTTTATTTGTTTGTATAGGGGATAGCGTGGATGAAGAAGCCTACCAGTTTTGAGACTGCCTACAGATCATTGTGGCGTATTGAATCGGGCAATATGGACGATGAAGCCATATCTGAACTCAAAAGCGCGATCAATGGGAAAAACAGCCTGCTCGCATCAAAAGCTGCCGATCTAGCCGCAAACTATGGTTTTAGCAACCTGATCCCCGACATGATCTCCGCGTTCGAACGGTTCATGATAGATGGAGTCCGAAATGACAAGCTCTGTAACGCTAAAATCTCCATCGTAAATGCGCTGAACAAGTTTGAATATATGGGTGATGAGGTCTTTCGTAAAGGGGCTTACTATATCCAGATGGAGCCCGCGTATGGCAAACCAATCGACGCAGCCGTCAAGGTGCGTATAGGCTGCGCTTATGGTCTGGCACGGATCATCTGCCTGGATGCTTCTTATATACTCACCGATCTTCTTGTCGATGCTGACCCGGAAGTGCGTACAGCTGCGGTTAAGTCGCTCAGTTATCTTGGCAATCCTGAAAGCGAACTCCTGCTTAGGCTGAAAGTCCTTACCGGTGATGAAGACCCTAATGTGATCAGTGAATGCTTCGACGGATTGATTACAATGGCCCCAGACCGCTCTTTAGGATTCGTTTCGCGCTATTTGCGAACTGCTGATGCTGCTATGGCCCAATCCGCCGCAATCGCTATAGGAAACTCAAGACTATCAAGAGCCTACGATGTGCTGCGGGAATATTGGGACGATTTTCCATCACCATCGACTCGCCGGATGCTCATTCTGCCCATCGCACTTGTGAGAAGCACTGAAGCATTCAACTTTTTGCTCGATATAGTCCGAGATGCCGATAGCAAAACCGCCTCAGAGGCTATTGATGCGCTTCGAATTTACCCCTCAACTGAAAACATAGAACAAGTCCGGGAAGTAATGGAAAGCAGAAACGACCCCGCGCTTATGAAACTGATTTAGCTGACAGCCATCAGCTTTTGAACCGCGGAAACGCGGAACGAATAGAAACGCGGAGGGTGGAGACTTAAAGCATTTACCCTTTCTTCGGGACCGTAGTTCTACCACGGAGAGAAGCACACTTCCCTATGCTATTCGGGACCGCTTTTCGTCCCGAAGCACGATTTTGCGCAGACTCGAAAAGTTGGCTTCGGCGCAAACTACACGCACCAAGCATAAGAGGTGTCCCAGTACAACTTCGAACAATCTCTTCTGTTCTCTGTTTCCCTGTCATCTGTTCCCTATAAAAGCGGCAATAGCCGCGTCGTACACCTGTTTTACCGGCACTCCGCGCTCACTGGCAGCCCGTTTGCAGTCGTCGTATTCCGGAGATGCGTTCATTATTCGGCCGTTTAGCTGGCCGATTTTGATCCTAACCTTACCGAACTCCGTTTCGACCTCCTGCCACTGACGCTCCAGGCATGCGCGCTCCATACGCTGTATCCGCACGCCTAGAGTCGATGTCTCTCGCAGTAATGTCTCTATGACCTTCTGCTCAAGTTCCGGTGAGCAGATAACCGATAGTAGCATTCCCGGCCGGTTTTTCTTCATCTGGATGGGGCTTAAGAAAACATCTAGCGCTCCAACTGCGAAGAGCCGGTCCATAACAAAGTCGTAAATCTGAGGGTTAAGGTCGTCAATATTGGTCTGTATTACGGAAACTTCATCCGCTGGGGTCTTCTTGTCCACGGTCTCGCCCAGCATCACCCTCAGAACGTTCGGAAAACCATGGTCTTGAGTTCCTGCGCCGTAGCCGACCTTCTCGACCGACATTGGAGGCATCGGACCGAAGTCTGACGAGAGAGTAGTAATAATAGCCGCGCCTGTTGGGGTAACAAGCTCACCCTCTGCGCCAACTTCGCGCCAGGGAACACCCTTTAGCAACTCCATTGTAGCAGGCGCAGGCAGTGGAAATGTCCCATGTGAGCCGGTAGCAAAGCCGTGAAATGTGGGCATGGGGCTTGAGACGATCTTTGGCCGTCCAATGAGCTCAAGACAGATTGCAGTCCCGATTATATCGATTATTGCATCGACCGCACCTACTTCGTGAAAATGCACATCATCCGGGCTGGAACCATGGACTGTCGCTTCCGCCTCAGCAAGCCGTTTGAATATCGCGCCGGACTTCTCTTTCACCCAGTCAGAAAGGCTAGAGCCATCGATTATGGATAGAATATCCCCCAGCCTTCTATGATGATGGTGATGGTGCTCCATTACGACTTCAACATCGGTCGCCGCTATATGGTTCTTCTCAGTCCTCTTGACATCAAGTGTGTAGCCTTCTACACCCAGGCAGGAGAGCGCCTCACGAAGCTTTTCCGGATCCGCCCCCACCCCAATGAGCGCGCCGAGGGTCATGTCTCCGCTTATGCCTGCAAAACAATCGAAATATGCGGTTTTCATTTATTCACCTGATGTGCGAAGTAACCTGCGCCGAATCCATTGTCGATATTAGTCACAGCGACCCCGGCTGCACAGGAATTGAGCATTGCAAGAAGCGCGGAAAGCCCGCCGAAGCTCGCGCCGTAACCAACACTCGTCGGAACGGCTATAACCGGCTTTGAAACAAGCCCGCCGACCACGCTCGCAAGAGCGCCTTCCATACCAGCCACAACGATCAGCACGTTTGCATTCATAAGCCGTTCTTTTTGATCCAGAAGCCTGTGGATTCCGGCGACACCGATGTCATAAGCCCGCTCTACACGGCTCCCCATTGTCTCCGCCGTGATTGCTGCTTCTTCAGCAACCGGCACATCGGCTGTCCCTGCGCAGACTACCATTATGTATTTATCATCAGCAGGCTTTGCCGTTTCAACCTCTTTGTTCACGACTACTACTCTTGCGAGTTCGTGATAAGTCGAGTTATCGACTTCGGACACTATCCGAATGGCTGTCTCTTTTGACACTCTCGTGGCGAGCACCTTTGAATTGCGTTCTGAAAGCCGTTTGACTATCTCTACAGCCTGCTCGCAGGTCTTTCCCTGGCAGAAAACGACCTCTGGAAATCCTGTCCGAATCTCTCTATGCATATCGAGCTTGGCATATCCTATATCTTCATAGGGCAGTGTGCGAAGCTGCATCATAGCGTCTTCTATCGGAACTCCGCCGCATTTTACATCCTCAAGCAGCTTTTGGAGTCGTTCAGTGTCCATTATTCTCTACCTCAGACGGCTTCAACACAGCGTTCATGCTACCTGTGCGATAGCCATTCATGTCTAATGTTGTATATGTATATCCTATATTCTTGAACTTATCAGCAACCAATTGCCGTATTTCATTGGATGCGAGCCGCGGTATTTCATCCGGTTCTACTTCTATCCTAGCGACTGTGCCGTGGTGCCGGACTCTGACCTGGCGGAAACCAAGGTCCTTCAAGTATTTTTCAGCTTCTTCGAGCTTTTTCAATACTTCCAGCTCTATTCGGGTCCCGTAAGGTATTCGAGACGCGAGGCATGCAAATGCAGGTTTATCCCAGGTCGAGAGCCTCATTCCTTGTGATAATTTTCTGATCTCATCCTTATTTAGCCCTGCTTCTCTGAGTGGGTTCCTTACTCCAAGCTCGGCTGCTGCACGGCTGCCGGGTCGAAAATCGCTCAAATCATCGACATTGGCACCATCGGCGACCCAGCGTATCTCACGCTCTTTTGCAATCGCTATCAACTTCCCGAAGAGCTCCGACTTACAGAAATAGCATCTATCCGAAGTATTACAGGCGAAGTTCTCGCTTTTAAGCTCATCGGTGTGTATACGAACCAGGTTCAGTCCAAGATTTGCAGCGGTTTTCTCCGCTTCCAGGACTTCTGATGCAGGATATGTCTCCGAAGACGCCAGGACGCACACCGCATGGTCCTTCAAAACTTCCGTTGCGACCGCTGCAAGAAATGTGCTGTCTACTCCACCGGAGTATCCGAGCACCAGCCCACCCATATCCGATAGAATTACCCTCAGTCGTTCCAACTTACCGTCAATTATGCTCATAATGCCTCAGACAAAAAAAGCCATCAAGCTCGTCGCCCGTTTTGGACGGCGCCTTCATGGCCTCAGATTCAGTTTAATGATATTTATAACTTGACTCCAGCTTCAGCCGGAGACTCAAGAGCCTTCACAACTCAGTCGATAGTATATACCGAAGAGAGGATTCACGTCAAACTGTGAAATCCATCGCTCAGCCGCTCTATTTATATGATAATATATAGCAACTGAGCTTTCATAAATATCCATTTGGAGATTGAATATGCGCGTTATCATCAACGAGGAACCATTTATCGATCCATCCAAACATTGGGCCCAAAGAGGCTATTGGCCTGCTAAGGTAATCGCTCATCCAGAAATAACGACGGATGAAGCATCCGTGACGGCTTACCGCAGATACTTCAACCTGCCAAAAGACACGAAAATTCGCATCCATGTCACTGCAGATGAACGGTATGAACTGTTCCTTGATGGCATGCGGATCGGGCGCGGCCCGGAACGTGGAGACAGAGATAACTGGTTTTACGAGACATACGGTCTGGACCTGAAAGCTGGAGAACATACACTTGTCGCTCGGACATGGTGGCTCGGCTCGGACAGCCCAGCACCCTACGCGCAGATTATGGTACGCCCTGGCTTCGTCCTTGCTGCAGAAGGAATCGAGCCGGAGGTCCTGAACACCGGTGTTGCCGAGTGGGACAGCAAGATCATCGGTGGATATTCAACCGTCAGCCCTGATGGTGCAGCTTGGGGAGCCGGTGCGAAGGTCCATATAAAAGGTGATGAGTTCGCATGGGGGTTCGAGACAGGAAACGGTGATGGCTGGTCCCCAGCTAAAGCAATATGCAGGATAGCAGCCGCATCGTATGCAAACGAATATCCGCCCATCTGGATGCTTCGCCCTGCGGTCCTTCCTCCGATGATGGAAGAACCAAGGAAAGTGGGAGTTGCGAGGCATATTCAGGGTGTTGATACCGAAGATACTTCACCTATCCGTGTTGCAAGTGCGGATAACATCCCCGCCGAAGCTGATAGTTGGAACAGGCTCCTTAAAGGCGAGAGCACGGTTGTTATTCCGAAAAATACCATGCGCCGCCTTATAATAGACCTTGAGAACTACTATACAGCCTATCCTGAGTTTACCGTATCGGAAGGAAAAGGCTCAAAAATCAGAATATTCTGGGCTGAGGCGCTGTATCTCAACATCGATAATAGAAAATCGGGAAAAGGAAACCGCAACGAAGTAGAGGGTAAATACTTCTTCGGAATGGGCGATACTTTCGAGCCGGACGGAGGCAAATCCCGAAGGTTTGACACTCTCTGGTGGGAAGCGGGACGTTATCTGGAGGTCTTCATCTCGACTGCTGACCAACCGCTTATAATAGAAGACTTTACACTTCGCGAGACTCATTTTCCATACGATTTTGAGAGTAAAATCGACGCAAGCGACTCCAAACTTGCCGAAGTAATACCGATAGCGCTGAGGACTCTTGAAATGTGCTCACACGAGACTTACATGGACTGCCCATACTATGAGCAGTTGATGTATGTGGGAGATACCAGGCTCGAAGTGCTGACTTCATATACCACAACCAGAGATGACAGGCTCCCTAAGAAGTCTCTTTTGATGTTTGACCGGTCGCGAAGGTTATCCGGGCTTACGCAGTCCCGCTATCCGAGCCGGGTGACACAGGTAATCCCACCGTTTTCGCTCTGGTGGGTCGGGATGGTCCACGACTTTGCGATGTGGAGGGATGACCCTGAGTTCGTCAGAAGCCTCATCCCCGGCGTTAGGACGGTGCTCAATGCTTTTATCGGTTATATAAATACTGACGGGCTTGTAGAAGGTCCCAGGGGATGGAATTTCACGGACTGGGTACCAAACTGGTGGGACGGTATTCCGCCGGATGGGCACCTGGGCGTGAGCGGGATCCTCAACTGGCAGACCGCGCTGATACTCGGCCTTGCTGCAGATCTTGAAAATACTTTCGGAGACCCGGAAATCGCCCAGAGGAACTTGAGAATACGTGATAGGATAGCAGCAATAGCAAAAGAGGCATTCTGGAATGAAGACCGAGGCATATTCGCTGACGATCTCTCTAAAGAGCACTACAGTGAGCATTCGCAGTGCCTCGCTCTCCTCAGTGGAACAGTCGATGGCTCCAAACGCGCAAGAATGATAGAGGGACTCTTGACTGACCCTAACCTTGAACGGACGACCATCTATTTCAGCCACTATCTCTTCGAGACTTACCGGTTGATAGGGAGGATCGACAAGCTCTTTGAACGGATGGGGCTGTGGTTCGGACTGAAAGACCAGGGGTTCAAGACAACGCTTGAAATGCCGGAGCCGAGCAGGTCCGACTGCCATGCATGGGGAGCCCATCCCGTATATCATTACTTTGCCTCAGTGCTTGGAATCCGCCCCGCATCACCAGGGTTCAAGACGGTCAAAATCGAGCCGCAGCTTGGGCACTTGACATATGCAAAAGGTGAGCTGGCGCATCCATGGGGTATGATCAAAGTGGAGTTCGAGCAGAAAGACGGCGGATATTCAAGCAATATATCGCTTCCTGATGGAGTCGAGTTAGTATCAAAAGTTTAGGAACGAAGAGTTGTCAGAGACTTGTGCTTCTCCACGTGGTCCGGTAGTCGCGCGGTAGGATGGAAAGCAATCCCAAAGCAGATAAGCAGCGCATAAAGAAGCCGTGCTTTATCCCAGCCTCTGCATTTTCGTTACCAACTGATTGCTGAAGGCCGATAGCAGAGATAGTCATTATTATTCTGTCAAATTCTGTCAGTCTTATGAGATAAGAAACACGCGGGTTCACTCAGTTCTCGACTTTTCTTCCCGCGCGTATCTTTCTAGATTATGCCGACATTAACAGCTTGAGGGCCTTTCGCGCCATCTATAAGCTCAAATTCGACATTTTGACCTTCACTCAGGGATTTATACCCTTCCTTCCTTATTGCAGTATAATGGACAAATACGTCTCTATTTCCATCTACCTCAAGGAAACCATATCCCTTGGAATCATTGAACCACTTGACCTTCCCGGTCATCATAATACTGCTTGAATCCATATCTTATCGCATCCTCCGTTACATGCCAAAACAAGCAGGCTTGCAATGTCAGATATTGTAACATCAGTCAGCCTGCCTGTCAACCTTTTTAGGAAGATTTATAGCGCTTATTGTTATACCTGAGGACTTAATTCATATATTACACGCATTTGAGCTTGAGGTATGAGCATTCGTGTTCAGATATTATCATTATTCTGTATATCTGGGGTTGATGACGAGGGACTTCATCCATTCTATCGCCGCCTCAACTATATTGCCAATACATGCATATCGCAGTAACAAGATAGTCTCTCATATCGGCATTAGTATGACAAGATCATGTAGTGTGCTCTTAAATCGAGAATGTGTTATGAGGTTTTATTTTTCCTTTTTGTCAGCAGCCAGAGCGCGTATTTCACCGCAGGTTACGGCGGCTACTCCGACCTTTCGCACCGCAGCGCCACCTGCGAGGTTTCCAATCTTTGCAGCATCCACCGGCGATGCTCCTGCGGCAAGCGCAAGGCTGATTGCACTGATCACAGTATCCCCTGCACCGGCGACATCATACACCTCTATGGGTATTGCAGGAACGGTAGTAGCGGAATCTTCGTTGAATATGGTCAACCCGGCAGATCCACGAGTAACAACAAGACAATCCAGTGCCAAGTCGGACAGCATACGCTGCCCTGCTGACTTGATTATACCCTCACTGTGAAATTTGGTTCCGGCCACTGCCTCAGCTTCTGACCGATTCAGCGTAACAAGCTTTGCGCCCTCAAATCCATTGATATTGACTGGTTTCGGGTTCGCTGTACATATCTTCCCCATTTCGCGGGCAAGCGCAACGGCTCTCTTCGCCACGGCAGGAACCAGCACGCCTTTGTTATAGTCCGAGAGGATGAGAACATCGCAGTCAGCCAGTTTTTTGCGTATTTCTCTCAGAAGTCTCTCGACAATGCCTTCATTCACTGGTTCATGCGTTTCTCTGTCAACTCGCACGACTTGCTGGCGATGTGATACCCATATTCTGGTTTTGCGAGTAGTCACACGTGACGGGTCCACTACAAGGCCGGTGGTATCCACACCGGTATCCTGAAGCTTCTTCTCGAGCTCTTCTCCATATGAATCGTCGCCGACTACCCCGACTATTGCTGCGTTTCCACCAAGCGCTCTAATGTTATTCACTACATTTGCGGCTCCGCCGGGAAGCACCTCCGATTCGCCGTTTGCGTCTACCACAAGCACTGGTGCCTCCGGCGATACACGGCTGGTTGTCCCCCAGATGTGCTCATCCACCATTAAATCACCTGCTACAAGCACTTTTATCCGGCTGAAACGTTCCAGAATATGAGACAAGCTATCCAAAGACCTAACCCTCCTGTGACTCGATCACCGCAGCCGCGATCAAAGGCAGCATGATCTCATGATGCCCCACCAGCGATACCGACCGGCCTCCAAGCGTGCGTACCCGCCTGACAATCTGTTCTTCTGACCGGTACTGACGTATAAAGTCCAAGTTCACTGCAAATACTTTATCTAAATTGCACCCTACATTTGTACCCATTGCAAATGATTTCAGTGCAACCTCTGGAAGCACTACAGCGGAACCTACATTAAGGAGCACCCCACCCCGCTGCATTAAATCCTCTATCGAAGCTGCGAATATCCTGAAATCACGCATAGAACAATCACCTATAGCGGAACCATCGGCTCCCGGATGCATGTGGACTATATCCGTACCTATCCCGACATGCACTGTCGCCGGGATTCCGGCTATACTTGCCGCAACGAGCAGGCTGGAGGATATACCAGGCGCATTTGACTTGATAAGCCTTTCACCAAGGGATTCACCGAACCCCTGCGACAGATCCCTACCGGCTACTGCCGCAGAGTTTACGAACTCCGCAGTCTCTAGCCCCATGCCGAACCTGCCTTCCTTCAGACCGGCAACTACATCCTCCGATGTGCGGCCGAAGAGCGCTATTTCCGTATCGTGTATCGCTCCAGCGCCGTTCATAGCAAGTCCGGTGACAATCCCTCTTGCAATAAGGTCCGCTATAACCGGAGACAGCCCGCACTTTATGACATGAGCTCCGATTGAAAGGATAATTGGACGTTTCTCACGGACTGCATCCGATATGGCCGTTATCGCAGTCTTTATATCTTTACCGGCCAGAATGTCAGGAAATGATGAGATGAGACCAGTTATGGTGCCACCCGCTCGCCATGCAGACGCTGCGCTTCCAATCTCGACCTTCCTAGGCTGTTTTCCGACCTCATGAGCCTTTATCCGGCTGCAATCAAATTCTCTAAACTTCGATGACATCTATATCTATCCTTATGGCGGTCAACTCTTCTGCCAACTGCCGAACAACTTTACATACAACCAGCTTTCGCGCTTTGGCCTGCCCAATATATACCAAAGAGCGATCAATCCATTTACAACTGCTTTCCGGCGGCAGCTTTCAGCAAGACCGAGTGTTACTACCACACCAAACGCATTCATGAGAGACTTTGTCAGCGTATTGGTAAACTGGAAACACCCTACCATCAACGCAGGTCCGATACCGAAATGTTTACGCATGTAATAACACCTGCCGCGATGACGCTCGATGTAGGATGCTATACGTATGCGCCTTACAGAAACTCCGACGAAATGTATGATCTTTGCCTCAGGCACATACTCCATCTGCCAGCCGGCGCCAGCGATCATTTTGGACAGGTCCGGGTCTTCACAATAGAAGAAAAATGACTCGTCAAAGCCGCCGACTTCTTCAAATGCTGCCCGCCTGACCATAATAGCTGCCCCGCAGAAATACGCAATTCCGGCAAGCTGCTCTTTTTGCTCCACCATGCGGACGATTTCTTTCCTGACGCTCTTCCTGGCGCTCGAAAAAAGCACCGTTTTGGGAGTCATCAGGAGCGCCACGACCTCCTGGTCCTTGTCATCGGCGCCCACAATCCGAGGCGCAGCTATACCGGCTTTCGGGTTGGATTCCAGTGCCGAAGCAAGACGATCAAGAGCGTAAGGGCATGCCAGCGTATCGCTGTTTAGAATGAAAAGAAATTCCCCCTGCGCTTTTTTTGCGCCGAGATTATTTGCCCGTCCAAACCCAAGGTTTTTACTGCACTTTATTACCTTGACCGATGGAAACCGCTCACTAATAGCCTCCGCAGACCCATCGGCCGACGCGTTGTCTACAACGATTATCTCGTAAGATCTCGGGGGGACCGTCTCTTCGAGCGATGCTATGCAATCAATTACAAGCTGCTTCGTATTATAGTTGACTATGATAACGCTAATATCCAATTTATCTCTGCTGGTAACTACTGTTTAGGCTGCTTTTCCCCGCGGCTGTTGCTCTGGAGTTCCCACATAATGGAGTAATGCACCAGCCTGAAGAAGACCGGCATTGCCGAAAAGACCAGCCCCGGCACACCGTGCAAGAACCCACGCCACAAAATGTAACGTCTGAAAAAAAGGTTCGGAAGTCCTGCAAAGTGACGGAATCCGACACGTTTACCCTTAGTAAAATCGTCTTCAGCGCAGGCCCTGGCGTACCGAAGGTTCTTCTCATACCACTCTTTAAGCTCTGTGATATTGTAATGCTCAAGATAACCCTTAACAGAGCCGCTTTTACCGCTGTAAACAAGCTTTGCGTGAGTCGATCTGTCGATAAACTTCACTCGGTCCCGGCGGAAGAGCCTTATCTCAGGCTTGGGATGCATGACCCCATATTCAGCCGGTCTATCTCTGTAATAATTCCTCCTGAGTACCTTATAGACGTCACACTTGGGCTCTGTTTTGAGCAGAGACTGTATGTTTTTTGCAAGCTCAGGAGATACAGCTTCATCCGAATCGATAAAAATCGTCCAGAGGTTCGAGCATTTGTCCGCAGCAAGCTGCCTCTGCCTGTTCGAACCCGGCCACTCGTTATAGAAAAACTTATCAGTATACTCACGGCATATCTCTTCGGTCTTATCAGTGCTACCGGAGTCGACAACAACTATTTCATCCGCCCATTTGACCGATTCCAGGCACTCACGGATGCAATTCTCTTCATTCTTCGTAATGATAATAACCGAAAGCTTTTCTATTTTTCTTTCCTCCGTTGGGAGATGAGTTCAGATGCAGCATCGAATGCCCGCTCAACCGTAATAGCCTGAAGACACTTGAAATCGCCGCAGGTGGGCTTATGTCCACACGGGGCGCATGGCAGTTGCTCCCAGAGCACCTTCGACTTATCACAATACGGCCCCGTTATCCTCGGATCAGTCGGCCCAAAGACCGCAACCACCGGGGTTCCGACTGAAACCGCGAGATGCATCGGTCCGGTATCGTTGCTGACTACCGCGTCGCATCTTTCGAGGACCGCCGCGAGCTGCCCGATCTTCGTGCGCCCTGCGATGTCTATCGGCGGGTTCTTTGCCCTACGCATCACATCGTCTACCGTTTCGCGTTCGGACTCCGACCCTACTATTAGCACATTTAGGCCATCCGAAGCAAGCCTGTCAGCAAGTGCCGCATATCGATCAGGAAACCACTGCTTCGCGGCAACACTCGATCCGGGACTGATGGCTACTGTCGGTCTGTCTTCCGATATTCCGACAGATTCAAGCAGATCTGCTGCAAAATCACGCTCCTTATCCGATGTAAACATCTCCATTTTAGGATTTCGGACATCCGCGCCTATTGCTCGCGCGAGATCGAGATACCATTCCACCCTGTGACAGCCGGGTCTGCGTGAAACGGGATGCGTCAAGAACTTGGTCAACCCAGGCTCATCGAAGCCGACTCTAGTAGTAGCACCCGCCCACTTTCCAAGCGCGGCCATTCTGACAGAACTGAAGGTAAACAGCACACTCTTATCGCATCCACCTGCACGTACCTTAGGAATCATCTTGATAATCGAGAGAGGTCCCCTTTTACGTGTCAAAACCTCATCAACGCATGGATTATGCTTGAGGAGGTCTTCCATACCGGAAAGCACGACATTACGGATGCGTGCGCCAGGAAAACTTTCTTTCAGTGCTCGTATCGCTGGTGTCGTGAAAAGAATATCACCTATGTGGTTGAGATTGAGCAGAAGCAGGCTGCCATGATTGTTATGCAAAATCAGGCAACCTCTTTTCGTGTATTAGGCAGAAGTGCATTCCGCAAAACATCGCGATAGATGCGCAGATTGCCCTCGACCATCTGATCGACGCTGAATTCTGACTGTACCAACAGTCGTCCGTTCTCTCCGAACCGCTTCCCCAGGTCTCTATCACGGAATAGCTTAAGAACCGACTGCTTTATCGCCTCTTTATCCTCAGGCGAGATCAAAAACCCGGTTTCCCCATCTTTGACTATCTCCGGTATACCGCCGACAGCCGATGCAACTATCGGAACACCGGCATGCGCAGCCTGTAACAGGGATACTCCAAGCCCTTCACGAAGAGCGGGATGCACTACGGCATCCAGATTGGGAAGGATTCTGTCCATATCGTTCCTGAATCCCGCAAACTGTACTGCCTCCGATATTCCCAACTCCTGAACATTACTTTCCAGTTGAGACCGGAGCGGGCCTTTACCAAAGATCAGGAACCGTGCCTCAGGAAACTCCTTCAATATATCCGGTATGACTGAAAAGAGATATCTGTGGCCTTTTCGGTCAATAAGCTGGGCTATCACACCTGCTACCGGCGCATCCTGTGAGACACCGAATTCGGACCTAAACCACTCTCTATCCCTGTCATACTGAGGCCGGGTTGTCACGATAGCGCTGTGGACAAGCTCAAGCCGTTTTTCGTCGATGCCACAGTCACTGAGCACCTTCCTAATCCCATCAGAGATAGTTATGATCTTGTCCGGCAGCACATTATACTTAAAGCGACCGAAAGCGCCCAGGCTGATCCTGTCATCTACACGGCGGGACAGGACCACTGCGGGGACTCGCGCCATTCTTGCTGCCACTCCGCCCAAGACTTCCGCGCCCCTCCTGCTGTGCAGATGCACTACATCAGGCTTTACCTTCCGCACCGCACTGTAGACTCTCAGGACAAGCGATGGATCGCAGTCACACAATACACTCACAGGATGAACGGCTATGCCCGACCTGCGAGCTTCTGCCTCTATAGCGCTTCCTTTAGCACATACGAGATCGACACCATGTCCTCTCTCAGCCAGACCGCGCATAAGATAGACGACCTGCAGAGCACCGCCGTACATATGTCTGCCGAACTCGATATGCAGTGTATTTATACGGCCTTTCAACTCTCTGCTCCCTCCAAACTGTGCGAATACAGTACTGATTGCGCTGCCGATAGTACATCCTCCGGTGTTACATCCGTTATACACTCAAAACGTTCGCATTTCGGCTTCTTATAGCACGGTACACAATCCATATCTTTTCTGACCACTGCGAAGTTATAACGATGAATATGGTTCTGCCATGCAGTTGTAGGACCGAATATCCCTACCGACGGCTTTCCGATCGCAACGCTGGTGTGAAGTAGTCCCGTATCGACCGCAACTATTAAAGAACATCTGTCCTGCACTGCCACAGCCTGTTTCAGCGTTGTACATCCAGCCAGATTGATCGCCGGAGCTTCCGTCTTAGCCAGGATCCTATCGATCAACTCACGGTCTTTTTTTACGCCGAGGAATACACCTCTCAAGCCCATCTCTTTCCACAAGGAGTCCGCGAGCTTCGACCATCCCTCTTCAGACCAGTGTTTGTTAGCCCTTGTAGTCGCCGGACAGAGGGCTACCGCATGTTCTCCCACGCCCAATCCTGCTTCGAACGCTATCTCCGCTGCTGACTCACGTTCTTCATCACTGATAGCTATCCGCATATCCCCATCCCGGTCGTCCGGGACGATGCCCAGCGGCTCAAGAAGCTTCATATAGCAGGCCATACCGTGCCTGCATCGGCGCTTCGAAGTGGTTTTTGCGCATGCTACGGTCTCATTATAGGCTACACCGCTGAACTCTCTGCTGTCTGCATAGCCTATCCGCCGCTTTGCTCCTGATGCCGCGGTCACCAGAGCGCTCCGCGCCAGCCCCTGGAAGTCAAGAGCCACATCAAACTTGCTTTTTCTCAGCACTTGCGCAAGTTTCAGAAAAGACGCAGGACCGCTTCTGTCAAAGGCAATCTTCTCATCTATATCGGGGTTGCCGTCAAGAATACCTGCCGATTTAGGCTCGACTACCCAGGTAATCCTGGCACCCGGCATACGCCGCCTGAGCGCACGGACAGCAGCCGTAGTCATAACTACGTCCCCTATCGCACTCAGTCTGACGATCAATATTGATAAGTCGTTTGACATAAAATTTCAACCGGTTACCTACTCGAACTCTTTTGGTTCCACGCCCGTATTCACAGCGATATTCTTTGTTTCTGTCGTTGCCGCCAGTTTACCTTCACTGTTGTATACCTCAGCCTTGGATGGGGACCAAATCCCGTTTACCCTGATATGGTCAAAATACAGCGTCTTTACTTTGAGTGAGTCATCTCCAAGCATACGATCGCGTCTCAACAATTTACAATCCTTACCGTCGATCCAGATCAGTTGATATTTGCTGCTCTTGGCTGTCTGCAGCTTCAAAACATAAACAGGCGAACCGTCTTCGTTCTTTTCCGTCCGAACCAGGCTGATTTTATATATTTTCCAGATAGCATCGGATACTACGCCCACATCCAGCGGGCTCATTCGTTTCTCCTGCTCCTTCGATATATCTTCCTGCTTCTTGTACCTCATCGACGGTATTCGGATGTGTCTGGTATTTCCCGCTGTGATGAATTCGACCTTCACCATACCGAGTGCGCCGTTTATTTTAAGGTTGTCAGGAGTCATAAATACGACTTTTGCACTCTTGAACTCATAAAGTTCCGCGAAGACCTTACCCATTTTCTTGAGTTCATGCTTGTTTGAATTAACAACGACCAGATTGCATCTCATGTCTTTCAGACTACCGGCAGCATCTTGAACACGAGACTTAAGACTCTCCAGCTCATCTGCTGCAAAAAGTGTGGATGAAATTGTTATTAAGGCTATAATTGCCGCGAATCCGAATAACTTTTTCAACTGCTTGTCTCCATTGATTCTTTGGCTGCTTCCGATGCTCGTCTCCATCTGTCATGGAGCCACAACCACTGAGACGGATCTTTTCTTATCTCGTCTTCTATTGCCGTGGTCAGTGCCTGTGTCAGCCTGTGAATATCTTCTTTTTCATTACCCGTGGGCGGTACATCTAAAGGCGGATACACCTTTGCTTTAAACCGGCCTTCTTCATTCCTGCGGGCAAACCCACAGACAACCGGAGCGCCGGTTCTGAGCGCAAATACAGCCGGACCCGTTGCCGTAGCGCAGGGCTTGCCGAAAAAGTCGACAAATATACCGGTGAACGTATTCTGGTCCGGCAGTATTCCTAAAACCTCATTTCTCTTAAGAGACCTGACCGCCGGAAGTGCGGAATTGTTCTTGTCCAGCACGTGGTATCCGGCTGTCTCCCGCATCTTGTTGGCAACACCCGTCATCGCCGGGTCGTCGCTGTTTCGGGCTATCACGCTCACTTTATAACCGGATAGAACCAGTTTTCTGGCAAATATCTCCCAGTTGCCCAGGTGAGCCGTTATAAGAATAACACCATGACCCTTGGCCAGAGCTTCATCCAGATATTCTCTTCCTTCAAGATCTATCCAACTGTCGAGTTCCTCAGGCGGCAGGTGCAGGATATGCAGAAACTCCAGCGCCCCTTTTGCAAAATGCCTGCAGGTGTTTCTGGCGGTCGCGCGGACCTTTTTCTCGTCCCATTCAGGATATGCCGCCGTGAGGTTTTTTATGGCTACCCGCCGGTACCTTCGGGACATAAGAAACATAAAATCTCCCAGTCTTTTGCCCCACCTGCTGATATTCGATTTGTTCAACTTGCTCGACAAACGCAGGAGTACCCATACCGCTGTCCTCCCGCCTAGTAATTCCAGTCTTTTACTCAGCTTTCGGTGTTTCATAAACCAACCACCATATCCAAAAGCCGGTCCATATTATCTATCATAAGCTCAATGTCCAACACATACATGTTTTCTAGACGCAGTTTTACAGCATCTTTTGCCGTTGTTACTATAGCTTGTGCCCCACTTGTCTCAAATGCCCGCTGAACAGCATCCACTTGCTCTTTGGAATACGAACAATGGTCCCCGAAGGTCATTCTTTTCTTTATATCCGCGCCGCACTCGTTGAGGAGAATATCAAATGATTCAGGGCTTGCTATACCGGACACCGCTACTATCGCCATCCCCTGAATCTTCGAAACGGGAAGCCGCTCACCCGTTTTACAGTCGATCAAGGCGCTCGGAGCTTTACCCGCTGTGAATATTTCGGCGTCAGGTGCTTGGTATGCCAACTCGGACTTAAGACCGGCTGAGCGGTCGGTATCAACCAGTTCCTTGCCCGTGATCATAACCGCGTTGGCTCGTTTGATCCCGCTTACCGGCTCACGGAGGTCGCCGGCGGGTAATAACATGCCCATTCCAAACGGTTTGTCCGCGCGCACAAGTGTTATCTCGACATCCCGGTGAAGCTGCCAGTACTGCATTCCGTCATCTAGCACTATCACATCCGGGCTGAACCTCTCGATAAGAGCCAGTCCCATCTTTCGCCTGTCTTTTCCTATAGCAACCGGGACACCGGGAAGCGCATCAGCAAGAAGCGCGGGCTCATCCCCACACTCGGCTGCATCCAGATACCGCATATCACCGTTCGAAACAAGCGCACCCACTTTGCAAAGGCTTCCACCGTGTCCCCTGCTGAGTATCGCAGGCTTCAGCCCACGTCGTATCAAACCTTCACATATCGCTCGGACCGCTGGGGATTTCCCAGTCCCCCCGAATGTCAGGTTCCCAACGCTTACGACGCGGCATGGCAGTCTGTAGCGCTCACGATAACCGAGCTTGTAAGGCAACAGATACACCCATAACCCGAAGCCATATAACCACGAAAACGGCAAAAGCAGGATACTGGGGGACAGTACGTGTTCAGATGCTCCGCGATCCTTCTGTTCCCTGTTCCCTGTTCCCTGTTTACTCGCCTCGACTATCCTCTCCGCGTATCTCCTTGACGCACCTCTGTTTGCACTCATCATCTCAAGAGCAAATTTTCGTATATCATCCAGTGCAGGAGCGTGTAATTGCAGATTCTTTATGTGTTTCGCAATCTCTTCTGCATCCTTGACTTCAAAACCAACTCCAGCATCCACAGCCTGTCTGACCAGATCGCGCGCCTTAAACGTGTAAGGCCCGAAAAGGACCGGCTTCCCCTGCGCTATCGGCTGGAGGATATTATGGCCGCCTTTCGGGATCAGGCTTCCCCCGACGAACGCCACATCACCAACCGCATAGACTGCGGCAAGCTCACCGAAGGTATCGAGGATGATAACGTCCTCTTTTCCTGATATACTCTCTGGACGGCTTCTTCTTCCACAGGATAGACCTCTGGCATTCGCCATTTCAGCTATTTCATCGGCGCGTTCTATCTGCCTTGGGGCGAGTATCATTCTGAGATCGGGAATAGACTGCCGCGCTAGCTTGAATGCATCCAGCACTGGCTCATCTTCGCCTGGATTGATGCTTCCGGCGATAAATACTCTCTGGCCTTTTACTAGGCCAAAGCGCATTCTTATCTCTTCGATCTCCGGCTCAGAAAGCGGGTCTGACTCTTGATCGAACTTGCAGTTACCGACGACCTCTACCCGTTTTTTTGAAGCGCCAAGTGCGATTATCCGCTCTGCATCGGCATCCGTCTGCATGAGCATCTTTTGCACGTTGGAAAGAGCCCACTGATAGAGCGGCTTTATCATTCTACCTGTTCTTACAGTGCGGTCGGAGACAATTCCGTTCACTATCAGCGTTCGAACACCGATTCTTCTGGCCAAATTGAGGAAATTCGGCCAGATCTCGCTTTCGATGCTTACAAAAACATCCGGATCGACTACATCCAGCGACTTTAGCACGAAAAATGGGATATCCAGCGGGAAATATATGATATTATCCGCCTCAGGAAGTGATTTCCTGGCCATCTCCTGGCCTGTACTCGTCGTGGTGGAAACTATAATCTCCGCATCAGGAGAAATAGCCTTTATCTCGCGGAGTATCGGCGCGCTTGCGACTACTTCACCGACCGATACGGCTTGAATCCAGATACGCGGCCGTTTTATTGATCTTCTGCATACACTTTCGGGGAGCATGCCCATCTGCTGCCGCCACGCTTTACGGGATTTCCCTGATCCAAAGACTCTCCAGATATAATATGCAGCTAGAATCGGGCTGAACAAAAGGAGCAGGAGGTTATAGACAATCAGCATCCTGCTTTCCCTTTCCAAACAGTTCCACAGCGGCTTTTTCATCGGCCGCGCTTATTGCTTTTCCTATCACTTCGGACCATTTCGCCCGGTCTTCATCCGTCTCGCAGGCCTCGACATGCACCAGCTCACCGAATACAACAACAGCTTTCGAAAATGGCTTCGGAACCTCGTGCTTATCCCATGAATTAAAACGCCACACGCGGGAGCATGCAATACCGACGGGTAGAATTCCGCAGCCTGACCTCTCAGCCATCATTACTATCCCTTGCTGCACTACTTTTGCCGGACCGCGAGGTCCGTCCGGCGTAAGCGTTATGATCCCGCCGTCCTTTATGCGTTTCACTGATTCGAGCAGCGCCTTTGCGCCATGCGCACGGCTGGAACCGTGGATTATGTTATAACCACGGGACTGAAGAAGTCTTGCCTGAAGCTCTCCATCGCGAGATACGGATACAATCGCCCAAAGCCCCTTGTGACGGCAGTAGTATATTGGTAGTATAGTCGTCCCGTGCCATGTGCCCAGTATGCCGCCTTGTCCGGAGCCGAGCATTTCTTCAAGCCGTTCGAGTCCAACGGACCTGATCCTCACCGTACAGGCGATCCCCGTAGAAACAAGCCACAGCAGCCGCCAGATTATCTCAGCTCTGAGTTTTTTCCAGATGTCCTTCACTGGAAGCAACTACCTCTTCTTTTTCTAAATCGAACTGTGTATGGTACAACCCGGCGAAAACGCCTCCCTGCTGCATCAGTTCATCAAAACTCCCCTGTTCGACTATTTTGCCGTCTCCGAGGACGATAATAGAATCAGCCTGCTTTATGGTAGATAGCCTGTGGGCAATAACAAGCGTCGTCCGCCCGACCATTAGCTTATCGAGTGCTTCCTGTACCAATCGCTCGGAAGTCGCATCGAGAGAGCTTGTAGCTTCATCGAGTATAAGTATGCGAGGGTCCTTAAGGATTGCTCTTGCTATGGCAATCCTCTGTCTTTCACCACCCGAAAGCCTTGCTCCCCGTTCGCCAAGCACAGTCTTGTAGCCGTCATCGAACTGTGTAATGAACATATGAGCATTTGCTGCACGAGCGGCCTGCTCTACTTCATCATCATTTGCATCCGGCCTTCCATAAGCTATGTTGTCCCGGATTGTCCCGCTGAACAGGATCGTCTCCTGCGGAACTATACCGATATGCCTTCTAAGAGACTCCATAGTCACAGAACGGACGTCATGCCCATCGACCATCACTGCTCCGCCTGAAACCTCGTAGAACCTTGGGATCAGGTTCGCAACAGTGGATTTTCCGGCACCGCTTGGTCCAACTACGGCGACTGCCTTACCCGGCTCCATCGCAAATGAAAGATTCCTCAGAACCTGCTCGCCGGTCTGGTAAGAGAATGCGACATCATTAAACTCGACACGGCCAACTATATCACCAAGGTCAGCGGCGACGGATGAATCCGTAATATCCGGTGCTTCACCCAATACTTCGAATATACGCTCAATACCAGCCATTGTCTGGTGATATGTTACATTCAATCTACCGATCTTTTTTGCTGAACTGGCGACATAGATCGCCAGCCCACCGAATTCGAACAACCCACCGACGGTCATTCGGTGCTGTGCTGTTAAGTACCCACCAACCAGAAGTATTACAACAACTGCAAGAGAACCAAAAAACTCAGTTACTGGAGTAACTGCAGCGTTGCGGCGCGCACCCTTTAGGGCAGCCTTGAGGCTCGCATCGTTCTGTTCTTTAAAACGCTCAATTTCCTGCTTTTCCATACCGAAAGATTTTACAATCCTGATACCGGCCATTGTTTCTTCCAGTACGGCAGTCACATCCGCGAGCTTCAGTTGGAGCATCATTGTCAGTTTTCGCATCTTCCGAGTAATCTTGCTGATTAATAAGCCCATTAATGGCACGAAAACGACACCCACCAGCGCCAGAATCCAGTTTATTGAAAACATCCTGGCAATTCCGCCGATTACCAGTAATGGAGCGTTTATGGCATCTGTCGCGGCTCCTGAGCCGTTTTGGATCAGTCCTACATCGTTTGTCATCCTCGACATAAGGTGTCCAATCCTGTTTCTCTCGAAGAAGCTGAGCGACATTGCCTGCAAGTGGGAATACATTTTATTGCGTATATCAACGGCAATGCGGTTTGTAGCAAGCGCGATCAGGTAAAACTGCCAGTATCCTGCAATCCCTTTCGGAAACTGAAGTCCGACAAAAAACACAGCAACCATTGTGATGGTGTTCCAGTCGCCCTTACCTGCGGCATCCGTAAACAATCGCAACAGATACATAGTCACTATATCGCTGCCGGTTGCTATTCCACCAAGTAGCGCTCCCCAAAGAAAACACCATTTGTGTTCCAGCAAATATTCTAACAGTCGTTTCCGATTATCCAATGTTGCTTCCTAACTGCCAAGCATCATTTTGACGACAAATGCAATTACTATAATCAGGGTTCCTATAATCGTTTTACCTTCTTTGTTCAAGTTGGCTTGTTTGATCGAGAACCGATGACCTTCCGCCTCAACATTTGCTTTGATGCTGGGAATTATCCGTGGGACTCTTTCGCAATACAGCTTGAAATCATCGCCGAACTGCTCAACTAAAAACCGCTCTTCCCATATGACTGCCGCACCGTGGAATGCAAAGAAGAGAGGCATCACAATAGCCCATACCAGCCACCCGGCAGTCATTGTGCAATAGCCGCATGTTATGAAAAAGCTGCCGATGTAAAGCGGGTTCCTAACATAAGAGAAGGGGCCTGAAACCGTCAGCACTTCTGATTTAATAAGATGTCCAGCAGACCATATTCTGATTGCCTCGCCAAATACAACCAAAACAAGCCCTGCGAGGAAAGTCGAAAACACGGGCTTTCCGAATAGCAGCATTATTATGGGCGCAGCTAATAAGAAGAATGTCCTGCGCCTGAAAAGAAAAAAGCTCAGGCTCTTGGCAGCAGACCCGCCGCCGCCAATACCACTTTCGCGGCTCTGCCTGTCCCTCCAGGTACGCCAAGTACCTCCCGTGCGGACTGGAGTGCCTGCTTCATTCTCTGGAGTTCCACCGGTTCCCTCAGATTCTTGACAGCAAGCTCCGCTATCTTCTCGGGTGACGCCTGGTTCCCTAGTAATTCCGGACATATTTCCCTCCCAGCAACAATGTTGGGCATCCCAATAAATTGCTCAAGTATACTTTTCCTAAATAGGTATTCTATTTTCATAAGCGAGGAACCACGATACACAATGATCATCGGTGTTGTCAATATCATTGCTTCAAGCGTCGCGGTCCCCGAACAACTGATTAAAAGGTCTGAATTGGCCATCACATCGTATGTCCGGCCTTGCAAAACATAAATATTCTCTGGAAATGAATTCGTGCCGGCTTTAAAATCTTTCAGTATCTGATTGATTTTCCCAGCGGCTTTATCGGACCCGGCCGCGATTATAAAGCAGCACTTGTAAGGAACTTCATTTTCGATAATCGACGTGGCTTTCAGCATTGTGGGCAGTATATTGTCGATCTCATGCATTCTGCTGCCTGGTAAGATCCCCACTATCCGCATACCCTTTGGTATATCTAATCCGGGATCAAACGCGTCGATCAATTGCTTTATATCCATCGACGGCACTACCTGGTCCAAATGAGGATGCCCTAAGAAATGAGCGTCCGCTCCCGCTTTGGCCAGTATTTCAGCAGACCACGGGAACGGCGTAATAATCTTGTCCGATGCTGCCAGAAGGCTGGAATTCTTGCCAGGTCGCTTCCGCCATGAACCTGGCGGGAAATAGTAGACTGTTGGTATCCCTTGCTTTCTTGCGAATTTACCCAGCTTGACGTTAAAAGCACCGAAATCTATCGGTACAAATACATCAGGCCGCCGTTTGCAGAACTCTCTCTTAAGTCCGGCCAGTTCGCCTAGAAGCCTTGGGACCAACTTGAGAGATTCGACTATTCCTATTGCACCGACACTCGAAAAGTCCGAGACAAGTTCGATACCGGCGGCGCGCATCCTTGGCCCACCTGCTCCCCATATAGAAATATCCGGGCAAAGCTTCCGAAGTTCAACGGCTAGAGCGCTGCCGCTCGCATCCCCGGAGGCTTCACCTGCGACTATTGCTATCGATGGCACTGTGATCTTAGCCACGGTGTTCTGATTGCCTGCCATTACGGCCGCACTTCATGTTCTTGACGAAGTCCAGGAGATATTCCAGTTCTTCGCATGGCTCCACTTCGGCCT
This sequence comes from Armatimonadota bacterium, assembly GCA_039680575.1. Taxonomy (GTDB): domain Bacteria; phylum Armatimonadota; class UBA5829; order UBA5829; family DTLH01; genus JBDKSP01. Next base: position 38,743 of record JBDKSP010000095.1, read on the forward strand.
CGATCCTCTCGATCGCCTGAGTTATGTTAAGAGACGATCTGTAAAGCAGTTTGTAGCTCTGCCTCAGCGCCGCGCGCGATCTGGGCACTACGCCGCTTCTTCGCAGTCCAATTACATTGAGGTCGTAGACCTTGATCGGCCTGCCATCTGCCAGCATAAACGGCGGAATATCCTGCACTACCTTTGACATTCCACCGACCATAGCGAGCTTTCCTATGCGTACATTTTGGTGCACACCGGCCATACCGCTCAAGATCACTTTATCTTCGACCTGTACATGACCGCTAATGCCTGCCATATTTGCCATTGTGATGTAGTTGGCGAGCCTGCAGTTATGCGCGACATGGCAGTAGGCCATCAGCATGTTGTTATTACCGATAACAGTGCTGTTACCCTCTCCACTTGCGCGATGAATTGTACAGAACTCCCTTATGATATTTTCATCGCCGATTTCGAGATAACTCTGCTCTCCATGGAACTTATAGTCCTGAGGCGCGCCACCAAGCACAGCGCTTACACCGATATGGCAATTGCGACCAATCGTCGTATTGCACTCTATAACGGCATGGTGCTCAATCTTGGTCCCATCACCTATTTTCACATCAGGACCAATGACGCAGTATGATCCAACCGCGACACTATCACCAATCTCTGCAGATGGATGGATTATCGCCGTTGAATGTATCCCGGTCGCAACTTCCGGATTCATCATTCCATTCCTCACTCATGCACACTGCCGACTTCTACGTCGACCTTATGTTTATTCTGTTTTCTTTCAACAAGAGCGAAGATAAACTCACCTTCAGCTACGACCTCATTGTCGACGCTGGAAACCGCTTTGACTCTTCCGATGGTCCCGCGAGTCTTGAGTAGTTCTACTTCGGTGATAAGAGTATCTCCAGGCAGAACCGGCTTTCGGAATCGCATATTATCCACACCACCTAAGTATGCGAGCTTGCCGGTATTTCCAGTAAGTGATAAAAGGAGGACTCCACCGACCTGCGCCATAGCCTCTATCACCAATACACCAGGCATAACAGCATGTCCAGGGAAATGTCCCTGGAAGAACTCCTCATTAATGGTCACATTCTTTAAACCAACAATCTTCTTGGTGCCTTCGACCTTTAGAATCTTGTCAACTAAAAGAAACGGGTATCTGTGTGGCAGTATCCCTCTTATTTCCTCGATCTCAATCAACGCTCTCGCCCCCTGTTTTTTAGCTGACGGCTATCAGCCGTCAGCCGTCAGCCGTCAGAAACTGATAACTATTTTATGCTTCGGGACCGCAGTTCGTCCCGAAGCAGGATTCTCCATCTATCTCTTCTGTTCCCTGTCTATCTCTACGCCGCCTGTTTGCTCTCTCCGCCGGCAAAGTGCCTCATCAGTTCTTGAGCAAACACGACGTTTAAAGCATGCCCAGACTTCACTGCTAAAATCTCCGCATTCATTCGTCCGCCGACCAGTGCCAGATCACCGATTATGTCCAGTACCTTGTGTCTGGATAACTCATCCTTGAACCGTAAATCCGATGAATATTTGTCCTGCCATATCACAATCGCATTATCTATGCTCCCGCCGCGAGCAAGATGCTGTGATAAGAGAGCTGCTATCTCTTCATACATCACAAATGTCCGCGCCGGAGCTATTTCTTTTGTAAAACCATCCTCGCTTAGCTCAAAGGTGGTGGTCTGCAGCCCAATCATAGGATGCTCATACTTGAGAACATATGTAATCTTCATACGATCCGACGGTACCGCCAGAATAAAGCTGTCATTCCGCCTAGCATAGATGGGCTCTGTCAACTTGAAGATATTTCGCGGCTTCGCAAGAGTGATGATACCAGCGGTGAGGATTGCCTCGACATACGGCATTGAACTGCCATCCAGAGCAGGCATTTCGGGACCAAGGACTTCGACATAGCAGTTGTCGACACCAAGACCACTAAGCGCGGCCATAAGGTGTTCTACTGTTCTATATTTCGTTCCATTATATCCGAGCGTTGTGCCTCTTGCTGTCTCGACAACGTTCGTTGCGAGTCCGGCAACCTGCTCTCCATTTCCGATAAAGACAATACCGTTGTCCTCATCGGCCGGATGCAGAATTACCTCGCACCTGTCTCCGCTGTGCAGACCGGTGCCGCGTATATTCACTTGTACACCAATTGTCCGCTGTAGATTACTTTGATTGCGACTCAATCTCTTCACCGCCCAACTGAGCTAACCGTCGAGTCAACTGCTCGACTTCCTTTTTAAGCATTTCGACCGTCTTCTGCAATTCCGGCAGCCTTAGCTGTACTGCCTGCGCTCTTAAAGCTTCTTTATGAGGCCTTGCCGGATATCCCGAATACATACCGCCGCCAGACGGCAAGTCACCAAAAATAGCGGATTGTGCAGCGACTACAACACCATCACCTATCTTAATGTGGTTCTTTACACCAGCCTGTCCAGCAATTGTGACTCCACTGCCTATCTCAGCACTCCCGGCTATTCCGACCTGGGCGACAATGACAGAGGACTCGCCGATTTTGACATTATGCGCAATCTGCACAAGGTTGTCTATCTTGGAGCCTCTTCCTATTCTTGTCGATCCGGTCTTTGCGCGGTCTACAGTGGTACATGACCCGATCTCTACATCATCCTCGATGACTACATTACCGATCTGCGGAACCTTGCTCAATCTACCATCCACCGGGATATAACCGAAGCCATCACTTCCTATCACGGTGCCTGAATGCACGGTAACATTCGATCCCAGCTCACAACCGAAATATATAGTAACATTCGGATGTATTACACAGCCGGCTCCGATACGAACGCCATCTCCCAGAAAAACAAGCGGATGGATTATGGTGCCGTCTCCTATCGACACATCGTCGCCGATATAAGACCCGTATCCGACAGAAGCGCCTTTGCCTATAGCTATCCGCTCCCCTACCCTGCAGTTTGGGTCTATTCCGGCTCTAGGCGCGGACACTACAGGAGCGAAGACTTTTAGAATCTCGACGAACGCTTTCCGAGGATTATCGACATGGATGACAGATTTCCCCTCACATGCTCCGCTCTCAGCCAGAATAGCCGAGGCTTTGCACCGGGCTGCGGCATCAAAGTATCTTTGGTCCTCCGCGAGAACGATATCACCCTGTTCTGCATCTGATATGCTCGCAGCACCGGTAATCGGTATATCATCAGGACCATCGACCGATCCGCCAACTATCTCTGCAAGCTCACGAACTCTAATGCCTGTCATACTTTTTCACCCGGCTCGAAAGATACGGAAGTCTCTCTCGAAACCAGTCTGTCCTATCCTCTACCTCTCCAGTGTTTTTGAACACTACATTCAGACCGTTCTGCCGTGCGATTCTCCGCACAGCGGCTTCCAGCTCAGAACGGATCCTGATATGAAGCGATTTCTCCAAATCCAGCGAATCATTGCAGCCCGCATTTACAGAAGACTTCAACACGATTCCTGAAGAAACATATCTCCAGCCTGTATTATCACTATCAAATGCAGTGGTGCGCGAACTTGCCAAATGCTTCCCGCTTTCTCCAAAGCTGTTATTCACCAGGTCATATCTGAGCCGTTCGCTCTTTTTTCTAATTAAATCGTTTATCCTTCGTGTTTCCTCATTGCGGATAGATGCCAGTTCTCTTTCAATTGATTTCCGGCGTTTTTCCCCTGCTTGCAATGATTTCTCGGCCATCTTGGTAACAAGATCTTTTTCACTCTGAGTCAGCTTTGATTTTATATCGTTAAGCTCATTCTCTCTTGAAGCAATAGCCTGTTTTACTTCATCAAGAGAAAGACCGTCTACTACAAGCTGTGCTTTCAATGCGTACAGTTTTATCGCCGCATCCACTCGCTCGTATTGACGCTCCTCATTCAAGGCACGCAGGTCTACCGCAAGCTCCTTCTCGGATTCCCGCCTTGCTTCAGCCTCTGCTGCGCCTGCTTGAGCCTCAAGATCCTGCCGCCGCTCATTCAAACGCTTTTCAAGAGCGTCCTCCAGATGTGAACTTATCTGTTTCATCTCCTGCTGAGCTTTTTTTTCAATCTTCGTCTGAAGTGATGTCCTAGATTCCGATACAACAGCCGGATCCCGTAACTCACTATCTATGCTTCGTGATACGGATGAGTTTTTCTGGAACCGGACATTCCTTTGAGTAAGCGACATCATCTCCCGGACCTGAACCAGTTGATTCCAGGCGGGATGGCATGGTTCCAACTCATCCATATTACAGAAAACCTGCTTTTTGGCGGCTTCAGGCGCTCTCTGACTCTCAAAATAAACGCCTGAACCTACAATAGCCAGAGCGATAATACAAATGACACCCAGTGATCCATACAAAACCCGTAGATTCACGGGCAAACCTGCTCAATCTAATAAGTCTCAGGAGTCACCTGAAACTATCCCGGAAGATTTTCGGCAATAGCCCAGCATGCGACTATTTTTATAGAACAGCCAAAAATCTCTAAACTAGTTCTTTTTGCCGTTCAGTTTATCAAGTACCTGCTGTGTCAGATCGACACCGCCATAGAAAACGGCAATTTTATCGACAACGAAGCTCACTTTTTTCTGCTTCGCTACTTCTTCAACTGCCTTCATAAAGTCGTTGCGGATCTCCGTCAGCGTGCTTTCTTTCTTGGTGTTGAACTCTGTATCCGCGGACTGACTCATCTGCTTAAGATTTTCATCCGATTTTGAAGCTCGATCCATCAGCTCTTTCTGCCGTGCCTTTTCCTGGTCTGTAGGCTCTTGCTTAGACTGGAGCCCCTTAAGCTCGGAATCGAGTGCCTTTTCCTTGTCCTGGAGTTCTTTTATCCGCGCTTTTTCGCTTTCGTTCGGATTAGGTTTGATTACGAGAGATATAAGCTCTTTAGAATCGTTCTCATCAAGCAGCTTGTTCGCATCGAGGGTCCTTAGCTGCAGCTCAAGCTGCCGTCCGAAGGCATCGAGATCAGCCTTTGCTTTTTCCGTCTTGGTATACTTCTCGAATACCGTCGTAACATCCACATATCCGAAAGATACGGAAGCGTCCGCCGCTCTTGCAGGCGTAAAAGACAAAACAAACACTGCCAATACAGCGATAACTACTAGTTCGAATGATCGTTTCACCATTTCTGGTTGATTCCCCTTTTAAATAATCAATAACGGAGGACGACCGATGCCATTAGCGCTCGATTACCGCCTCCGCCGCTTGCATTATATCAAAAACGGCTGGGCTTGGACAAGTGCCGGCCCGACTAGCCGCCGTCTCCGACTATAGATAGACGGGTCATCAAGACATTCATTGCCGGGTAAGATCAGGTTTGAGAATTTGGAATGTAGAATTTTAAAAACCCTGGATTTTATTGTCCAGGGTTTTCTGTATGTCACAAGAGACCACTAACGCATAGAATCAGAACGCTTGGCCTATGCTGAAATGGGTTCTAGCTCCATCGCTTCCTATTCCGTAATCCAGGCGGAGGTTACCGATAGGAGTATTTACGCGAAGACCTATCCCAGTCCCGATTTTCGGACTGAATCCTGAGTGCTGGTCGAGATCATCGGATATGCTGTATGTCCTTGGCGCGCCCCAGGCGTCGCCATAGTCTACGAATAAAACACCTGTCAGCCCCTGTGAAACTGGGCGGCGGTATTCCAGGCTCAAAATAGCCATCTTATCGCCCCAGAACCTGTCTTCCCTGTAACCTCTCAGGCTTTCAGCTCCTCCGACAAAGAATTGCTCAAAGAACGGAAGATCACCGTTAGATACACCGGCAAGCAGTCTCGCCGCGATGGTAGTCCGTTTGTCCGTCGGGGCTTCTTTTCGACCGCCCTTGCTCCAGTAATGCCTGATATCGATCTGCAGTTTCTGGAACATACCTTCGATCTCCGCATCATTCACAATCAGCCCGTTTTCATTTTCAGGTGGGACATTCAGGTCCTTAGCAGTATACTTTTCAACTACATCCGAATTGCCGGCTTCAAGCGACACGGACTTGTACCATCCGACTGCCGGATCATTGTCGAAATCTCTTGTGTTATTAACGACCCTGGCCGTCGCGCTGTGTACCGGCCCACTCTGTGCGACAAACTTGTTTATATCACTCGACGATAAACTGCTTATATCAAGAGTTGTAGTGTCTACTGTTTCCGTCCTCAATGTAATGTATCCTCTCGTGAAATCGTTGAAAGGACGGCTTACACCCAGAGTGGCTCCTTTTCGCCTTTCGTTATATGACTCATCAGTGTCATTATCGAAAAGCGCTGATGAGAACCTGTAAACCAGTTTATTGAAAGCATTTACGGAAAGAGATGTGTGGTGTTTGTCGATCCACGGCTCATGAAACCCGATCTCATAGCTGCTAGATCCGTCGAGCCCATTATCTGTACCTGTCTCCCAAAGGAGTGTCAGACCCTGTCCGCGTCCACGGAAGTTTGTTTCCGTCATCTCAGCGCGCCCAACAAGCCTGCTCCGCGAACTGTAACCTACACCAACCGCTACGTTCCCGGTCTTTTTCTCGGTCACCGGTATTGCGATGCCGATTTTACCTATCGAAGATCCTGGTTCAATTTTGGGAGCCTGGATATCTTCCAGAATGTCCAGATTGTAGATTCGAGATATATCTGATCGAAGTTTCTTCATATTGAAGTAATCACCCGGTTTCTGGTTCATCTCGCGGGTGAACACTTCTTCGCGTGTTTTCTTGTTTCCGACTATATCGATCTTCTCGATAGTACTTACAAGTATTGCAATCGTCAGCGTTCCGGTCTTTGGATCTATCCCACTATCTTCTGTAACATGAGCGACATATCCAAGGTCGCGATAGTAGTTCTGGATAGCGGATATATCAATATCGACCGTATTCGTGTTCAGCACCTGGTTTGGCTTCGTCCTCATAAGGTCCAGTATTGTATCTTTACCGACAGGCTCCGAACCGACGATATTTATCTCCTTGACCAATGGATTTTCCACAACATCAAAGATTACTCTCACTCCTTCAGGAGTGTCCTCTGTCCTGACCGGGACTGCACTGAAATAACCAAGCGCGGTTATGGCTTCACGGTCTTTCTCCACAGCCTCCTTCGTATAGAGCTCTCCCGGTGCCAGTTTGATAACATTTTCAACCGTTTCCCTGTTGATATTCCGGTTGCCGGTGATGACTACCTGAGTCACCTTTACACCTTCCTGCGCCAAGGCGGGAAGACTCAGAGACGGGATCAGTGTCATGGTCACTGCCAAAACCAGAACCAGGGACAGTCTCCGTCCGAACCGAGATTTATTGCATAACATTGGTCAACGCACCTCCAGTGTATTGTCCATCATATCCTGAACTATAACAAAACGAAACCTATTTTTGCAGACGTTCTTGCAGTGTAGATATAGCCAATTGTTCAGTCATAAGTTCATAATCCAGTCTGCGCTCTTTGGCTTTCAGAACCTCCTGTTATACGATGTTTCCAGTATATTCACGCGGCGAGAGTCCGTGACATATGATAATTCCAGCCAATCACGGATCCTGTAGCTCAGACTCATCGAATAAGTCGCTCCGGTTATTGTCTGCGAGCCGGTCACTATCCTCCAGTATGAAAGATAAAAATCGTCGAATAATCTCCTTGATAAAAATACGGCAAGTGGCTGCTCGAAACCGTATTCAATTGAGAAATCCTCAAGTCCAAGGGCTTCTATAAATGTTGATTCCAGCGGATCGAACAGGCGTGGAGATACCGCTACACTGAACAACTCTCTAAGCTGATCTCTTAACTCTGTCTCACCTGTTCCGAAAATATCCTCAAAATGGCCGAGAGCTGCCAGCATCTGGGTTCTGGATAGTCCCGACGGCTCACTCTTGAGTGAGATATTTTCTGGTTCAAGATTGGCTAGCGGACCTGATACATCAAGGATAATCTTGTATCGCTGCTGCGTTCCCAGCGTCGAGGCCGTTGTAATATTTGTCTGAGCGTGCAGATCGACAGTCACCCCTGATGCCTGCCTTCCAGGAGTCCAGTTGACATTGATATTTCCGCGTGTGATCCTCATTCTCGCTGTCGCAAGACGCAATGTCCCACTGTTAATACGTATTCCCGCCGTTATGAGCGGCTTCTCCAGCGAGCCCGCGATTCGTCCATCTCCACTCAAAAGCGCTATGATACTTGGGTTTCTGAACCAGACATTATCCTCCATGCTAAAGCCGATATCAAACTTCGGATTCATGGCATACCTGGTAATCCCTGTCGAGCTGACGGCTGGAACGCGGGAAAGAATAACCGATGCATCGCTTACCGTGACCAGTCCTGAGATCAAAGGCTCCGTAACTGCACCAGAGACCGCAAGACTGTTTACTGTTGAGAAAGTACCTGTCACACGCTCCTGATAACCCAGCAGGTTCTGCTCGATAAGTTTCAGATTGTTGAGGTTAAAAACCAGGTTCACGACCCCTCCCTGACTGCCGGGCGCGGGTCTGAACAGATTATGCAGCGATATTGTACCACCCGGAACAACATCGAATGTCCCGCCGCCGCTCGATCCGCCGGACAGACTCTCCACACGGACCAGGTCCTGATCGAAAACAAGATTTGCCTGTATGTTTGTAAATTGCGTCTGGAAATCCTTGATGTTGATATTACCGTCCTTAACAGCCATCTGCCCGCTAAGGTCCGGGTTGCTTACTGAACCGGTGAGGTCCAGCGTCGCGGAAATGCGCCCGGGATATTTCGGATCAGCGGTGACAGCATCCGACAGGAGAGTAAGGACCTCCAGCGTCTGCTCCTCCAGTGCCGCATGGAATGCGATTGGCTGGTCTGTTGGTATAGTGAATTTCTGCCAGTCCCAGGGAAGCGTTCCGTAGAATGCGGCAGATTGCTCGTCTCTCGTCACAAGTGCCCTGCTGATTTCAATAGAGTTGCGCCCGACAGTGATTTGGCTGGCGCGAAGCCTGTCGAATGCGATGCCGTAGATTACCGGATTCACGACCTCGGCTGATGCCATGATAAGCGGCGTATCGATAGGCCCCTTCACGGTTGCGCGGACCGTAGCTGTGCCTCTTATGTGAGTCGGCCCGGTAGCGGGAGTAAGCGCATCCAGGTCCACGTTGTAAGCATCGACTTCGAGATCGGTCTGGCCATTGGCGATCAAAACCCCTCGCGCTGATACACTCAAAGCCTCCGCGGTAGCTTCGAATGACTCCAGCACGACTTCACCCTGTCGGGAAACCGCCGAAAGCTCGATCCGCGCATTTTTAATCTCCGAAATGTCAACATCCTGAGCTGTAAGGCTGAACTTTGCTTCTGGTTCATCTACCGGACCAGATATATTAAATGCGGCTGAAATAATCCCAGTATCCGGCCGCCTTAACCTCGCAAGAAGCGATCTCAGTCCCTCGCCTGCAGGCTGATCTATATATGGACTCTCAGACACAGCCGTGTAGATGACAGGATATGAGAAGTTTTTCAGTACACCACCCTCTACCTGAACCGATCTGGTTGCAGTATCGAATGCTGCACGCTCTACAGAAAGGACACCGCTCGCTGATTGCAGATTAATGTCCGCGACAACGAGCGCTTTTCCGCTCCATCCAACTTCTGCGGCGAACCTGTCGAACTTCACTGTATTAATCACAGGATTATTCGAAACGACAGTCGCTGCCACTGTGGGGTTGTCTGCTGTACCAGTTATATGTCCTTTTGCGTCTACCGTTCCTGAGAGAAGCGTATAAGGCTGCGTGTAACGGCTTAATTGAACAAGAGCGATATTGTTCGCTATAAAGTTAAAGGCAATATTACCTTTGGCGTCTATCATTCCATCCGCGCTGAATACCGCATTATCGCTTTGAGCCAGAAGATCGGTTAACCGAAGCTGCTTATCGGCATAAGAAAAAGCAGCGCGAGCCTGTGCGACAGGGTAGCCGGCAACAGAACCGTCTGTTAATTTCAATGTCCCCATTGCAGTTATATTCGGAGCCGTGCCTCGTATCGTTACACGGCCTGTAACATCGCCGGTAATAGCTGCATTAACCTGCAGGACAGAGAGTATTCGTTCTGCGGGAGCTTCTACAACCTCAATATCGAAGTTGATAGCCGGTGAAGGTGTGCCTATCCCGGTTATCCTACCGCGAAGTGCTATTTCAGCAGGCAAAACACGGACAACTGCATCTTCCAGGATAATTCCGGATGAATTTGCTATGAGGCGGCCTCTGGCATAATCGAATGCAAAACGCTGGAACTGGCCATTGAAGACCTCCGCGCTGCCGTTTACTACCGGCTTACTGAAAAGGCCTGTAACGCTGCCGTTGAAATTGACTATTCCTCTATAGCCTGTCAACCCGAGAGGTCTCTGCAGGATACTCAGATCAACCCCTACTGCAGATGCGCGTATATTCAGCCGTGTCGGAGTTATCTCTCCTGTTGCTCTTATGACCCCACTTGCAACTGAAGCTGCTATGCTCCGTACACTCACACGATTATCACTGATCGTTAGCCGTGCTATGGCATCGCTGTATACAATATTGTTCAGGGTTCCACGTGAAACTTGAACATTAGCATCTAGCACAGGACTCGATGATAGCCCGCTTACGGTAAACCGCCCAGTTGCGGCGCCTCTCAGCCCGGATTTACTTAACTGAGGTATCCGGCTTAGTTCCACACCAGAACCTGTGCCGGAAAGCGCCAATCTTGCAGCACCATTAATGAGCGTAACCGAACCGAATGCCGTAATCCTCCCGTTCAGCGCTCTCGCGGATGCGCTTTGCACAAGTATTACTCTGTCCGCATATGCGGCTCTCAGGCTAATGTCTGCTGCCCGGTAGCCGTTGAATCCCACTGATGGGATTCTGCCTCTTGCAGCTATGACGATGTGCTTGCTGGGACCGATTATATCAAGAGAAAGCGGGCCTTTTCCTGTAATCCTGACTCTGTTCAGGTTTGCTGGAGCTTCAAAAGCGGTGATAAGGCTTGAATAGTCGAAACTGCCGGATGTAATATGCAAATCGAACCTGGGGGCTGCAAAACCCGCCATCGTGCCGGTCATGCGCATCTGAGAACTCGTAATGGAGCCTGTAAGATTGAAGTCCAGCGTCTGATTGACCAGTCTTATCCTGCCATTGATGTTGTTGGCCGGTTTTCTTAGCCCTGAAACAACCGCCTGGGCGTTTCTGATATCCGCTGATCCCGCGTAACTCCAGATTCTTCTTCCTTTTACCAACCGTCCGGTCAAGCTCAACCTGACATCTCCGCGCCCGCTTCGGACTCTGACCGCTCCTTGCTTTATAAAATAGTCCATCCAGTAGGAAGCCGCTGCGTTATCGGCTGCTATATCTGCGGCTATTACTCCTGCAGTGTTGTCAATGGAGCCTGAAATGCTGACTGTGCTAAAGAGCTTTTTACCCGGTCCTTTAGCAGTGAGATTATATTCGTAGAAAGGAGCATTTGACGCGTCAAACGTACCGTTTATGTTAGCAGTTCGTGTGGCTATTGGCCTGGATCCTGGTGTACGCGACAGCCAGTCCCTGAATATGAGTGTGCCGTCCGAAATATCGACCACACCGATGAACGGGGGACGGCGAGGGCCTGGTTTTCTTTTAAAGAGATCGCTGATATTGAGGCGTCCGTTTCTGAAGCGCTCCAGCCGAATGGCCGGAGAGATGAGTCTGACAGAATCCACGCTCTGGATTGCCGGGACTCGTCCGAACACAATGTCTCTTAAGCGAAAGTTGATGATAACCCGCTTAGTTTCGAGAAGCGAGCCATTTTTGAAGGACTTGCCGTTAGCAATTCGCAGGTCGTGTACAGTAGCAGTGCCTTTTAATGGAGATACGTCCACTTTGCCGACTTCGACCGCACGGTTCGTCTGCTTTTCGATCTGTTCGACTAGTATGACATCTAAATGCTGAACAGTATGCCTGACCTGGTTTATTATGTAGAATACAGTGGCGGAGAGAAGCACCGTGATCGGGATCACGATAAGTAAAAAGATTGTCAGCCTTCTCCGTCTTGCATTCATTGCAGGTCTACTATCCTACCCCATCCTTGAGGTCCAGAAAATGTGTAAAATGGGCCATAACCCGTTCCTTCACCGTTTTCATATCGGGTGTTGGATCAAGCAGTCGCTTGAGCGAAGTAATCTGCTCCGATTCAAGCCCACATGGATTGATGAAATTGAAGTGACTCAGGTTTGGATCGACATTGAACGCGAAACCGTGGTAAGTAACGCCTCCCCGGACCGCAATCCCGATGGAACAGACCTTCTTACCGCACGTCCAAACCCCTGCAAGACCGTTCTTGCATCCTTCGAGGCCGAAATCGGCAAGTGTCGAGATAATTATACTTTCTACTAGACGCAGAAAGCCGTGTACATCGCTTTTTATAAGGCGAAGATCGATTATAAGATAGCCGGTAAGCTGCCCTGGTCCGTGATATGTAACATCACCGCCGCGGTCTGTCCTGACTATTTCTATCCCGTTTTTCTCGAGTGTACTCTCAGAGACCAGGAGATTCTCGGAATGGGTACTGACTCCGAGAGTCATCACAGGATAATGCTCCAGCAGCACCAGCGCGCCGCCGAGTTTTTTAGCCTTGACATCCGCATGAAGCGACAACTGCAGATCGAGCGCGTCATTGTAACTTATCAGTCCTGCATCGATTACTTTGAACAGGGAATTTCCGGCGTCAGACTGGCGAATGTAAGGTCGTTCCAAATACTCGTTCAAGTGTTTTTTCTCCGGGCAATAATCATTGTCACACTTTTTGATGACCTAACCCTAGTATACCCAGCAGTATGAGGCGGGTCAACTAAACGTAAGAGTTCGTTCACTCTTACCTAAACATGACCTTTGTAATGGGGCGTACTTGCTTGAAATTGAGACTGTATATGCGGTCTACTAAGTTTTACTTATCGTGATAATCTTATACACTAATACTCATATTCTCTTCAGCAGCGACTTTGCATTCTCTATAGCGAAGCCTTTGTAGTCATTGTTGAAGTACACATAAACATCCCCGTTATCCAGCAGGCGGTGTATATGACCCGACCACCAGTCCAATCTATCATCAGTATACCAGCCCTCGGTCTCATAGCCCCCGCTGTGCATCCGAATATAAGAATAATCGGCTGTCGAGATAATATGACATGGCAGATCGGGAGCACTCATTATGCAATACCCCATTTTATACCGTCGGAGCAGATCGAAGACCTGTTCCGACTGCCATGAAGAGTCGCGAAACTCGAAAACATGCCTCATGTTCGCAGGAAGAACCTCTAGAAAGCTCTCCAATCGTTCCTGATTGGCTCGCCAACCCGGAGGAAGCTGGTATAGAATCGGCCCATGCTTTTCAGCCAATGCGCTGCTTCTACTGAGCATCCGCTCAAGCGGCTCCGCCGGCTCCGTCAATTTCTTCATATGGGTCAGATACCTGCTTGCTTTTACCGCAAAAGTGAACCCTGAAGGAGCCTGATCATACCACACCTGAAATGTTTGCCTTTCCGGGAGCCGATAGAACGAATTATTGATCTCGACCGTATCGAAATCAGACCCGTAATACCGAAGCCAGCGCGACTGTGGCAGCGCCTCCGGATAGTATATCCCTTTCCAGTGTTTATAGTTCCACCCGCTGGTACCGCAATAGATTCTGCCGGACATTCTGTATCTCCGTTCAGCCGCTTGTTCGCATGCATCAGTATCACAAAATAGTATACCCTTATAATAATATGGAAGAATTAATATACAAGTATCGATTTCGGCTATACTATAGATGTAAACAAAATATTCGAGCGAATGAATGACTAATACTATTCTGAGAGTATCTTTTATAATATTTGCGCTTCTGCTTCTCGCAGCGGTTCCGGCTGCCGGTGAGATCACCTGTGAAGACTGTACCCCGGTTACGGTTTACAACCCCCTCGCGTGGGACCGGACGGATGTTGTGGATATGGCTTCACCATTCTGCGGAGAAGCAGTAACAGCCATTAGCGTTACTGACGGAACTGAGACCTATCCGGCACAAATAGTCGCGGACAGGATTATCTTCACCGCACGCAATGTACCCGCGCTAGGCCACAAAGTATTCCGGTTGATAAAATCCGATAAACCTACCGTAACTTCTATTAAGTCGGGCAACGATTATATCGAAAACGAGTTCTTCCGGGTTAAAATCGACCTTTCGAAAGGCATCATAGAAAGCATCTATGATAAAATCAATAAACGCGAGGTAGCTTCACAGACCGGAATAATGCAGATCGTCTCCGGCAAGCATACCAAGGACCTGGACCCTGACGAAAGCGAAGTCCTCGAGGTTGGTCCAACCAGAACAATGGCACGTCTAGACCACGCTTACGGCAAGTCATCGTTCGTGCAGGACATCATTCTCTATGAAGGCCTTCCGCGCATTGATATTAAGCTGACTGCCTATTTACGGGAACAGGCTTCGCTCGAAATCACCTTCAGGACTGCACTTTCCAATCCAATAGCTGCTTTTGACGACCCTTGCCGGACGGATGCTCAAAAATGGATCGATCTTTCGGAGAATAAATACGGAATATCGATCCTAAACTATTGTAAATATGCCTGCAGCATCACGGATAACACAATACACATACTTATTCCAACCAAATCATCCAACCAGCGGTTCTACGAAGCATCTTATTCGATCTATCCTCATTCCGGCAATTGGAACGCAGTATACGCTTCCCGTTATACGGATGAATTGAACAACCCACTGAATGCTATTGCCCAAACAAATAAATAATCCGCCTGCTCGGATTAATAATCATCTTGTTATATACGCACTGTTCTCAGCTTTGTCTATATATGATAAAATTTTCAGACGTAAATGACCCTCCAACAACCTCATACATAACATCATACCTTAAATAATTATGCTTGACTTGCTAACTGGCACATGGTATATAAGGAATTAGAGCATTAATCTAAAGTTATTGCCTTGTGCTTCAGACAGACCAGAAAGTCAAACACATAGAGGCAATAGCATGTGTCGCCATACATTCTGCAATATAGTGGCCGGATAGAATGAATTGCATGAGGCTGACTGTAACCGAATAAAGGAAGAGGCAGCCGAGGTAAATGGCGGTAAATATCTCCATAGAGGAGGCGAAAGGAAAATGAGCAATTATTCATATGCTGCTTCAGCTCGCAGACTGATGCTGACAGCAGCGGTTATGCTGATCCTTGTCCTCTGCGTGGGAACAGTCTCTTACGCGCAGTCAACAGTAACAGGGACAGTAACTCGCGGCGGCATACCATGCCCGAATGTCCGCGTAGTCATAACAGATGATATTACGTACAGCTCCGGCAGGACCGGCGCTGATGGGACTTACACCATAGAAGGTTCTCCTATGGGAATCAGCAGGGTCATATTCAATGCTGTAAACGCGGTTCCTAAGATCATTTATAATGTTGATATTCTTGCAAACCCAATTCAGAATGCGGATCTGCAATATGGTTACACTCCGCTGGTTGACGATTTCTCCAGCGCAGAAGTCGATACAACCAATAGATGGAGTTTCTTTAATGCCTATCCATATCCCGATGCATCAGCGCCTGATTCAACGGTTTCCATAACCAGCCAGGGGTGGTTACAGATCACTGCCTCCAGAAAAAGGGGCGGCATAAAGAGTATTACTACTTTCCCATCGATTGCTGCATTCGAGTGCACAATCCCGCAGAAGGCTACAACCGGTTATATGCAGCAGGGTATGGGAATCAAGGGCGCCAGTTCTGACTTAACTCAATTGATATGCATAGAAGACCAGGCCAGCTCCAGCGTCACAGTACCTTATATCAATTGTTGTTACGGAACTGATTCCACCTCGAACCCATCCAAGGTCTGGAGTCCAACAAGCATGTATTGGGGAAGTGCATACCAATACCCATGCAGGCTTACAATCCTTAGGACTATGGATGATTACGACTACTTCATCAATGGAACATGGCTAGCCGAAAAGACATTTTTCATGAATATTGCCGATAACGCATATCTTTACCTTTATGGTATCAGCAGTTCAAGCACCAGCACAGCGTTAACAAATGCATTCTTCGATGACGTAAGAGCCGGTGCAGGCTTGGCCATTGCAGCTACTACTGTCTCCGGTGCAAAAACAACATCTGAAGGAGATATGGTCACCATACCTGAGGCTGTAGTAACAGCTTCTTTCCCGGGTTGCTTCTGGATCGAAAACACGGACAGATCATCCGGCATCAAAGTCATTTGCAATGCCAGTTCCGTTGCAGGAGAAAATAATAGCCCTGCAATAGGAGATAAAGTCTTAGTTTCCGGAAAAATCATAAAGAGCAACTCCGAAATATCGATCTATGCTGATAATATAGTCTATACAGGTAGAGTTACACCTCCTGCCCCTGTGGGAATAACCGGCAAAGTGGCTGCGGAGTGTAACAAAGCAGGCGCTGCCGCTCAAGGTCTTTTCGTTAAGATCGCAGGCAATATCACACATGTCGACACGGACGCCACCAATTATGTCACGGGGTATTGTCTCGACGATGGAAGCGGTGTCGTTACTACAGTCGGACTTCAGCAGTACAAAGGGATATACGTAATCATGGATCCCGCTTTCAAATACACTACGGATGATATAAAAGAAAATGACTTCCAAATAGTCTCAGGTCCTTTGACTATTTATGCGAACAGTGGGGTTCCTGTACCGGCTGTGAAATCCATCCCGGTTGTCGAACCGGCTGCATTCAAGTCATACAATGACTTTTTTTATTCATCAACGTCTGCTCTCGCTGCCAATAATTCCACCTGCACCGCGAAATCCGGGCTGTCAAAATGCTATTTGATAGATTATGCAACCGGGAAGGCACTTCCTGTTAATGTTGCGTTAACTTCCAGTGGGCTGCGGCCTGAGACAACAGGCGGACCTACGGCGTTTGCTACCGGAACGGATGCCTATAATATTTTCAATGGCAAAGTAAATACCTATGGCGGCCTTATCCACATTGACAGTAATGTCACCAACTGGTTCGCGGAACTTGAATTCAGCGGGTTGAATCCTGGTTCACTGTATACATTTGCATGCACCGGAGCCAAGTCGTCCACCACAACCGGTGTTTCCGCCATTTATACTATCTCGGGTGCTAGAAGTTTCATTAATTCAAGCAGTTCAGGAGCAGTGATGAGCGCTGACGGCTATAGCACCACTATTACAAACGTCTCCAATATGACCAATGGTTTCATTGCAAAATGGAGCAGCATCCAGCCTTCAGTCGATGGCAGGTTCAAGCTAAGGGTGGTATCCACATCACCATCATCATCCACCGGATATCCGCTCACAGCTTTCATGCTCCAAAAGCAGTAATCCAACGTGTCGATACCTGCTGAATCAGGTATCTTCTATCAGTCAATAATGGCATACCGCCGCCCGGAAGTCCTACCTATCGGGCGGCGGTATATCCTTTATCACCCGAACATTTGTTTTGCCTTGACACGAATGAGCCTCCATAGTAGCATTACTTATGATAAAATCAGCAGATAAGTCACTGTTTTATGCAATCGAAGGCTGAAGATTATCGGCTTCGAATACGATAATTGTATATCAGAGCATCTTCTACATGCTTAATCAAATGACTCGCCACGCTGCAGATTGATATCGCTGCAGCAGGATAAAAGTGTTGAGATTAATTAAAAATACACATCGACTGATAACAGCATTCTGTAACTCAGTCATAAAACGGCGCATCCTCACCGACCCCACCAAGTCCGCAAACATGAAACATAATGTGCGGCGGACTCTGGCGAGGATATTACCTACGCTTGCCGTAATGGTAATATCTCTTATAATCGCGCATTTTTACTACCAGCCTTTTTTTGTCCCGCAGAAGGTCCTTGCAGTCATTTATGGTGGAGCAGCCATTATTGTCCTCATGCTTCTCTGGCCGCGGCTGATACCTGCATTTTTTGCTACCGGCGCTTCTGTTATATTGGCTCTGGCAGTTATTCACTCAACGCCTGGCAAGATCATTACGGGGTTTTGCGCGCTTTTCGCCTTCGCGCTCATCGCCCGTAGGCTGGAAATCGGCATTATCGCTATCCTTATCCTCAATGCCAGCATAATAAGTTCATCTGTAATTCCAAAACCTATTACGTTCGGTGGTATGGGGTTTAGTATAACAGAATTACTGCTCTTGTTCATGCTTGTGCTCGTGCTGTTTCGCACGGGTGCCGATCGCAAATTGAATCTTTTTCTAAACCCGATGGCAGGGATGCTATTCCTGTTCTACATAATGATATTAGGGTCCGTATGCCTGACACTAATAAAAAACAGCATCAATCATTTCTCTGCGGTTGATTTCCGAACCATATATAATGCAGCACGACCACTATTCCAATATTCATTCTTCTTCGTGCTTCTTCTTGGTATTCAAAGTAAGGAACAACTAACCAGGGTAATTCGATCTGCAATATGGATTGCAGCTATCGTTTCGGTTCTTATGATAATCCAATATTTTATTGCACCCAGCGGAAAATCGGTTTTTCTTGGAAGACCAGACTATATAATAACAATAAGCGATTCTAAAGAAGATGCCAATGTTGCTCGTTCCGTCCCTCCTGGACTTGCACTGATAGTGCCACTTTTCATTGTTACTATATTAGACGTAGCAAACAAAAAGATTCGCAATGCAAGCCTCAGTACAATAACAACAGCTATCCTAGGGCTGGGAATATTGTTCAGTTTCTATAGGAGTTTTTGGTTATCAACTATTATTGGTTTGTTTATCGCTTGGCTGTTTTCAAAGCGCCTTATAAAAGCAAGGCTAACATTATTCATCATTTCCAGTATTGTGCTTATGTTCGTTGGAAGCGTTGTGATAACAAATGTCGCATCTCCAATGGCCGGCCGTTTTGACCAAGCAATAATACATCGTTTCGCCTCTGTATTCAATTTATCAGCATTTAATTCTACATCTCTAAAAACCCGCTTTAATGAAAACCATAAAGCGATTAGTAATATTAAAAAAAATCCAGTCTTTGGCATTGGAGTTGGCAATCCAATTCGATATGTACGAGCCGTAAATCCTATAACAAGAGGACAAGTATTAGTGCCAGTAAATATGATGCACAATAGTTTTTTAGAATTATGGCTTGTATACGGCATATTCGGCGTTTTTTGTTTTGGAGGATTATCAACAATTTTCCTATTGAGATGTTACCAGCTATTCAAAAAGGTGAACGACCCAATCTATAAGTCTTTTACACTTGCCTTTTTTGTCGCATATATTGGATATCTTCTTAGGTGTCAAACACAAATGCACATTCTGCATGACATATCACAAATATCCACAGTAGCCTTTTTATGGGGCTTCATTGAAGTTGTATTGAGGTTTTACAGAGAAGGAAAGCTGCATGAAAACCCACCGAATTCCACTAAATGCAAGAACAGCCTTGTGCAACGCTAGAAGCCTTTATTATTGCATTTGAACACTCTTAAATGAATCCAAGCGTTATGAAAGGTGTGATAGTTTTATGCAAAAGGATAATAAACCACGAGACTACATAAATAAACAACCAACTGTTGCGTTATTGCTAGGAACAATGGCGCATCGTCGTATAACTAATACTTTCAAAGGTATTGAACCGCGATATAATGCATATGTAGTATCGGCTCAAAACACATATCCAACTGGCGGAGATCTTGGTTTTCCTGAAAAAAAGTGTACTACTCTTTCTGACATTACAAAACACATACCTAAAATAAGGCACAATATTTCATGGGACCTAAAACATTACACATTCGGTATTGAGTCAGCTTTAGCTGATGCAGATGCTGTTATATCTCATTCAATAGATGCACTATATGCATATCAAGCAACTCTCTATTGTGAGAAAAGAGAAATACCTTCAATTATACAGGAAGTAACACTTATACCGCTTTTGCACCTCGGTAGTCGGTATTATAAATATAGAGAGAAAACGATATCCTCTGCAAAATATATAATTGCCGTAACAGAGAGAGCTAAAATTACGCTTGAACTTGAAGGAGTACCTTCTGACAAGATAAGGGTGGTACCATTCGGCATAGATACTGAAATGTTCAACCCTAATGTATCCACTGTTGGCGTACGCGAGAGTCTCGGACTTAGCGAGGAGGACATTGTAGTTCTTTATGTCGGGAACATTCACTGGGAAAAAGGTCTATATGATTTACTAAACGCAGCGAAACTACTTTCTGATGATCCTACTGTCAAAAAACGAAGACTGCGTTTTGTATTATTTGGTAGTACCGGCGCCGCATCAGAAGAACTACGAAAACGAATAAGTTATTTTGGTTTATCAGAGCAATTTATACTGCCAGGGGCAATAGATTATGATAAACTACCACCAATATATGCATCATCTGATATGGTAGTATTAGCCAGCATTCCTGGGAAAGTGGTCCTTGAATCAGCACCTCTTGTTCTACTTGAAGCAATGGCATCCGGTGTACCGGTGATAGGTACTTACTGCGGAGGAATACCGGAAATACTCGGCAATGACGGTATACTTGTCCAACCTGCCGATACCATTAGTTTACGTGATGCAATAAAACAACTGGCTATTGATTCTGAATATCGGCGCGAGCTTGGTTCTGCTGGACTCGCAAGAATCAAACGGCTTCACGACTCCAGAATCGTAAGTGCCCAATATGCAGACATCCTGGATGAGGCGCGTTCATAATGATCGCAAGCAAGATTTACCAGGTGATTATTCATGGGTGATACTGCACGTAGTGTATTGCGCAATTCATTCGCTAGCACGGCAGGGCAATTCATAAATCTAGCAGTTGGTATTATATCTAATGTTTACGTAGCCAGATCGCTTGGCGTAAGCCAGTTTGGGATGTTCAACTGGGGTCTGGGCATGGCGACACTTGTTGGTCCTCTTGCTAATGCAAGTATAGACAATGTCATTGTCCGGAATGTTGCACGCAACAAACGCGAACTACCTGAATTATTCGCCAGCGCAATGTTTATAAAAGCACTGGCATCAACCATCTGCTACTTTGGAATAATCTTATACATATATTTACGGGGTTATACTGGACTTCAACTTTTTGTGGGTTATATACTCTGTGCTATTGTTATAACTGAAAGTCTTGGTTATGCCTGCCGTTCAAGTCTGGTGGCACTTGAGCAACAAACTATTACCGCAACCATCTCTGTAATTGTCAATACATTACGAGTTGCACTGGTAGTAACCTTCGTAAGATATGGGTTCAATATCCTAGCAGTTTCGATCATATCATTTGGGGCATCAGCGGCTACATTCATTGCACAAACTGCAGCTATCAAAAAATATTCGCACCCCAGTGATAGTTGGGTGCCAAGAATGCGCTCCATAAAGTGTCTTCTGGTTGGTGGCATGTCGTATATGGCCTCAACTGTCTTTGCTGGGGTGTTCGACCGTATAGATTTTGTACTTCTAGAAATATATTGTGGTGTGAATGAGGTTGGCATTTATAGCGCAGCTTATCGTATTCTGGAGATTATGACGATGATTGCGCTTAACTTCGGGTGTGCAATATTCCCAATACTGTCCCGTCAGGTCAAAGATTCCAGATCGGCACACGCAACGACTTTATTAAGAGCAACGAAGTATCTTTTAATCTTTGGCATTCCTTTTTCCACTAGTATTTGTCTCTTGAGCCATGACCTTATGGTTGGTCTGTATTCATCACGTTTCTCCGCAGCGGGAACATGTCTAGCAATGCTAGCCTGCAGCCGTATATTATTATTTGCAATAATTCCCGGGCAACAGTCCGTTCAAGCGCGTAACGCCCAAATCTGGCTTGCTCCACCCGCAATTATAAGGACTATAGTCAATCTTGGTATAAATCTACTCCTTATACCACGCTATGGATTTCTCGGTGCAAGCATCGCAATGCTGATTTCCGAACCCATATACCATATACTGATTTACCTATTTGCATTCAGAGGAATCGAACGATTTAACCCTCTTGCGCTTATGATACGGCCTGTTCTTGCAAGTATATTTATGGCTGGTGAAATTTTATTACTGCGTCCCTATAGTGCTATTTTTAGTGCTATTATCGCTATTCCAACATACTTACTCGCGTTTTATTTCCTCGGTGGAATAGATGTCTATGATAAACAGCTTATCATAAAACTTATCAGTAATATCAAACCGTCAAAAAAGAATCGATGTGAATCATAACACTATCTAGATAACGTCAATAGCATTGATGAGGTATTCACATGTTGAATGAGCAAGTTGTAAATGAACTTAAAGAAAGCGCCAATGTCAAGCTCAAACTTGCTGAAGAGGGCGCTGAAACAATAATCGAAATAGCGAATATACTCGTGGATGCACTTTCCAAAGGACATACTGTGCTTTTCTGCGGGAATGGCGGAAGTGCGGCTGACGCACAGCATCTTGCCGCAGAACTCCTTGGCAAGTTTAAAATGGAGCGTAAAGCACTTCCTGCTATAGCGCTGACCGTCAACACATCCGCTTTGACGGCAATTGGCAACGATTATTCCTACGACAACATATTCGAGCGGCTGGTAGAGGCACATGGACGTGAGGGAGATGTAATTCTAGGCATATCGACCAGCGGGAACTCGAAAAACGTTGTAAAAGCTATTGTAAAAGCACGGGAAATCGGGATGAAGACAGTGGCATTCTGCGGTTTTACGCCTGGCGCTATCGGAGAAAAGGCCGATATATGCCTTACAGTTCCGTCCAAAGATACCCCGCGGATTCAAGAAGCTCATATCACAGCAGGACATATTATCTGCGGGCTTGTCGAACGCAAGCTGTTCGGAGACTTGAAGCAATGAGCACTACCGCGCTAATACTCGCCGGAGGCGCTGGGACAAGGCTCAGGCCTCTTACTTATCACCGGCCAAAACCGATGGTGCCTATAGCAAATAAGCCTATTCTGCAGTATCAGATGGAACTTATGAGAAGACATGGTATTAGCGAAATCGTCCTATGTGTCGGCGCAGGCACTGATGCCGTTAGGGACTACTTCGGAAACGGCGATAGCCTTGGGATCAAAATCCATTATTCCATTGAGGATACTCCTCTTGGTACTGCCGGCGCGGTCAAAAATGCTGAACAATACCTGGGCAGTGGCAGCTTTCTGATTATGAATGGCGATGGACTTGTTGATTATGACTTGTCCTCCATAATAAGCTTCCACTACTACAAAAATGCCGATGTTACAATCGGTCTGATGAAAGTCCCCACCCCCACCCCTTGCGGTATCGTAAAGACAGATAGTGACAACCGGGTGATTTCGTTCGAAGAACCCGATAAAACGCAAAAGAAGACGCTCGGGACAAATGCTGCCACAACCGGCTTCGCATTAGTCAATGCCGGTGTATATCTCATCTCATCCGAGTCACTTAGGTCGATACCAAAAGGCCGTGAATTTTCGATGGAAAGTGAATTCTTCCCATCGATGATTGCAAACGGTAAAAATGTCTATGCATCGCTTTTATTTGGTAAAGGGCTCGATATCGGCGCTCCGAACCAGTATCTTAACGCGCATTATGAGCTGTTTGCAGGGAAGATCGACGCGGAAATTGCCGGACAACCCACCGAAGGCGGCTACCGGATGGAAGGCGATTCCGAAATCGATCCATCGGCGAAAATTGACTCGGGTGTATATATCGGCCCCGGCTGCAGAATCGGACCTCATGCGAAAATCAGTGAATATTCGTCGGTTGGTCCTGGCTGTATCATCGGAGAGAATACGGTGATAAATGCCAGCGCGTTGCTTGAAAATGTAACAATAGGCAATAATTGCCTGCTCAGGGCATGCATAATCGACTGTGATAGCACTGTCGGTGATGATATCACGCTGGGAAATGAATCGATCTTACCAAAAGGGAGTGTGCTTAAAGCCATTTCCAACCGATAAATATGTTGTGCTGTCTCATCAGCAGCTCGCATGCTTTATGTATAATTCTGATATGCTACAATAGAAGAGCTTAAGCTGCGATCCCGGTGTTATCTCACTAACAAATGCAGCTTAGCTTGGAAATGAGGAAGTTTTTATCGGTATGATAGTAAGGAGCAAAGCGCCACTAAGGATTAGTTTCGGCGGGGGCGGCACCGATGTATCGCCTTATTGCGAAGAGTACGGCGGCGCAGTACTTAGCACTACAATAAACAAGTATGCTTATGCCACACTCAGCACTCGTGAGGACTCCACGATTACCGTTACATCGTTGGACTACGACATCGTGGCAAAATACGGCTGTAATGACCGCCTCGTATATGACGGTGAACTCGACCTTGTAAAGGCAGCGATCAACAATATACGCGAAAAATGCGGCAAGAACAGCGACCCGACACAAAGCGGGCTTGATATATTCATGCACTCCGATGCTCCTCCCGGCAGCGGACTTGGTTCCTCGTCAACGATGGTTGTCGCACTCATCGGTATGCTTCAGCGCTATCTCAATCTCCCACTGACCAGCTATGAAATTGCCCAATTGGCCTACACGGCTGAAAGGGTCGATCTCGGCATCAAGGGTGGTAAACAGGACCAGTATGCCGCTACGTTCGGCGGGTTCAATTACATAGAGTTTTACAGCTCATCCGTCGTCGTGAACCCACTTAGAATCAATTCCGAATACCTTAATGAGCTTGAATACAACCTGCTGCTCTGTTACACAGGAAAGACCCGGCTCTCCGCTCATATTCTGGACCGGCAGATAGGTTCTGTCGAAAGCAATAAGGTTTCTGTAATGGATGCCCTTCATCAATCGAAGGAATTAGCGTTTTCTATGAAGAATGCGCTTCTCCAGGGCCGGACAAATGACTTCGGCGCTCTCCTACATGAAGCATGGGAGCAAAAGAAGCATCTCGATTCGTGTATAACGAACGAGCAGATCGACGAGCTATACGATGTAGCGAGAAAAAACGGCGCGATCGGAGGTAAAATCCTCGGAGCCGGCGGCGGTGGGTATCTGCTCATATACTGCGACTTCCGAAAGAAGCACATAATTGCTGAAGAACTGGAGAAACACGGCGGACAGGTGGTACAGTTCAACTTTGATACTGCCGGACTTCAGACATGGTGCAGTTCCAGGTAAGCAGGCAAAGAAGTTGGAAAACACCTCGATTATATGGTGAATTTTCGATAGCTGCATAGTTGTGGAAGGAGTGCTTCCTTGATCGATGTATTGATACTTGTCCCCAAGCTTCCGTATCCGGTTATGGATGGAGACAGTGTAAGGCATTACAACCTGATAAAGAGACTCTCGAATGATTGCAATATATCACTGATCTGCTATTGCGATGAAAAATACAGCGATGTCGGAATAGCAGAAATGGAGAAGTACTGCAAGAACATTCGGGCAATCCCGCACAAGAAGCGCTCGAAACTCGAGTGGCTTAAGCGATTTGCTTCCAGTTACATAAAAGGATCTCCTTCCACCACAGCGGTTCACTATTCACCGGATATGAAACATGCGGTTGTTTCTCTCCTCAAGGAGCATAAATTCGATATAGTCCAGATAGAACACACATTTATGTCGGAGTATATCGACGATGTAAAAAGGTTCTCCTCTGCGCACACGATATTGACCGTGCATAACTTGGAAGCAATAAATGTGAGACGAAAATTCAAGCATCAGACATGGGGGCACCTTAAAGTCCGTCACATGATTGACACCGCAGTATATCCCGGTTTTGAAAAACGGGCCATAAATAGCTTCAATGCGTGCGTTACCGTGTCCGAGTTAAACGCAGAGCTTATCAGACCAATCAGAAAAGATGTAATAGTCGTAGAAAATGGTGTGGATATAGCATTAAACAGTCAATTGCCTGTCAACCCGGAACTTTGCGATCTTGTTTTTATTGGCGGAATGGACTACCTGCCGAACATTGATGGCGCGACATTTATGGTGGAAAGCATCCTGCCGCTGATCAGACAAAAGATGATGGAAACAAAACTATACATAGTCGGCAGAAATCCGGTTCCAGAAGTGATGGCTCTTGGAGCTTCCGATGGGGTCGAAATACATGCGGATGTGCCGGATGTTAAGCCATGGTATGAAAAAGCTGCCATTACCGTCGTGCCTTTGCGTTCCGGTGGAGGAACTCGACTCAAAATACTTGAATCTATGGCACTTGGAGTGCCGGTAGTATCTACCAGCATCGGGTGTGAAGGACTTGATGTTACAGACAAAGAAAATATACTTATAGCGGACACTCCGTCTGAATTTGCGGAATGCGTATGCAGGCTTCTGCAAAATCCGGAGCTTAGAACTCAATTATCACAGAACGCACGCTCGCTGGTTGAACACCGATACAGTTGGGATGCGATCGCGCCTAAGCTGATGGATGTTTATACGTCACTTCTTGAGACAAATCATCCAGCACAAGGCTGATTTGCAGATCCATTTAGCACTGCGAAACTAATATGAGAATTACTTTAGTCCAACCATATATCACAACAAAATCAATTCCGAAGGAATATTATAATATCCAGAGCTTTGGGCTCTCGGCTGAACTGATAAAGCGTGGTTTTGATGTTACCATACTCACCACAAACCTCATCAGGCCAGAGGTTCGGTCGTATAAGGACAGGCTAAGGCGTTTCGAGGAAAACATAAATGGGCTAAAGGTCGCATATATTCCCACACTTGCCACACCAGGAGCGCTACCGATATTCCCTACCCTCCCAATGGAGATTAACAAGAGCAAACCTGATCTAGTCCAGGCAGCGGAAGACTCTCAGCTTGCGACTCTATCTGCAGTGATGTGCTGCAAGGCTATGCGAATACCACTGGTTGTCTATCAGGGAATGTACAGCTTCACACATAGTCACGCACGTATTCGTAAGCTGTACAGCAAGACTGCCGGACAGTTTGTGTATAAGCTGGCAAATGCGTTTGTCTGCAAAAGCAATGCAGCGAAAGAATATGTTATTACGCAAGGAGTCCACCCAGAGCGAGTACATGTGGTCCCTGTAGGATTTAGGACAAACAACTATAAACGTTTGGATGATGGCTCTCTGCAAAAATACGTAAAGCATTCAGGTGGCAAGACACTGATTTCTGTTGGAAGGCTTAACTACGAAAAGGGTTTCGATACAGCAATACTGGCGATGAAAAATGTCGTGCAAGAATTCCCTGACACTTCCTATGTAATCTTCGGAGACGGGCCTGAGCATAATAAACTTACAAGGCTTATTGAAGAGAATGGCCTTACGGATAATGTCTTCATCATTACAGAGAAGATATTGAACACGAAGATGAGTTTTATCTATAGCGGAGCATATCTGCATTTGATTCCGTCTACATACGAGATATTCAACATGACAATGCTGGAAGCGCTTGCATGCGGTACTCCAGTAGTTGCCTGCAAAGTTGGCGGTATGAAGGATACCATAAAACATGGCGCCACAGGCTTTTTATTTACTCCTGACTCTGTGGATGAACTGACGAATCATATATGCAATTTACTGGAAGACGAGAAAAAGTGGCAAATGCTTAGCCTGCAAGCTCAAAGTGATATGGACAACTACGATTGGTCGATGATAGCTGAGCAATTCATGCATGTATATGATTCCCTGGTATAATGTTTTACTCTTGGAGAGAGATAATTGAGCAAAATAGATTATTCGGCATTTAAAGAAAGATTAACTCCCTGCCAGAGGCTTGCTTCTTTCGAATTGGTACGGCCATTTACAGACAATAAGCACGTTCTCGACATAGGCTGTGCCACCGGAGATTACCTAATGACATTCGGAGAAGGATCAATAGGCACAGACTTCTCTATGCGTGCAATCGAAACCTGCAATAATAAGGGATTACGGGCAATCGAAGCTAACTTCAACGAGAGTCTGCCTTTCCCGGATAGTACATTCGATGTAGTATTTTGCTCGCATGTGATGGAGCACGTAGAGTCTCCGTTTAGACTCCTTAAAGAGATGAACAGGTTGCTGGTTTCGGATGGTACTGTTGTTATTGGCTTGCCAACCGAGGCAAGTATTGTCCGGCATCTAAAGGATGGCTATTTCAGCGATCATGACAGCCATATCTATGGATTTTCGCTGAACTGTGTTAGGAGACTACTGGAAATAATGGGTTTCGAGCCTGTAAAGACTATTGTCGACTTCAATCTGGTGCATAAGCTAAAGCTGTACTGGCTTATGAGACTCGCACAGAGTCTTCCGCCTTCACTTACACTCCCAATATCAAATGCGTATTGGGTAATCGGCAAAAAAACGGCCACGGGAGAAAGCTAACAGTATATCGAAATGAAAGTTTTCGTGCTAACAATGAGCCGTAAAGGTCTTTGTCATGTGGCTGCCCAGTTGGTAGATTCTCTGGCAACTCATTGTGACGCCACCCTCATCGCACCAAACGAAACAGCAGACTATGTGGAACGAGGAAGAGCGATTGAAATCGATTTGCCATTCAGAAGATGGAACCCTCTTTATGCATTTGGGCTACTGAAAATCATACTACTGGTGCGCAAGTACAAGCCCGACATAGTGCATATCCAGGATCTTCATCCACTGTTTTATCTTATATCGCTCTTTTTCGGAAAAGCACGCGTCGTCCTGACATTACATGACATAAACGAACATCCTGGTGAAGAGCTTTGGTATTCTTCCATTACCAGGAAGCTGATGCTCAAGCGGTGCAGCGCAATAGTAATTCATGGGACAGCACTTCGTAATTTATTCATATCCAGATATCCGGATCTTGCGAATAAGCTGTATGTACTATATCATCCCGTAAATAAAGTCTTTGATAAATGGCGTAGCAACGGAGTGCAGGAAGAAAAACAGATTCTGTTCTTCGGTAGAATAGTAAAATATAAGGGTCTGGATATCCTGCTGAAGTCTGTTCCTATGCTTCGCAAAGCGTTGCCTGATTTTAAAGTCGTCGTGGCAGGAAGCGGTAATATTTCCGAATATACCGATCTACTGAAAGAGTGTGGAGATTATGTGGAAGTCGACAACAGGCAAATTCCTGATGATATGGTAGCCCAGTATTACCAAAAGTCTGAAATCATTGTTATACCCTACATCGAGGCTTCCCAGAGCGGTATTCTTGCTACGGCATATGCATTTCAAAAGCCGGTTGTCGTTACAAAGATCGGAAGCCTGCCGGAAGTCGTAGATGATGGCAAAACCGGCCTGTTAATTGAGCCTAGTGACCCTGTTGCACTTGCCGAAGCAATCATAAAGCTCGCGTCAAATAAAGAACTCAGAGAAAAGATGAAAATCGCAATCCGGCACAAAGTCGAGAAAGAACTAAGCTGGGAAGCAGCCGCACAACGATTGTTCGAGATGTATCAAGCAATAATCGAGGGAAATTTTCCAAGGTAGTTTTTATGAATATTCTTCTCTGTAACAAATTCTACCGGCCATTCGGTGGTCCTGAGACCATACTCTTTGATTGTGTCAGGGAATTTACTGCGTTAGGTCATAATGTAATACCATTTGCCATGGCACACCCGGACAATGTGGCGTCACCATATTCCGATTATTTTGTGTCGAATGTCGATTACAACAAAAAAGGCGCAAAGGGCATACGGAAATTGCTGAACGAAGCGACTGATCTGGTCTACTCAACAAAAGCTCGTGCACAGATTGAGAAACTCATCGCTGATACACATCCTGATGTTGCGCATGCCCATAATATATACCATCAACTGTCGCCATCCATTTTGGTCGCACTGAAAAAAGCAGGAATTCCTACTGTGATGACACTGCATGACGGCAAACTTGTCTGTGCCAGTATGTTGTTCCTTACGCACGGTAGAATTTGCGAAAAATGCGCCGGACGAAAGTTCTACAATGCGGTCCTCAACAAGTGCGTTAAGGACTCATACTCAGCAAGCCTGCTCTGTTTTATAGAAGAGACCTTGCACAGGTGGTTTAGAATATACGAAAAGAATGTCGATATCTTTATTACACCCAGCCACTTTCTGAAATCCAGAATGGTTGAAAATGGCAGACTAAAGGATGAAAAGGTTCGTGTTCTACCGAACTATGCAAATGTACAGGGAATAACTCCCGATTATCGCCCGGGAGATTATGGTTTTTTTGCGGGGCACGTGGAACTCTACAAGGGAGCTGGAACACTGCTTGAGGCATGCAGGCACATCCCTGACTTTGAGGTCCGGCTTGCGGGACGGGGCTCATTTTATGAGAACAGGAAACAGATAATCGAGTCAATGGGGCTAAAAAACGTAATTTTCCTGGGTTTCCAGACTGGAGTTCATCTCAAGCAACTCTTCCAGAAATCGAGGTTCGTAATAGTCCCTTCCGAATGCTACGAAAATTGCCCTATGACTATTCTGGAAGCTTTTGCTGCAGGAAAGCCGGTTATAGCATCCAGGATCGGTGGAATTCCCGAACTCGTAAAGCATGGCACAGACGGTTTTCTTTTTGAGCCCGGAAATGTCGATGAACTCGCGCAGTGCATGAAAACACTCATCGATGATCCTGAGCTGGCATCCGAGATGGGTATGCAGGGACGAAAAAAAGTGGAGCAGCATTATTCGATAGAAAACTACATTAACTCGACTCTAGATATGTATAATGAGGTAATCAACAGATGATGTTAGCAATGCACAATGAAATATCTAGTAAGTATCTTCGATTGGCGCTCTTCTTTATTCTGGTATTGGGTTGCAGTTCATTTGCGCAGAGCCAGCCATCAGCTTCGATAGAGATTAATGCTCATAAGACTATTGGGAAAGTCAGTCCTCTTCTTCTCGGGAACAACATCCTTGTATCCCGGAACGCCTGCGGTCTTTTAAGCACGGACGCCGGAGATTATAATTCCTACGCTTTGGCAAAAATTAAAGGGCTAAAGATAAACTTATTACGTTTTCCCGGGGGCGGACAGGCAGATGGATACCACTGGCGTCTGGGAATAGGTCCAAAAGCCCGGAGGCCGAATGTAAAGGATAAGTTCGGGTATTTATCGAACTACAACCTCGGTACCGATGAGTTTCTCGACTTCTGCAAGCTTATCGGTTGTAAAGAACAGATCATAACCGTCAATATCGTATCCGGCACAGCACAGGAGGCTGCAAACTGGGTCGAATACTGTAATGTACCTGTCCCGTCAAACCCTGACCCGTACTGGAAGTTCGATTCCTATGGCGGAGGAGACAAAGCTCCCAAAGGATACTTCGCTTGGTTGAGGGCACAATACGGGCAAAAAGAACCATACGCTGTCAAATACTGGGAAATAGGTAATGAGCCGTATATTATCATACCCAGGATGACGCCTCAACAGTACTCTGATATCCTCGTCAAGTTTTCCACCGCCATGAAGAAAGTAGATGGCAATATTACCGTAGGCGCAGTCTTGTGTGGAATCGCCAGCAGCGCTTCCTGGCGGCAAACGCTGCTGAAATCCGCTGCCAGCTATTTTGATTTCTGGGCACCGCACTATTATGCCACGCTTAATACAACAACTCCATTTATGGCATATTATGCTAATGATTCTCACTCAAGCAATGTTGTCATCGATAAACCAGGCAATTATGTGGTAACAGTAACAGCCAGAGGCACAATGTGCGAAGGTGTTGGAGCCTTCATGGATATAAGTATCGACAATAAAGTTATACATACATTTACCGTCGACAGTCCTGAATATCGAACTTATCATCACACCTGTCACCTCAATAAGGGAACACACACCGTCTCACTTGCTTTCACCAACGACAGAGTGGCTGGAGGTGAGGACAGAAATGCGTTCATATCCAGCGTAAGAGTCGGTCCAACCGAATCCGAAGGTCAGGAATTATGGTTCCCGGGTAACGCGGAGATGAGGATTCTGGCTTCAGATGGCAGGCGGTTCGCGCATTACATCGAAGAAGTTAAAAATGACCCTCTCGCTGTACAGGTAAAAGGAAACATCCCCATCATGGTTACTGAAGGTAATATGGGTTATAGTGCCAAAGACCAGATATCTCATACACGCCACCTAAAGGCAGCATTATGGGTCGCAGGATTTCTTAACGCAATGGCTCGCGAGCAAATCTCAGCTTACTGTCACTGGGACCTTATAGATAGAGGACCATGGGGAACGATCCGAGCAGATCCTGATTACCTGACTCCTTCTTATAACACACTTCAGTTATACTCTCAGTATTTACACTCGAGATTGGTTAGTGTTAAGATCAATATGGAAATGTTCCATATTCCGAAGCTTGCTCCTTTCGCGCCTGACTTAGGGACGATGCCGTACGTTGATGCAATTGCAACTGTGGACGACAACAACAACTCTTTAAGTGTTATTGCAATAAACTGGCATTCATCCATTATCAAATCGTGCATTCGTATAAATGACGTGCAAAGTAGCACAAAGTTTAAAGCATCGGTCCTCTATACAAAGGATAAGCGCGGAGCAGATGCAGCCAATGAGCCTGGTAAGACTAATATCCGTATTCGTACAGCGGAAGGGGTTGTCAAAAACGGCAGCTTCGAATATGCTTTACCCGGATACTCTATCAGCGCGTTCGAGATACCTTTAAATAAGAAGTGAAAATAAGTTCCGCCATTCCGGTCTTGCTCAACTTATCGAGATCGCGGAATATCTGGAGAATAACACAATATGAAATTAGCTATTATCGGAACCGGTTATGTAGGTCTGGTCAGTGGAGCGTGCTTATCCGAATTCGGGCACACAGTTACATGCGTTGATACGGATGAGCGCCGGATCTCGGCACTTAATGCTGGTGAGATACCAATATATGAGCCAGGCCTTCACGAACTGGTTATAAATAATAGCGCGAACGGACGGCTTCGATTCAGCCTGGATATCAAAGATGCGGTACCGTCTGCAGATGCCGTATTCATCGCTGTCGGGACTCCGACATCGAGGCGTGGAGACGGGTATGCTGATATGTCATATGTCTACAACGCGGCAAAGGACATCGCATCGAACCTGTCGGGCTATACTGTTATCGTGAATAAAAGTACGGTCCCTGTAGGCACGGCAAAACAGGTTGCGCGGATTATCCAGGAGACCAACCCCGGTGCTGATTTCGATGTAGTATCCAACCCGGAATTCCTCCGTGAAGGTGCTGCAATCGATGATTTCATGCACCCGGACAGGGTCGTAATCGGACGCGAGTCCGACCGGGCCGCAGAAGTGATGATGCAGATTTATAAACCGCTCTATCTTCTGGAGCGGCCGTTCTTAGTTACGAACCTGGAAACGGCAGAGCTTATAAAATATTCGGCGAACGCATTTTTAGCAACGAAAATCAGCTTCATAAACGAAATATCCAGTCTTTGTGAGGCTGTCGGAGCTGATGTGACTGATGTCGCTCGCGGTATCGGGCTCGATGGGCGTATCGGCAAAAAGTTCCTCCATGCCGGTCCCGGTTATGGGGGTTCCTGCTTCCCCAAGGATACTCGTGCTCTTCTCAGGATCGGTCAGGAGCACGGCGCTGCCATGCGAATTGTCGAGACGACCGTCGAAGTCAACGAAGCCCAAAAAGCGCGGATGGTACAGAAAATCCGAAAAGCTCTTGGCGGCTCTGAAGCAGGTAAAACAATCGGCATCCTGGGTCTCAGCTTCAAACCAGAGACGGATGATATGAGAGAAGCCCCTTCTCTGACAATAATACCGAGGCTTATCGAAAATGGCGCGCGTGTCAAAGCTCACGATCCTGTCAGTATGAGCGCCGCAGCCAATCTTCTTCCCGGCGTTCAGTTCGTGGAAAGCGAATATGCCGCAGCAGAAGAAGCCGATGCTATTGTCCTTTTGACCGAGTGGAACCAGTACAGAGCTCTCGATATTAGTAGGATCAAGAACTCTATGAAAGACCCTGTTTTCATCGACCTTAGGAATGTTTATGAACCTGTTCAGATGACTGCGATTGGCTTCCGTTATTTCTCGATCGGTCGCTAAGCATCATCATTCACAGAAACTCTGACTACTAGACATTGCCACAATAAACAACGTGGTTTATTATTGCGATCCGGAGATATTATGAATAAAAAGGTGCTACTGGTCGAAGATGAGGCCCCAATCGCGGATTCTATCGAATATTCACTCAAAAACGACGGGTTCGATGTAGTGATTGCCCGGAATGGAATTGCAGGGCTTACCGCTGCAAGAAACATGTTCCCGAGCATTATAATACTCGACCTGATGCTTCCTGATATTTCGGGTATGGACCTCTGCCGAATCCTTCGCAGAGAAACCAACATTCCTATCATCATTTTGACGGCAAAAGCAGAGGAAGTGGACCGCATCATGGGGCTTGAGTTCGGCGCGGACGACTATATCACCAAACCATTCAGCGCCCGAGAACTTATTGCACGCATCCGCGCGGTCCTTCGGAGGTCTAAAAATACTCTTAACGAAGATAGTAAGACTCGCTTAACCGCTGGTGATATCATCATGGACATACCGAAGAGAAGTGTGACCATCAGGGATAACCGGATCCACCTGCCATTGAAACAATTCGAGCTTCTCAAAACATTTATGATACACCCCGACGAAGCGCTTACACGAAACTTCCTGTTCCAGACCGTCTGGAACAGCGATTCCGAGTATGACACCGGCACACTTGATGTCCATATCCGGTGGCTGAGAGAAAAGATCGAAAACGACCCTGCAAAACCGGATTATATTCGGACGATCCGCAGAGTAGGCTATAAGTTCGTCGCCGGATAAAGAATGCCCAAAAAAGATACAAAACTGCATAGAATCCTGCCCGCTGATCCGGCAATCGCCAATCAGGTTTCCACCAATGATACCCGCAGCCGCGAAGAAGCGCAAAAGGAGTTTCTTGACAATATTGGGCATGAAATGCGTACACCCCTTACCGCCATAAGACTGACGGCAGAGGTGCTTCTATCGGGAGCAAAAGACGACCCTGAGCTTTTGGCCATGTTCCTTAGGAACCTCGTAAAGGAAAGTGAGCGTTTATCACTTCTGATTGAAGACCTGCTTGAGATCGCTAATGGTGTCAGCCGAAGCCGTAAACTGCGAATGACAAGCATCGATATAAACTCGCTTGTATCAAGAGTAACCAATCTCAACACAAGTAAAGCTGTTGATGACCAAGTCACGCTTATCATTAAAACACCAGGCAACATCGTTGTAAATGCAGATGAACAGCAAGTGGAGCAGGTATTGGATAATCTCCTTAGAAATGCGATAAAGTATACCCAAGCGGGCGGCATGGTCACGATAAACGCAAAGGAAGACAGCAATTCCGTCTCGCTCATTGTTTCCGATACCGGCATCGGAATCCCTGAGAATGAGGTCCCGAAGATTTTCGAGCGGTTTTACAGAGTGAATAAGGCCCATTCCAGAAAGCTCGGAGGTACAGGTCTGGGGCTCTCGATAGTGAAGGATATTGTTGAAGCACACAATGGGACAATCACGGTCGAAACCGAACTCGGTAAAGGAAGTACATTCACTGTTTCTTTCCCAAAGAATGTATCCGCTCAGTGAATCCGGTAATAGGCCGCGATTCCGTGAAGTACACCCAGATTTGCTGCAAGAAGCCCGATAACCAGGAGTATTCCCAGCGCCGCGCTGATTCTCGCTTGCACTGCTTCATACCTTACAGGCTTTGTCCTGCTCGTAATTCGCATTATAACCCTGCTGACAGGCTTGATTATCAGCATATTTAATGCGATAACCACACCTACAGACAAAATACCGGCAGCAGGCAAGAGCAACCTGCCCTGCTGGAATGCCCCCCGGTCCACCCAAATCGTGTGCCTGAACAAAAACATGTAAATCAGTATCCCCGGCAGCGCCATAAACGCCAAGACATCTTCCCGGCAGTCGAGTCCTGTCGATCTAGAGCAGCGACAGCTCCTAAGATGAACCAAAACGCCGATTAAAACAAATACGCAGAACACCATCAGGAGTCTTTGATACAATATCACATCTATGAACTCGGAAATCAACCAGAACGGAGTCCAGAAGTAGTCGAAAAGCTGTCTCGTAACCAGTTGTATTATGAATATCCACTCTGGGAGTGCCAAATTACCGCTCGATAAGTCCATGGGATTATGCAATGACTGCGTTATGAACGAGCCGCACACATACCGGTTTCGAACGAACCATACCGAGCTCACCAAACCTGCAATCAATACCGCAATTGCAGCATTCCCTGCCGTCGTCCCCCACCCTTTGCGCCTCATTATTATAAATGCGGCTATTACTATTAGTGGCAGAAGAAACAGTCCCTGTGATTTTGAGAGAATTGCGAGGCCGGAAACGATCCCGATCTGCAGCGCTGCCTTTCTGTTGATACATCCGCGTCTTATAGACTTTACAATCAACCAGAGCGCTGCCGTAAAGAACAGCGATATCAAGGCATCGTTATTTATTACGCCGCCGATGTACGTCGATAGAGGCATCAGTCCGACGCAAGCCGCACCGAGAACTGCGAAGTATCTATTCTTAGGAAAAAACTCTCTCGAAAGCCTGTAAAGGAAATAAACCCAGCCTGCGCCGATAAGAACGGTGAATAAACGGACAGCAAGCCAGGAAGTGTCTATACCAGCTCCAAACGAGCGTGAAACGAAATACGGCACTGCTGCAAGCGCATAATATAGCGGCGGTTGATGCGCTTCATGACTCGAATGAAGCGATATTTCGTGTGTTTCCACATGCGACAACTCCGGTAACCTGAAGTGCTCACCTATCTCGCGCACATAGATAAAATGCGCCGGTTCATCCGGGCCGCAGCGAAGCCTCGTCACTAACGCTGAGGCGACAGACAGCACTATGTACACAAGCAGCAAGGCAATTATTGCGTATTTTGAGTGGAATTGTCTATGTATTTTATTCACATTTCGAGTATATCAAAATGGTTCGGCATTAGCAATCTGTGATGAAATAACGGTAAAAACATATTGTGTATTACCTGGAAAGTTGATATAATCCGTAAGATATCGAATCTACTGATCAGGCGGTCTTACATTTAATTCGTAAGGCGCTGCCGGGCTCAGCTTAACGTGAGCAGCAGGTTGGACCTGTGGGACTGTTAAAACAGACTCACAGGTCTATTTGTTTGAGGTAGCAGATGAAAACCAAACGCGGCGCGGCAGCGCTGTCCATTCTATCTAACTCCATCTTGGTCGCGCTGAAGCTCATTATTGGGCTGATTACGGGCTCGGTCAGTATTATTTCCGAGGCGATTCACTCAGCCACGGATCTTGCGGCATCGCTTATCGCTTTTTTCTCTGTCAGCGCAGCCGATATCCCCGCTGATGAAGAGCATCCCTTTGGCCATGGGAAAATCGAGAATATCTCCGGCGTAGTCGAAGCTATTCTTATATTTGTCGCAGCCGTATATATACTATACGATGCGTTTCTCAAGTTCCGATCCGGGCGCGAGATCGATACGCTTCCCGGTATCATAGTGATGTTCGTCTCGATGGCTGCGAACTTCCTTATATCCAACTGGCTTTTCAAAGTTTCCGAGGAGACCGATTCCATTGCGCTTGCAGCTGATGCGCATCACCTTCGTATCGATGTCTGGACATCCGCTGGAGTTTTCGCAGGCCTTGTACTCATTAAAATCACTGGGCTTTTCGTTCTCGACCCCGTTATAGCGGTTGTCGTAGCCGGGTTGATATTCAAAGTAGCATACGACCTTACGAAGGAAGCAGGCGGGCCGCTTGTCGATATTCGGCTTCCCGCAAAAGAAATAGAGATCGTCACCGATATTCTTCATTCTGAACCGAAGATCGTCGCATTCCACAAGCTCCGCACCCGTAAATCCGGCGCGCACAGACACATCGATGTCCACCTGATCGTGCCCAAAATGATGAACATCGGTGATGCGCATGATCTCGCGGAAGAGCTGGAGGACCGCATACGCGACAGATTTCCCGGAGCGCATGTCATCACGCACGTCGAACCCGATACTGAAGACAACCTTTGTGATACGCCACCGGAGGAATTAGGAAACAGGTGACAGGGAACAGAAGGATTAGCGGATGGTATGCTTCGAGACCGCTTTTCATCCCAAAACACGTGATATATAATCTCTCATTAAGGGTGAACTCTTACGTAATAGTTCACTCTTGCAAGAATTATATATCACTCTGAACAACTAACACGTCACCCTGAACTAATCGCGCCTACGGCGCGGCACGCTCCGCGTGAATCCACCACAGCGGGTACATAATGCCAGGACAGGATTGACACTGAAAAGTCGCCGGTTGTCCTGGCAGCCCCGGAT
>JBDKSP010000096.1:0-2798 GCA_039680575.1 Armatimonadota bacterium
AGAGCTGGGTGTACCGATCTGCGATGAGGAAAGCAAGATGAGCTATGCCGGTTTCACGGCACGATTATTGGCTCACCCCTCAGTCTGTGCCCCAAACTGGCAACCGATTTGGACATATCGCAACGAAACTCACTATTACACGTGTTGACTTTCACAAGCGGCAGTCATACCATGTCTACAGAACTTGTAATAGGACAGTGCTTTCTTCATAAGGCATACACTTTTGTAGGAAGCAAAAGTGGCAAAGGTGCATTTTTTACGGTTTTCTTTATTGGCCGCGGCCATTTTGGCGATAACATGTACCGCTGTTACTCCTGCAGCCGCCGGTGATGCCTATATCGATGATATAACAGCAGCCGCAGTTGCTATGGGACAGGGTAACTACGATCGTGCGGCAACGAATATAAACAGCGCGTTCACCCGACGCTCCGGTGACCCTCTGGTCCACATAGCCCTCGGGACAATGCTGCTTCATACCAGGCAGCTCGACTGGGCGTTCAAGGAGTTCACGGCAGCGAATGAACTCTCCCCGAACCATCCGCTTGCGATGTACGGTTTCGGGCTGTACTACTTGGCATACGGTAAAACGGATTCCGCTAAAAAGTACCTTGAGCGGGCATCAGCCGGGGATGTGTGCGGCACAGCACCTGTAATGGCCTATATATCGGCTATTTCCGGCGGAAATGTCGAGCCGTCGGACCATCCGGTGCTGCAGCAGATAGCCGCAGAGAAACACTTTACGAACGGTGACTATAAAGGCTCGCGCGATATCCTCTCTGCCATGGTCAAAGACTGGCGCGGGTTCGAGGAAGAACCCGGCGCGGTTATGACGTTCGATCCTAAAAGCGCTGTAGCTTTCACCGGAAAAAAACTCTCCAAGCTGTATAAGACACCGTCGCAGGCCGAGCCGAAGCTCCCAAAAATGAGCGGTATAACGACGCTGAAGGCAGATTTATCCAGAACCCAGGGAATTGCCTACGTGCTGTTCTACGTCGATGATGAACTGCTCGGTATGGTGAATCATTCTCCATACGAATGCCAGTGGGATACCACAAGATACGCAAATTCGCCGCATACCATCAAGATAGAAGGCCACTCGGTCGTAGGCATCGTGCTTACGGAGAGATCGACCAGGGTGGTGGTATCAAATGCGGGACCATCGCTGACCGCAACAGTCGATCCTGAGGAGGCGATGAGGGCTGAAAAGGAGTTGTGGAACTGCCTGAAGCTCAAACCCTCAAAGCGGCTTGCGTATTATACCCTTTCGAAATGTGCTGATGCCGTGGGAGATAAAAAGGCGGCAACAAATGCGCTGGAGCATGTGGTCGGGATCGACCCTGATTACAAAGACGCGCGGGAGCTACTGATCCATCATTGCGCGCCTATCGCCAGGTATCATGAGGTATGGAAAGTTTCCCAAAAAGAGAAGTTGG
This sequence comes from Armatimonadota bacterium, assembly GCA_039680575.1. Classification (GTDB taxonomy): domain Bacteria; phylum Armatimonadota; class UBA5829; order UBA5829; family DTLH01; genus JBDKSP01. Next base: position 1,434 of record JBDKSP010000096.1, read on the forward strand.
CCGCGATTACCTTCGATGATGGTCCCAATGTAGGCACTCCGAGGCTGCTCAAGGTCCTCGCGGACAAGAATGTCAAAGCCACGTTTTTCATAGTCGGCGCTATGGCCGAGTCCAACCCTGACATGCTCCGCCGGATAGCCGCGGATGGTCATGAAATCCAGAATCATACCTACTCACACAGAAATCTGCACTATCTACCGAACATAGAGATAGAAAAAGAGCTGGTCCGGACGGCTGCGGTCATCGGGGATATGACCGGTGAGTCCAGCAGGTTCTTCCGTCCTCCCGGCGGGCACCAAAACGACAACCTCGCCTCGGCAGCAGGGAAATATGGGTTTTCCTCGGTATTCTGGACCGTGAACTGCAGCAGGAACGAAGGGACTACGCCTCAAAACATCATAAAACAGGTGTCGTCAGAGACGGTGCCGGGAAGCATTATCCTGATGCACAACGTAGAGGAAATCACGCTGATGGCCCTCCCGAAGGTCATAGATGCGCTCAGAGCCAAGGGTTATAAGCTGGTGACCTTCTCGGAACTCCTCTCAGGCGGATAAGTCGCCTGACATAATGAACGAATGACCGGTTGACAGCCGACCATATCCATGCTACATTGCAATTGCCGCTGCCATGGGAAAACGAGGACTCCGTCAGCTCCATTCTTCTTAATCAGGATGGACAGAGCGTGCTGCTTGAGAAAGTCACTGTCTCAAAGATAGAAGCACGCAACGACCCACCTTATTTCGTTGTCCAGGACAGGTTCAAGCCGGACAACAAGATCGTCATACTGTCCCGACCACCGTCGTCCCTTACATGCGGGATGACTGTAGACGTCACCGGGACACTGGTAACTTTGAACACAGGCGAAAGATGCCTGACCGACGCAACCACCTTCGGTTACTTCAATTCGGACGGCTCCCTTATCGGATGGTCATATTGCTCTATGCTCTGCGCTGACAGGCAGGCCTTACCTATCCCTGCCGCTCCCATTCCTCCATCCGATCCGAGCCTGACAGCAGACGGAAGCGGAATACCCGGCTTAGTCACGTCCGAACCGGCGGAGAAGCCTTCCGTCTACGGCACGGTGGCATCACTTTCTTCGGCTCCGCTGCTCTCCACTGTGGAGATTTCCTGCAAGCCTGTAAGAGAGACAGGGGCAGGATATATAACAGTCGGAGATGACGATTCGGATGCGGCCATAAAGGTATATACCAACGCCGCGGTAAATCCCACCGACAGGGTAATCAAGCTCACCGGGACTCTCCACACCGAGAAGGGCAGTCATGTCATCTATGCCGACAGCGGACCTGAGCCCTACTTCGACCATCAAGGCTACATCGGGCACGTTTTTTCAGCAGGGGTAGGCAC
>JBDKSP010000097.1:0-30748 GCA_039680575.1 Armatimonadota bacterium
TTTGTCGGATTCACGAGGCTCTCGATATCCTAATGCAGACAGTGGCGGCCTGTATTCAACAGCGAAACGACCAAGCCACTGCCTGCAAGGTAGAAATGTAATGTCATTTACTGGAAAGTGCACTAGCCCAGATATTACTGCTTGGCATAGTAAAAAGACCGATTGCACTCGTTAGAACATTGATGACAAATAGATACTTGAAAAGGGTGGCAAAACCGCGCTTATAGAAACAATTTGCGATCAGCGCCTCTATCAGAGAAATACTGAGCAGGAGAGGGACTGTAAAGATCATGGGAAACAGCAGCAGGCTGCATGGCCCGGCAGCCATAAGCATCTTAACGACCGAAGGCAGTATAAGATCGGCGAAAGCCGGTGTGGAAAATGACACAAAGAGAGCAAGACTTGCGAGCAGAACAACGGGTTTTCGCATTATAGGAAAATCCTCCCAAGATTCGTCCGGCTCGGTCTTCTGAGCGGTTCAGTTAATATTATCTACCTTATGCTTGCCTGTCAATGTCCGTTTATCATAAAATATGGCGGCTCAGCTTAATTTGACAGCCGTTTTCTCGCGTGTTATACTCAAATCGTGGCGGCCACGCGCTGTTTGGTTTGACTAATGCAGTACCCTCTAAGTCGTACATGACCCAGACAGATGTCCCGCCGGACGTGGCCGAAGAAGTAATTATAAAAATCCCTGGTAATTTACCGAAAATAGAGTTGGAGCCATTTTTTCCGGCTCTTTCGGAAGGGGTGAACAAAAGTTGCTCATCGAGCAGGGCCTAAGGCAAGCGTTAACTCAAAGAATCGATCCCAAGCTGATCCAAGCCAATACCATTCTGCAGCTTTCTCAACTTGAGCTTCAGCAGGTAATGGAGCAGGAACTCATGGAGAACCCTGCGCTCGAGGTCCCGGAAGACGACCCGTGCGAAGGGTGCGAAATACCTAAGTCCCTGTGCATCGACTGCAGTTTCAATAAGCAGAAAACGACGAGCGATGATGTTGACATCAGTGTCTATGAGCTGGAAGTTCCCACTGATTTTATCGGCGATTCGGACAGCGAAAATGACTTTATCTCCAACATCGAAGCTGCTGTATCCCTGCAGGACCACCTGCACACCCTTCTTCGCGCCGTAGTCCACCAAGACCAGTATGCGATTGCGGATTATCTGGTCGCCAATATCGACGATACAGGTTATCTGAGCTGCAAGGTCGAGGAGGTTTCGGAATCGCTTGGAGTAAGCGTGCAGGAAGTCGAGGCGGTCCTGGCGCTTATTCAGACTTTCGAGCCGGCTGGGGTCGGCGCAAGAGACCTTCAGGAATGCCTGAAAATCCAGCTCGAACAAATGGAGGAAGAAGGTAAAGGAAACTGGGTCGCACTTTGTATAGTGCGGGACTCCTGGCAGGACATGGTCGCGCGGCGCGTGGGGCGGCTTGCGAGAAGGCTCAAGGTCACGCAAAAAGAAGTCAACGACGCCCTGTCATTTATCAAAAACAGCCTTAATCCGTATCCGGGTAATGCTTTCCGTACGCCATGGGCTGCCAAGACGAACGATCCAGGCTCCGCTGTCCGCCCGGATGTCATAGTCAGAAGGACTCTTTCCGGTTTTGAGATAGAGGTGGTGCAGTCCGAGCAGTACCTTCTGGGAATCAACGCGCACTACAAAAAAGCGTACCAGGAGCTGAAAAACGGCGGTGAAAAGAAGTATTCCGAGGAAGAGAAGAAACACATAACCGAATTTGTCGAACGGTCCGACCTTTTCATACGGAATATCAACCAGCGCCGTCGAACGCTGAGACTGATAACAAAGGCGATTGTGGAGTTTCAGCAGGGTTATCTCGAAACCGGCTCGAAATCTTTCCTCAGGCCGCTTACCCGCACCAAGATCGCACGGAAACTGAAGCTGCACGAGTCGACAGTCAGCCGGGCCACGGCGAATAAGTACGTCCAGCTTCCGAGCGAGGAGGTCGCGCCGTTCGATTTTTTCTTCGATGGGTCTGTCTCGGTAAAGGATCTTATAGGCGAACTGATAGCAAAAGAAGACCGCAGCAATCCGCTTTCGGACCAGGCGATTGCCGAGATGCTTCAGGAGCGGGGGCTTGCCGTCGCCAGACGGACGGTAGTGAAGTACCGCGAAGCCCAGAAGATCCTTTCCTCCCGCCAGCGGCGGCGGTAGGGTGCATCCCGAATGTAAAGTGTAGTCTTTCCATCACAAATACTGCGGATGGAACGGATGTACACGGATTACTTTGGAGTGCAGCAGCGTTAGCTACTGCTTTGACTGGTGATTATATAGAGATATAACAGGAAGCACGACTTCCGTGGATTCGATAGATACAGAATGTCCGGGTCCTTTGGACCCGATGGCCGCCACAGAGGGACGGCCACTACACTCATTGTTGGATATCCATAGAAAAGCGGAAGCTGGTGATTCCGCACTCCACCATTATCCTTGGGATACCTTCAACCGCAGAAATGTGATAGAATAGCGTCATCATTTCGAATTACCCTGGGGTTTCGCAGTTCTAGACCGGCATTGGGACTTATTATTGATGGAGGCCTGATCTTTTGGCTCAATTTACGTCATCACCGATAGCAATGATCCTTGTAAATGTATTTCTGGGGACAGTAGGGCAGATTATGCTCAAGACCGGCATGAACAACGCCGGCGGAAAAGCTAATGCAGCCGGTATGGCCGCCCTGTTGGACGCAGTAAAGGCAATAGCGAACCCCTGGGTGCTTATGGGCTTCACATTCTACGGAATCAGCTCTATTCTGTGGCTGATGATCCTGAAGAGAGTCTCGCTCAGTTCGGCTTACCCCATGATCAGCTTGAGCTACGTGTTCGTAGTCATCCTGTCAGCGCTGTTTCTTGGCGAAAGGCCTAACTGGGGGACTACCGCGCCCGGATTGCTGCTTATCATAGTCGGCGTTACCCTCATTGGGCTCGGATCGGGCAAGTAAGGAGGCAGAGGAGTTACGAACAAAGAGCTTCTCCGGCGCGCAGCGCCTCTATTGCTGCTTTTCATCCTGACGCTGGTCTTTCTGTATCCGGTGATATTCGGGGGGAAAGCGCTCCTCCCGGCGAAGTACCTTGCCGGCATGCAGCCCTGGAACGGCGGCGCTCAGTCCGGCAAACTCCCGCAGTGGAACCCGCTCCAGTGGGACGGGATAGCACAGTTCTATCCCTGGAGGGTCCACTACAGCCGGTCTTTGAGCGACGGTTACTTACCGCTCTGGAACCCGCACCAGTTCTGCGGGACTCCATTCGCCGCAAACGCGCAGACAGCGGTCTTTTATCCGCTCAACCTGCTTTTCGCAATGTTTACTCCTACCAAAGCGTTCGGCTTCTCGGCTGCGCTCCACCTGTTCCTTGCGGGCGCATTCGCGTTTCTTCTGGCAAGGGCGCTCGGGCTTGGCAGGTTCGGGGCGACCGTTTCAGGCATCGTCTTCGAGTTCAGCGCTTTTATGGTGGTCTGGCTGGAGCTTCCGACGCTTGTCAATGTGGCCGTTTGGCTTCCGCTCGTGCTTTATCTGATCTTGAGATCGATGGACCGCACGGGGCCGGTGCATGCAATATTTGCGGGTCTCGCGCTTTCGATGTCGGTCCTCGCCGGGCATTTCCAGGTAGCAACATATGTCGTAGCGGCGGTTGTACTCTGGTGGGTCTGGCTGATCGCCGGACGGTTTCGCATAGATGGGCGCGCGGCTATATGGAGGAGTGCGGGTCTCGCGCTTCTCAGCTTCTTCGTCACGTTTTTGATCACCGCTCCTCAGGTCCTGCCGACCCTGGAGCTGGCCGGGCTTTCCCACAGGGTCCGTGAAGCCACTTCTACGGGTTACGCCACCTACATCTCGAACGCAGTGCCCGCGCGGAACCTCATTGCCCTCTTTCTCCCGAATTTCTATGGGAACCCGTCCGTCGGCAATTACTGGGCTGGGAGTGCAGCGGATTTTATGGAGTACGCGCTCTACATCGGGCTTTTGCCGCTTTTCCTGGCAGTGGTGGGCAGCGCGTTCACGATCAGATGGAGGGGATCTGCGTATTTCCTGGTCCTCGCGGTCATTTCGCTGCTCTTCATTCTCGGCACTCCGGTCAACTATCTAGCCTATTTCCTGGTGCCCGGGACCAGCGCTCTCGGCGGGCCGAACAGGATGATCGTCATCTACTGTTTCTCGGCAGCGATGCTCGCCGGGTATGGAGCTCACTGGTTCATCCAGCTTGCCCGCGAGGAATACATGGCGACCCACCGAAAGCATGGGTGGCGGGCTATTTCCATCGCATTGGCGCAGGTCGTGTCGATATTCATTGTAGTACAGCTTATTACCGTGGGCTCGCTCAAGGCGCTCGGAGTCGACCCAGGCCAGGTCATGGGCATCGCCTTCAACCAGTACCTGTCTTTGGCATCGATTTTCATTGCCGGGCTTGTGGTGCTCGCGCTCTACACGGCGGGACAGCTCTCGAAATTCATGTTCGCGGGGCTTGTGTTCGCTGTAATAGTGAGCGATCTCTTCTCGTTCGGCATGGGTTTCAACCAGACCGTGCCGCGCGAAGAGGTGTATCCTGAAACACAGCTCACTAAGTGGCTGTCCGATAATGTCAACGATACCAAGCTCATGCCGATCAACCGAAGCTGGAGCCTTTCCGAAACCCCTGCCGCTATTCTTCCTCCGAACTCAGCGACGGTCTACGGCTTCTATGACATGCAGGGTTACGACTCTCTCTTCCCCAGGATGTACAAGGAGTTCGTCGATAAAAACCTCGGCATGGACTCAAGCCCTCAGGAGAACGGCAATATGCTGTTCATCCGGCAGTACGTTACGAGCTGGCCGGAGGGGACCGCCGGATATGTGCTGAGCCAAAGCCCTATAGCAGGTCCGGGTCTCTCTGAAGCCGCCGATCTGGACGGGGTCTATGTCTATAAGGAGCGTACATACGGAGAGTATCAGTCGGCGTACCTGCTTTTACCCGTAGACCCGACAATAGGTACCACCGGAGAGAAGCCGAAAGGCCGCGCGTGGGTTACCGAGCGTGATTCGCCCAACGAAGTCGAAGTGCTTGCGGAGACGGACCAGACCGCCCGGCTTGTCCTTGCGGAGACGTGGTATCCCGGCTGGCGCGCATGGGTGGATGGACGAAAGCAGCCGGTCGAGATAGCTCAAAGCGTCTTCAGGTCGGTTTTGATCGAGCCCGGAAAGCATCATGTGGAGTTCCATTACCAGCCCGGAGGGGTTGTCGTGGGGATATTCCTCGGTCTTCTCGGAATAACCGCAGTCGGTACCGCTCTGGGCGTTGCGATTGCCGGGAGACGCGGAAGATGAGCGCAAAATTCGGCGGACCGGATGCCAAAATCAGGAGTTTAGTCCCGCTTCTCTGGGCTGTCGCGATAGTCGCGCTCGCCTCGGTGCCGTATATTATCGGGATAGCGGCAAGCCCGCCGGACGGAGTCTTTACCGGGTTCACTTTCAACATAGACGATGCCTTCGTCTACTCGTCCTGGATCAAGCAGATAGCAAACGGCGGCCTGTTCATCCAAAACCAGTTCACATCCGACCCCCAGAGCGCTTGCCAGTTCAATCTGTTCTTCATCGCACTGGGGCTGATCGCGCGAATTACCCATCTGTCCCCCATGGCGGTCTTCCACCTGGCGAGAGTGGTCCTTGGGGTCGCATTTTTGATGCTCGTCTGGCGCTTTGCCGGGAGGTTTTTGAAAGACCCCATAGAACGGCTTCTGATAGTCCCGGTAGCAGGGTTCTCTTCGGGTCTCGGATGGATGCTTGCGGGTATCGGGAACCATAAGGGACCGGTCGACCTCTGGCAGCCTGAAGCGATTACCTTCCTCAGCATCTACCTGAACCCGCTTTTCCTGATGGGGATGGTCCTCATGACGGCGGCGCTCCATTTTCTCTGCCGTATGAAAGAGACCGGCTCCCGGCGCGACTGCGTTTACGCCGGGTTTATGCTCCTTCTCCTCGGTAACATACATACTTACGATATAGTGACCGTCGGAGCAGTCTGGGCCGCTTATCTCATCGCTGAAGCTGTAAAAGACCGCCGGTTAACGTGGCGGCCGATCGGTATGAGCTTCGCCGCGGCGCTCATGGCGCTTCCATCTCTCGGTTACCAGCATTATCTCTACAACACCGAGGAGGTTTTCAGGCTTCGAGCCGAGACTCCCGCGCCGTCGCCCGCATTGTGGGCATATCTGATGGGCTATGGACTTCTTCTGATCTTCGCCGTATTCGGAGGATGGAAGGCTGTCAAAGAGAGACGCGGCGTACTGATGCTGGCCATCTGGTCGATAATCGGATTTGCGGTCCCATATCTGCCGGTTGCGCAGCAGAGAAAGCTCGTTATGGGGCTTCACATCCCGCTTGCTATCCTTGCGACGATAGCCATTGCCGCTGCTGTCCGCCGTGCCGGACCCAGGTTTTCCGCCCTGGCTGCCGTCCTTATCGTCGCGGCGCTTGTTCCGTCCAATCTGTATTTCATGATGCGGGATATACGGTATATCGGCAGCATGACGACAGGGCCGGGGTTCAGGCCGTATATTTCAAGAGATGAAGCCCGCGCCATGCGCTGGCTCAGGGGCAACACCAGCCCGAACGATGTCGTCCTGACCTTCCCGAATATCGCGCTCTTTACCCCCGCTATGTCGGGAAACCGGGTCTACTACGGCCACTGGAGCGAGACGCCGGATTATGAGAACCGGTTGAAGGGGTGGCTGGCGTTTATGGATTTGAAAACCCCGGAGGAGTGGCGGAGAGGTTACCTGAAAGAGTCAGAAGCGGATTATGTCCTCTATTTTTCGCGCCCGAAGGGGTTCGCGGAGCCGGTATACGACCTGCGCTCTTCAGGCTGCGCCAGGGTAGTCTTCGAGTCGGGCGATATAGCGGTCTACAAGGTTATTCTGTGACCGGCGCGGCAAGTCCCTGTTTGATTTTCTCCCGCGCTTCCCCGGCGCTCGATATGATATTCGCTGCCTCTTGGTCTATCGACTCAAGAAGCCTGACCGCATCGATCTCGTCCCTCGTTGCGGCGCAGTAAGCCTTCAGTCCGATTTCGAGGTGCGCCACAGCGCGCTTGATATCGTAAAACTCTTTGGCTAAGTCTATCAATTCGATCACTCCTGTGGATTTTCAGACTGCTCGGATTATACCCGGCAGTCTGGGGTTTGCAACGATTGCAGACTGTTTCGGAAAAGCCGTGGGTAAAAACTCATCAAGCTAAACCGGCGGGGTCTCCGTCAGCGACTTGAAAAGGCAGCCGTGTTGGGGTAGAATACTGCTGGCCGCAAAGCAAAATACCAATTGCCGGCGGCATTGGAAGGTTGTTGCTGTCGTGGAGACGCCTAAGTTCGTCCATCTTCATACACACTCCGAGTTCAGCCTCCTCGACGGCGCCTGTCGAATCAAGGACATTGTAAAACAGGCCGTCGAGTTCGAGATGCCCACAGTCGCCCTTACCGACCACGGGAATATGTATGGAACTCTTGCTTTTTACTCGGCCTGCAAGGGCGCCGGGATCAAACCGGTGCTCGGATGCGAGGTCTATGTAGCTCCACGCGCGCGCAACCAGAGAAACCCCAAGCTCGACGCGGAAAACTACCACCTGGTACTCCTCGCTAAAGACGAGTCAGGTTACAAAAACCTGCTGAAACTAGTAAGTATTGCATACACCGAAGGTTTTTACTATAAACCGAGAGTCGACAAAGAACTCCTTGCCGCCCACAGCGGTGGGTTGATCGCCCTTACCGCCTGTCTTGGCGGAGAGATACCGAAGCACCTTGCAAGAGGCAATTCGGAAAAAGCCGAAAAGTCCCTAAATGAGTACCTGGAGATATTCGGGCGGGACAACCTGTACCTGGAGATCCAGGACCACGGCCTGCCGGAGCAAAAGCCGGTAAACGATGCTGTGATAGAGATGGCATCGAAGTTCAACCTTCCGCTCGTGGCATCGAACGATATCCATTATCTCAGGCAAAAAGACGCCGAAGCGCACGACGTGCTTCTCTGTATCCAGACCGGCACTACGATGGACGACCCCAAGAGGTTCCGGTTCGGGTCTCATGAGTTCTACATGAAGAGCGCGAAGCAGATGGAGCAGGTGTTCGGCCATGTGCCCGGCGCGCTCGAAAACACTCTTGAGGTAGCCGAGCGCTGCAATATCGATCTTGATTTCTCGCGGCTTCAGCTCCCAGAGGTGTTCATCCCCGAAGGGATGGACGACAGCGCCTACATGGAGCAGCTCGCTTGGGAGGGGCTCGAAAGAAAATGCCCTGGTGCCCCGCAGGATTACAAAGACCGGCTGCGTTATGAGATGGACACGATCAACAGCTGCGGGTTCCCCCGCTACATGCTGATCGTCCGAGAGTATGCGCGGTTCGCGCAGGACTCCAATATCTACATGGGCGTCAGAGGTTCCGCTGCGGCGAGCCTTGTCTGCTACTGCCTGGGGATCACGGACTTCGATCCTATTGAGTTTACCCTCACCTTCGAGCGGTTCCTGAATGTCGAACGCGTTGAGATGCCTGATATCGATATGGACTTCCAGGACGACCGCCGTGAGGACGTCATCAAGTGGGTCACCGAGAAATACGGTGAGGACCACGTCGCGCAGATCGTCACATTCGGGACTCTTGCCGCCAGGATGGCCGTACGCGACTGCGGAAAAGCGCTCGGAGTCGATCCACAGCTCGCGGATAAGATTTGTAAGCTCATTCCGACCATCCCAGTCGGGATAACCATCGAAAAAGCGCTTAAAGAGGTGCCGGAGCTTGCCGAGCTTTATGCGACCCCCGAGGCCAAAAGGCTCATCGACATGGCACAGCAGCTCGAAGGTATCTCCAGGCACTCAAGCGTCCATGCGGCAGGAGTCATCATCTCCCACGACCCGCTGACCGACCACGTCCCCGTTCTAAAAGGGGCGCGAGGAGAGATCGTTACCCAATACGATGCCGATGGGCTGAAAAAAGTCGGCTTGCTCAAGATGGACTTCCTGGGGCTCGCCAACCTGACGATCCTTGCAAGGTGCATCAAGAACATCAAGGAGACCAGAGGGGAAGATATCGACCTCCACAAGATCCCGTGGGATGACGAAAAGACCTACGAGATGCTCGGAAAGGGAGACACGACCGGCGTATTCCAGCTCGAAAGCGCCGGGATGCGGAAAAACATTCAGGACCTCAAGCCGAACTCCGTCAAGGAACTCGCGGCTATGGTCGCTCTCTACAGACCGGGACCGATGGCCTATATCCCGCAGTTCATCCGCTCCAAGTTCGGGCTGGAGCCGACTGTCTACCCGCACCCGTCGATGGAGCCGATCCTGAAGGAGACTTACGGAGTCATCGTCTATCAGGACCAGGTCCTTCACATCGTCCGGGCTATAGCGGGCTTCACACTCGGCCAGGCGGACATCTTCAGGCGGGTGATGAGCAAGAAAAAGAAGGAAGAGATGGCGAAGCAGAAGACATCCTTCCTCGCGGGCTCTAAGGCAAACGGGATTTCCGAGAAAAAAGCGACCGAGATATTCAACCTCATCGAGCCGTTCGCCGGATATGCGTTCAACAAGGCACACGCCGTCTGCTACGCCCATGTAGCTTATCAGACAGCATACCTGAAGGCCAATTATCCGATAGAATACTTCGCCGCGATGCTTGCGACCCATTTCGACAATAAAGATAAGGTCGCGCTGTACATCGAAGAGTGCCGGAGGCTCAAGATCGAGGTCCTTCCGCCGGATGTAAACGAGAGCGATGTGGATTTCTACGTCCAGAACGGGGCTATCCGGTTCGGGCTCGCTGCAATCAAGAACTGCGGCAAAGGCGTTGTGGAATCGATTATCGAGGCGAGAAACGCCGGGGGACGGTTCAAGTCACTCCAGGAGTTTTGCGAGAGAATCGCCGAGTTCGGGGTTGGAAAGAGCGCCATCGAGACTCTGATCCGCGCCGGAGCGCTTCTTTCCATAATACCCAGCAGAAAACTCGCGCTGCAGCGGTTGGACAACGCGATGGGGAGGGCAGCAGCGATCCACCGCGACAAAATGAACGGCCAGGAAGCCCTCTTCGGCGGGATGTCCGAGCCGGTACAAGTCTCGAACGCTCCGGCGGAGGTGTACGGAGATGATATAGAAGAATTTTCCCGCGAAGAACTGCTTGCGATGGAAAAGGAGCTCTTGGGGCTGTACGTCTCCGACCATCCGCTAAAACGCTTCAGGGAACTCCTCGAAAACAAGGTTTCGATCACATCCGACCAGATTCAGGAGCTTGCCGATGAGAAGGAGTGCATAATAGGCGGGTTGATAACCGATGTCCGCTACCATACGACGAAGAAGTCCGGGGACAGGATGGCTTTTATCAAGATCGAAGACCTGGCCGGACCTATTTCTGTAACGGTGTTCCCATCTGTCTTCAAACAGTGCGAAAGCGAGCTTGTAGTCGACCAGGTAGTAATCATAAAGGGGAAAGCGAGCCACAGAGAGCGGTTGGGAAGATCGAACAACAGCGAAGACGAGAAGTCCTACCAGGTCGAGGTACTGGCAGAAAGTGTGACGAAACTGACGGATACTGTTATTACGCGCAAGGCTGAGCAGCAGGAGGAAGAACCGGAGATCGAGATCATCAAGACATCGGCGATACACATCCGCCTTCAGCCCAAAATGAGGAAAACACTTCCCGGTTTAAAGACAGCGATGGGCGAGTACCCCGGAGACTGTAAGGTCTACATACACATAGCCGATAACGGCAACTCGGCAAAGGTCCGTACGGATTGCCTTGTAACCCCCACCCCGCAGTTTATGGCAGCGATATGCAGCATAGTCGGCTCAAGCGCCGTGTGGACGGAGTAATTTTGAATCGCGGATGACACGAAAAGGTATTAGTGAAAGACACACAATCTGCTTGCGGTTACACAAATAAGCACCCTCTCCCCTAGTGGGAGAGGGATTTCCACCTACATCTTGAATCCTATATCTTTCTTCCACTGCTGAACCATCTTGCCACGCGCTGTATCGCCGACGCAGTCTCTTCCATGTCGCTTTCTGTGAACCCCTCATTGATTGAGAACATCACGCATGTATCCAGAATAGCTTCCGCACTGGGACATAGGCCTTTACCATAGGTATAATCGGAATACGGATGGCTTGCATGATCGAATGCGCTGTGATCAATGAAAATCGGATACTCATACACGGGTCTGCCGATATAGTGAGCGCCCATCCATACACCTTCGGCCTGTATCGCCTCGGCGAAGGTGTCCACATCGGTTTTTATGACATCCGGCACGATGCGGATCATATAGAACCACCAAGACGGATTGCAGCCTTCGGTCGGCTTTGGTAGCGTAATACCTTCAACATCCTGAATTGACTCACTCAGGGCGTTGCACCATTTACGCCGCCGCTCCACGATGCTGTCCAGCTTGCCAAGCTGCGCCAGTGCCACTGCGGACTGGAGTTCCGTTATCCGGTAGTTGGCCGCGAGAAAAACTGGGTTCCGAACTGCCGCGCCGGCTTTCCGATTGTAGCCCTTGTCGGTTGCAAGCCGCAGCCTGTCCGCCGTTTTTTCATCATGTGTGAGTATGATTCCACCGTCACCGCAGGAGATGTGCTTGAATTCGTTAAAGCTGAAGCATCCGGCACCCCCGAAAGTTCCGACCGGTTTGCCGTTATATGTGCAGCCGAACGCTTGGGCGCAGTCTTCGATCAGGATAATGTTATGCTTTTTACAGACCTCAAGAAGTCCGTCGATGCCGCAAGCATTTCCCCACAGGTGAATTGCGAGTACCGCGCGGGTGTGAGGAGTGATTACAGCCTCGACTGTCTCCGGAGTTATACAGTAAGACTCAGGATCGAGGTCGGCGAACACAGGTACGGCTCCCTGGAATAGTATCGGTGCTATGGAACCCATATCGGTGATGGGCGAAGTTATGACTTCATCACCGGGAGAGATTCCAAGCGCCATCATAGCTGCATGGATAGATGCAGTGCCGCTGCTTGACGCGACCGCGTAAGGCATGCCGTTTTTACGCGCGAACGTTTCCTCAAGCTGATGTGTTTTTCTGCCCTGTGCGTAGAATAGAGTCTGCTGGTCGAGAGCATCTTTCAGCTCTTTGAGTTCTTCTTCGCCGTAGCGTACTGCCCTTGTAAACGGCGTCTTTTTTACTGGTGTTCCTCCCGCGATTGCGGGTCTTTCGTCGATTGCCATGCTATACCTCAAATATCAATAGATTCTTTTTTATCACGAAAGGGAGAAAGGAAGAAAAGAAACAATGAATGTCGTACTTTCGAGTAGAAGACTATCCTCCACACTCGAAGCTGAGCTCGGAGTCTGCCTCGATGTTTGTCACTACTGATTTAAACTTAAACCCCCACCGTTCAACACTGATGGAGTTCATTTCCGTACCGTTCAGCCTAATCTTTTTGCCCGGTTCTAGCCAGAGGAGTGTTGCATCCGTGAGCTCTATGCCGGATTTCAGCTTCACAATTGCATTCTTGTCCGTAGATGAATAAGCTGTCCAACTAGCAGCTCTTCGCGCCTTCATCCAGTCTGCTATCCGGCGCGAAGTCCACCATTCGAGTCCTGCATCCTCACCTTTTTTCACCGTCTCAACAATCGCCTCCGGTATTCCTGGTTCGGTGATATGCGCGGGATGATACAGGAAGTGCGCAATGCCGAAATGCTTTATTGCAGCCTTTACGAGCGGGATGGCAAGTTCTTTCGGCGCGAATACCAGAAGGTCCTGCGTGAGAGTCGGCAATTCTATCATATTAATGATCCTGCCATCTCGTGTTATAGGCCGGTACGGGGTCATCGTGCCGAAGTTGAACCCGGCTTCGCCGGTCTTGGAAGCACCCTTGGACTCGTCCATCATGATGCCGCGCTTCTCGCACCACTCGAAGAACTCAGTGTCGCCTTCCCAGCGCAGGTAGTGGTTCTTGTTCGTAGTGGGAGCCGTCCCGAAAAGCTCCGTAAGCTCTTTGAAATGATTGTCGAACTCTTCTTCAGAGAAGCTGGTCCCAGGTGACATGGAATCGAAATGCATCGCAAGCTCATGCCCCGCCTGTCTGATGGCATTCAGTATTTCCTTTGGGTATCCCGGCACATGCACGCACCAGGTCGAGTTTACGCCTGCTTTAGCTACCACATCGAGCAATGCGCGCGCACAGGCGGGATCATTGCCATCGCTGTCGTGAGACAAGTGACCGAGTGCCCGCAGGTTCTTTGGATAAAGCCAGAGGACCGGCAGCTTTACACCCTGCTCGGATGCAAGATAGAAGATGGCTCGAAGCAGCAGTTCACGCCACTGGTCAGCAACAGGCTGGAGGAATGTCCTGAATCCCGGCACGCCTTCCACTGGTTGGCGGTCGAAAATCCAGTCGAGCTGCTGGCCGTCGTCGCTTTTCAGCACTGAATCGCAAACCGGGCTGGTACCGTCCGGCGCAGGAATGCCATCTCGGCTGACACCGACTCCCTGTTGAATCCGGACTACACTTCCGGTCACATCGGGGGCGATAAGGACGCATTTTCCATCGCCGGCCTTGATCTCGGCTAATGCGGCCCTTCCGGTAGGCTGCTGGTGAGCATTTATAGCTTCCGCAAGCACTTCTGCGCCTTTTGCCATCACGGGGATGCCGTTAAAATAGTGGAGCGGGATCTCAAGATGGCTCAAGATCGGATGCTCCGCTGATTCTGGTTTCAGGTAGCCTTCTCCGAGAGTGCTCAGACTTCCTCCCCAGGAGGAATATGCCGGTTGTTCAGCTTCCACACCCAAAAGGTTTTCCATTCCGCAGACGCCGCCCACAGCAAGCCATGCCCCACCCGCTTTGACCCAGCTTTCCAGTGAGGATTTCAGCTCATCGGGGAGCTTGCCTTCGCCAACTGTCATCAAAACGCCGATTCTGTCCAGTCGGTCGGCAAGTTCCTCTTTCTTAACCTGGGTATAGCAGACGCCGGAATGGTCGAGAATCTCGAGCATGTAACTGGGATAGCTCACGGTCCTGGACATGTTCGGATCAGGCTCGTCGAGAACGTATACAGCAAGTGGGATTGAGATATTTCTCATTTTACGTTTCCTTCTACTGCGCTTTAAACGCGTATATATCCACTCCGCAGGAGAAGTAGATAGTACCGTCGGGGCCGGTGGTGACATTCGTCACCTTATCGGGCGCTTCTGCGATTTCCGTAACTTTTCCGGTCTTGAGGTCCATAAGAAGCAGCTTTTTATTGCTTGAATAATACAGCCTGCCGTTTCCGGGAACTGATGTAGAGCAGCAATCGATAACAGGCGCATCGTCAGCTATCTTATCGCTGAAACTCATCTTCTCGACATCGAACAGCATCAAATGCCGCGCAGCCGAGACTACGACCTGTTTGGTCGCAGGATCGTAACCGTGTATTCCGACAGTACCGGTATTCGGGAACTGCTGCTCGAAGACAGCCTTTTGGGTTTTCGGGTCTATCACACCGAACCTGGTCGGAATCTTCTGATCGGGAAGGCCATTCCCGGATGCTGTAGTTGAAGCATAGATATAACGCCCATCCGTCGTGATACCGGCGATGCACTGCTTTCCGAGCGGGTCTTCTATCAGTTCAGTTTCGCCGGTATCGGGGTCGGTTATGGAGACAGCGCCGCCGTATTCCCCGTATTTTGCCCACCATCCGCTGTAAAGCTTGCCGTCAGGTCCGGCCACCACTCCAGCCGCCGGACGGATGTAGCCTTTCGAGTGTATAGATGCGATAGTTTGCGGGTTTTTATTGCCCAACTGGTCCCACGGTTTTGACGGGTCGTACCGGACAACATCTCCAGCAACGTAAGACACTGCGAATATTCTATCTTTATAGAAGTCCACATCGTATACTTCCCCGCCCGCGTCGCACACCTTGCTTGTATTCGCATATTCTCTGGTCTTCGGGTCCAGCCAGAAGATAGTCTGTCCGAAGTGCGGGCCGCCCCAGAGCTTACCGGACGGGTCGGCCTTAAGGAAGAATGTCGGTCTCGGTGCGGACTCTACCGGTATAGTATTGAGATCAAGTGTCTCGGTCCCCGGTTTAATTATGAAGTAGTCCTGTCCGCGTACACCGAGTATACTGCCGTCTTTCGTACAGCCGAGCATATTGCTTCCACGCAGGTCCACACTGGTCATATAGGTCAGTTCTCGATCACCCTGTTTGTAACGGTAAATCGTATTCTCCTGTTTGATGAAGAGCCACTTATCCGTGGAGATGCTCGCAAACAGGTTCCATTCTCCTTTGTCCCCGGGCGAAGCAGGGAACGGCCAGTCTACTTTTGCGAGCGTTCTTCCGTCGCAGGCTATCGATCCAGTTATAAAGTAACCATCCCAGGAAAGACCGCTTTGCACTTCCGCCAGATGCTCTGGAACAGGTTCAAACTTCCTGGTCTGCGGGTCGAAGACCATCGTGGTCGGTCTTTCCGTAAAGAAATAACACAGGATTCTACCGTCCGGAAGTGATGAAACATGGCGCAGATAGATGTTGGGTGGGGCAGGGGCGCCGCAGTCCTCGATCTCATAGGTGTTCAGATCGAGCGCGCCGAGTTTTCCGCTGCCGTAACTCCCGCCGTATACCCGGCCGTCATTTCCAAGGGCCAAATCCCAGATGTACGCCTCGCCCGGAAAATGGGCGGCCTTGATGAACTCCATTTTCTTGAGGTCGAAGACCATAAACATACCGTCGAAGTATGTCCCGACTACCAGCCGGTCGCCAGGAACCTCCAGAAGCCCCCATGCGCCCGATCCTGCCGGTGCCTTGTATGCCCGTCCGGTATTCGCTTCGATATCGATGAAGAGCAGGTGGACTCCCGCATCTTCATTGGTATCGGTCAGCACAAGCTCTTCATGTCCAGTCGTCCGGTTTACTACCACCCGGCCTGCCAACACGTTTTTAGCCCGACATGGTTGTCCAATATGTACAATTTTTTTCATTTATTGATTCCTCAATATCTCATGAGAGCGCTGAAAGGAAGTCGTAAAGGTCGAATACGAAACCGAACTCGAGCGCCACTCGCCATAGTGCTATTTGTTTGCAAATCTCTTCCCTCGCCGTTTCTTTGTTTTCCACCGCCGTAACAGCCTGACGTATAGCCGAGCACATAATCCCCTTTCGGCTCATGTCCGCCATGCCCCCTGGCGAAAGAAGGAGGCACCAGTTGATTGCAAACCCGGTATAGATCAGGTGGTTGATACCGTGTGCCTTGCAGATAGCGAATAACTGATGGCTATTCTCCGCAATATATTCGTTATCCAGTGGTCTGGCTTCGGGAGGGAAACCCATCTCGGCAAAACCACGGTTTACATCCGCGTCATTATGTTCGCCGACGAACACATTTTTCTCACGGAACTTCCAAAGCTGCCTGGTGACCGGATCGACCTCTATCTTCGCGGGCTGTTCAGGCTCCGGTCCGGCGAGTTCAACGGTTTTCAAGTATGCGGGTAAGTTTTGGTAGTAGCTGCCACTTACGACGTGGATCAGCCGCATATTAGAGTTACGCACGGCTTCTAATAATGTGGGAAATATTGTTTTGTAGATTTCTGAAGCTCTTGGGATATACTCAACGGCCCGATGCCAGCCTGGGTACTCTTCGCGGGAGCCCATATCCCATGCATGCATCACTATAAGGGCTGTATGTTTCGTCGAAACGTCAATTTCTGCCTTTTTCCATCCACCATAGCCCTCACCGGGGACATCCAGGTTGAAATCGGCGTCGAACTGCTGATAATAATCGGCTCTGATCTTTATCAAATCCATTGAAGTGTACCTGAAACCTTTCCGACGTCTTCTTCTATCCGGCAGACCGGTTATCCTCTAGTACATAAAAAAAAGCCCATCCGCGATATGCGGACAGGCCAGTTCTCCCTAAATTCGATACTTTGTTCCATGTCAGGCGGCTTTCTTTGGCCGCTTTTCAGGCTTCTGCAATGGTTCATTCAACTGGTCAGTAAGTGCAGCAGGCTTGGCAGCCGTATTCGTGCACTTCTGGCAAACCCAGGTCGCCAGATCCTTCAGGTGCTCAGGTACGTTGTCTATAGAATTTCCACATCTGCATCGCATCGCCTTCACCTTTCTAATCCGCTTCAGCCTCCGTTCCGGCCTATCGTGAGACCGGCGTTAAGCGGAACCCAATCACAAGAGTAGCAGCGTGCCCACTAGATTATGCCTCATTGCAGGCGGTACTTAATATACGCCTTGATGTATATGATTGTTCCTTCATTCGGCTTTTGGTTCGCGGAGCATAAGATCGGTAACAGCGGACTGCGGAGCCTTGCCGTTAAAGAGTATCTCGTGGAGCTGTTCCGTGATCGGAGCATAGATGTTGAGCGAGGCTGCAATCTTATACGCTGCTTTGCAGGTATGGACTCCCTCAGCGACCTGTTTGACCTCGGCAAGCGCCTGTTCCAGCGTCAAGCCTCTGCCGATAGCCATCCCTACCCGGAGGTTCCGGCTGAGCTTGCTTCCGCATGTTGCCATGACGTCGCCGACACCGGCAAGCCCCATAAAAGTCTTCGGTTTTGCGCCGAGCGCCTCGCCAAGGCGCATCATCTCTGTCAAGCCTCTCGTCACGAACGCTGCTTTGGTGTTATCGCCGTAGCCGAGACCGTCGCAGATCCCGGCTCCGACCGCAAGGACGTTTTTAAGCGATCCGCAGACTTCCACTCCGGCTACATCGGAGCTTCTATAGGCCCGCAAATGATGGCAGTTCACAAGTTCCTGCGCCTGGAACGCTCTTTCTTCATTTTTGGATGCTACTACGGTCGCGGTGGGTATCTGGCGGGCGATTTCGATAGCGAGGTTCGGCCCGGAAAGGACGACAAGATCATCGGCTTTCGCCGGAATCGACTCGGCAATGACCTGGGACATCCGGTACCCCGTGCTGCTCTCCAGCCCTTTACCGGCGTTGATGAAGAGAGGGTCTCCGTCTATCACGCCGGATAACTGTGTGGCAACTTCACGCACAGCGTTCGATGGGACGACCATGAGGACGGCTTCGACGCCCTTTACAGCATCGGCCATCGATTCCATCGCGAGTATTTCCCCGGTGAAGGGGATTCCGGGCACATATTTACTGTTCACCCGGTTCGTGTCGATGTCTTTTATTACTCCCGGCTCGTTGGACCACAACCGGACCGAATAGCCTTTGTTCGTTAAAAGAAGAGCCAGGGATGTGCCCCAGCTGCCTGCACCCAAAACAGCAATTTGCTTCATAATTCCAGCTGTAAATCTCTTTTCTTATAAATAGCCGGGCTTCCGGCCTATCAATCGTTATGTACTTTTACGACATATGGTTCCATCAATCCTTCTCCCGGAGCTTGAACCCTATGGATATTGCTCAATTTGAGTAACAGTTCACTCTTAATGAGATCTTACATCAAATTGCACAACCAACACATCACCATAGATGAAAGCACGTCACCCTGAACTAAGGAGTTTCAGGTATTACCTGAAACTCTCCCCGGGAGATTTTCGGCTATAGCCGAAAATCCATAGATTCAGGGTCCATTTTCTTCCTGGATGCTGAGTCAAGCTCAGCATGACGTTGTGATAATTCAGCATGATGTTGTACTCATCAACTCTGAACTCTTGCCCAATTTGATTGACGCTGTTTCTGCAAACGGGTAGAATACATCCGTCAGGTATAAAATAAAAGATGAATTGTGAGGATACACCACTTTTCGGTGTATCTTTTTTGATGCATGGACGATAGAAGCTCGAATAAAAAGCGCGATGCGAGCGCTATCATAACGGAAGGCAAAATATCGAGCGCGGTATGGTTCCTGGCGTGGCCGACTATCACGAACACGCTCATATTGACGGCCTATCAGTTCGTGAACCGGATCTTCCTGGGGCATATCCCGGACTCGGCGACCGCTCAGGCGGCAATCGGCATCGGAGACAGGGCTCTTATGGTCCTGTTTGCCATTATGGTCAGCCTGTCGGTCGGCACCTCCGCGCTCGTAGCCCGCTCGCTTGGCGCGGGAAACCGTGAAGATGCTGAAGAGGCGACAAGGCAGTCGCTCCTTATGTGCGTCATCGGGTCGGCCATTCTGACTATCCCGATGGTGGTGTGGGCAAGGCCTCTTGTGACTATGATAGGGGCAAAACCCGGTGTAGTGCCGGTGGCAGCCGCTTATACCGCGATATCCGCCCTGTTTACCATCCCGTCGTTCATCTGGACCATCGTCACCGCGGCGCTCCGCTCCGCAGGAGATGTAAGAAGCCAGCTGTACGTCGGAGGGCTGATGATCGCGCTCAACATCCTGCTCGATTGGGTCTTCATCTTCGGAGTCGGCCCGGTTCCCGCGCTCGGAGTCCTTGGGGCAGCAATATCGACAGGAATTTCTAGAGTTTTAGCTTCAGTATTGATACTATGGGTGCTCGGTAGATCGGTCCTCAAACAGTCGCTAACGCACTTGCGGATCAGCTTCTCATGGCTCGGCAGGATCCTGAACATCGGCTGGCCTGCGTCCATCCACAACATTATCTGGACCATCACGGGGATGGCGTTTTTAAGGATTTTGAGCGTCCTTCCGAATGCTACGGAGGCGCAGGCAGCCCTTACAGTGGGGCTTACGATCGAATCGCTTGCTTACATGCCGGGAATCGCTTACGGAATGGCCGCGACCCCGCTTGTCGGCCAGAACCTCGGCGCAGGGAACATCGAACGGGCGGAGCGCAGCGCCTGGATTGCTACCTGGCAGGCTGTAATTATAATGAGCTTTGTCGCGCTATTCTTCCTCGCCATTCCGAGGCTTTTCGCTCATGCGTTTACCACAAACCCGGCAGTGGCAGCCTTGATCGTGCTTTATTTACAAGTAAACGCCTTTGCCCAGCCGGCACAGGCTATCGGGTTCGTGCTGAGAGGCGCGCTGCAGGGCGCGGGCGACACTCGGGTTCCCACTTGGATCACCCTTTTTTCCATCCTGGTGGTGAGACTCGTAATGGCATGGGTACTTGTGATCTGGCTTCAGGTCGGAGCAATCGGGGCGTGGATATCAATGGCGGTATCCGCAAGCCTGCCGGGGCTCTTGATGTCGCTATGGTTCAAACATGGCAGATGGAAGACGCTGAATATCTAGCAGCTGTCAGCTTTCAGCCATCAGCAATCAGGTTCTGAATCGCGAATTGCGCGAAGAAGCACGAAAGACGCGAAAAGGGGATTGGTGGAAATTGAGAGTCCAGTGGTAAATGCTGTAAGTCTCCACCATTCGTGAAATCCGCGTAATCCGTGTTTCAAAATGGCGGATAGTGAATGTCGATAGAAAAGCGGAAGCTGTCGCTTCCGCACTCCAAAGAGATTAGTGGAGACTCGTGCTTCGAGACGAACGAAGCATAGGGAACATCTGATAATATAAGACTTTATGGGTACGGAACTGAATGAATCGCAAACTCGGAGCAAAGCGACCGAGATTATAACGTCCGGCAGGATCTCAAAGGCTGTTTGGTACCTTGCATGGCCTACCATCGTGAACACTGGGGTTCAGACCGCGCATATGAACATCAACCGGCTTTTTCTCGGCAGAGTCCCCGACAGCGCGGCGACTATGGCCGGGCTTACGGTCGGGAGCAACGCATCGATGCTCCAATTCGCCATAGCCACAGGGTTTTCCGTAGGAGCAGGAGCGCTTGTAGCCAGGTTCCTGGGCGCAGGGGAACACGGCGACGCCAATGAAGCCGCGAGGCAGTCTTTGATACTGGCCGTCCTCTGCGGAATTATCACTATGATCCCGATGATCTTCTTCGCCGCTCCGTTTGTCCGGCTGGTCGGAGCCAAAGGGGAAGTCGTCACGCTAGGTGCAAGGTATATGGCGATCCTCGGAGCGTTTTCCATTCCAGTCTTCGTCCAGATGTCCATTACATCGGCTCTTAGAAGCGCGGGGGATGTCAAAAGGCCGCTTTACGCGGGACTTATCGTGCTGGTACTGAACGTCCTTCTGGACTGGCTCCTGATCTTCGGTATCGGCCCGTTTCCTGCGCTTGGACTGATCGGCGCGGCCATCGCGACAGGTGTTTCTAAAACCGTGGGTATGACGGTCATCCTTATCTTCCTGAAACGCTCCGTTCTCGGCGATTCGCTTTCCCATTTTCGCCCGCACTTTGGGTGGTTTAGCCGGATCAGCAACATCGGCTGGCCTGCAGCTGTCCAGCAGGTCCTCTGGGCGAGCGGAATGGCTGTATACATGGCAATACTCGGCTGTCTGCCGGATGCAGAAGATGCGCTCGCCGCTCTCGGGGTTGCGTCTGCCATAGAGACGATTTCGATTATGCCCGGGATCGCATACAGCATGGCTGTCGTGCCATTAGTCGGCCAGAACCTGGGAGCCGGCCAGCCGAAGCGGGCAGAGCATTGCGCCTGGGCAACTACATGGCAGGCCACGGCCATAATGTCTTTCTGCGGCCTGGTATTCCTCCTGGCATCCAAGCCGATAGCGATGCTTTACACCAACGATAGCCATGTAGTGGCGTATATCGCATCTTACCTGGTAATCAACGCATTCCAGCAGCCGTTTGTGGCGGTTGGCGCTGTGCTTGCGGGAGCGCTTCAGGGCGCGGGGGACACCCGGTTTCCGACACTGGTGGAGTTTATCGCAAACTATCCCGTCAGGCTGGGACTCGCCTGGCTTTTTGCTATCAAGCTGAGCCACGGGGTAGCTGGCGCCTGGGTGGGTATGAGCACAGCGGGCATAATCTGGGGGATTATGATGATGATCTGGTTCAGAAAAGGCTATTGGAAGACGCTGCAGATCTGATAGCCGTCAGCAGGAGAAGATTGGTGGAAATCGTGCTTCTCCCCTTGCGGGAGAAGGTTGGGATGAGGGGTTTTTACGCTGCGGGAATGGCAGATTTGGGATAATTGTGCAATATGCACAGAATCAATTCCCGCAGCGTAGGCGTCGATCGAAAAGCGGAAGCGCCAGCTTCCGCATTCCAAAGAGATTGGCAGAGATTCGTAGCATAAGAGTAGATGCAGTAAATCTCTACCTTCCGCGTTTCCGCGGTTCAAAAGCTGACCGCTGACGACTGAAAGCTGATTACTCTTCCTAAAACCTCGCTCCCATTCCGAGTGACCAGCCCTGGACATTCGTGTCCGGCACGTCTCTGTAGCGTAGATCGAGAGTCCAGCCCTTTTGTGACTCCAGGCTGGCGGCCAGTTCGCGCGCAAATTTATGGATGCTGTCCGAGGTTTGGACCCCGCTTGTGCTTTCTTCCGTCTTTATAAAGCATATTCCGGCTCCGGCGCCCAGAACCAGGTTCAGGCTGCCGGCACGGGCTACCTTGAACCGTCCGAGCAGTGTGACAGGTATCACCTCCATGCTCCTTGTGGTCGATTCGAAATCACCGGACCCTTTTGCATACTCGGCGGAGAGCATCATGTCGAAATCCGCCAGCCGCATAAATGAATAATTGAACCTGTATGCCTGCCAGAAATCCGTGACGGTATCTCTCAGGATAGGAAGGCGGGGATAGAACGCCCCGATCTGCATGGAGAACCGCTGGCCGTTGTCCGAATAAGATTTAACCCTCATAGGCTTGGGAGCAATGGGACCTTCTACCGAATCGACATCGGCAAATGCTTTAGCCCCTATCGGGACCGTTGTCGAGAGGTCCGCCTTCTCAACTTTAGCGAGCGCGACGTAAGGCCATTCTTTTGTGCAGCTTACTACCTTCGCTTCGGCTATCGGCGGCTCGCTCAAGATCGATTTTACCTGGAAAATGGTCCCATCCCGTACCGGCTGGGTGAGCCTGATCTCCAGCAATTCACCAGTTTTGCCGGTGATCAGACCTGACAATTGATCATCCACACTGCTTGCGAGAGCGCCTCCGCAGACCAGCATAATCAGGACCAAAACCGGAAGCGCCTTATACTTTATTTGCATCTCCTAGACCCTCCTCCGCTTATTGCTTGAAGCTGAAAGCACGGCTGCCACGAATGCAGAATACCCTCCCGCTTGCTATATTAAACGAGCGTTCTTAATATTGGCATTCGCTCAGGCAGCCGCTTTTGAGGAGCCTTGGCTTTGGGCCTAAGTCGTGATACAATTATGACAGGTGAATTGAGGAGAAGGCCGCGGCATGCTTTCTCCTTGTTTTTGTATGTCCGGAAAATCAGTAAATCATAACAGCATAATCTTGCTCGATGAGCATACCGCCAACCGTATAGCGGCAGGTGAGGTGATCGAACGCCCCGCTTCCGTGGTCAAGGAGTTGGTCGAGAATGCTATCGATGCAGGCGCGACTCAGATAAGAGTCACTATAGAAGACGGCGGCAAAGAACTGATCAAAGTCAGCGACAATGGGTCAGGCATGAGACGAGATGACGCCGTAGTCTCTTTGCAACGGCACGCCACATCGAAGATCAGGAGCGCGGATGACCTTTTTGCCATCCATACGCTCGGATTCAGGGGAGAAGCGCTGCCGTCGATTGCGTCCGTCTCCTTTATGGAGGTCGTCTCGAAGCATAAATCGGAACCTGCGGCTGCGAAGCTCACTGTAGAGGCCGGTACAATCACGGACCTGGAGTCCGTCGGCGCGCCTGAAGGCACTACTATCTCGGTAAAAAGGCTTTTCTTCAACACTCCCGCAAGACTCAAGTTCCTGCGGACCGCTCAAACGGAGATTTCATATATAACGGAACTGGTCGGCAGGTTCGCGCTTGCTTACCCTAACATCAGCTTCAAGCTGACGCACGGTGAGAGGGAGATCATATCCGTCACAGGCACCGGCGATGTTATTGCGGCGGCAGCATCCATCCTGGGCAGGGACGCGGCAAAGCAGCTTGTCCCGATAGGTTTCGAGTTCCCGGCTATGAAGGTCTGGGGATATGTGTCCAATCCCGCATTCACCCGCGCGAACCGTGGGCACCAGGTATTTTTCGTCAACCGGCGGTGTATCAAAAGCCGGACGCTCACCCATGCGGCGGACCAGGCCTACCGCGATCTGGTCGTCCAGCATGGACGGTTTCCGGTCCTGATTATCTTCGTGGATATGGACCCGGAGATGGTGGATGTGAACGTGCACCCGACCAAGGCCGAAGTAAAGTTTTCGAGCGACCATGAGGTCCACAGCGCGGTGCACAAGGCGATCCGCGACGCGCTGATGTCCGGCGGAGCGATTCCGACCGTGAACGAAGTGCGGGTAGCTTACCGCAAGGCGAATGTAACGAAGAGGGACGATGTGCCGCGACAGGGCACGCTTATTCCGCCTGATGAATCGGACGTGGCTGTCTTCCGAGAGGAAGTGCTCAGGAGAAGCGAGGTTCAGGAAAAGGCCCCGATCCCGGGCGATCCGTTCGACTGGAGCCGCGAGCCGCGTTCCATTACGCCCCCAGTGCCACAGCCCGAAGTCGAAGCTCCCACGCCGGTCAGGTTGAGGAACGCGAGGGTCATCGGACAGGCGCGGAATATGTATATCCTCGCCGAGTGTGAAGACGGTGTGCTGGTGGTAGACCAGCATGTCGCTCATGAGCGGGTGCTCTTCGAGCAGCTCAAAAAGACCAGAGGAGCGGCACAGACAGCTATGCAGGGGCTTGTGATCCCGATCACGCTGGAACTCTCGCGCCGCGAAGGGCTCGTGGTAGGCGAAAAGCTCGATGATCTAAGGGAAATCGGGTTCGATATAGAAGTATTCGGCCGCGATGCGTTCGTCGTCCGGTCAGTCCCAGCGGGTGTGAAGGCAAAAGATGCCGAGCAGCTTCTTCGAGATGTCATAGCGGAGCTTGTAGACCTCTCCGTGACCCGGCATTTGATGGTCCGCCCCGAGCAGGTGCTCATTACTACTGCTTGCAAGATGGCGATCAAAGCCGGAGACCCGCTCACGATGCCGGAGATGGACGACCTGATTCGAAAATTGATTGCGTCCGAAAACCCGTTCGTCTGCCCGCACGGAAGGCCGATTATCATCTCGCTCACGAACTGGGAACTGGACCGCAAGTTCAAACGGCCGACTAGGGGATAGCAAGCAGCTTTTTTATCACGAAAGCACGAAAAGGGAAAAACACGAAATAGAGAACGATGCTACCCTCTCGGGCTGTATTTACAATGCAGCCCGAACTGGCAGAAGAGGGATCTGCGATCCCGGATGTGTAATTATAGTCTCAATTTGTTGTATCGGGACACCTTGTCCCGAAATAACAACAGAAGCAGCGAAGCTGCCGGAATACCCCTCGTCCCAGCCTTCTCCCGCAAGAGGAGAAGGGGCAGATTTTTTATGTTTCGGGACCGTATTTCGTCCTACCCCGTGGGCACACGGGGAGAAGCACGAGTCTCCACTAATTTCTTTTCGCGTCTTTCGCGCTTCTTCGCGCACTTCGCGATTCAAAAACCTAAAAGCTATCTCCTCGCCAGCGGTTCGGACGCATAGGAATCGAGATCGAGTCCTGACCTTTCGCCCATCATATACCTGTAGTAACCTGCGGTTGCGGCCATGGCGGCGTTATCTGTGCAGAGTTTGGGCGGCGGGGCGCTTACTGATATGCCTAGATCTTCGCCGCGTTCCTTCATTTGCTTCTGGAGCCCTTTGTTTGCCGCTACTCCTCCGGCGACCAGCACTCTCTTCACTTTTTTCTGCTTAGCGGCCTCGAAAGTGTTCTTGACGAGCACGTCGATCACAGCCTGTTGGAAGCTCGCGGCGACATCCTGCAGCGTTACCCCTTCTTCAGGCTTCTGAAGATAGCGGATTACGGCGGTTTTCAGGCCGGAAAAGCTGAAATCGAGCGAGTCTCCGACCCTTGCGCGGGGGAACCGGACTGCTTTCGGGTTTCCTTCCTCAGAAAGCTTGTCGATAAGCGGCCCGCCGGGATAGCCGAGCCCCATAGCGCGCGCGGATTTGTCGAACGCCTCGCCTGCGGCATCGTCCCTGGTCCGGGCAAGCATCTCATACTGCCCATGACCGCTCATGTAGACTATGTCGGAGTGCCCGCCGGAGACGATCAGGCAGACCACGGGAAACTCGATGTCCGGATTTACGAGAAAATTGGCGTAGATATGCGCTTCGAGGTGGTGAACACCGACAAGCGGGAGATTTGCAGCCCATGCGATGGCCTTTGCCGCCGATACCCCGACAATGAGCGCGGGAATGAGCCCCGGGCGGTTGATTATCGCAACCGCGTCCAGGTTATCGAACCCCAATTCCGCTTCATTGAGCGCCTGCTGCACTACAGGGTTAATCAGCTCGACATGCCTGCGTGACGCGACTTCAGGCACGACCCCGCCGAAGCGCTGGAAAAGGTCTATCTGAGATGACACGACATTCGAGAGGATTGTCTTGCCGTCTTCGATGATCGCTGCGCTTGTCTCGTCGCAGCTCGTTTCTATTCCGAGGATTTTCATGTTGCTACTTGATCTATTTCTTCTTCCTGTTCGATAGCGGCGGCTTCGTCTAAAAGATTTTGCTTTAGCCTTTTCAGCATATCCTGGTAGCCGGGGGAGAACATATCATCGACCCACATTATTATAGCGTCTTCGTCATTATCGCTGTAGTATCCCCGGCGGATAGCGGCCGGAACGAAGCCGTATTTGCGATAGAGGTTCTGGGCTACGTCGTTGCTTTCGCGGACCTCCAGAGTGGCCCTGCAGGCTCCGCGCCGCTGCGCTTCTTCAAGCATTGCGATGAGTATCTGCTCGCCGATCTTCCTGCCGCGGTATTCGGGATCGACCCCGATGGTGGTGATGTGGGCTTCGTCCATGATGATCCACATCCCGGAGTAGCCGACGACTTTACCGTCTATTCGCCCGACGACATAGTAAGCGGAACGGTTGACCAACTCCGTCATATATGCGCTCTCGTGCCATGGAGTCGTAAAACATTGCTTTTCGATCTCCATTACCCTCTGCACGTCTCCGCGCTGCATCTGTTCGATCTTAACCCGTTGTGTCACCATCGTCGCCCTTGTCGATATGCCGGAAGTCTAGCACGAATATACCCTCATGTCAACGAAATTCGACCTCACGACGTCGCTGCTGCTTCTTTCTGATCGAGACAGTCCCTAACCCCCAAACTGCAAATCCGAGGATTCCTATGGAAGACGGCTCAGGAACGGCTGTAACCGAAAATTCATGGTTTTGCGGTGTGTATATATCGTTTTCAAGCGGACACCGTACCAGGTAGTCCCAAAGTACAAGGGTTCCCGTTACCGGCTCGCCGAAAGGCTGCTCATACTCATAGTTTTGATAGGTCTCAGCCCAGTCTCCATCAAATCTGTAGCCGAGCAGAAGCTGTGTCGTGTAACCGGAAGGCGTGTCAGAAGCCCAGTTGATGTACCCGCCGTGTTTGTCATAAATGAATGTCGCGTAAGGGTCCCGAATGATGCTACCAGTTTCGTCTATTGTTCCCGCCACTGCCCAATTACCTGAAAATAGCAGTTGCCAGGTATGGGTGCTCGACCCGCCACCTCCGGTGGATGTTGCTGTACTGTTTAGCGAAAGCCTTCCGCCGCTGAAGGTGAAGGTCAAGTCGCGGGGGCAATACTCGTCGCTCGGCTCCCACGAAGGGTCCATCCGAAAAACAGTCCATGTATCGGCGTGAACAGCCGAGACAGTAAAAATGGTCAGCATTGAAAGAATTAAGAGTCGCATGGTCTTTCTCTCCTTTGCATTTTGAAACGCGGATTGCACGGATAGAACAGATTTCGTGGATGGTGGAGATTTACAGTATCTACCACTAGACTCTCAATTTCCACTAATCCCTTTTCGCGTTTTTCGTGCTTCTTCGCGCAGTTCGCGATTCGAAATTCCTTTCCTCAAAACGGACACGTCCCCGCAGGGCAGCCACCGGCGAACTCTGACTCAGCTGACACGATTTCATCCTCTCCAAGTTCGCGGGCGAGTACCGGGCCGATGTAAAGCACCTGCTCGGACTTGCTGCCATAGCGGTAGACAGTTATCCCCTTGCAGCCCAGTTCGTAAGCCATCAGGTAGATCTTTCGGACATCATCCGGCGTTGCCTCCCTCGGTAAATTCACTGTTTTCGAGACTGCATTGTCCGCGTAACGCTGGAACGCAACCTGCATACGGACATGCCACTCAGGATCGATGTCCATCGATGTCACGAACAACCGCCTTACATCCTTCGGCACTTGCTTTATCATCTGTATCGACCCGTGGCGGGCGATCTCCATCATCAAATCGCGTGAATAGAAACCATGTTCCTTCGCAATCCTCTCGAACTCGCTGTTTACTTCGAGGAGCCGCGTTCCCTCCATCACATCCCGCACGAATGCGACAGCAAACAAAGGCTCGATCCCGCTCGATGCACTTGCAATGATCGAGATCGTGCCGGTAGGAGCCACAGAAGTGACCGTGGCGTTCCGCCGGGGTCTTGCTTCCGGCTCATCCCAAACACTGCCCTCATAGTTCGGAAACGCTCCTCTCTTCTCCGCCAGATCCTGCGACATCTTCACAGCCTCATCGCGGATGAAAGCCATTACCTTTTCACCGAATGCGAGCGCTTCTTCCGAGTCGTAAGGGATTCCGAGGTAGATCAGCGCGTCTGCAAGTCCCATCACGCCAAGCCCGATCTTCCGGTTTCTATGGGTGATCCCGGTTATCTCCGGCAGAGGATATTTGCTCGCATCTATAACATTGTCCAGAAAATGGACCGCGGAACGGACCGTCTTTCGGAGTTTATCGTAATCCACTTCTCCGCCGGCCATCATCCTGCCAAGGTTGATCGACCCGAGATTGCACGACTCATACGGAAGGAGCGGGACTTCTCCGCAGGGGTTGGTAGCTTCCATCTGTCCGATACGGGGTGTGGGGTTTGCCTGGTTTATCCGGTCGAGGAAGACAAGTCCGGGGTCGCCGTTCTGCCAGGCGTTTGCAACGATCATATCGAACACATTTCGGGCACGGAGCCGTTTTACGGGAGTATTTGTGCGTGGGTTTATCAGGTCATACTCGGCATTGTCTTCTACAGCCTGCATAAACGCGTCGGTTACGCTTACCGAGATGTTGAAATTATCCAGCGCTCCCGTTTGAGACTTCAGGGTAATGAACTCAAGGATGTCGGGGTGATCGACTCTCAAAATTCCCATATTCGCGCCGCGCCTTCGACCGCCTTGCTTGATGGTGTTGGTTGCTTCGTCAAAAATCTTCATAAAGGAGATCGGACCGGATGCTATTCCCATCGTCGACCTGACCAGGTCGCCTTTTGGACGGAGCTTCGAAAACGAAAAGCCGGTCCCTCCGCCCGACTGGTGGATGAGCGCCATGTTCTTCAGCGCGGTGAAGATGCCGTCCATCGAGTCTTCTACGGGGATAACGAAGCAGGCAGCAAGCTGCCCGATGGCTGTTCCGGTATTCATCAGCGTCGGGGAGTTCGGAAGGAACTCGAGCCTGGACAGAAGCCCATAAAACTCCTCTTCAACGTTGGGGAGGTCTGCTTTCGGGTCATAATTGCCATCAGGTGCGGCGATAACGCGCGCAACTCGCCTGAAAAGCTGTGACGGGGTCTCGACTACATTCCCGTATTCATCCCTGACAAGATACCGGCGTTTGAGAACACTGACTGCGTTTATTCCGAGCTTCAAATCGTCTTCGACGCCGATGAACCGCTTAACACTCCGCATCTCAGCGCGCTGTTCCCTATAGAGTATGTAAGCCTTGGCGGTCTCCGGGTAACCTTCTTCCATCAGGACACGCTCGACTATATCCTGAAGGTCTTCAACTCGCGGGGTTTTTCCCGCGAACCGCTCCGTGACAATGGAAACCACCCTTCCGGCCAATCGTTCCGCCACATTCGCATCTTTCTGGTTCGTGGCGTCAAGAGCTTTACTGATTGCTTGGGTAATCTTCCACGGATGGAACTCCTCCGTCCGCCCATCGCGCTTTAGTATCTTGTCAATCGCAGCATGAGCCATATTGCCGCCTCACTTTCGAATGAATACCTGCTATTTACCCACGGTTTATGCGAATTATTATATTTAAAGTATGAGCAGGCCATAGAGTTGTGATTTAAGCTCGTTGTCATGCCATTGGCGGACTATTTCCACATTTAGGACTATGTTTCACAATTATAACCATCATTCAGGCTTGTGAGATGGGAGGAAAAGTCGGTATGTAGATGCCGAAATTACATTTTCCCCTAAATATTTTCTTTTAAGGGCACTTGGGAAGGAGGAATGTACGCGGGTGCTGTCGAATAAAATGCGAAACAGACGCATGTTATTGGCCAAAGTGACAGGCATAAAGACATCTACAGAGTTTTGGCAATTGATCTAGCGAGTAAGGAATATTATTTCAGCCAAAACTCAATAGTGTCGGCTCGTATACTACCATTTATAGGCCAGGCTGCTTGGATAATCCGGCAGTCAGGCAAAGGAATTACATTGGGGAGGGAGGTGACTTATTAATGGAGGCATATTGCGTAAAGTGCAAGGCGAAGAGGGAGATGAAGGACCCTCAGCCCGTTACTATGAAGAACGGAAAGCCGGCGACCAAGGGGACCTGCCCGGTATGCGGGACCGGTATGTACAAGATCGGACCCAGCAAGTAAAACGCATCCGGTTATAAAGAAAAGTGTTGGCGGGCTCGCAGTAGCCCGCCATTTCTATGTAAGTCGCTGCGATATTGGGTTCAAAACCCCCTTTTGGCAGGTATCCATAAAAATATACAAAATATGTGAAATAGCGCTTGACAAGGGGTGTGGGGAGTAGTATTATAAGTGAGTCGCCCGGGGCGGTAGATTGCTCTGGGCTTATTTATGCCGAGGGGACAAAAAAGTGATTGACTTTAAGATGGCTCTG
>JBDKSP010000098.1:0-15335 GCA_039680575.1 Armatimonadota bacterium
GGTCCATATACGGCAGCATCCCATCACTACGCATTTATCCACCTCCCTGGTGATTACTACTTCGACAAATGCTGCCTGTTTTCCGCACGAATTGTATTGCTCAAATAAAACTGATGGAGGATCAGGGCATTATACACCGAAGAGCTTTATCATATTTCTCTCGGTGCTGCCAAGGAAAAGCAAGAGTTCGGAGTTGATGAGTATAACATCATGCTGAACGAACACAACGTCATGCTGAGCTTGACTCAGCATCCAGGAAAGCTTTCCAAATTGGTGGAGACTCGTAGCTTTAAAGTAGATGCTTTAAGTCTTCACCATTCGTGAAATCCGTTAAATCCGCGCAATCCGCGTTTCAAAATGACGGATAGTGGATGCCGATAGAAAAGCGGAAGCTGCCGCTTCCGCACTCCAAAGAGATTAGTGGAGACTTGCACCATTCATACTAACCTCTATTCGCAAACTTACCCCTTCTATATATAGTGCGTTTGCCGAGTCGCCGTTGACACTGACCGCGCGGGCGGTATAATGAAATAGACTCGTGAATAAAGCGGGTCCAAAGGAGTGTATGGTATGGATCAGGACAAACTGATTCGGAGTCTCAAACTGCAGCTTCGCCTGGAACGGACTGCCATCGCGCTGGTTGCATTAATATTTATAGTCTGGTGGGCCATCGGCAGCTTTGCTGGCCGGGTTTATGTCATCACTGCCGACGGAAAACCGTTAGCCTGTGTCGCGACGCGCGAATCCGCCGAGAATGTGATCACGGAAGTGAAAGGTGCGGTAGCCGGGGCGAAACCTGCCGACATATCCTTCAAGGAATTAGTGGAGATAAAAAAGGCTCCAGCCGATGCCGATGTCGTGCCCGAATCTGAAGCAGTGAAGTCTGTTCTCGGAAAAGTGTCGCTTCGCGTGAAGAAATATGCGATCCTCATCAAAGGAAAACCTGCGGTCGCGGTCGATTCCGAGGAAGATGCAGGCGCTGTGCTGGAGGCCGCAAAAGCGCGGTTCGGCAGCATGGTCAAAAACCTGATGGAAGAGCCGCAGTTCAAAGAGCAGGTCGATGTCCGGCGGATGCCGGTAGACCTTGGGCTTTACCAGCCGAGCGTTGATGAAGCGGTAAACGACCTCTTTACAGCCGGCGGGTCGGGAGCTTACGTGGTCGCATCGGGAGATGTCGCAAGCAAAATAGCGATGCGGCAGGGGATGTCCATGTCGGAACTCGAAAGCCTGAACCCGGGCAAGAACATGGCAAAGCTGCAGATCGGCGAAGAGCTGTATGTGTCGAAATCAGGAAGCTCCGACAGGCCTAAACTCACGGTTATAGTGCGAAACAGCGAAACGAAGACCGAACCGATACCCTACACCACAGAATCCGTCTCCAGCGTCAAGCTGTTTGCAGGAAAGCAGACTGAGCTTTCTCCCGGCCGGAACGGTTTGAGACAGGTGGTGCTCGCTACATCCTATGAAAACGGCGTCCGCACCGGTTCCGAAGTTGTCGAGGAGACGATTATCCGCAATCCGGTTCCGAGACGGGTAGCAGTCGGTATTCGCCCGCATTAATCCACTTCCGCTGCGTAGAGTGCCATAAAGCCGCCTGAAATCCGGGCGGCTTTTTTAACATGTGGTCTGTGCAGTGGCAAGGACCAATCATGACTGGACATAAGATACTGATTTCGGTCATAATAGTAGCACGACGTCTACTTGTAGTTCTTGAGTAGGTGTAGAGCAGATAATAAATGTTCACAATTATCGCAAAACATGCGGATCAAACCGCTGAATATAAGAAAAGCGAGCTAAAAGCAATATGACTAACGGCGTAGCTACCCTTGGAGATGTAGCTAAACAGGCGGGAGTATCAAAATCCACTGTTTCCCGCATTCTATCGGTAAAAAAAGGGCACAGGGTGCCTTTTTCCGTATCAACCCAGGAGAAAGTCCGAAATGCGGCAAACGCGCTCGATTATCGGCCCAGTAAACTTGCGAGAGGCCTCACAAAGAGCAGGACGGGCATTATAGGCCTGGTAGTACCATCCATTAAGAACAGTTTCTTTCCAAGTCTTATCGATGTTATCGAGTCGCGTCTGACTGTAGAAGGTTTCAATGTCATTCTCGCGGACACGAATGCCGATCTATCGGTAGAACGGGCGAAGATCGAGGATTTGCTCTCCTGGCGGGTGGATGGGCTTATCATAGCGCCGTGTCAGAAAAACCCGGACGTGAAACTTTTTCATGATTTGAAGGTGAGGAAAGTTCCTTTTGTTCTGGTCGACAGGAGTTTCCCGCAAACCCCTTTCTACAGTGTTGTATCGGATGATTACTCGGGCGCGGTTATGATGACGGAGCATCTGCTGTCCATTGGTTACCGGCAAATAGCAGTGGTAAGCGACTCGTTTACGGTATCCACACACAGGCTGAGGCACGCCGGTTATGTCGACACGCTCCTCCGCCATGGGATTATGCCGGACCCGGCACTGAGTATCCAGGTAGAGGCAACCAGCGAAGGCGGCAGGGAAGCCATGCGCACCATTATGGAGTTGCCCAGCCTTCCAGATGCGGTTTTCTTCTTCGGAGACCCGATGGTGATCGGCGCTATGGACGAGTGTTTTACGCACGGCATAAAAGTGCCGGAAGATATGGCGATAGCCGGATATGCCGATCTGAATTATGCAAGCGTCTTAAGAGTCCCCTTGACGACTGTGCGCCAGCCAAGGGAACTGCTTGGTAAATCCGCAGTCGAAATGCTGCTCGCGCAGCTTAACGGCCGCAACCCCGGCCAGTTCCAGCTGAAACTGCCTGTAGAGATGGTCATCAGGGAATCGTGCGGCTCGCACAAGTGACCTTAACAGGGGCTGGGATGCTTCCTCACAGTAATTCTGATATTCTCTCGCCGCATGTTATAATATAGAGGGCAATTACCCCGTTATTGACACTCGACTCGGAGGAAAAAGACGACGTACGACACAATTATCATCGGCGGAGGTCCGGCGGGGCTGACGGCTGCAATATATTCCGCGCGCGCGCGGCTTAATACTCTCCTGGTGGAAAAAACATTCCCAGGCGGGCTTATGATGATTTCGGATTACATCGAAAACTATCCGGGCTTCGCAAGCGGAGTGTCCGGGACTGATCTTTGTACCGCAATGCGCGACCAGGTCGAGAAATTCGGCGCGGTTGTACAGCTTTCTGAGATAGCGTCGGTCGATCTGACCGGGACGGAGAAGCTCATCCGAACAGTTAAAGGGGAGCTTCGCGCAAAAACGGTTATCCTGGCGCTCGGCGCCAAGCCCCGAAGGCTCGGCGTGCCTGGAGAAAAGGAATTTCAGGGGCGCGGTGTTTCCTATTGCGCGACCTGTGACGGTCCGTTCTTTAAGGGTAAGAAGCTCGCAGTCATCGGCGGAGGCGATACGGCTGTCGAAGACTCCTGTTACCTCACCAAGTTTGCCGATGGTGTCACGATAATCCACAGGCGTAATAAGTTTCGCGCAGCCAAGATGCTCCAGGAGAGAGCAC
Source organism: Armatimonadota bacterium (assembly GCA_039680575.1). Classification (GTDB taxonomy): domain Bacteria; phylum Armatimonadota; class UBA5829; order UBA5829; family DTLH01; genus JBDKSP01. Next base: position 3,510 of record JBDKSP010000098.1, read on the forward strand.
TCTCCAATCCGCGCATAAAAGTGATGTGGGACAGTGTCGTCGAGGAAATACACGGCAGCCCTTCCGTAGACAGGCTCAAGATCAAGGACCTGAAGACCAGCACGCTCACGAACCTTAATGTCGATGGTGTCTTCGTCCTCATTGGGCAGGAACCGGACACAGTGTTCCTCAAAGGCCAGGTAGAACTGGACGAGTTCGGCTATATTCCGACCGACAGTGAGATGCGGACCAATTTACCGGGAGTCTATGCTGCCGGTGATGTTCGCCGAAAGTCATTCCGGCAGATAGTTACGGCTTGCGCTGACGGGGCTATTGCCGCAAATTCGGCTGAGAAGTACATCGAAACCCTGCCCTGATTACGTAACAGCTCACCCTTAATGAGAATCATACATTATTCTGAACAACCAGCGCGTCACCCTTGTACTTCCATCTCGGGAGGGATTGCAAATACAGCCCGAGAGAGTGATCGATCATTTTCATCGAGCTCTGCTTGTCGCTGGGTGCCGAATATGGTACAATGTCGACGATGCACCGCATATTTATGAAAGTCTGATATACACTTATGCCACTGGTTGTTGGTGTGAGCTTTAGAAGGGTAGGAAAGGTTTATTATTTCGACCCCGGCGAGCTTACAATTCATGAAGGAGATTTTGTTATCGCGGAGACGGCCCGTGGGGTCGAATTCGGCGAGGTGATGATCGAGCCGCGCCAAGTACCGGAGAACGAACTCGTAGCGCCGCTCAAGATGATCGTCCGGGTCGCTACCGGAGATGATCTCGAATGCGCAGCCACCAACCGCGAGTGCGAGAAAGAAGCTTTCGATCTCTGCCTGCGGAAAATCGCTGAGCATAACCTGCCGATGAAGCTCCTCGAAGCCGAATACAGCTTCGACGGGTCGATGATAACCTTCTGTTTCTCCGCCGAAGGCCGGGTCGATTTCCGAGAACTGGTCAAGGACCTCGGAGTGACTCTCAAGACCAAGGTTCAGCTCCACCAGATCGGCGTGCGTGACGAGGCCAAACTGATCGGCGGTTTCGGCACCTGCGGCAGAGAGCTTTGCTGCACAAGTTTCCTTTCCAACTTCGATCCCATCTCTATGAAGATGGCAAAGGACCAGAGCTTGTTTCTCAATCCCGCCAAGTTCTCCGGGGTGTGCGGTAAACTGATGTGCTGCCTCAGATATGAGCATGATTTTTACAAGTATGCAAAGGAATGCCTGCCTGCGGTCGGTGCGGTTGTCCAGACGGAACGCGGAGTCGGCAAGGTGGTAGACATCAATGTGGTCTCGGACACACTCACCGTGGAGCTCGAAGGCCCGGTGACTCTGATTATCCCGGCCAATGAGCTGAATTTGACCGGATGCTGCCGCCGCCACGGCTTCGGTTGCTCGATGAAGGAAGCCAACTGTAAACCTATCAGGGAACAGGGAGCGGAGGACAGGGCACCGGAAGACGATCAACAGGAAGCGGAAGAAACAATAGAAGATCCCAATATCCCTGCCGAGGACTGACAGCTGTAAAAATGCCGATTTACGAATTCAGATGCAATGAATGCGATAAAAAATTTGAGAAGCTCTGTAAAGTGGGGCAGAACGACGCGGCATGTCCGGATTGCGGAGGGGAATCGTCCAAGTTGTTCTCTGCGTTTTTTGCGCGGAGCGTATCATCGGACGGGTCATCCTGCTCATGTGGTGGAAACTGCAGTTGCGGAGGAGGATGTTCGGGTTCGAGCTGCTCCGGCTGTTGCCACTAGTGCGGGCATAAGTCCTGCTGATATAGCGAGGTTGTTTTGGATAATAAGGTCTTCTATATAACTACACCAATTTACTACGTCAATGATGTGCCTCACATCGGAAATGCCTACACTACTCTCATCTCCGATGTCGTCGCGCGGTTCCAGAGGCTCCGTGGACGTGAGGTCCTCTTTGCAACAGGTACCGATGAAAACGCCACGAAGGTAGCCGAAGCCGCCGAAGCCGCAGGGATGGATACGAAGGCCTTTGTAGACAGCATCGCTCCGAAGTTCAAAGAAGTCTGGAAAGACCTTGAGATAACCAATGATGATTTCATCCGAACCACTGAGCCGAGGCACATCGAAGCCGTGCAGGAAGCCTTTCGCAGGCTGAGGGACAAGGGTGACATCTATAAAGGTACTTACGAAGGCTGGTACTGCGTTTCCGATGAGACATTCTTCCGCGAGTCCGAAGTAACCGATGGGCTTTGTCCGAACCCTGAATGCCGTAAGCCGGTGAGCTGGGTGCAGGAAGAGAACTACTACTTCAGGCTTTCCGCCTACCAGGACAAGCTGCTCGAGTGGATTGAAGCCAATCCGGGGTGTCTCCAGCCGGAGTTCCGCAAAAATGAGGTAGTCAGTTTCATCAAACAGGGGCTGCATGACATTTCCATCTCACGCACAAACCGTGGTTGGGGCATACCTGTCCCGGACGAGCCCGACAAAGTCATCTATGTCTGGTTCGACGCGCTCATCAACTACCTGACTATAGCGGGGTGGCTTACGGATAAAGAGAAGTTCGAACGCACCTGGCCGACGGATGTGCAGCTTATGGGCAAGGAGATTTTTGTCCGGTTTCACTGCACTTTTTGGCCGGCGATCCTCATGGGGCTCGGCCTTCCGCTTCCCAAGGTGCTCTTCGGGCATGGGTTCTGGTCTATCGAGGGAGAAAAGATCTCGAAGTCGAAGGGTAACGCCATCTCGCCCGCCAAGCTCGCAGCGGACTTGTCGGAGCTTTCCGGCGCAACCAGAGAAGTTTCTGTCGATACTATCAGGTATTTCGTGGCAAGGGAAGTGCCGCTCGGGCAGGACGCGGATTTCTCATGGGCCGCGCTCATCCACAGGTTCAACTCGGACCTGGCAAACGATCTCGGCAACCTCCTGAACCGGACACTTTCGATGGTCAGGTCATATTTCGGCGGGATCATCCCCGAAAATGCCGGGATAGACGCAGAGATGAAGGCCAAAATCGTGTCCGCAGTCGATGAAACCGAATCGGCATTCCTCAGTCTTGAGTTTACCAAGGGGCTTGAAGCTATCTGGCAAGCCATTGCAAGCGGAAACAGGTTTATAGATGATAAAGCTCCCTGGAGGCTGATGAAAGAGGGAAAGAAAGACGAAGCGGCTGTTGTGCTTTACTCCGTAATGGAGCTTCTGCGCTCAACAGCGATTATGGTATCTCCATTGATGCCGACTGTGGCGAAGGAGATCTGGCGGCAGTTGGGAACGTCAGAAGATCTCAGCAAAATACAGTGGGCGGACGCGGTAGAGTCCGGCAGGCTCACCCCCGGAACCGAGATAAACGGCCCGCAGCCCATCTTCCCCAGGATCGACGAAAAGAAAAAGAAGGAGAAAAGAGTGGAAACTGAGCAGCCAAAAGAAACCGAGGCCAAACCGGAGCAGGCTTATATCACTTACGATGAGTTCTCGAAACTCGACATTCGGGTTGCCGAGATAAAGACTGCCGAGAGAGTACCAAAAGCCGATAAGCTGCTTCAGCTCACAGTAGACGACGGCAGCGGAGAAAGAACCATTGTAGCCGGTGTAGCCCAGTACTATGAACCGGAAACGCTTGTAGGCAGGAAGATCGTGCTTCTTGCCAACCTGCAGCCCGCGAAAATCCGCGGGGTCGAATCGCATGGTATGATGCTCGCAGCCGACATAGACGGCAGAGCAGTAATTCTACGGCCGGACGAAGATGTACCGGCAGGCTCCAAGGTGCGGTAAGGGTATTCAGGAGCCAACTAAAGAGTTTCGAGAATGATGTAGCAAAGCTACGGACACATAACCAGTCATTGCTAATGCTGTATCTGTTGGTTTTACGCTCAGACTCGAAACTCTCCCGGAAAGAGTTTTGGCTGAAATAGTGTCAAATACTCGTTACATCAATTACCAAAACTCTGTAAACAGGAGCTAATAATATGCCTACTCCAAGCGCAAGTAACAGTTTAACTCTAAGGATCAAGCATCTGAACAAAATTGGAAACCTGGCCAAGCTGACAAAGGCAATCGCCGATGCGGAAGGAAGCGTGGGGTCGATCGATGTCGTGGAGATCGGTCCGAACATGGTTGTCCGCGATATAGTCGTCGACTGCACCGATCCCAAGCATGAGCGCAGGATCATAGACATCGTCAAGAATCTTCCAGATATAGAGCTTATCAGCGTAAGCGACAGGACTTTCCAGATGCACGAAGGAGGGAAGATCGAGGTCAAGTCCAAATCACCCCTCAACAACAGAGATGATCTTTCCATGGCCTATACTCCCGGTGTGGCGAGGGTGTCGAAAGCGGTCGCGGAGGACCCCCTCAAGGCTTTTGTATTTACAATCAGACACAACTGTGTAGCCGTCGTATCTGATGGGACCGCAGTCCTCGGTCTCGGTAACATCGGCCCGTTCGGAGCCATGCCGGTTATGGAAGGCAAGGCTATGCTCTTCAAGGAGTTCGGCGGAGTCGATGCATTTCCGATTTGCCTTTCCTGCCATGACGCCGACAGCATCGTAGCCGCCGTAAAGGCGATTGCACCTACTTTCGGCGGAATCAACCTGGAAGACATCGCTGCCCCGATCTGTTTTGAGGTCGAAGAAAGGCTGCGAGCGGAGCTGGATATCCCGGTATTCCATGATGACCAGCATGGAACCGCCGCTGTCGTGCTTGCGGCGCTCTATAACGCTCTCAAAATCGTCGGGAAAGACATCTCGAACATCAAAGTTATGGTGCTCGGCGCTGGAGCGGCAGGCGTGGCCTGCACAAAGGCGCTCCTTGGAGCAGGTATAGGCGATGTGATCGTCTGCGACCGCGCCGGAGCTATATATAAAGGCCGCCCTGAGGGTATGAACCCCGCCAAAGTGTGGCTTTCCGAAAATACGAACAAAGAAGGTTTCAAAGGCACCTGCCATGAAGCGATCAAAGGCGCAGATCTCTTCCTCGGAGTTTCCGGTCCCGGACTCATCACCGCGGATGACGTAAAGACGATGGCTAAAGACGCAATAGTCTTTGGTCTGTCGAACCCGACGCCAGAGATTATGCCGGAAGTCGCCGCGCCACACGTCCGCATCATTGCGACGGGCAGAAGCGATTATCCGAACCAGATCAACAACGTCCTCTGCTTCCCCGGCTTGTTCAGGGGGCTTTTGGACTGCTCTTCCACTAAGGTCGACGATGACATGGTCATCGCAGCCAGCAAGGCGATTGCCGGAGTGATAGGCAGCATGGAGCTGAACGAGGATTACATAATCCCGAGCGTTTTCGACAAGAGAGTTGCCCCGGCTGTCGCCAAAGCGGTCTCTAACCTCGCGCGTGAGGCCGGTTACGCCCGCCGCATACCCGAGACTATGGGCTTGGGCGAGTGGTAAATATAGATAACCGGTAATTCGTAGTTTGAGTCAATAGAAAAGGTCCTGGGGTTGCGATCCTGGGGCCTTTTTTACGCTTTTAGATCACGCGTATCCCGAAATGCGCGCGGGCTGACGCCCAGTGCGGCCTTGAACTGGCGAGAAAAGTAGCTGCTGTCAGGCATACCGACGGCGCAGGCGATTTCGCCAATCGACATGTCAGTGCTGCGAAGCAGTTCGGCGGCACGGCGCATTCTCAGGTGTATCAAATAGGCAATGGGCGAAAGCCCGGTACCCTCTCGAAACCGCCGAATCAGGTTGCGCGGAGACATAGCGGCGGTCTCTGCCAGCCTTTCGAGCGTCAATGGCTCAGCGTAGGACTGTTCCATGAAACTGATCACCTCGCCGATCTGCCATAAGATCTTCGCGGAATGCGTCCCTGAATCCGAAAAACGACGTGCGAGGAAAACGATGAGTTGCACAAGAGTAGTGAGCAGCATGGCATGATGCCCCGCCGGGCGGACCGTCCATTCCACATCGAGCCGATTCAGGAGTTCTTCCACCTGCACAAAATGCTGAGGCGCAAGGTGCAGCATGCTTTGGCCGCGGTGCTGCTGCCTGTAGTGCGGCTCCAAAGCGAACAGCGCGTGGTAACCGGGAAGCGAGCGAAGCTCTGCCTCATAACCCGACAGAAGCTCCGGACGGAAAAGGAGGTTCACCAAGCGGAGGCCGGAGCACTCCACATACGCATGAGTAGTCTGAGCAGTCACTACATAGACGTTTCCGGCGTTAAGCGGGGAAGGCACATCATCCAGGATATGGACGCCATTTCCGCCGAGGATGATCACAAGCTCGATGAACGTGTGGGTATGCGGAGGGTAGGCAAAGGTCTGGCTGCACACCGGCATATATATGAATGGAAAGTCCGGCTCCGGAAACTCCAGTGATACGACTTCGGTCAAAGCATGCCCCTTTCACAGCTATCAGAATCGCACTGTTTGTCCATATTATGCTTGTTTTTGTCGCTATAATCAATGTATATTGCCATATCTGGTGGTACAATGCATGCAAAGAAAGATCATTTTTCCTGTCAGGAGGATGAAATGGAAGCAATCGAACATGAGATCTCTTGTGTTCCCTCGGCGAAGCGAAGAGGGTCGACAGATCGCGTAAATCAACTGGCGGCAGCAGCGGTAACGCGACCTTATAGACGCTATTCCGAATACCTCAGCCTGTACGAAGCTGTTGTCTCGATAGAAGGCGAACACCGCTACCGCAGGGCAGCACGATCGTTTGCGGAAGTCTACCCCAAAATGACACCGGTGATCCGTCCAGGAGAACTGCTTGTGGGCGCGAAGCTACGTGACGAGGATACACCGTCCGATTGGATGTGGATACCGGACTCATATGAGAACGAAGTGCCGACCTACGCCAAGAGGGTCCCTGCGGACTACCCCAAAATCCGGGCGATGGCTGATCGCGCATTGATCTCACCGGTAGCCCCGCAGTGCCACAAGGCGGTTGACTACGCGAACTACATCCGCGTCGGTTCGCGGGCACTGGCCGAGCGAGCGAGGGCGATTGCTGAAACACGCACAAGCGATGAGCGGGAGTTCGCGCTCGCCTTTGCAGATAGTCATGAAGCGCTGATTGCCATGGCGCATCGCTACGCAGAGGTGGCAGCAGCGCTCGCCGGTCTCGATCCTGATCCCAAGCGTGCTGCCGAACTGTGGGAGATAGCACGTATCTGCGCCAAAGTGCCTGCCGAGCCTGCCGGCACTTTTCATGAGGCATTGCAGAGCTTCTGGTTCGCCTATATGGTGAGCGGCGACAGCACGGGGCGCATCGATGTGTTCCTGCGCGAGTTCTACGAAGCTGACATTGCATCCGGCCGCCTCACTCCAGCCCGCGCACTGGAGTTGATCGAGTGCCTGATGATCAAGCTGCACGACGACTATTCCGACAACCAGATGAACGTCAGCTCAGTGCACACAATGACCCTGGGTGGACAACTGTCGGACGGTTCGGATGCTTCCAGCGACCTTACCCGCCTGTTCTTAACGGCCATTCGTAACGTACGGTTGCTGCGCCCCAGCGTATATCTTCGATGCTTTGACGGCACTCCCGATGACCTGCTGACTTCTGCGGTGGAGATGCTGGCGGAAGGCCTCTCCGAACCGAGCTTCTATGGGGACACACCAATTGTCAGTGGGCTGGTCCGGGTAGGTATCCCAACAGAGGAAGCCCGGGATTATGTGCTCGGAGGCTGCACTGAGGTGGTATCACCTGGCCGCGGCAACTGGGGTGCGCCAACTGGATGGATCAATGTGGCTATGCTGGTAGATGACGCCCTGCGCGATGCTGCTCGCGAAGGAGCGAGACACACTGATGGCTTATGGCACGCGATAGATGATCATATTGAAGAAATCGCAGACACTGTCCAAACGGTGACCCGGATCATGGACGAAAATGCAGACCTTGACTGGCACACAACCATGCTGATGCCCTGCTGCCTTGAACGATGCACAGACATTGGCCGAGGTGGAGCACAGAGTTACATTACCCAGTGGGCAGGAGTGGGACTTCCAAATGCTGTCGATATGCTCTACGCCGCACATCATCTGATCACGACGGACGGAGCGTCTCTGGCAGATATATTCCGTCTTTTGGACTCAGGAGACACTGCTCTTTTCCGTAGGCTGCGCTCGCTGCCCAAGTTCGGCAATGATCACGAGGAAGTGGACGCCTTAGGCGCAGAGCTGCTTGATCGAATCGCAGGCGCGCTCGAACGAAGGCGCACGCCGCTTCGCCAGGCGCTGACTTTCGCCCATCTCTCCGGCGGACAAAACATGCACATCAACTACGGCAAGCGGATGGGAGCCACGCTTGATGCGCGTATGGCGGGAGACCCGCTCTCCGATTCGCTCGCAGGGGCGCATGGGCGCGCTGTCTGCGGGCCGACTGCTCTCATTCGGTCTATTTGCCGTTTGGACCACTCGAAAATGAATGGCGGCACGATTTCCACATTGATGTTAAGCGAAAGCGATGCCGCAACCCCGGAAGGCCGCAGGAATGTGGCTGCATTGGTGAAAGCCTATGTGGCGCTGGGCGGCAGCCAGCTGCAACTGAACTTCATCGACGCCGCCACTCTTCGCCAGGCGCAGAAAAATCCTGCGGATTACCGCGGACTGATGGTACGCGTGGCCGGGTATAGCGCCGAGTTCACCCACATCGGCAAATCTCTTCAGGATGAGATCATATCACGTCTGGAAGGAGCTTCGGCGGAGTGAAATCCAGGGGTTGTGTGTTCAACGTGCAGCGTTATTCCATAAACGACGGTCCCGGCATCCGTACAACGGTCTTTCTGAAGGGCTGCCCACTCCATTGCCAGTGGTGCCACAATCCCGAGGGGCTGGAGCCTCAGCCGCAGCTTCGGCATGCACAAAGCCTCTGCACCCGCTGCGGCCTCTGCGCGAAGGTGTGTCCGCAGGGCGTGCATGAGGTCACACCTGAAATGCACATAATAGACTTCCATCGCTGCATGGGGTGCAAGCGATGCGTAGATGTCTGTCCGGCGGGATCGCTGGACATCGCCGGTCAGTTTGTGTCAGTGGAGGATATTCTCTCGACTGTACGGCGAGACATCCCCTTCTTCTCAACATCAGGAGGAGGCATGACCCTCTCCGGCGGCGAACCACTGTCACAGCTTGCCTTCTCGCAAGCGCTTCTTACTCAGGCCAGGAATGAGGGAGTGCATACCGCGGTGGAGACATCGGCTCTGGCTCCGTGGGAGCACCTTCGATCCCTGTTACCAATAGTTGACCTGTTCATGATCGACCTGAAGCATACGGATGACGCGCGTCATCGTGCCCTCACCGGGGTCTCCAACAAGCTCATCCTCTCTAACATCAGGAACATGGTGGCGACCGGCCATTCATTGCTGCTTCGGATCCCATGGGTACCGGCTCGCAACGCCGAACCCGATTTCCTCAATGGCCTGGAAGCATTCCTCACCGGCTTCACGCGGCCTCCCCACATCGAGTTCATGCCTTACCACAGATTAGGGCAGAACAAGTGGACCGGGCTTGGCGTCACAGCCGAAATGGCGGACGATATCCCCGATGCCTCCAGCGAAGATATCGCGCCATGGGTCAGCCGCTTACTCAAAGCCGGTATTTCTGTACGCAATGGCTGACCCATGTGCAATTATAATAGCCAGCGCTAAATACCCTTGATATCGGACATCGATCTGGGGAACAACACTCTTATCGGCTTCCCGTCGGGGCTGGACTGCGCGGTGATGATCCCCGTTACCGAGACCATCCCTGTAAGAGGAGTCTTGTCCCAGTCATTAGGCATAAGCACAGCGATGCCTTTGTGCCCGGTCACCCCGTCCTGCAGGCCGCTGCCGTCATCTATCCAGACTACATTGATGGTTTCACCGTCGCCAACTTCAAGTGACGCAGTCCCAGTCACTTGTCCGCATGTCTTTATCAACAATCCGATATTGTTGAGCCCCGCTGCAAGCGTGGCGGTATTCGCATTATCCATCACGGCAGGCTGTACGCCAAAAGCGCCGCCGCCTGCTGATTTATTGGTCATCATTAGCGGAGTAATGTGGGTAGTAATATCGCCTGTTACACCCTCCAGCGGGTCGAGCATTGCCTCAAAACCGTCTTCGTCGAGCCTTACACGCCCCATTATCGACACTTTCATCCCTTCCTTGAGTACCGGATGGTCATTGCCGACATGGACGCCAATGCCCGATGTCCTGTTCGTATCCTCGATGTAGACAACATCGCCGAAGTCCGCCGTTATCACCATGTCTTTCAGCCAGACTATGTCCGTCTCGCCGCTCGCAGGATTCAGCGGCAGCTTTTTCGCACTGCCTATGGTGGTCTGGGGAGGAGTGACCAAAATCGACGCGCCTTCTATACTGTCGCCGGTTCTCGGCACGCGTATTCCGGTGGTGATTCCTACCGCACAGGCATCATTAACGGCAGCCTTGAAAATAGACCCCACCGGCACAGACGCAGGCAATGTATATGTCACGACAAGGTTCAGATCGCTGCCTTTCGAGATAGTAACGGACGGTGTCAAATACACTGTTGCCTGATTGGAGCCTGCGTTGAGTACAGCCGAGCCAAGCAACTGGTCCGCTGCGCCTGCTTTGCCGTCATTGTCCACATCTTTCCAAATCTTAACCGTCACGTCCGTGGGACTGCCTGAACCATTGTCCGCATTTACTGCGATCCAATCGAGCTGAAGGTCTTCATACGGATCAGCTATGGCGCGCGTACTCACCATTTCGTACGTCGATCCGGTCGGAGGACTGATGATATGGTTGTCTATCTCTACATTCGGAACAAAAGCGATGCCGCCGGTTGGAGTGGTCGTAACAGCAGCCGTCTTGAAGCTGACCAGCGGAGAAGTCGCACTGCTGTCCGCGTAGACTTCATAAAACATGAAATTCGAGCGGTTTGCGAGATAGTAAGGCGAGTAATCGTATGCAACCGACGAGCCCGCACCTATCGATGTGAACCCGGTCGAATCGAGGACTATTGCATTAGGCGGGGCGGTCATCGCGCTTAACTCAGAGAGCAAAGTCGAATTGGGCGTATACCCTATTGCCCTTCTCACACAGCGCGTTCCGGTGGTCCTGTTGCAAATCGTGCCGTAGACGCCGCTGCCTGAAGCCGTCCAATCCTGCCATACATCATCGATATGTCCGAGAGCTCCGCCGTCAGCATCAGCCCAGACCATGTCGCAGCCCTCTAGAGACACATAATGATTCACCACAATCGCAAAAGATGCGTCCTGCCCTACCGTTGTGCTCCCCTGGCTCCAGGTCAGCGTCAGTTCATTCTGGTCCCAATCTTCCGTCACTTGAAGCTGGCCGTAATTGGGACTGACGCATTGCTGCTGATCGAGTGCCCACATAGACATACCCTTCAGCTTCATCTGAAACTGAGCTGCCGCGGCGTTGGTGTTGTTTTTCACCTTAAAGGCGTATATACTCTGTTGAATCCAGGCTACCTGAGCTTGGGCAGGAGCGATAGATACGACTGTGACCACTGCCACCGCAAACAGCTTAGCGAGCGATCCAAAATACTTAACTTTCATTCCTAAAACCTCTTTCTCAATATACCATCTGCGCGAAAACCGATAATTGCCCTGATTGCATGATGAACTAATCGCGCCTACGGCGCGGCACGCTCCGCGTGAATCCACTAAGTGACATAACATTTCTACCTTGCAGGCAGTAACTTGGCTGTTTCACTGTTGAATACAGGCCGCCACTGTCTGCATTAGGAAAGCAAAACTCGCCGCTTGAGCCATCTGAACACCGCTTCAATTGGGTTGAGCCAAGGACTCTTCGATGGCAGTCTCACAAAGTGGATCAAGGTTCCGCCTGCCGCGCGAACACCTTTGTTATATTCCCTCAGCCAGCTCTTTAGCTTCTTGGATATATGGAAGCTGG
>JBDKSP010000099.1:0-15245 GCA_039680575.1 Armatimonadota bacterium
AGTTCAAAGCAGAGGTCTACGTGTTGACGAAGGAAGAGGGAGGAAGACATACTCCGTTCTTCAAGGGATACAGGCCGCAGTTCTACTTCAGGACAACTGACGTAACAGGGTCAGTAGAGATGCCTGAAGGAGTAGAGATGATAATGCCTGGAGACAACGTAACAATTGAGGCAGAACTCATCCAGCCAATAGCGATGGAAGAGGGACTGAGATTCGCGATCCGAGAAGGTGGTCACACCGTCGGAGCAGGCGTTGTCAGCCAGGTTATTGAATAGCAAAGATCAAGGTAAGGAATGGGGTGTCGGATAAGCCCAACGCCCTACTCCTATCCTTTGAGGAGTTACAATGGCAGGAGCAGATGTCAGAATAATCATTACCCTGGCTTGCCAGGAGTGCAAGCGCAGGAACTATACGACTACCAAAAACAAAAGAAACGACCCGGATCGTTTGGAATTAAAGAAATACTGTAAATGGTGTGGGAAGCACACAGTACACAGAGAGGCCAAATGATCAGGGTTGGCAGCGCCCGAGACTTGTGGTATAATACCGAAGGCGAAAGCGCCGCAAACTTTAGGAATATGTCTCACGCAGGCCCATAGCTCAGTTTGGTAGAGCGCTGGTCTCCAAAACCAGATGTCGTCGGTTCGAGCCCGGCTGGGCCTGCCAATTTTTGATATTAGGGGAACAGTGAATCGCTATGCCTGACGGAGTTACAGCGAAGGGCGCGGCCAAAGTGAAGGCCGACAAGAATAAGAGCGATAAGGCCAAGGCTGACAAGTCTCGTGTGGAGCGAAAGCCGGATGGTTTCTTCACAAGGCTCTTCAGGTTTCTGCGGGAGTCTCATACGGAAGTAGTGAAGAAGGCTGCATGGCCTACCTGGGCTGATCTTAAGAAGTCCACGGCCGTTGTCATCGTAGCCGTCCTTATTGCGATGGTTTGGTTAGGTGGCCTGGACTTTATTATGACTAAGGTCAGCCATCTTATAGGCTTAGGGCCTAGATAACGAGTAAATTACTCATATGGCAGAAAAGAACTGGTACGCAATACATACGTATTCGGGCCATGAAAATAAAGTAAAAACGAATATCGAACGTCGAGCCGAATCGATGAACCTCAAGGATAAGATCTTCCGTATCCTTGTCCCGACGGAGCAGGAGCTCAGGACGAGGGGAGGAAAGAAGCAGGAGGTCCAGCGAAAGGTCTTCCCTGGTTACGTGCTTATTGAGATGGTGCTTGATGACAGCACTTATCATCTGGTAAAGAGCACTACTGGAGTAACCGGTTTTTTGACCTCAGGTAATAAACCTGTTCCGCTCCAGGACAAAGAGGTTCGAGATATCCTGGAACGCATCGAAGCTCCCGATAGAAGGCCCAAGGTTCGATGGCAGAAGGACGAAGTCATTCGTGTAACTGCTGGCCCGTTCACAGATTTTACTGGAAAAATAGAGGAAGTCAACCCTCAGAAAGAAACACTGAAGGTGCTTATTTCCATATTTGGCCGCGATACTCCCGTGGAACTGGAGTTTACGCAGGTCGAACGATTGTAGTTTCACTTGGAGGCTAAGGTTTAGATGGCTAAAAAAGTGCTCGGGGTCGTAAAGCTTCAGATCCCGGCAGGTAAAGCGACTCCCGCTCCTCCTGTTGGTCCGGCGCTTGGACAGTACCAGATCAACATGATGGAGTTCATAAAGTCGTACAACGAAAAGACAGCTTCTCAGATGGGGACAATCGTTCCCGTAGAGATAACTGTATTCGAGGACAGGTCTTTTACATACGTTCTGAAGACCCCGCCGGCGGTTGAGCTTCTTAAAAAGGCTGCAGGTATAGCGACAGCATCCGGAAGGCCGAACACGGAGAAAGTCGGGAAGGTCACAAGGGACCAGGTCCGCGAGATCGCGAAGATCAAGTTACCTGACTCTAATGCGTCGAGCATCGAATCCGAGATGAGATCGGTAGAAGGCTCCGCGCGAAGCGCAGGTATCGAAGTAGTCGACTAAGACGAGTATAAAACCTTACTCGTATCGAGCTTATAGCTCGGAATAAACGCAGGCGGCAGGCGAAAGCCATTATCCCGTTTGGGACCTGCAAAATATTAATATTTGGAGCGATATATGTCAGTAAGAGGGAAAAGATACCTCGAAGCCGCCAAGACCGTTGGCGACGTGGCTCTTGCAGAGCCTGAAGAGGCCATAAAGCTCGTAAAGCAAGCAGCGAACACAAAATTCAACGAAACGGTAGACGTAGCGATAAGACTTGGAGTAGATCCTAGGCATGGTGACCAGATGGTCCGTGGAACGACTACTCTGCCGCATGGCACAGGCAAGAGCAAGAATGTTGCCGTAGTCGCAAAGGGTGACAAGGCAAAAGAGGCTGAGGAAGCCGGAGCGGACACAGTCGGTGCAGAAGAGCTAGTGCAGCAGATCCAGCAGGGATGGGCTGACTTTGATGTTCTTTTGGCTACACCGGATGTTATGGGGCTGGTCGGAAGACTCGGTCCTATCCTGCGCGCCAGAATGCCTAGCCCTAAGGCCGGAACGGTTACAGCCGATATAGGACGAGCGGTAAAAGAGATCAAGTCCGCTGCCAGAGTAGACTACAGGGTTGAAAAGGCAGGTATCGTCCATGCTCCGATAGGAAAAGCATCCTACACGGAAGAGCAGTTATTGGAGAACTTTAGAGCACTCATCGCAGCGCTCTTGAGAGCAAGACCATCTGCTGCTAAAGGCCGATACTTGAAAAAGATTACAATCTCTTCTACAATGGGACCTGGAGTTAATATAGATACACAAAAAGCCCAGCTCATGGCTGAAAAAGGATAAGGTATACTCCGAAGCAACTTGCTTTCGGGCTAATTGAATATAGACGCCATAGACAGTAGGCATCCATTATGGATTTAATACTCCTAGACAGGAGAGCCGACCGAGGCTGAAATAGTGAATGGTATAGTTGTTGGACTGCACCATAGAGATAATTTCGGGCTCGCCTGTCTAGGGCGGGCCCGTTGTGTTTTAAGTATATTATTGGCTTACCAGATTGGGGGTGAGTAGATGCTGAAGAAAGATAAAGAACCGAGACCTGAGAAAGTTCAGGAGATAGAAGATTTACGCGAGATACTCAGTGCTTCAAAAGCTGCAATTATTGCGGACTATCGGGGTCTCAATGTAAAGAGTATGTCGACCCTTCGCAAGCGGCTGAGAGAATCAAACGCTGGAATGAGAGTCGTTAAGAATACTCTTCTTAAGAGAGCTGCAGAGGGGCTTCCCGCCGAAAAGCTCTTTGAAGACTTGGATGGCCCGACAGCTCTCGCCTACAGCACAAATGATCCTGTAGACGTAGCTAAGACGATAACGGCATTTGTGCGTGAGTTCAAGCTTCCCACTCTTAAGGGCGGAGTTGCCGAAGGGCAATTGATGGATGGTGACCAGATCCAGGCTCTTGCAAAGATGCCGCCTAGAGCCGTTCTATTGGCTCAGGTGGTCGGAGGACTCCAGGGACCTGTTGCAAACCTCGTTATGACGATGCAGCAGCTCTATGGTGGATTCGTTTATGCGCTTCAGGGCGTTGCCGACAAGAAACAAGGATAACGGCAATTATTGGTTTAAGATCCCAGATTGCAGAATTAACATCTTAAATCTTTAAACATAGGCGTAATTATGGGTAGACTGATATTTGCGCCCATAATTCGCCACTCCTGCCGCGCAGGCTTAATGGCCAGCGGCTGTAAGGTGAGGTGAAAAACGTGGCAAAAGTAGAAGAAGTAGTACAGAGTGTGCTTGGATTATCTTCAGAAGAGAGAATTGATGCGCTGACACAGGTAGTCGAGGGGATGTCGGTTCTCGACCTGAATCAGCTCGTTAAGTCGATGCAGGATAAGTTTGGTGTATCCGCAGCTCCGATGGCAGTAGCAGCTCCCGCAGCGGGCGGCGCAGCCGAGGCAGCACCTGCAGAGGAAGAGCAGACGTCGTTTGATGTTGTTCTGACATCAGCAGGCGAAAAGAAGATCCAGGTTATCAAAGTAGTTCGTGAACTTACTTCTCTGGGGCTCAAAGAGGCTAAGGAATTAGTCGAAGGAGCACCGCAGCCGATCAAGCAGGGCGTTTCTAAAGAAGAAGCGGAAGGACTTAAGTCCAAGCTTGAGGGAGAGGGCGCGACTGTCGAAATCAAGTAGTCAAGTCCTAAGAAGTAGTTACATAACGGAAAATGTTTATCGGGGAGTCCATGCTCCCCGACAGACTATCCGGCATGGAGAAATATTATCAGGCAGATGTGAAAGGCGGAAGCTCAGTAGTTTATAGGGCCAGAGCGGGATTGCTCTGTCCCTTTTCGGCGTGTACCATAGTATTATTTATATATTATCTATTAATTAAGTCTCAGATCTATTGACGTAAGTCTCTGCATCTGCTAAACTTATATTTTGCGTGTTTTCACTCACCAGGAGGACCAGATGAAGGAAATTCAGCATAGAACCAAGCGTACACCGGGAATTATAGATATTCCGAACTTGGTCGAGATCCAGCTTGATTCCTACAAGTGGTTTTTAAGAGAAGGACTTAGAGAACTCTTCCACAGTTTTTCCCCCATCCACGATTTTACGGGCAATCTGTCGCTCGAGTTGGTAGATTACACTTTGGGCGACCCGAAGTATTCGGTAGAGGAATGCCGGAATCGAGATATGACATATGAAGCGCCTATCAAGGTCAAGGTAAGGCTTCAGGCCAAAGAAGGTGAGGTCATAGAGTCCGAGGTTTATCTCGGCGACCTGCCGCTCATGACCGAGAGAGGCACATTCGTGATAAACGGAGCAGAACGAGTGGTTGTAAGCCAGCTCGCCCGCTCATCGGGTGTATATTTTAAGGATACACTCGACTTTTCGGGACGTGTTCTTTATTTTGCTACGGTTATCCCGAACGAAGGTGCATGGGTTGATATAGAGTCAGATGCGAACGATGTGATTTCTGTCCGTGTAGGCCAGACAAAGAAGTTTCCTCTGACTACGCTCCTGAGAGCGCTCAGTGCGTTTTCGGAGGCCTGCCCGGTAACGGAGATACTTCCGACCCGCGAGACTCAGGGGCGGATGCTCGTAGAGCCGATAGTCGATCTAGAGACTGGCGAGGTCCTTATAGATGCCGGAAAGACCATTACGGACAAATTGCTCGCTAAACTCGAAGGGCATAAGCTGCCCGAGAAGGCAGCGGTTGCTGCGGATTCTACCCCGTGCGATACAACGGGTGAGATTCTGGAACTTTTCTCAAAGAAGAAAAAGCTGAAGAACCCTACCAGGGACCAGTTGAGGGGCAGGAGGCTGTCCCACGAGATTATCGACCCAAAGACTCAGAAAGTCATACTAAAGGCTTATGCCAAGATTACCGAAGAGGCTGCCAAAAAGGTAGAAAACCTCAAGCTGGATGAAGTCGAAGTCCTCGATACGAACAGGTATGTCGAGGCAACAATCGATCAGGACGGCGCGAACAGCAAAGAAGAAGCGCTGATTGATATATACCATAAGGTAAGGCCCGGAGATCCGGCAACACGCGACAGTGCGAAAAGCCTGCTTAACTCCATATTCTTCGATACCAGAAGGTACGACCTTGCCAGAGTCGGAAGGTATAAATTAAACAAGAAGCTCGGGCTCAACCTTCCCGAGTCCGTCCGCACCCTTACGAAAGAGGACCTGCTAAAGGTAATCGAGTATATAATCGGGCTGTCGGAATCCGGCGCTTTAGTTACTCACCTGGCTGTTTCGCGGCTGCACTCGCGTATCCCGGAGCTTGAAAAAGCTGTTAAGGATGCCGGAAAGGCCGCGACGCCCGAAGAGAAGGCAGAGGACGGCAAAATCAGCCGGCTCAAAGAGAGCCTGGAGGTTCTGCGGAACCTCAGGCTGGGCAGTATTTTGACCGAGCAGAAGATCAAGGGCATCAAAGAGCTTCTTGACCTGGTTCCAAACGGGCGCAGGCTCGTAGCTGAGACACCGGCGGAACTTTTCCCCGAGGAAACGGCTGTCAGGCTTTCACCATGCGATACCGATGACATCGACCACCTCGAAAACAAGAGAGTGCGGTCGGTCGGTGAGCTTCTCCAGAGCCAGCTCAGGATGGGATTTCTGAGGATGGAGAAGGTTGCGAAGGAGCGAATGACCAGCCTCGACCCTGAGAACGTAATACCGCAGGTCATCCTGTCGGTCAAGCCGGTCTCAGCGAGCATAAAGAGCTTCTTTGGCTCCAGCCAGTTGTCCCAGTTTATGGACCAGACTAACCCGCTGGCCGAGTTGACTCATAAGAGAAGACTTTCAGCCCTGGGGCCGGGTGGACTTTCCCGCCAGAGCGCAAAACTCGAAGTCAGAGACGTTCACCACAGCCACTACGGCAGAATATGTCCTATCGAGACGCCTGAAGGCCCGAACATTGGGCTTATCGGCTCGATGGCCGTTCACGCCAAGATCGACGACTACGGTTTCATCAGATCTCCATACCGGGTCGTGAAAAACGGCAGGGTAACGAACGAGATCGTCTTCCTTCCCGCTGATGAGGATGATGAAGAGTACATCGCTCCGGCCAATACGCTTATAGACGAGAAAACCGGCAAGTTCCTGACGGATACCGTCCTCGTAAGGCACGAGAACGTCTACCCGCAGGTCCCGTCGGACAAAGTTACTTATGTAGACATCGCGCCGATGCAGATTATGTCGGTCGCTACAGCGATGATCCCGTTCCTCGAGAACGACGACGCGAATCGCGCTCTTATGGGATCGAACATGCAGAGGCAGGCTGTCCCGCTTCTTCGCGCCGATGCTCCGATTGTGAGAACAGGCGTAGAGAGCCGCGCAGCACGCGATTCCAAAGCCGTCATCGTAGCAAAGCATGATGGCGTTGTGAAGAGCGTTACGGCCGAGAAGATTCTTATCGAGACACTGGACGGGCAGGTAGACGAATACCATATGCTCAATATGCTTCGTTCCAACCAGGCCACCTGTGTTACTCAGAAGCCTATAGTAAAGTCTGGCAAGAGAGTAAGAGCCGGACAGGTCATAGCGGACGGTCCGTCGACTGATGGCGGCGAGCTTGCCCTCGGACAGAATGTGCTTTGCACCTTTATGCCGTGGCATGGCTATAACTATGAAGACGCTATTCTGCTCTCTGAGAGAATGGTAATGGATGATGTCTACACCTCGATCCACATCGAAAAGTATGAGACGGAAGCCAGAGACACCAAGCTCGGTCCCGAAGAGGTAACAAGGGACATCCCGAATATCGGCGAGGACATGCTGAAAGACCTCGACGAGAACGGGATCATCCGAATCGGTGCGGAAGTCAGGCCAGAGGACATTCTAGTCGGAAAAGTAGCGCCTAAGGGCCAAGGCGAGCTTACAGCCGAGGAAAGATTGATTATCGCTATCTTCGGTAAGAAGGCCGAAGAGACCAGAGACGTTTCGCTCCGCGTTCCACACGGTGAAACGGGCAAGGTAGTCGATGTAAAGGTCTTCTCAAGGTTCAAATATAAGTGCACCAGGTGCGCTACTGTATATAATTTCTCGAAGAAGCCGGAAAGAACGCTCTGCGAGCGCTGCGACGGCGAGCTTTCGAGAGAGCCCGGAGATGAGTTGCCGGCAGGAGTCAACCAGCTCGTGCGCGTTTACATAGCCCAAAAACGAAAGGTTATGGAAGGCGACAAGATGGCAGGACGCCATGGCAACAAGGGAGTTATCTCGAAGATCCTCCCGATGGAAGATATGCCGTATCTGCCAGATGGGACTCCGGTGGATATAGTCCTGAACCCGTTGGGCGTGCCGAGCCGAATGAATATCGGACAGATCCTCGAGACACATCTTGGATTGGTCGGCAGGGAGCTCGGAGTAGCATTCCGCAACCCGATATTCCAGGGTGCTGTCGAGCGCGAGATACTTGCCGATCTCGATATTATGGCATGGAAACTCAAGTTGAAGGCTCTGAAGAGCTATGTGATATCAGACCTGAAGCTCGAAATCGAGTTCCCTGAGATTGACAGGCTCCAGTCGATGCTGGACCAAGCGCTGAAGAATGTCCAGGAAGTCTTCAAACAGAGTGATCTGGATGCGATAATGACGCCGTTCTATGACGCCTGGGATTCCTGCATCGAGAGGATAAGAGCGAAGGTATCCGAGTTCGACGCGAGAGACCTTGAGATCATGAGCGCGAGAGTCGGAGCTTCTGCTGTAGTTGACGATCCCGTGGCGGTTGCCGAGTCGCTTGTTAAGGATGAAAGCGAGGAGGAAACAGAGGAAGACGCTGAAACCGAGGCCAAGACTGAGGATGAAGGTCCGCTTCCTTACGCAGGTGAGCCTGCTCCCGCGGATTATGACATAACCGGAATAATCGACCATATTATCGATAACGTGATGCAGCGAGTCGGCCTCGAAGAGGTCAGAGAAGAGAACAAGGACGGCAGTGTAAAACGGCACTTGAGCGGTAAGATTCAACTCCACGATGGTTTGACCGGTCTTCCGTTCAATCAACCGTCTACTGTCGGTTATATCTACATGCTCAAACTCTCGCACCTTGTCGAAGACAAGATTCACGCCCGGTCGACTGGACCTTACTCGCTTGTGACCCAGCAGCCGCTCGGGGGTAAGGCGCAGTTCGGCGGACAGAGGTTCGGAGAGATGGAAGTCTGGGCGCTTGAGGCATACGGCGCGGCCTACACTCTCCAGGAGATACTGACTATCAAGTCCGACGATGTGCTCGGACGTGTCAAGACATATGAGTCAATCGTGAAAGGCGACAGCATGCTTGAGCCGGGCGTGCCGGAGTCATTCAAGATTCTTGTCAATGAGCTTCAGAGTCTCGGCCTCAAGGTCACCGTCGAGGATGACCGCGAAAGAGCGATCGATCTCAAGGACCATGAAGACGAGTTCGGTGAGGGAGATGGCGCTGGCAGGATCACTGCAAAGCGCAAACAGAAGGCTCTGGAACTCAAGGAGGATTTCTAAATGGCTGACGCAAGAACCTTTGATAAGATACGTATAGGGATTGCATCGCCTGATGAGATAAGGGGATGGTCCTGCGGCGAAGTCAAAAAGCCGGAGACCATAAATTATCGGACGTTCAAGCCCGAACGCGACGGACTGTTCTGTGAACGGATTTTCGGGCCGGTCAAGGACTGGGAATGCCACTGCGGCCGGTATAAGAAGGTCAAGTTCAAAGGAATCGTATGCGACCGGTGCGGAGTCGAGGTAACGCGTTCCAAGGTCCGGCGCGAGAGAATGGGACACATCGAGCTTGCGTCTCCGGTATCACATATTTGGTACCTGAAGGGCGTACCGAGCCCGATGGCTCTGCTTTTGGACATCAGTCCGAGGCCGCTTGAGCGGGTTCTCTACTTTGCGTCCTATATAGTAACGCAGATCGACCGCCAGGCTATAAATGATCGCCTGGAAGACATAAGAGGCGCTGCCAACGCAGAGATAGAAGAGATAGAGTCTCAGAAGGACGCGGCTATCGCCAAACTTCGGCGCGATCAGGTCAAAGACCAGAAGGAACACGAAGAAGAGTGGTCAGAGGATGATGTCGAAGCCAGTAAAAAGCAGCTTTCCGACCGGATCAAGCAGGAAGAGAAAGATGCTGTCGAGCGGGTTGAGGAGACGCAGAACACTCTGAAGCTCATTGAGAGCCTTCAGCGAAGGGAACTGATAAACGAAGACCAGTACAGGGCGCTTGAGAGGTTCCTCGATGCCATCGGCCAAAGGCTGGATGTGAACCTTGCCGCATTGGTGAAAGCCGGCATGGGCGGCACCGCAATCAAGGAACTTCTAATGGAAGTCGATCTTGAGAAGATGGCTCGCGAACTCCGCAAGGAGATTTCGCAGACGCAGGGACCGAAGAGAGCCCGCGCAATCAAGCGGCTTGAGGTTGCCGATGCGTTCATCAACTCTAAGAGCAGGCCGGAATGGATGATTCTCGACTGCATACCGGTCATTTCACCTGAGCTGAGGCCAATGGTACAGCTCGACGGCGGTAGGTTCGCCACAAGCGACCTGAATGACCTTTACAGAAGGATCATCAACCGGAACAACCGGCTTAAGAAGATCACGGATATTCGCGCTCCTGAGTCGATTATCAACCATGAGAAGCGGCTTCTGCAGGAGGCCGTGGACGCACTGATCGACAACGGCCGCCGGACAAGACCGGTAGTAGGCTCGAACAACAGGCCGCTCAAGTCACTTTCCGATATGCTGAAGGGTAAAGAAGGCCGGTTCCGAAAGAACCTGCTTGGAAAGCGCGTTGACTATTCCGGCCGTTCGGTCATCGTAGTCGGTCCTCACCTGAAGCTGCATCAGTGCGGTCTTCCTAAGGAAATGGCTCTTGAGCTCTTCAAACCGTTCGTGATGAAGACACTGGTCGAGCGCCAGTACACGTCAAACATCAAGACGGCGAAGAGAATGATCGATAAAATGAAACCAGAGGTCTGGGATGCACTCGAAGAAGTGATCCGGGAGCACCCGGTCCTTCTGAACAGAGCGCCGACGCTTCACAGACTGGGAATCCAGGCATTTGAGCCGGTACTGGTCGACGGTAAAGCGATCCAGGTTCACCCGCTGGTATGTCATGCGTTCAACGCGGACTTCGACGGGGACCAGATGGCGGTGCATGTACCGCTCTCGACCACCGCTCAGGCGGAGGCGAGAGTGCTGATGCTTGCAACGCACAACCTGTTCTCTCCCGCGGACGGGCGGCCCGTCGTTGCACCGACCCAGGACATCGTTTTGGGGGCATATTATCTGACCCAGAAGAAGGATGTCAATGATGATTACGTGCATCCGATATTCGCCAATCAACAGGAAGCGATGTTCGCCTATAACAGCGGCGCTATCGGCTTGCATGACCCGATAAAAGTCAGGCTGGACTATAACGGCGAGCGGAAGATTTACGAGACTGCGGTTGGCCGGTTGATATTCAACCAGATCCTGCCGGAGGGAATGGACTACGTAGACTATGAGATAGACAAGAAAGCGATGTCCAATCTCGTAAGTGACTGCTATGCCCAGTTCGGTGCAGAGAAGACTATCCTGCTTTTGGATGATCTGAAGGACATCGGGTACCGGTATGCGACGTTTGGTGGAATCACCATCTCGATGACGGATATGGATATTCCCGGTAAGAGAGACGAGATCATATCCCGGACTGAAGATGAGGTCAAGAAACACAACAGATACCATCAGCGCGGACATACGACCGCTGCGGAAAGGAAGCAGAAGGTCCTTGACCTCTGGCTTAAAGCATCGGAAGATGTCGCTGAGGCTATTCTTGATAAGATCGATAAATTCAACCCGATCTATATGATGACCAACTCCGGTGCGAGAGGTAGTAAGAGACAGATCACACAGCTCTCCGGTATGCGAGGCTTGATGAGCGACCCGTTCGGAAACCTGATCGAGGACCTTCCCATCAAGTCGAACTTCCACGAGGGGCTGAACGTTCTCGAATACTTCATCTCGACACACGGTGCGAGAAAGGGTCTGGCGGACACCGCTCTTAGGACGGCGGACGCGGGTTACTTGACTCGAAGGCTTGTAGACGTCGCCCAGGATGTCATCGTTCGAGGTGACGACTGCGGTTCGGTCCAGGGTATCTACGTAACCCAGATCGAAGAAGGCGGAGATGTCATAGAACAGCTGCACGAACGGATCGCCGGTCGCTATGCGCTTGAGGATATTTATCTTCCTGGTCAGGACGAGCCGATCGTCCGCGCAAGCGAGGAAATAACGGATGATGCAGCCAAGCAGATTGAAGACGCAGGTATCAAGAAGGTCGGTATACGTTCGCCGCTCTTCTGCGAACTGAGACACGGAATCTGCGCCAAGTGTTACGGCCGGGATATGGCTCTCGGCAAGTTGATCGAGGCTGGGACTGCCGTTGGTATTATCGCAGCGCAGTCTATCGGTGAACCTGGTACGCAGTTGACGATGAGAACCTTCCACACAGGAGGCGTCGCCGGAAAGTACCTGACAGGGGTTGCAGAGGTCAAGAAAAAGAAACAGGAGTCGCTCCGAGAACTCCACGACGACATTCGCCGCGGACTCGTATCATTCGAGGAAGAGGGAATGCCTGCAAGTGCTGAACGCGAGAGGGTCCGCGCTGTCCAGGCGGTACTCAAGGTCCTTGAGGACCAGGTGCGAGGACTCCTTCGGGTAGTAGAGCTCTTCGAGGCCAGAAAACCTAAAGGTCAGGCGATTATTACGGAAGTAGCCGGTAAGGTTGTGGACATCGATACCCGTGGCTTGAAGCGGGTGGTTATTCACTCGACAGCAGCGGGGTCTGATATTGCCGCGATGGCCGGTGAGGTCGCCGCTGAAGACATCATCGACCCGCAGACCGGCGAAGTGATGGTTTCAGAGGGCACAGACATCACCGAGCGGATAGCTCGAAAGGTAGCAGAGGCTCAAGTCCAGGAAGTCGTGCTGAGAAAGACCCACCTGGTGCCTCACAGAGGTAAGCTGAACGTCGAAGTCGGCGATGAAGTCCGGCCCGGCAACAGACTGACTGAAGGTCCGCTCGATCCTCAGAAGGTTCTGGAACTCCAGGGCGTGCACGGTATTATGGAGTATCTCGTTGGAGAGATCCAGAGCGTGTACAAGAGCCAGGGTGTCGATATCAATGACAAGCATGTCGAGATCATAGTCCGGCAGATGCTGAAGCGCCGCCGTGTTCTCGAAGCCGGAGATTGCAAGTTCCTTCCGGGACAGGTTGTCGATAAGTTCGACTTCGAGGATGAGAATACCCGGATAAGAGAGCAGGGTGGAGTCGAAGCTACCGCAGACTGGCTACTCCTCGGTATCACAGAGGCATCTCTTGCTACTGACAGCTTCCTGTCGGCTGCGTCGTTCCAGAAGACGACCAGAGTCCTGACGGATGCTGCCGTAAGGGGTAAGAGAGACAACCTGGTAGGTCTGAAGGAGAACGTAATTATCGGCCGGTTGATTCCTGCAGGAACAGGTCTGCCTCGCTTCAGGTTGCTTGAAGTCCTGGGTGAGGATAAAGAGCCGATATTTACGCCGAAGAGCCTCCTTGAGGTGCAACCGGAAGAGGAAGAGGAGCTGTTTGCGATCACTCCCCAGCCTGAGGAGATAGCTGTGGACAGCCTGCTGCCTGTCGGGGATGAAACCGAGACCGAAGAGGAGGAGCAGGTGGATACCCTGCTCAATGTCGAAGAAGAGATCACTTCGGATGAGGAAGACCTTGTCATACCCGACATCGACGAGGAAACTCCTGACCTCGACGAATCGACTATAGACGAAGACTCAGAGTCAGCAATCTAGGGCGAAACAAACCAAAGGCCGGATCTTTTGATCCGGCCTTTTTTTAGCTATCAGCCATTCCCGTTTATGCCGCGGGAACGGAAAATATGAGAGTATCTTTCTTATAGTTCCTAGTTTAGTTCCCGCAGCTCTGGACCACGGGGAGAAGCACGATTTCCACCAATCTTCTCCTGCTGACGGCTAAAACTACTTGTCCGGGCTGCCAATTTCAATCAATACGGCCCCGTGTGCGGGAATGCCCAACTGGATAAAACCATCTTCCGATCTTTTCGAAAAAAATACCATATATTTTGGCATAATTATTGCACACTAATTGACTGTTGAACTAGATTGCGTTAATATAGAGCTAATAGATATAGCGCTATCGTCGACAAAGATAGCGAAATTGTGTATCTTGTGGTTATATCCCGATGGACGGGGAAGTTATCAACGCTGATAAGGATGGTTGATGTGGCGATAAGCTGTTTTACTCGACCCAGTATCGAACGCCTTAATCAAGGCCTGCCGCTGATTGCTGCTGATCCGAATGGTTGGGATAACGGTTTTACGTTGAACCCGACTGTTGTTCGGCTGGAGCGGTCCTTAAAAAATGACAAAATCATACAGAGTATATTAAGCCGGCACACTCTTGACGATCTACGGCTTAAGGACGGCATCGTCGCCGTCTTCTACAGGGGAATACCTAAGGAGACTCCGGGAAATCCGCTCCTTAGGTCTGCCGTCGGACTTGCGGTGTTCACACCGAAGTTCGAGCTTCTTGAGAGATTGGGGTATCCACTCGTCGTACCGGAAGATAGCATCCTGGGATACGATTATAATGGAGTGGAAGACCAGCGGGTAACTCGGATTGGCGACACATTCTACATGGTGTACTGCGGCTATAATCCGAACTATCCTATCGAGCATAATATTCATATCTGCATGGCTCAGTCCGACGATTTGCTTCATTGGACCAAGCTTGGGCCTATAAGCGGAAGCGTGAACAATTATCCGAACAAGGATGCGGTCATCCTGCCGGAACCCGTCAATGGGATGTATGTGATGCTGCACAGACCCATGATCGGACAGCAGGGCAGTTTCAGCATCGCGCTTGCTGCGAGCCATTCACCGACGGGAGAATGGCAGGATTACGGCACGATTATGCGGGCGACTCCGAATCCGCGCTACAGGACGTCCTGGCTCGGTGCAGGGTCTGCACCTCTGCCTCTTGGCGACAATCGTTATCTTGTGGATTATCACACCGGTAATTATTATGCTACAGGAGAGAGAGACTATTATGCGGGATATGCCATACTGAACTTCAGCAAGTTGGATATCAACGATCCTGAGTCGATTGTCGAAGCCCGCTGTGATTGCATGCTGGAGCCGGAGACGCCTTATGAACTCAACTCTCCATGGCCCCATGGAAAGAACCTTAACTGCGTCTTTCCTGCAGGAAGCTGCGAGTATGGCGATGATCTGATCCTGCTCTATGGCGGAGCGGACGCATACGTGCTTGGAGCGCGGGTCAAGAAGCGAGAACTGGTTGCGTTTCTTGAGTCGATAGGTAATAATTACAAATTTAATACAGATCCCCTAGGCGAACCGGTAACAAACAGAAGAACAGTATCAAAATGACCGGGGAGGCCGGTTCTCCACCAATCCGAAAGGCGGCTTCGGCGTAGAAAACATGCCGAAGCTGCCGAAAATTGTACGCCATCCATACCATCTCTTATCTTCTAAAGAGTTTCAGTTATACCTGAAACTCCATAGTACGGCGTAGCGTGCTAAGTAGTCTCCGTTTCTAGTAGCAATCATAGGTAGAGTCCGGCTCCTGCGGAGCTCCCCGTGGTCCGGTGGGTCCACAGGGTAGATGGCCGGCACGGAGACCGGCCACTACGTCAAGCTGGCCTGCTATTAAGACAGGATGTTACTTAGTTATTTCGATAACTCGGCGCGCTGGGTGGGACACTGAACT
>JBDKSP010000100.1:0-4798 GCA_039680575.1 Armatimonadota bacterium
AACTCGGCGCTACTCAGAAGGACCTCGAGTCGAACATCAATTCCCTGGGAGTAGCAAAAGAGAACATCTCTGCATCGGAAAGTGCGATCAGAGACGTCGATATGGCGGATGAGATGGTTACGTTCACTAAGAACCAGATCCTGATGCAAGCCGGCACATCGATGCTTACTCAAGCCAACCAGTCGCCCCAGTATCTCCTTAAGTTACTGCAGTAAGCGACTAGTTTTCCTAATTAATCGCAAATGCATGGCCATTCTCACAAGAATGGCCATGCATCAACATTCCTTTTTTATTCAGTATGCGCAATCGTTGCGCTAACTAAAATTAGGAGGATATACGAGATATGGCTGCGACGCAGACAATCAGCGGTGTTATATCCGGTATGGATACCAGCACAATAATCGACAAGTTGATGGAACTGGAAAAAGCACCATTAACACGGCTTGAAAATAGAAAAACCACACTTGAAGAGAAGCTGTCTGCTTGGCAAGATGCCAATACACGTGTTGAAGCGGTTAAAGATGCAGCCGAAGAACTTGGAAAGAGTTCTACATTCGATGCCAAGCTTATCGAATCGAGCGATGAAGACATATTGAAGGCTTCTGTAAGCAGCACAGCTCAAACAGGCACTTATTATATAAAGATCAATCAACTCGCAAGATCCAATCAGATAAAATCGAGCGGGTTTGCAAGCACATCGGATAAAGTCGGGACCGGCACATTCACGATAACACTAAAAGATGGTTCTCCGACTGTCATCACCATCGATGACAGTAATAACAGTCTTACCGGACTGAAGGATGCAATCAACAATGCCGATGCAGGAGTTAAGGCGTCAATTATTAATGATGGGTCCGGAGATACTCCATACCGCCTGGTTATCACGAGTGAGACAAGCGGCACCTCCGGTGCGGTAACGATCAACAGCACCTTAACCAACGCGGATACTTCTACATTTTCCGTAATGCAGGAAGCCCAGGACGCATCTATCACACTCGGCGAAGGTACAGGCGGCATCACAGTGACCAAGGGATCGAATAAGATCACAGACCTTATCCCCGGAGTAACTTTGAACCTGGTCACAACGACAGATACAGACGAAACTGTCACGGTCAACGTGAAAAATGATACAACCGGCATCATAAGCGATATCACAAATTTTATTGACCAATACAATAACCTGCTCGATTATATGAGCGAGCAGTCTGACTACGATACATCCACGGAAAAAGCCGGGACGCTCTTCGCGGATTCTACATTGTCAGGTATCGAGTCAACTCTCAGCGACAAAGTTTTCGCTCAAGTCACCGGTCTCAAGCAGCAGATTGCGGTATTATCCCAACTCGGAATAGCAAATATAACAGGTGATGAAACCGGCAAGCTCGAGTTGGATGAAGATACATTGAACGACGTAATAGATGATTACGGACTGGATGCGGTCAAGCGCGTGTTCTCTACAGTGGGTGATACCTCAAACTCCAGCGTATCACTTGTCAGCGCTACCACTGACACCAAAGCATCCGGTACAGACGGATACGCAATTGAAATTACTGCTGTGGCAGCCAAAGCCAGAGTAACCATAGGAACACCGCAAACCGGGGTTCTCGATCAGGCAGAGGAAATTAAGCTGAACGGTGAAACAATAAACTTTATAGCCGGAATGACACTGGACCAGGTCATCGCGGAAATCAATGAATATACCGCTGATACGGGTGTAGTAGCGTCCAAAACCGACATAAACGGAGAAGGGACCGGCGACTATCTGACATTGACAAGAGTAGGCTACGGATCGTCCGGTAAGATCAATATTCAATCCGATGTTTCAAGCCAGGGTGGGACTATTACATCCGGCATCGGAACTACGCTAATTACGGACTCGAATCCAGCCGGTGAAGCCGGGACGGGCACCGGAACAGTAGGAGCAGATGTTCAGGGCACAATAAACGGTGAGTCCGCAACAGGCAAAGGCCAGAGATTGACCGGTAACGACGGTAACGAATATACCGCCGGGCTGTGCATCAAGATTACAGGGCAAACAGTGGGAAGCTACGGCACGATATCACTTACCAAGGGTATCGGTTCAACACTCTACGACTATCTCGACTATGTGACGAATTCTAACGGCACAATCGATACAATCAAAGACAGTATTCAGGAAGATATAGATACTCTGGAAGATGAGATCGATGACATGAACGATAAACTGGATGCCAAGCGTGAGTATTACTTGTTGAAATTCACTGCGATGGAAAGCGCATTAAGCAACATCAAAAACCAGGGCTCTTACTTATCAAGTATGTTAAGTTAAAACACATATTCTGCAGTAAACAAGGGGCATGACACCATGTCGATGAACAATCCATATTCGCAATATTCGCTGAACCAGATTAATACAGCAACTCCGGGAAAACTCCTGATAATGACCTTCGACGCGGCAATCAGGTTCGCCCGTACGGCCGCTGTGACTATGAAGGAGCATAAGCTTTACGAGCAAAACGAGAATATAAAGAAAATCCAGAATATACTACTTGACCTCATATCAACTCTGAACCCGCAGGTTGACTCCCAGCTTGCCGCCAACTTGAGCAGTATTTACAGCTACATGTTTGACAGGCTGACACATGCCAACATGCGGGATGATATTACAGCCCTCAATGAAGTCATTGAGATGCTTAAAGAACTACGTACGACATGGGCAGATGCCGAACTTATCGTTCGTTCAGGGGAATCGGAAACCATACTGGAGGCAAAAGCGGCATGACTTCCACAGAAGACACCGAATCTCAGATTTCGTTGACTGTGCTTGAATACGATAGATTGCTGCAGTTGATGGAGGAATCTACTCAAAAGATCCTGTCAGCAATCAAATCGGAGAACGCCGGTAGGCTGGCTAAACTGGCCAAATCCAGACGCGAGCTGTGCCGTGGACTGGTATTGTATAACACAAGATTGAAAAACATGATCAGCCATGCACAATCCGAAAAGTCTCTCGATATATCTAGAATTAACGGTATGAACAACCGGCTGCAAGCCGATAAGAAACGCCTGCTGGAAAAACAAGCCGAGTGCGAGTCCGCGCTATCGGCGAGTCTGCATAGATGCAGAGTCAAATTGAGTAACCTAAACCGGCACAATAACCTAAAGAATGCCTACCAGCGAACGGCTTCGCCTCAGCAGTCCCGCTTTATCGACAACCGGCTCTAAGAAGGACATATGGCACACAGGCTCAGAGTAATTGGCTTCTGCAAACTGACACGGACGGTGCTTTTCTGCGGCCTCTTGCTCAGCTTGTTTACCGGCTTTCGGAGTCCGGCTTTCGCTGAGCCTGATTCCTACGAGCGTTTTACTGATCGAATCCGGGAACTGGGAAATAACAGCTTAATTGCTGTTACCAAGATCGGCGCATCTACGCACGGGCGTGCGATCTACGCCGTTACTATCACAAGTCCAGGCAAACCGGAATCCATCTCCACTGATAGGACAAGAATCGCTGTTCTATCAGGGCAGCATGGTGATGAACCACTCCCCGCTTACGCCATGCTGGATCTTCTGGAATCTTTCACCCATGGGGAAAAGGATATTTCCCGTCAAGACCTGCAGAATGTTATTGTAGTCTTCATCCCGGTGGTCAACCCGGATGGCTTTGCAGCCGGGACCAGGCTTAATGGCGCCGGGGCAGACCTAAACAGAGACTGGATAAAATACAGCCAACCTGAAACATCCGCAGTAACAAAGCTCCTGGAGAAATTCCGGCCTCATATATTGATCGATCAACATGAGTGGACCAGGGATGATCCGCACAGGCCTGATTGCATCGAAACGGCAGGGTTTGGTCATAACGCAAACCAGCGGCTCGCCAGATTACTTACTGCTGCATGCATCAGGAAATCATCAACGAATGGGTTAACGCTTCGACCCGCATATTACATCCGCCAATCTGACCCGAGCATGGCACACCGTCATTTCGCCAACTCCGATATCTGCTCAATGCTTGTCGAGACTTCACCGGATTCCCCGATGAAGAACCGTTCGATGGCTTACAAAGAAGTAGTCAGAACCATAATAGCGACACTGTCATCTACAACAGACCCGGTAATGCTGAACGATGTTTCCATACTGGTGAATAAGCGTGGTGATGCACATAAATGGGTTAATGAATTATGCGGCAAATGGCAGGTCCAACCGGATTCTCCCGCCCCACTGGCCTGCTTATTTGCGCTCCTTGCCGTAGCAGTAATCGCTGCCATACGTACCATGGCACCTCGAAACATATTAAGGCAAAGCTCGGTGGGATATGAAAACACCGCAATGCAGGCAAGCCGATATGCCATCACAGAAATTGTCCGCTCCGACCTGCCCATGCGTACAAGGCTGGGCATAATCCAACGGCACAGGCAGCGACCTTCGGACAGGATGAACAATTCTACTTCATCCCGGTAGAAAACCGGTATTTTTATCATGTTAATGCAGCAGCTAATCAAGGAAAGACGATAGAGGAGCATGATGCTCCTTTGGCTCTGAAATAATCAGAGCTGTCATAATCAAGGAGGAAGGTCTAGAATGGGACTAAGAATCAATCTTAACGCATCAGCGCTCAACGCGCATAGACAGTTGCAGAACACCGATTCTGCAATGTCCTCATCAATCGAGAGATTGAGCTCAGGCTTCAGAATCAACCGTGCAGCGGATGACCCTGCAGGGCTTGCGATTTCCGAGAACTTGAGAGCTCAGATCTCAGGCCTTGGCCAGGCTTCATCTAACTCGAGTGATGCAGTAAACCTTATAAAGACTGCGGAAG
>JBDKSP010000101.1:0-17420 GCA_039680575.1 Armatimonadota bacterium
CGCCAGAGAACTTCGCCCTAATCAGGCAGATTGCACACAACTTGCTAAAACTAAAGCAAACAACAGACAACAGAAGCGTAAGACGCAAGATTAACCTGTGCTGCTGGGACAATGACTTCCTGGCTTCTGTAGTTGCTGGATTTTAGTGCGTAAGCCCTGTGGTATAAACACCTGCGGATGGTGAAAAAGACACTAATCCTGTATAGTTATAGGTACGCCCGTCTGATTCATCCGCGCCTATATCTACTATGCCATCAGGTAATGGCAGTATACGCGAGTCACCATCTATATCTGCCCAACCTGTCTGCACTACACTATTATCACCCTTGTCTTTGCATGATGAGGATGGGTAAATATGGACATCATATGTCCCGTTGGCAAGTTTTGGGTCCTCGGATATGTCATCTGCTCCAGCACTGGTTCCTGAATAATTGCTGTTGGTATTACCATAAACGCAGTTGTTTCGCAAAGTCAGGGTGCTGGAAGATGCATAAATTCCCACACGATTGTAAGCTACTATATTATTAACCACTGTAGGTGTAGATCTGTCGCAATAAATCCCCTGAGCGGAATTTCCAACGATTGTATTATTAATGATGGTAGCAACCGTTACATTGTCACATGATAGTCCGGCATCATAATTCCATACATTGGTGTTCCGTGTAATGAAATTGCTGACAATAACCGGGCTGCAGCCAGCGCACATAATGCCGCCAACAATATTATCACTGATAATATTGTTGGTGATAGTAGGTGATGTGGTGTAACCGCCGGAACAATATATTCCTCCGCCTCCCTGAGAAGAAGTGGAGTTATTTATAATTGTATTATTCGTAATTGCGATAGATGAAAAGGAACAGTATACTCCTGAAGCGCTACCGTCACGAATAGTGAAGCCATCGATTAATCCGGCTGAGAGATTCCTCGCACTGACTACACTTCCACCTTTCTGTCCATTAAGCACCGTAACGTTAGTTTGCGAGTCCCTTTGTCCTCTTTCGGTCTCGCTGCCCGAAAATCCGCCATATAGTTCAACGCCATTCATTAGTGTAATTCGCTCAAGATAAGTCCCGGCGGCGACCCATACTTCGTCCCCGGAGACAGCGGCGTTTATGCCGCGTTGCACACTATGAAACGCAGTATTCCAACTTGTTCCATCGAATAATGGCCCCGGTGAGTCGGATTTTACGTATACTACCTTCGCCCAGGCGGGCGAAACGGCAAAAAACAGTGCGATCAAGATAACAATAACAGGTAATCTCTTCATCTTGGCTCCTTTAAACCCTCTGCGAGTCCACTGTTATACCGGCACAGTGGTATAATCATGTATACCATCCAAATCTATGCTTGTCAATAGCTTGATAGCTATATTTCAAATATTTCGGAGAAGTCAGTGAGTCAGATCAATAGTTTTTGCGGTTCCCTGGGCGTCAATGAAGTTGAATTCAGTTGGTGAGTTCCACCACATCACATTACTAGTGGGTTTTGAGGTTCTAAGGTGGAGCTTATGTCGTTTGGCTATATCTACGAAAAGAATAGCCTGTGGCGCGTTTGTATTGGCATCTGCGCTGAGTGAGACAGCGGCTAATCGCCCATGAGGTGATGCGGAGAATGTGTTAGGGTAACCCTCTTTATCTGTTAACCTGCCCATAAGAACATCCCGGTATCTTACTCCGCTGTCACTTTGATCATAAATTCTGATAAACCAGTTATCGCTGTTATAACCGATCCTGTACGCAGTGTGCGGTGACATCCATCCGATAGTCTCAACCAAAACTCGATGCGCGGAGTAATCTTCGTACACATATTCGAGCTTTGCGGACTTATCGTTCTCGATATCGAGCCAGTAAATATTCCGCATATCACGTCCCAAGGCATACCGGCCATCCGGGGAGATTGACCAATCAATGTGTTCACAACTCAGTCTGTCACGTATGAGATTGTTGATAAGCGATCTGGGAGTAAGGCAAGCCATAATTGCAAGGGTTGCAATACCCGCGAAAGCCGTAATAGCATAGCGCCGTAATCGCTCGTTCACAGGCAGCGAAATACCCGCCCTTGCGACCGAGATACCTGCTATTATAAGTGGTAAAGGCCATAACAGTTGCAGGATCCACAGCCGTAAACCATCGGACATCTCTCCAAGCGTCCAGAAGACGCATATCAACACCGTTCCCTGGACTATCATAAAGGCAGCGGACTCAATTGTGCCCTCAAACACACTGGAGCAGGCAAACCCCGTTAGGAATGAAATGCCTGTAAAAAGCACGGCGAAGAAAACCCCCTCTGCCAGTCTGGGTGTCGTGAGCAGGCCGGTATACGCGGCTGGACAGGTTAGTAGATATACAATGGAAGCAAGAATTGATGCAGCCAGGAGCACACAGGTATTGACTATGAGTTTCGATGCAAGGATGCTTCGCCAGGTGATTGGCCGTGTCAGTAAAAACACTGCTCTTTTGGATGTCAGCTCACTGGAATATCCTGATGCACCCATCAAAAACGCTATTAAGATGGGACCAAGGGACCAGCTAAGCATTTCCGCTCCGGGCGCGCCGTAGAATGTATATCCCCGTGTCCAGCTGGAATACATGGAAATCAGGCATAATGCTGCCATCCAGAGGGTTCTTTCCCGGGCTTCTTTCCAGATGAGTGACAACATCTACCTGGAAATCCTTTCAGAGCCGGTACATACAGCCGTTTTTGTTGACGTGCTTACCTTGACCACCCTTAAGCGATAGCTGGGGATGAGTGCTGTGTCTGCAATCCAGCGTGTTTGCCCGGGATTGAGGTGCGCTGCGTTCTGGAAGACTACCTGCCCCGTTTTGAGCTTTAGGTCGAAGAGCCAGAGGTCCGCGGAAGAGTTTCGGAGAGCCGGCAGCCGGGCTATCATATAGTGTCCGGAAGGATCGACCGATGCAAAATGGCCGGATGTGCAAAGAGTATCGAAATTGGGCTGCAGAGGAAGCCTAATCAGGGTCCGATAACTGCCGGATCTTGTTTTCCATAGTGCAATCCTTGCACTGTGTTCGTCCGGGACGGACTCCAAAACATATACTCCGCCGTTTTTATCCGCCCAGGCAACGTGCCAATTCGACTCGAACCGATGTATATACACTTCACCGGTCCTTTCATTCCTATACTGCGCGGCGTTTACCACAAATTTCCGGTTTGACATGGGCAGAATAGTGACAGCTTTGTCTGCCGGAGCATAGATATGGGGTGAAAAATGCTCGTTATATCTGTCCTGAAGTGATTCTCTGGCCTTTGGGATCGATGGAACGATAACTGCAGCCGCGATTACTATAATGTAGATGCCGATCCGGATAGGTGTACAGATCATTCCCCTTAACATCAGAAACAGCAGTATAGATAGGTTCGTGCCAAAGAAGATCCCCCATGCTGCGACAGACTGCAGATGAAACGGCTGAATGATGAAAGGTCCTATGATGATAATCGATATACCGGCTACAACGGCAGTTCTGGATGAGGATATGCTGGAGACAAAACAGGACAGCATGAAAAGCGCCAGTAAGTTGGGCAGCAAACAGAATAAGGCGGAATAATCTGAGCCAGCAGCTAAATTCTGAATCTGCGCCAGCAGTGCCGAAACAGTTATTATGATAACCGGAAAAACCGCCGACGTAAGCCATAGGTGGTATACATTTATGGGGAGATGGGTCCGTTCAAAGAGATGGTTGCGGTCCCGGCTGTCGCCGTTTGTGGCCCCCCAGAGCACTGCAAGTAAAGAAGGCACATATTCAATGAGTGTCGCTGGATAGCTGCCTAAGCCGATTCCTGAATGAATCAGCCGGTTGCAGACCAGCCATAAAGCCAATCCCGCTATAAACCAACGCGAAGTCCGTAGGTCTTTGCGCAGCAGTGTGCCTAAAACCTGAAGACCTGCTGTCGATATCATAAGGCATCCCTATCCGGCCATTTCCATGAAGATGCGTTCAAGACTTATATCCTCCACGGCTACACTTGCGGGATGAAGCCTGTGTATGGCGGACATCGATTCCTCCGTAATACCTTTGATAATCAGCGAACACTGCCGTCCGATCCTTTCAATTCTGAGCAGATTGGGAATATCGGTCGGTATGGGCTTCAGGGAATCGAATGACAGGACCACTTTTTTTATACTTGCCTTTAGAGCTTCCATCGGGGAGCACCACATCAGCTTGCCCTGGTTGATGATGCCCACCCAGTCAGCTATCTTTTCTACTTCACTTACCTGATGCGTTGAGAAAAAGACCGTGTGGCCTTCATTCTGGATCAGTTCGATCACACCTCTAAGGAAATCATGCCTGACAAGCACATCCAGTCCCGACGTCGGTTCATCCAGGATCAACAACTCCGGTCTGTAGGCCATTGCCAGAAGGAGAGCGAGCTTACCTCTGGTCCCGCGACTCAGCTCACCTATCTTTGATTCGCCTGATAGTTCGTAGCGGGTCTTGAGTTCGGAAACGAAACTGTCATCCCAGGATGGGTAAAAACGCCTGCAGAATCGTATGATTTCATCAACACTCATCCAGTCGTACATGCTCTGTCCCTCGGCAACGAAGCCCACCCGCCGCTTTATCTCAAGGGAGCGGCGCGCGCAATCTAGACCAAGGACTCTGGCCTGACCTGATGTGCGGCTGATAATATTGAGGAGAATATGGATAGTGGTAGTCTTGCCAGCCCCGTTCGTACCCAGAAATGCAAAGACACTTCCCCTGGGAACATTGAAGCAGATATTGTCCAGAACAGTCCTGCTGCCGTAGCGTTTGGTGAGATCGATGATCTCGATGGCCGGGTCGGATGTCACGCGCACTGCTCTCCGGTGTCATCGGTCCAGTCAGCTGATTCTATCCTTTCCCTTACCATTCGTTCCAGTTCCACAGGTAAAATACCGAAAGAGCTGGCATCCTCAATCAATCGATCTATTGTATCGGAAAGAGTGCAGAGGCGGTATTCATCCAGAGCATAGGTCGGAGTGGAGGACACAAAACATCCTGAGCCCTGTTTGATGTCAACAAGACCTTCCGTCTCAAGCTCTTTGTAAGCCTTGAGGACAGTCATTGGGTTTATTTCGAGCTCGAGTGCCATCTCTCTGCGTGAAGGCAGCACATCGCCTTTAGCCAGGATTCCTGAAGCGATAGCCCTTTTAACCTGTTCGATTATTTGGGCATATACCGGCACCGAACTCTTGGAATCGATTCGAAAAAGCATAAAATATCACTGCATTCTATATTATTTACTGGTGTAGTGTACTATACCATCGGATATTGGCTTTGTCAACAGAAAGGTAAGAGTTTTTAGAGTTGATGAGTACAACATCATGCTGAACTATCACAACGTCATGCTGAGCTTGACTCGGAATCCAGAAAGAAAGATGGACTCTGAATCTATGGATTTTCGGCTATAGCCGAAAATCTTCCGGGGAGAGTTTCAGGATGATGTGTTGGTTGTTTAGTGTGATATATAATTCATGCAAGAGTGAACTATTACAACAGAAATGACATATCAGGGCTGCACATACCTAAGCTTGCTTTTTGCCATGCGATTATTTGGGTCGAGTTCCAATGCCTTCTTGAACTCGTGTTTTGCTTCAGCCCGCCGGTCAAGATGGGAAAGCGACCAGCCTAATTGCACATGCCCTTGAGGGTCGTAGGGAGATTTCCTGGTGTAATCTCGGAACAATCTTTCAGCTTGAATAAGCGCTGAGTAGTCATTATTATCCTCATAGCGGAATGCACAGGCCATGCCGTAGAGGTATCGCCATTCATTTGAGTGGAATGTATTATAGCCACGGCGGGCAGGGTTGTACATGTCAGCCCTGCGGCCTTCCGCGAGGAGAGACCTGCACTTGAGCAGCAGCGCATCCTCATTCATGCCGTTCGACTCAGCCGCGGCGACTTGACCGATTTGCATGAACTTGTTGGCATAACGGCTGAAATTGATGCTGCTCAGCCCAGCAACAATGCAGACACCGATGATGAGTTTCATTAAATCGATCAGCAACCTTCTGCTCCTCAGTCTATTAAGCATGCGATTATCGTTTCAGAAATCAGCGTTACTGATTTCCTTTTACCTTCCTCTGCAGTTCGTCCAGCTTGACGAGTGCCTCGATAGGGGACATGGTAGCTATGTCCAACTTTTCGAGCTCATCTACTACAGGATGTGTCTCACCTTCGAATAGAGTAAGCTGCAATTTCTGCGTTTTTGCGGACAAGGATTTACCTGCGCCGGCCATGTTTCCTGCTCCATCATTCTTCTCCAGATCGGACAGGATCTCAGCCGCTCGTGTTATGACATCAGACGGCAGTCCGGCAAGCCGTGCGACCTCTATTCCGTAGCTTCTGTCAGTCCCTCCCGGCATAATTTTTCTCAACCACACGATCCGGTCAGCTTCTTCTTTTACCGCGATGCGATAGTTCTTCACACCAGGCTTATCTTTCTCAAGCTCGTTCAGGTGGTGATAGTGGGTAGCAAAAAGCGTTTTTGCGCCTATTGCCATTATCTGCTCTGCGACAGCCCAGGCGATAGAAAGCCCGTCATATGTCGATGTTCCCCGCCCGATCTCGTCCAATACGATCAGGCTGCGCCTCGTGGCGTTGTTCAGGATGTTTGCAGTCTCGTTCATCTCGACCATAAATGTGCTTTGTCCGCTTGCAAGCTCATCATGCGCGCCGACCCTGGTGAATATCCGGTCGACAACGCCTATTTTTGCTTCATCGGCAGGCACGAAACTGCCGATCTGCGCCATGAGCACGATCAATGCTACCTGCCTGAGATATGTGGACTTTCCGGCCATATTAGGACCGGTTATGATGAGCAGTTGGTCTGTTTCGCAGTTTAAGAAAGTGTCATTAGGCACGAACCTGTCGTCCGTCAGGAACTGTTCGACGACCGGATGGCGGCCGTTTCTTATGGTTATCTCCTCGCTGTCATCGACAATCGGACGGATGTAGCCGTTCAATGCTGCGACCTCGGCAAGCGATGCCAGCACGTCAAGCTCGGCGACGGTACGCGCGACTTTGCCGACGCTCCGGGCTTCATCGGCCACTTTTTCCCGCACTTCGGTGAAAAGCATGTATTCGAGATCGACGGCTTTCTCATCAGCGCCAAGTACCCGCGCTTCATACTCCTTGAGCTCCGGAGTGATGTATCGTTCGCTGTTTACGGTCGTCTGCTTACGGATAAAATCTTCCGGCACGAGTTTCTGGTTTGCCTTCGAGACCTCTATATAGTAGCCGAAGACAGAGTTGTAGCCGACCTTCAGGTTCTTAATGCCTGTACGTTCACGTTCGGTTGTTTCGAGGTTCGTGATCCAGTCCCTGCCGTCGGTCGCGGCGCTTCTCAGTATATCGAGCTCAGAATCAAAACTTTTGCGGATAATACCGCCGTCCTTAACGGTCGCAGGAGGATCGTCAGTAATAGCCGTTCGGATAATCGATACGACATGCTCGAGTGAGTCGATCTCATCCGATAATTGCTTGAGCATCGTACAGCCGGCTTCGTCAAGCGCAGCTTTGATAGGCGGAAGTGCCTCAAGTGACACGGCTAGCCCGACAAGGTCACGCGCATTGGCGTTTCCGATCACGATCCGGCTCATCAACCGTTCCATATCCTGCACATCTGAAAGCAGCTCTCGTATTTCGCCTCGGAGAAGGGCGCCAAGATAAAATTCCTCTACAGCTTCTTGTCTTCGGACTATACAGGGCACATCGAGAAGCGGCTGGTCGAGCCATTTTCTGATGAGCCGCCCTCCCATCGCAGTCTTTGTGCGGTCAAGGATAGAAAGGAGGCTCTTGCCTTTGCCTTCGGGTGAGATGGACTGGACAAGTTCCAGATTCCTGCGCGCGGCAGGGTCGAGGACCATGAACCCGGCGGTAGAATAGGTCGCTATCGATGAAATGTGCTGTAGGGCGGGTGCATTCGTGCGCTTCAGGTAGTCGAGGATCATTGCCGCGGCTTCAATTCCGACGGACATATCTTCGCAGCCGAATCCTCTCAAAGATGACGTGCCGAAATGCGAAATAAGCCGTTCATGTGCAGGCTGGATGTACGAGTCACTCTCCTCATACTGTGTCACATATCCGCTGGAAGCTGACTTGACCTGTGACATGAGGTCACGGTCGATCTCTCGAACAAGACATTCGGCGGGTGAAAGCCGCGCTAATTCTTCCATTGCTTTTGGTACAGCATCGCGGCCGTCTATTTCGGTCACGATGAACTCGCCGGTCGATATATCGACAACCGCGAGGCCGGTATGGGTCTCGTTAGGGACAATGGATGCCAGATAGTTATTCGATTTCGCATTCAGCATGCCGTCTTCCAGAACGGTGCCGGGGGTGACGACGCGGGTAACATCGCGTTTGACAAGCCCTTTTGCGAGTTTTGGGTCTTCCATCTGGTCGCATATTGCAACCCGATAGCCACGAGAGATGAGCCTGGCGATATACCGCTCGACCGAATGGTGCGGAACACCACACATCGGCATTTTGCCGGACGCACCTGCATCTCTCGATGTCAAAACTATCTCAAGCTCACGTGATGCGAGGACTGCGTCATCCCCGAACATTTCGTAGAAGTCTCCAAGCCGGAACATAAGTATGATGTCCGGATACTGCGATTTGATCGACTTGTACTGCGCGAGCATAGGTGTCAGTTTTGCAGCCATAAATCACCCTTCAAACAAAAACGAGGAGGACACAAGTTAAGCATCCTCCTGTAATAATCTCACAGGAATTATACCACCGGGAGAGCACACAAGCCAAGCAGGCGAGCAAATGTTCGAGTGCATTCATGACTGACTTTTCTTTGACTCTAC
Source organism: Armatimonadota bacterium (assembly GCA_039680575.1). Classification (GTDB taxonomy): domain Bacteria; phylum Armatimonadota; class UBA5829; order UBA5829; family DTLH01; genus JBDKSP01. The sequence goes on from JBDKSP010000101.1 coordinate 8,816, forward strand.
ACTCTGCTGTGTCGTAGAATACGTAAGATAAGCTATTCCTGTTGAAACTCATCAGATATAGCAAAACCGCAGGAGGTAAATCGTTGTCTCTGATGTTAGATGAGATCCGAAGCCAACCTGAAGTTATTAGGACTCTGGTGTCTTCGGAGCGGGATAATATTAGATTACTCGCAAAGGAAATCGGTGATCGCGGTATCAATTTCAGTCTTATAGCTGCTCGCGGGACATCCGATAATGCTGCTACATACGCAAAGTATCTGCTGGGGATAATAGCGGGTATACCGGTCGGACTGGCGGCACCGTCTATATTCACGCTCTACGGCGCGCATCCACGGCTCGATCACTCGCTGGTCATAGGTGTATCTCAGTCCGGCCAGGCGGCGGACGTCACAGAGTATTTGGAGAACTCGAAGAAGTGCGGAGCACTCACAGCCTGCGTAACCAACGAGGATGGATCTCCGATAACTAAAGTTTCCGACTTTACCATACTCTGCCACGCCGGACTGGAAAAAAGCGTTGCAGCCACGAAGACCTATACATCCACTCTGGCTGCGTTAGCCATGCTCAGTTTTATGCTTGGCGGCCGCGATGATCTATTAGCCTCGCTCGCCGGTATTGGAGACAAAATCGGGCAGGTAATCAGTTCGCTTGAGGACGAGATAGCCCGCCGCGCGGAGCGTTACCGCTATATGAACGAATGCTTCGTTCTGGCAAGAGGCATCAACTATGCCACAGCGTTCGAAGGAGCCCTGAAACTTGCGGAGACCTGCTATGTTAATGCAGAGCGGTTCTCTTCAGCCGATTTTATGCATGGGCCGATTGCAATGATAAATGAAGACATTCCGTGCTTCCTTTATGCCCCGTCCGGTGCGGCATTCGATTCGATGATTGGTGCAGCGCGCAAACTGAAAGACAGAAATGCGGAACTGATTATCGTATCGGATAACGATGAGATCCTTTCGATGGCTACCACACCGTTCAAGATACCGTTTACGGTGGAAGAAGAGCTGTCGCCGATTATTTATATAGTGGTAGGACAATTGTTTGCTCAGTACCTCGCGATTGCTAAAAAACATGACCCGGATCATCCGCGAGGACTGTCAAAAGTGACGATAACGAGGTAAATTGGATCATGATCAATCAGGAAAGGCTGGTAAGCACGTTTTTGGACCTGGTGAAGATAGACAGCCTGTCCAAAAATGAGCGCAAAGTAGCTGACTACCTACGCCCCAAGCTCGAAGCGTTGGGTTTTGAGGTTAAAGAAGACGATGCCGGATCGAAGATAAACGGAAATTCGGGTAATCTGATCGCTACGAAGATCGGAGGGCTTGAGAAAGGCCGCAGGCTGTTCCTATCGGCTCACATGGACACTGTAGAGTCCAACGAGGGATTCGAGCCGATAGTCTCAGAGGACGGGGTGATCCACACCGACGGAAACTCGATACTGGGAGCCGACGACAAAGCGGGGATCGCTGCCATACTTGAGGCAGTTAACGCAGCAATCGAGAACAAGATACCGTTCCGCAGCCTGCAGGTTCTGTACTCCATCTCCGAGGAGATAGGTCTTTTCGGAGCGACATACACAGACCCAGCCGACATACTGCCTGATTCGATAGGTTATGTATTCGACACAGAAAAACCGGTAGGCGGGATTGTTGTATCAGCCCCGTCTCACGCGACAGTCAATGTAAATGTAACTGGGAAAGCAGCACATGCCGGAATTCATCCTGAAAAGGGAATCAGCGCAATAGTTGCAGCGAGTAAGGCTATTTCCCGGCTGAAACTTGGGCGCATAGATCCGGAGACTACGGCGAATATCGGTATAATCGAGGGTGGAAAGGCAAGAAACATCGTCCCGGATGAGGTATATGTCAAGGCTGAAGCACGCAGCCGGAATGAGGAAAAACTTGCCGCTCAGATAGAGCATATGACCAGGACGTTTGAAGATGCAGCGAGCGAGATGGGCGCAAAGGCTGAGGTGGATGTACAGCGCGAGTACGTCACCTACCGCTGGAATGAAGAAGACGAGCCGATCAAGATCGCAAAACGCGCTGCGGAAGCTCTCGGTATGAAACCGGAATTCATCCAGGGCGGCGGCGGAAGCGATGCGAATATCTTTAATGCAAATGGCATACCTGCGGTTGTTATCGGATGCGGCTACGAAGGCGCTCACTCCCGGCAGGAACGAATCGCTATCGCAGATCTGAAAAAAGCTGCCGAGTACGCACTGTCGCTCATCAAGGTTAGTGGCGAAAAGTAGTATTTAAGCACGAAAGCAGGAAAAAGGGAGTAACCTGAGCAGACTCTTCTCACTTTCGTGCTTATATGCTTCGGGACCGCTTTTCGTCCCGAAGCACGAGTCTCCACTAACTCGAAAAGCTGGCTTCGGCGCAAAATACGTGCGCCGAAGTATCCATAAATCCTGAATCCTAACATCATCCAATGCTGAAGCATAAAATTGGGATTATAACGCAAATACTGGCAGAGCGGCCTGGTGCAATCGAGGTCGAGGTTGAAATCGATGGAGAGAAGTCGAAGGCTATTGCCTATACCTCGCTAGTTGCTTCGCCGGAAGTAGGTGATCGCACTGCGCTCAATACCACCGCAGTCTCTCTAGGGCTCGGTACCGGCGGTCTACACTTCATCATCGAAAACCTCTCAAGAGAAGCCGATGTCCTAAACGATGGTCCGGGGCATATAATGAAGCTCCGCTACACCCCGGAGCAACACGCGGTCCTTTCAGTAGAAGAGGAAGATAGTCCACACCGATCCCTGATAGACAGCTTTCAATCGCTTAATAAAATGCCGGTCATTATTGGCCAACTGCACAGCCAGGTAGCGCCAGCAGCAGCAGCGATTAAGAGGTTAACCCAGCCGAAGGCGAAAATTGCATATATTATGACCGATTCTGCCGCGCTTTCCATTGCATTCAGCCGCATTGTAAGCCAAATGAAGGAAACAGGGCTCCTGGATGTGACGATAACCGCTGGACAGGCATTCGGCGGCGATATTGAGGCGGTAAACGTCTACAGCGCCTTGATCGCGGCGAAAACAGTCTCGAATGCTGATGTGGCAATAGTATGCCAGGGGCCGGGAAATGTCGGAACAGGCACAAAGTACGGATTTTCCGGAATAGAGCAGGGGGAGATAGTAAACGCCGCCGCTATGCTTGGGGGAACACCCATTGCGATCCCCAGAATAAGTTTTGCCGACCCCAGACCGCGTCACAGAGGGATGAGCCATCACACTATAACATCGCTTTCAGAAGTTGCGCTTGCTCAGGCTATCGTTCCGCTTCCCATGATGGAAGAAATGAAGCTTCTTGCGGTCGAAGAGCAGATTCGCCAGACATCGATCAACTACAAGCACCGAACACGGGTAATAGACGGGATGCCGGGCATCAGAGAATGCGCCGAACGGGGGATAAAGCTCTCGACGATGGGGAGAGGGTTCAACGAAGACCCCGAATTCTTCCTTGCGGCGGCGGCCGCCGGTGTTCTAGCGGCAGAGTTTATACGTTCGACCGGTAGTATGTAAAGCAAATACGCATTTACGCGACTTGACAGCTATTTACTGCTTAAAGAGTTTTGAGTAGTGATGTAATAAATAATCCTACGGAAACATCAGTCATTGATAATACTGTATCTGTTGGTTTCACGCTTAGGAGCGAACAATCTGGTGGAGAGTCTAGCTCCTTCACTTGAGAATAGTTGAGAATCTAAATCCAGGAGAATAAAATGCAAAAGAACTCGAAGATAATCGTTTTATTATTGCTCGTGATAGCGGTAGTGGCAGTAGTCGCTGTAAAAAATAAAAAATCGGCTGAAAAACCGCAGCTTGCCAACCTTGGAGAGCAGTCTGTCGAGGAAAGGACATCGTCCAAAGAGATAGAAGCTCCGGCTGAAGGACCTGCGGAGAAGCTCAATAAGGAACAGGCAAAGAATACCGATGCAAAAATGCCAGCGGAGGAAAATAAACCAGCCTCTACTCCGGATAAATCAATCCTGGCTGATCAAAAAGGCGTAAAGAAGCCGGACGTCAAGCCTCAGTCTAGTGTGGCTAATCCTGACAAGACTAAAACTGTCGTGAGTGGGAAGCCCAGGCAGCAGAAGATGCGGCCGGCAAAGCTGATCGAACTCGGTTCGACTACCTGTGTTCCTTGCAAAAAAATGCTTCCGCTGATGGGGGAGTTAAAGCGCGATTATGCAGGTAAACTCGAAATAGTTACAATTGATATCCACGAAGATGAGAAAGCGGTGGATAAGTACGATATCAATATGATCCCGGCGCAGATATTCTTTGACTCAAACGGGAAAGAGATCTTCCGACATGAAGGTTTCTTCTCGAAAGAAGATATAATAGAAGCCTTCAAATCGCATGGAGTAGACCTGGCGAGTTCAAGGTAATCCATAATCCGTCCTACATCGTTTTACCGGCAGGCATGAGAATCTGGTTCAACCTTTCGAATGCCTGCACCCAACTCCAACCCTCGGGCGGCATCGTTTCAATCGTCATGGTAGCGTGGGTATTGAGTTTATTGCGGAGTTCCGCGAATGACGGCCAATCGATAGTGCCCAATCCGGGGAATTTATGCTGGTCCACCAACCCGTCATTATCATGAAGGTGCATGGTGACTGCATAGGGTAAAAGATGTCTTGCCTGGTCTTCGAAGCTGGGTGAAAGATTCGCGTGTCCGGTATCGAAACATACCCCAACCGCGTCTGAGTATGCAGCTTCAACTAATCTGGCTAATTCTTCCTCACTGCAGCAGAGATACCCGGGAGGCATATTTTCGACTGCGAGGGTGACCCCGGATTCCTTCGCTATTACTGCCAGTTCCCGTATAACACCAGTCGATCTGTCAAGTCGCCTTATTCTATCGTTCAAAACGGGTCCATTTCCGGGGTGGACTATAGTATACGATGCTCCAAGAACATGGGTGAACTCGATGGCTTCTATCAATGATGCGACTCCACGCTCGTGTATGCTATCATCAAACGATGAAAAATCAATATCGCTGCCGAACGGAGCGTGGACGGAGTTTACATGGAGCCTGGCATTTTGCAGTTTATAGAGTAATTGGTCCATTTCAATTGGCCCAACCTGATCGAGGAAACAACTGTTTCCCAACCCCACCTCGATTGACGATACACCCTGTCCCTCATAATTTGAAATTGTATCAAATAACTCTGAAATACTCTGGCACCATGCATAACCAACGAGTTTCATTTAAATATCCTTGAAAGCTTGAATATTATAAATTTCCGGCTGTTCTCTTAGCAGCCGATCGTATATCGATCATTGCTGAATATCTTCTTTGGAGTTTCTGGCGCACCTGAAACTCTATAACTATCTCTTTCTTCTACTGATACCTGTTGTTTTCCTCCTGAGTTGCTAAAAGCCCGGCAAATCGCTTGGCAATATAACACCGATCAAGTATCATGTATGTATAATGACGGAGTTTAGAATCAAATCGAATTTTGAACCTACGGGAGATCAACCCGATGCTATAGACAAGCTGGTGGCAGGGATAAACAGCGGCAGCCGCTACCAGACGCTCGTTGGCGTCACCGGGTCCGGCAAGACCTTTACGATGGCCAACGTGATTGCGCGTATAAAGCGCCCGACTCTTGTCATTGCTCACAACAAGACACTTGCTGCTCAGCTCGCAAGTGAGTTCAGGGAATTCTTTCCTGATAATGCCGTCGAATATTTCGTCTCATACTACGATTATTATCAACCCGAGGCTTATATCCCTCAGACGGATACATATATCGAGAAAGATTCAGCGGTCAACGATGAGATCGACCGGCTTCGACACGCAGCGACGCAAGCAGTGCTCGAACGGCGTGATGTAATAGTCGTTGCAAGTGTTTCATCCATCTACGGGTTGGGTTCGCCGGAAGACTATGCCGCTACCGTACTATCGATAGAGCGCGGTAAAGCTTACAGTCGAGAATCAATGCTCCATCGGTTGATCGAGATGCAGTTCAGTAGGAACGATATGGAGCTCTCACGCGGGACATTCCGTGTGAAGGGTGACATTATGGAGATTCAACCCGTCGACGAGGAGATCATAACCCGGATAGAGTTCTTCGGTGATGAAGTCGAGAAGATTACTATCATAGATCCGGTAACGGGAGAAGTGATAATAGGGAAGGACAGGGTATCGATCTTCCCCGCCTCACACTTCATAACCCCATGGGAAAAGATGGAACGGTCGCTAAAAGACGTAGAGACCGAGCTCGCCCAGCAAATAAAGTATTTCCAGAGCCAGGGAAAACTTCTGGAAGCGCAGCGAATCGAGCAGCGGACTAATTATGATATGGAAATGATGCGCGAGGTCGGCTACTGCACGGGTATTGAGAACTATTCCCGCATTCTGGATGGCCGCGCGCCCGGTACACCGCCATACACGCTTCTCGACTACTTCCCGAACGATTTTCTCCTGATGATAGATGAGTCGCACCAGACGATTCCGCAGCTTCATGGGATGTATAAAGGCGACCGCTCGCGGAAGACCACGCTTGTAGAGTTCGGATTCAGGCTGCCGAGCGCACTCGACAACAGGCCGCTTCGGTTCGAGGAGTTCAAGGAGCGCATAAACCAGACTGTATTCGTTTCAGCGACGCCTGGACCGTTCGAGATGGCGAACAGCGAGCAGATGGTAGAGCAGTTGATCCGTCCGACCGGGCTGATCGACCCGGAAATAGAAGTCAGACCGACAAAAGGGCAGATAGACGATCTCATCGAAGAGATACGGAACCGAGTAGAGAAGAACGAACGCGTGCTTGTGACTACGCTTACTAAGCGTATGGCTGAAGACCTGTCGGAATACCTGCTCGATCTTGAGATGAAAGTCCATTACCTGCATTCGGACATCAAAACGCTGGAGCGGCTGGAGATACTTCGTGATCTACGGCTCGGTGTATATGATATCATTATCGGTATCAACTTATTGAGAGAAGGGCTGGACTTGCCTGAAGTCACGCTCGTTGCCATTCTCGACGCAGACAAGGAAGGTTTCCTCAGGTCGGAGACATCGCTCATCCAGACTGTAGGGCGCGCTGCGAGAAACGTAAACGGTAAAGTGCTGATGTATGCGGATAACATCACGGACTCGATGCGCCGCGCGATAGACGAGACGAACCGCCGCCGCAAAATACAGACGGATTACAATGAGAAGCATAACATCACTCCGCAGACGATTCAAAAGGCAGTGCGAGAGGTCATCGAATCCAAACGTGTTGCCGAGACGAAGGAATATTATGGCCTGTCGCGGAAGGATGTGAAGAACATCCCTCTTGACGAGGTGATGTTGATGCTTGCCGATCTGGAGCGAGAGATGAAGCAGGCAGCAAAGGCGCTCGACTTCGAGCATGCTGCTGAATGCCGCGACGAGGTCACACGCATCAAAAAGCTGCTTCCGAACGTGAAGTGGTGAGGTATCTGTCAGTTTTCAGCAATCAGCCAGGATTTATTATGATATCCGGCATAAATCGCAAGGGGATGAATATATGCAAGATGTAATAGCAGCCTGCGGGCTGATATGCAGTAACTGTGAGGCTTACATTGCGACTAAAGCAAACGATGCGGAAAGCATCACGCGGGTTGCCAAAGAGTGGTCGGCGCAGTTTGACGCGGATATTAAGCCGGAGTCGGTATGGTGCGACGGGTGCATGACCGATGGCGAGCGAAAATGCAGTCACATCAACGAATGCCGGATTCGCACGTGTGCAATCGAGCGCGGGCTAGCTAACTGTGCGGGCTGTTCGGATTTCGGGTGTAATAAGATCAAAGAGTTTCTGAGTGCAGCGCCCGAAGCAAAGAGTACTATGGATGCTCTACGATTAGCAAACAAATAACCGCAGCTGCCATTCGTATCAACTTGAGGAATCTTGAGCGGCGGACGATGCGTTGTATCTGTGAAGGGCAATTGCGATGAGTATGAGCGCTGCGATGGCCCATAATCCTGATTCCGGGCCGAATTTGCCTCCCAGCCACCATGTCGGACCATTTGAGTGCAGCTGTATCAGGGATGGCAGGTCATTACCGCTCACTCTGAACCCGAAAATAGGTCCAAGCGCAAGGTTCCACCCGAAATGTATGCCTATAGGCAGCCAGAGCCTTTTAGTGGTGATGTATGCATAGGATAAGACGATTCCTGCGGCGAATATCCCGGATAATGCTGCAAGACTCCTGCCGCCTGCGTTAGAAAAATGAAGGGATGCAAAGATGGCAGAGTTTATGATTACAGCTGCTGCAGTGCCGTAACCCGATCTAAGTGTCTGGAGAATATAACCTCTGGAGACTACTTCCTCGAAAACCGCAATCGCTGCCATTAAGATCAAGCTCTCAATGATTATACCGGCATTGAGGACAAATCCCGTTATTTTTACCCAACCGAATGCGCAGGTGATAAGAAACAGGACTCCCATGGCAGAAATGGCAGTGAGCGCTCCAAATGCAAAATCGGTCATATTGAGTTTTGCATATTAACTTGACGAGCATTCTTGTTTATCAAAGAGTCCAGAAGCTCTTAGAAACCCTTGTATTATGGTTTGTTTGCCTGCCAATCTATCGACTGCTAATTCTATCTTGTGGG
>JBDKSP010000102.1:0-8778 GCA_039680575.1 Armatimonadota bacterium
CACACAACTTGCTAAAACTAAAGCAAACAACAGACAACAGAAGCGTAAGACGCAAGATTAACCTGTGCTGCTGGGACAATGACTTCCTGGCTTCTGTAGTTGCTGGATTTTAGTGCGTAAGCCCTGATCTCTATCCCTTTTCCCTTGCTATTTTCTTTCTCCGCAATCCCTCATCTACGTCATTTTCCGCTATACTACTAGAGTGCCTTTAAATATCTGGAAAGAGGTCCGCAAGTGAACATATTAGCGATAAATGGGAGCCCAAAGGGCGCTGCCGGCAATACTGAGGTGCTGATCCGCGCTTTTCTTGATGGCGCGGCACAAAACGGAGATTCGGTAGAGACCGTCTACCTCAAAGAGAAGAAAATCGAGCGTTGTGCAGGTTGTTTGTCCTGCTGGTTCAAAACGCCGGGAGTCTGCGTATTTAAAGACGATATGGCGCAGCTCTTGGAGAAAATACGCCGTGCCGAAATACTGGTTTTCGGCTCACCGCTGTACTTCTTCAACTTCACAGGCATTATGAAGGACTTCACCGACAGACTTGTACCGTTTTGGCAGCCGTTTATTGATTTCGAGGACGGAATATCGACCCATCCGACCAGGTATAAGGACTTCAAACCGAAGGCAGTCGTGCTCATATCCAACAGCGCTTTTCCCGAACAGGTCCATTTTGACGGTATGAAGCAGATATTCCACAGTGTCGCACAAGGTTTCAGACCTGCCAAGACGAACATCATCTGCTGCGCCGGCGGTGTGCTCCTTAAGATGTCTGAAGCACGTGATATGGTGACCTGGTATGTGGATGCCGTCAAGAAAGCAGGTTCAGAAGTGGCGCAGGATGGTGCAATTCAGGCGGACACTCAGGAAATCCTTGAAAAACCACTGATTGATGATCCAGAAGCTTATGCAAAAAGGGCAAACAGGCTCTGGCAGTCAATGGGACTCAAGCGCATATAACTTAATACTAAATAGTCTCTGTTTCTAGTAGCAATCATGGGTAGAGTCCGGCTCCTGCGAAACTCCCCGTGGTCCGGTGGGTCCACGGGGTAGATTGCCGGCACGGAGACCGGCCGCTACATCTGTTTGTTATATTCCGCATTTTATACCATCACCTGTCCCCCTTCCAAATCCACGTTTCACCTCTCGCGCGCTTGGGAAATCAAAAGTCATAGTGCGAATTAAGTGAGGAGTTCAAATGAAAGCTGATGTTGGGCGTGATGTTCTGATAGAAGCGAAAGACCTTCATCTCCGTGGGTTTCTCGGTATTCCAGAAGAGGCGCGGGGCATTGTTCTCTTTGCGCATGGAAGCGGCAGCGGGCGATTCAGCCCCAGGAACCAGTACGTAGCAGGTGTTCTGCAAAAGGCAGGGCTTGCGACACTGCTTATCGATCTTCTGGAGGAATGGGAGTCGGACGACCGGCGCAAAGTCTTCGATATTGACCTGTTATCGGAGCGGCTGCTCGCCGCAACCGACTGGACTGCACAAAACGATGAGACAACCGGGCTAAATATCGGCTATTTCGGCGCGAGCACCGGAGCAGCGGCAGCTCTTCAGGCCGCTGCTGCGCGTGGAAATGAGATCAGTGCGATAGTCTCGCGAGGCGGACGCCCGGACCTTGCGAGCGATTATCTGGAAGATGTCACGGCTCCGACGCTTCTCATAGTCGGCGGCAACGATTATCCCGTTATTGCCATGAACGAAGACGCTTACTCGCTCCTTATGACGACAAAGAAGCTGGTTATAGTCCCTGGGGCAAGCCATCTCTTCGAAGAGCCGGGAGCACTGGAGCAGGTAGCGAAACTGGCGGCGGACTGGTTCAGTTCTTATCTCCAAACAGACTAAGCTGGAATGTGCGGCGCTCCGTTCCCCAAGTAAGGCTCGGCACATCCCTGAGCGCAACTTCCACAGTCATCGTGTTCTTCAGGCAGTTGGAAAGTGTAGCTTTTGCAGTAGATAGCGCCAGCCTCGGGCTGTTGTTGGTGTCACTCAGATGAGCGAGCCAGACTGCAACAGGTTTCCCGGTCTCAGCGATCTCGAGGAGCAGATTTGACGCTGTTTCATTCGAAAGGTGTCCCCAGTCTCCCATCACACGCTTTTTAAGGTACCTCGGATACGGTCCCGACATCAGAAGCTCCACATCGTGGTTGGACTCCAGAATGAGCAGGTCAGCGGAAAAAGCCTCCGTTCGAATCCGTGGCGTCACTCTCCCCGTATCCGTCGCAAAGCAAACAGTTGCACCTTCGCAGGATATACTGTAACCAACGGGGCATCTTGCGTCGTGCGAAACAGGAAACGGACGGACATTAAGCGACTTTATCGATATGTCCTCATCCAACTCCAGAGTCTTGTGCGGCACGTCATTTACTCCGACTATACCTTCAAGGGTTGGAGAGTTTGCGATTATCGGCACACCGTATCTTTTTGCGATCCTGACCGCCGCGCCGGTGTGGTCCGAGTGCTCATGGGTGACAAAAGTAGCTGAGAGACAGGCTGGTTCTACACCGGCGGAATCCAGTGCTGCGGTCAATTTCCGTATACCGACGCCTGCATCGATGAGTATGGATGCATCGCTGCTCTTGATGAGCATGGAATTCCCGGAACTACCGCTCGCAAGCGAATAAACATTAAGCGCCATCCTTAGAAAAACCTCTGCACTAGACTCACGATATCACACCACTTGAGTATAATCGCAACTACGGCTGCCCACAGGACGATGTTTATGAGGAGAGGCTTATCGTCAAGCAGCACCTGCTCAGGATGGCCCCCGGCGTTCTTTGTATGGACCAGATAGAGGTATCTGAATATACCGTAAATGACAAACGGTATCGTGACCATCATGTACGGGTGGCTGGTAGCGGTATCGGAGAAACCTGAAAATGTATACAGAGAGTAAGCCATCAACGATGTAGCCGCCGTAATGATAATCATCTGATCGAGATACATCACCGAATACTCATTCAGGATTTTACGGTGGTTTATCGCATCATCCTCCAGTATCACAATCTCATGCCTGCGTTTTGCAAGCCCGAGGAAAAGCGCGAGGAACGTGGTGCACAGTAGAAGCCACGGGGATATAACAACACTGATAACAACCGCACCTGCAACAGCTCTGATAACAAATCCGCCGGCAAGAACCAGCAAATCCAGTATGACTACTTGCTTGAAACAGAATGTATAAGCGAAATTAAGCAGTAAATAAGCGACAATTGAGAGGCCGAAAGACAGATTCATGTGGAAACCTGCTGCAATGGAAGCTGCCGTAAGAAATGCCGCAAAAGTCAGAGCAGCGCCAATCGAAACCTGGCCTGATGCGAGCGGACGTTTACACTTTACGGGGTGATGCCGGTCTTTTTCTATATCCATGGCGTCGTTCAGGATATAGACCGCGCCTGAAATCATGCAGAACAGAGCGAAAGCCAGTAATACACGCCAGAAGTCGCCCGGAGGCGACTTCTCGATCGTGAACAAATAACCGGCAAAAACCAGCAGGTTCTTGCTCCACTGTTTTGGACGCATGGAGCGGAGCAGCGCTGGAATCACTGACTGGCTCTCCTTCTATTGCCGAAACTCTCTAAGAAAGTTTCAGGTGCCGCACACACCTGAAACCCATTAATCGTTAACAGTAATCATGACTGTATGGACCGCGGGTTTTTTTATCCCGGCAAGGTCGGTCACAGTCAACCGTACGGTATAATCACCCGCTTTTTTAAATCTGTGGCTGGCCAGTTCACCGACGGCATCCTCGCCATCGGGACTATCTTCCTTATTCCTGTCGCCGAAATTCCAGGAATACTGAAGCTGGCTTATTCCGCCTTCCGCCTGGGCATGGAACACCAGGACATCATTCACGGCAACAACCTGATCGTCGCCTGCGCTGCAGGATATCGGGGTATCATCCTTAGCCGTACCGATTTGTCCGACATAAATCGTGTCAGGTACATCCGTAGATATTACAACTCTGGATACCTTGAACGATTCGCCCTTTTTGAACCCAAGCGTCTTGAACGGGACGGCGATCTTGTACCATCCCTCATCATCGTTTGCGGGAACATCTTTGACTGATTCCAACTTGCGGCCATCGGCTGACTCGATGATAATCTTGAGCGACTTGACCTTGGGTCTCATCGGAACATCGATCTCCTGGCCGGCGCTGTAGTAGCTTTGAACTCCACCAACCGCCGGAATACCGAGACCCGGACTGTTGCTGCTGCCTATACCTGCGCGGTCCGGCGTGGTAAACATTACGGTAACGAGTAGATATGTGTCATCATCGAACGGCTCAGAGAGTATATCTATCGGATCCTTCAAAACGATATATCCGCCCTCGTGATACCCTTCGCTTTTGATCTTGATGCACCGGTTAGCGGTATAAACATGGTCGGTTGCCTCCACGGCACTACCGCTTCCCCATCCGGCTATTTTCATCCCTGTGTTACGGACTGTGTCACCATTGAAGAGCATAACATCAGCCGTTGCCGCGCTCCCCATCAAACACACAGTCAGGATCAGAACTATTGCATACAGTTTTCGCATGATCAGCCTGTACCTCCTCGGTAGGTTTGGTTCCGATGATTCGGGACCGTACCCTCCCCACTCCAGCGAGCCGGTCTCAAGACAAAATAACCCCCCAATGCCCGCGACTCTTGACTTGATTCTACCTGCCGTGCCTATTTATTGTCAAGCAATTTGCTGTTCAGCCGGTATAATGCAACCATAGCAATACAAAACCGTGGTAATATGTGAAGTATGAACACTAATGAAGTCAGAGTCCTAAAACACGGCTATACCGTGCAGATCAGCCCTTCGCAGCTTCGTGCCGATGGAACAATCACTCTCATCAAAAGCAGGCTGAACGTCCTTGTCGATACCGGCGGTCCCTGGGACAGGGATTTTCTGCTTTCCGCGCTCGAAGCTCACGGAGTCAAGCCTCAGGACATTTCATTTGTGGTATGCACGCATGGCCACTCCGACCATACCGGAAATACCAACCTGTTTCCCGGCGCAGTCCTAATCTCCTCCCATGACATAAGCAAAGACGACCTGTACACAGTTCATGACTTCGCCAAACCATATATAATAGACGACGGCATCGAAGTTATCGCTACCCCAGGGCATACTCAGGGGGATGTGAGCGTTATCGTTCGTACAAAAGACGGAATAGTTGCGATAACAGGCGATCTTTTTGAAAATGAAGCCGACCTCACTGACGACAGCCTGTGGAAAGCGACAAGCGAACTACCCAAAGAGCAGCAGTTGAGCAGAAACAGAGTCCTCAAACTCGCAAACTTCATCGTCCCCGGCCACGGAGACATTTTTGCTGTCTATAGATTTTCGGCTGATTAATTAACGGCCAATCATGTGTTGGCTGTTGCCGAAAATCTTCCGGAAGAGTTTCAGGTGTAAGTGTAAAATCAACAGATAAAGCTATATCAGAGAACTGTTTATATAACTTTTAGGCTGTTACTTTATCTCCTGAAACTCTATAAAAGGGATTCAAGCTGGCAGCGTCGAACGTGATTATAGCCAAAGCTATTATTGTGGAGGAGATTCGCAGTGGACCCACTCTTGATCGGTGTTCTCGCAGTCGCGTTAGTAATAATAATAATCCTGCTCCGCAGGCCACAAGTCGCCGCCGATGTGTCTGTACCTCTCCAGCAGTTGACACAGGCCGTCCGTGAGACCCAATCACAGACTGCAGTCCTCGCGGAAAAACTTTCGCAGCTCGAACCTGTCTCGCAGGCAGTGAATTCCGTAAATGTCGAGCTTAGAGGCCTCTCTGAGCGTATATCCAAAGTCGAACAGAACCAGAACCAGGCAAGCCAGAGCATTCATGCGATCGGTAACGGACTGACAGAGACCGGGACTATCACAAAGGCGATAGTCGATACAGCCGCATCGATCCGGGAAGAGCTTGCGCGAGCGAAAAACGATCTGACTGAGCTTCAGACTCATACAAAAGCACGGCAGGCGCTCGAACAGCAGACGGCGGATTCCATAAGACGGCTGGAAGCCGTTATAGCCGGGACGCAGAGCAAGGGAGCCGCCGGCGAGAATATAGTCGAAGTGGTTTTTTCGAAACTCCCCGCTGAATGGCAGGTGCGAAACATGCGGGTCGGAGACAAGGCCGTCGAATTCGGCCTTCGGCTGCCAAATAACCTCATCCTGCCTATCGACAGCAAGTGGGCAGCGACCAGCCTGCTGGAACAGTTCGCAGCAAGCGAAGACCCTTCCGAGCAGCAGAAACTTAAAGGGCAGATAGAATCGGCGGTCCTCGGACGCGCAAAGGAGGTCAGAAAGTATATCGACCCCAATTTTACTGTAGATTTCGCTATCGCGACCGTCCCGGATGCCATATATGATCTCTGCTGCGGCATACAGGCGGATGCGTTCGAGCAGGATGTGGTCCTTGTGAGCTACAGCATGCTTATCCCCTACCTTCTGCTTGTGTTTCACATGGTTTTGCGGACAAATAGAAGCATCGACCTTCAGAAACTTGAATCTTACCTGAAAAGCACTGAAACAAGCATCAAAACCATCCAAATCGAGCTTGAAGGGCGGTTTTCCAAAGCGCTTACAATGCTTGGCAACTCGCGGGATGATATGGCGCTGCAACTCAGTAAAGCGGGAGCAGGACTGACAAGCCTGAGGATGAATGCATCGGCAGTACTGCCCGCTTCTGAGGCCGATACCTCCGAAGCGGTAATTCTATCCTGACCTATTGAGTTTTGGCGATTACTGAGCCAGACGCAAGTCCGAAAGCTTGAATATTCTACATTACGCAATGAATGCAGGAATTCCGCCTCCAGCGGATGAAACAATCGTTGTGGAAAGCAATCTTGACCGGCAAAACATCATAGACGGCATTGTTAAGCATCCAGGTGTTGTCGTGATCGTCGGAGACACGGACACAGGAAAGACTACGCTTGCAAGGCAGATCATCGAAAAGGGAACCGAAGCAGGTCTTTCTACGGCCATTGTCGATGCAGACATGGGGCAGTCCGAGATCGGGCCGCCCGGTGCGATCAGTATGGCTACAATCGACCATTTTCCCGAATCGTTCAAGACTCTCCATCCCCGCCGGATGTATTTTACCGGATCCACAACTCCTGTAGGCCACATGTTGCCTACGGTGATTGGGACCAGGCGGATGGTGGATGAAGCAACAGCCCGAGGTGCAGGTCTTATCGTAGTAGACACATCGGGACTCGTGAAAGGTGCTATCGGACGAGACCTCAAGCTGTACAAAATCGATCTGATTTCACCGCCTTATATAATCGGACTGGCAAAGTCCAGAGAACTCGACCCAATCCTATCCGTCCTATCCAGGATCGAAAAATACAAAGTCTACAAGCTCCCTGTGTCTGCAGAAGTGAAGACCAAACAAAAGGAGTTTCGCGCAGCCAGGCGTCAGGCTCAGTTCCACGGATACTTTCAAAACGCCAGCCGCCATTTCATCCGGCTGGATGATATTGTATGCTCCGACACATACTTCACCACGGGCCGCCCTGTCAAATGGCAGCACTTTCGGGTCCTCGAAAAGGATTTGAATGTCAGGGTGCTTCATGCCGAAGTAGTGGACAAGGGGATGTATATCGTCGTTGACCGTAAACCTGAGGCTGGTGGTGTGGAGGCGCTGATGAAGCGGTACGGGACCAGAGACTTTACGGTCGTATGCGGCTCAGACTTCACCAACCTCCTTGTCGGCCTCGCGGATGCAAACAATAACATCATCGACCTCGGCATAATAGAAGCGATAGACTTCAAGCAGCGGCATATAGCCGTCGTAACACCGGCCACCACCATTACACCTGTCCGTATAGTCCAATTCGGCTATATGCGGGTTCGACCAGACGGCATAGAGTTGGGAAAGATTAAACTATAAGCTCGGATGAGTTAATTCAGGTTCTTTAGGAGAAGTATGATACGGTTTTTTATAGTAAGGCATGGCGAAACTGCCTGGAACGCAGGCGGCAGGATTCAAGGACATACGGATGTAGAATTGACCAAAACAGGACTGGAACAGGCTCAACTTGCCGCAAAACGCCTTCAAAACGAGAAGATCGATCTTGTATATTCAAGCGACCTGAAACGCGCATCAGTGACCGGAGAGGCTATAGCTTCGCTTCACAGCGTGCCCGTAATCACCACTCCGCTCTTAAGGGAAGCCTGCCTCGGCGAATGGCAGGGGCTTACACTCCGTGAAGCAGCAGAGAAGTTCCCGAAGGAATATGAAGCATATTCACGCGACTCCATTGCTCACCGCCCGCCAGAGGCTGAGCGGCTGGAAGAAGTCATTGCCCGCTGCCGGCAGTTTCTGGACGATGTAATAGAGAAGCACCCCAACAGCAGCCTGGCCGTAGCCTGTCATGGGGGCTCCGTGAGAGGGATTCTTGCCGCCGCGTTCGGGCTCGGTCCGGAACTCTATCGCCGTGTCCGGCTCGATAACGGCGGGATCACTATTCTTGATATAACGGATAACCGCCCGCTTCTGGTTTCGTTGAACGACACTTGCCATATGACAAAACAAGGCATCGGAAACGGCGCAGACTCTTAATCAAGGGTGACGTATTTACTGATAGCTGATAGCTACTATATCCGGGAACTAGATTAGGGTCAATATATAGATTAGGGTTTAAGCTATGGTTACACGATTTAATGTATGGGGAAAACTGGGCATCATTGCAGTGTTTGTTGCTTGTGTGGCCTTTTATATAATCACATTAGCTATGCGGACTACTGGATCCGTTGTAGAATCATCTATGTGTAAAAACAACATA
>JBDKSP010000103.1:0-6560 GCA_039680575.1 Armatimonadota bacterium
TCTGCATAGAAGTCCCGTAATCATCCTTTTTCTCGTATCAATACTAACAATCCCGCCATTTTTCCAGACCAATCCTATACACCCGATAATCATATACAAGCTCACTGTCTAAAAACGATGCTCCTGAGCCAGCGTATATGAAACTTGACATTTTCGGCATGTGTGATAAAATAAGCCGTTGGTAAGATGCTTTTTGGCATCTATCAGCGCGAATATAGAGGGCGATTAGCGCAGTGGGAGCGCGCTTCGTTCACACCGAAGAGGCCACTGGTTCGAACCCAGTATCGCCCACCACAAGCTCAAAATAAGGTCACTTCGTTCACACCGAAGTGGCCTTTTTAACGTACCGTTTTCGGAAACGAAGTAATCCTGCCCAGCCTCAGCTTTTTGACACTCTAAAAGCCCGAATGTTATACTGATTACCTGGGGAAAAATGCCCACATAAGTCAAATATCCGGGAGAGGAGAAATGTTGAGTTGAAAGATGCCGTCAACGTTGGTGTAATCGGTTTTGGGACAGTTGGAAGCGGGGCTGTGCAGATAATGATGCACAACGCTGATGATATCGCGCACAAGGTCGGCTGTCCTGTAAAGATCAAAAGGATTGCGGACCTGGACATTACTACACCTCGTCCGGTTGAAATCGATAGAAGTGTCCTTACGACGGATGCGAACGAAATAATCAACGACCCTGAGATCGACATCGTGGTTGAGACCATCGGTGGTATTAAGCCAGCAGGCGAATTCATCCGCCGTTCTTTGGAGGCTGGAAAGAACATCGTCACAGCGAACAAGGAACTCATCGCAAAAGAGGGCTCAAAGCTCTTGCCGCTTGCCGGGAAGCTCGGCAAGGACTTCATGTTCGAAGCGAGCGTCGGCGGCGGTATCCCGATTATCCGCCCTATGAAGTCATGCCTTGCGGGGAACGAAATTCTTGAGATCAAAGGCATTATTAACGGTACGACGAACTACATTCTTACTCGTATGGCCGCGGAAGGGTTGAACTACGAAGACGTGCTCCCTGATGCTCAGGCGAAAGGCTATGCCGAAGCCAACCCGGCTGCCGATGTAGAAGGCCACGATGCCGCCTATAAGATCTCTATACTTAGTTCCATCGGCTTCACGAGCCGCGTGGATGTTACCAAGGTCTACCGTGAAGGCATCACGAAGATCACCGCCGATGATATGAAATACGCTGACCGGTTCGGATATGTAATCAAACTCCTTGCCATAGCAAAGCGCGTAAACGACTGCATGCAGGTCCGTGTGCATCCGGCGTTTCTGCCTAAAATGCACCCGCTTGCGAACGTGAACGGTGTTTTCAACGGTATCTATCTGAAAGGCGATGCGGTGGGGGATGTAATGTTCTACGGCCCGGGCGCGGGTTCGTTTGCCGCCGGAAGTGCGGTCGTCGGCGATGTCATCGATACCGCGCGAAACGTCAATTCCGGCTCTACATCACGCATATCATGCACATGTTTTGACAGTCGAAAGCTCCTCGGAATGGACAGCGTAATCAGCAAGAATTACGTTCGGATTATCGGCGAAGATAAGCCAAGGATGCTCGCGTCGATCACGACGGTATTCGCTGACCATAATGTTAGCATCGCGAACGCAATCCAGAACGCCCAGGAAAACGGCTGCGGCGAGACCGTATGGCTTACCCATGAGGCCGAGGAACCGAACATGAAGAAGGCTCTGGATGCTATCCGCGCTCTGCCTGTCGTAAAAGAAATAGCTGGTTGGATTCGAGTCGAAGAGTAATCAGTCTCTCTAACCGCCTGAATGCACGGTAAAACTATCATTCCACTGATGCAACCAGCTTCATCTGACAGACCGCTGATTGGCACCGGTTCCCAGGAGATCCAAAATGTCCAAAAACTTTAAATTCGACACTCTCGCGCTGCATGCAGGCCATGAAATAGATGCTACTGGCTCACGCGCAGTGCCTATATATCAGACCACGGCATATACATTCAAGAATACCGACCACGCAGCGGCACTTTTCGCTCTTGAAGAGCCGGGGTTCATATATACCCGGCTTCAGAACCCCACGCTGGATGTGCTCGAAAAGCGTGTCGCTGCGCTTGAAGGCGGTGTTGCGGCGGTCGCGACAGCTTCCGGGCAGGCGGCAGAGATGCTGAGCGTGCTGACCATCGCAAAGGAAGGCGATGATATAGTCGCGTCGAGCGCCCTATACGGCGGAAGCTATACACTTTTCAACAACAGCCTTCGAAGGCTTGGAATCAATGGGATTTTTATAAATTCATTCGACCCGGAGGACTACAAGAAGGCAATTACGCCGAAGACCAAGCTGATATATGTCGAATCCATTGCTAACCCGAAGCTGGATATGCCGGATTACGAGGCGCTCGCCAATGCAGCGCACGAGGCAGGGATTCCTTTGATCGTCGATAACACGGTCGCGACGCCGTATCTCTGCCGTCCTATCGAGTGGGGCGCGGATATCGTCATTCATTCGCTCACAAAGTGGATGGGCGGACATGGAAACTCGATGGGCGGAATAGTGGTCGATTCCGGCAACTTCAACTGGGACAACGGCAAGTTCAGCGACCTCGTAGACCCTGACCCGAACTATCACGGGATGTCATACACGGGAGTTTTCGGCGCGGCGGCGTACGCGGCAAAGGCGAGACTGGTCGTGCTGCGCGATTTCGGCCCCGCAATGAGCCCGTTCAATGCATTTCTCATTTTGCAGGGGATCGAGACGCTCTCGCTTCGCATGGAGCGCCACTGCTCGAACGCTGCTGCCGTTGCCGAATTTCTGCAGAACAACGACGCAGTCAATTGGGTGAGCTATCCGGGTCTCGAAGGCCACCCGAGTTACAGGAACGCTAAGAAATACTTCCCGAAAGGCGCAGGCAGTATGATAGGGTTCGGAATCAAGGGCGGATATGAGGCCGGAGTGAAGTTCATTAATGCGGTTAAGCTGTTTTCTCATCTGGCGAACATCGGCGATTCCCGCTCGCTCGTAATTCATCCCGCCAGCACAACCCATCAGCAGCTTACCGATGAGGAAAAAGTGGCCGCAGGAGCCACGAACGATTTTATTCGGCTCTCAATCGGCATCGAGGACATCGAAGACATCATCGGTGATATAGACCAGGCGCTCAAGAAGTCGCAGAAATAAATTTACGTCATTCCGAGTTTGACTCGGAATCCAGGAGAAAAACTGGACCCTGAATCAAGTTCAGGGTGACGTCTTTGTGCTCAAGGGTGATGTGTTTGTAGTTCAGCATAATGTCTTCCTTGAGTGTGGACCACTAAGTAACATCCTGTCTTAATAGCAGGCCAGCTTGACGTAGTGGCCGGTCTCCGTGCCGGCCATCTACCCCGTGGACCCACCGGACCACGGGGAGCTCTGTAAGAGCCGGACTCTACCATAGCTGCTACTAGAAACGGAGACTACTTAGAATCAATAAATGAAATGACCAAACGAGAACCAGGATCAGTCGGAATAGTAGAAACGAAGCTCTTCACGTTCGGCGTACCGCCGGATGAGCTTGAGCTCGAGTGCGGGCTCAAACTCGGGCCCATCGACATCGCCTACGAGATGTACGGCGAGATGAACGGGGACAAAAGCAACTGCATCCTGGTTACGCATGCGCTCTCAGGCGATGCTCATGCCGCCGGCCGCCATTCCGCCGATGACCCAAAACCAGGCTGGTGGGACAGCATGATCGGGCCGGAGAAAGCATTCGACACGAACAAATACTGCGTAATATGCACGAATGTGATCGGCGGATGCAGCAGGAGCACGGGACCGGCATCGATCAACCCCAAGACTGGGAAGCCGTATGGCCTCGACTTTCCTATGGTCACTATTTCCGATATGGTGAACGCCCAAAAGCGATTGATCGACTCGTTTGGGATCAAAGAGCTTGCTTGCGTGGTCGGCGGGAGCATGGGCGGTATGCAGGCGCTCCAGTGGGCGGTCTCTTACCCGGACATGATGCGGCTAGCCATCCCGATTGCGAGCACGGCGAGGCTTTCGGCGCAGCAGATCGGGTTCGATGCAATAGGCCGGCACGCTATCATGGCCGACCCGGACTGGAACAACGGCAACTATTACGGCAGCCCGGAACCGGACCGCGGCCTTGCAATCGCGCGTATGATCGGGCACATTCAGTATATGTCCGAGAAATCGATGCACCAGAAATATGGCCGCGGCCTTCAGGACAAGGAGAAGCCGGACTACGACTTCGTGACAGAGTTTCAGGTGGAGAGTTATCTCGATTACAAGGGCGGCGAGTTCGTGAAGCGCTTCGATGCGAACTCATACCTCTATATAACGAAGGCGACGGACTACTTCGACCTCGCGCAGCCGAGTGGGGACCTTCGCCGGGAGCTTTCCAGGGTTAAGGCGGCGGTTTTGGTTGTGTCCTTCTCATCGGACTGGCTCTTCCCGTCATATATGTCCAAGGAGTTGGTCTCCGCGCTCCGCAAGAACAATGTGGATGTCAGCTACGCGGAGGTCCAGTCCGATTACGGCCACGATGCGTTCCTTCTGGAAGCGGATACACTCGGCAGGCTGGTTGCCAACTTCCTTGAATATGCTGACCCCAAGCGGAGGCCGATAGATGGCTGATAATGAACTCGCGGTCCTCAAAGAGAGGCCGGACTTTCGACCTATTATCGATCTAGTCGAACCGGAGAGCAAAGTGCTCGACCTGGGGTGCGGCGAGGGGCATCTGCTGAATGCTTTGCAGAAGCTGAAGCGCGTCCGCGCGCAAGGAATAGACCTCTCGGATGCTGCAATCCAATCCTGCGTGGAAAAAGGGCTCTTTGTATATCAGGGCGATATAGATGAGGGGCTTGCGGATTTCAACGACAACAGTGTCGATTACGTAATTCTCACGGATACCATTCAGGTCCTGCGCAAGCCGGCATTTTTGCTCAAGGAAGCCTCGCGTGTCGGCAAAAAGGTCATCGTTTCAGTCCCTAATTTCGGCTACTGGCGGGTCAGGCTTCAACTTATGTTCTTCGGGAAGATGCCCCGCACCCGTGACCTGCCTTATGAATGGTATGACTCACCGAATATCCACTTGACGACAATACAGAGCTTCCGCGAGTTTTGCGTAAGAAACGGTCTCAGGATTATAAGAGAGACTGATCTTGTGCTTGGAGGCCAGAACCCTCGCAAGACGCCAGCTTTTCCGAATTTCTTTGCGAACTATGCTGTCTTTTTAGTGAAAAGTGACTCGAAATAACGTAGAATGGTTGGGCTGGGCATAAAGTCCGGCAATACCTCGCAAGTGAGGCGCTTTAATGTCGATAGACTTCAATCTTGAGCGTTGGGAACGCATAAAAGCTGATAGCCGCGCTTGGTGGCGGGGAGAACTCAACCGGCCTCTGGTCCAGTTTACATCAGGTGGGAGAGACCCAGGCCGCCCCGAACCGGCAACTCCAAACTATTATTTCACGGCCTTTTATGACTTCAGTGTGAGTGCTGAAGATATTATAGACCGCCTGGATCACGAGCTTTCCCGCACGTACTATCTGGGTGATGCCTTTCCGTGGTTGTTCCCGAACTTCGGTCCCGGAGTGGTAGCCGCGTTCCTCGGTGAGGAGCTTCATGTAAGCATAGAAGGCGGTACCGTATGGTTCCAGCCGAAAGAGGATTTGGAGATCCGTGACCTGCATTTCAGCTATGATCCCGATAACATCTGGCTCCATAGAGTCAAAGACATCTGCAGGGCTGCTGTAGACCGCTGGCAGGGGATGGTCCAGATCTCGATGACGGACCTCGGAGGTAATCTCGATATTCTTTCCACGTTCAGACCGGGTGAAAAGCTCCTATACGATCTTTACGATCATCCAGAGGAAGTAAAGCGGCTTACATGGGAAATCCACGAACTCTGGTGGCGGTATTTCGATGAGATCGACGAGATTCTTCGGCCGCCTAACCACGGCTATACGGCATGGGCGCCGGTTTTCTCGGAGACACCAACCTATATGCTCCAGTGTGACTTCGCTTATATGATAAGTCCGGCGATGTTCGACGAGTTCGCCAAACAAGAGCTTGCAGCCAGCTGCAAGAAACTTTCGAACGCTTTTTACCATCTGGATGGGCCGGGAGAACTGCCTCATCTGGATTCTTTGTGCTCTATTCCTGAGCTTAAGGGTATTCAATGGGGACCAGGTGCCGGTGCACCGGACTGCAGCCACTGGCCGGAGGTCTATCGGAAGATTCGTGACGCAGGAAAGCTGGCTCTGATATTCGGTGGGCCGGATGAGCTGGATGCGGTAGTCGATCAGCTCGGAAGCGCTGAGGGACTGATTCTGGTCGGCTGGTGCGAAGACCAGGACAAAATCCAAGCCTGCCTGGAACGATATAATGCCGTTTAAGCTCATTTTACTAATCACGGATTAGGGAATAGAAGGATCGAGGATTCAGGATCTATGTAGTCTCCGTTTCTAGTAGCAGCTATGGTAGAGTCCGGCTCTTGCAGAGCTCCCCGTGGTCCGGTGGGTCCACGGGGTAGATGGCCGGCACGGAGACCGGCCACTACGTCAAGCTGGCCTGCTATTAAGACAGGA
>JBDKSP010000104.1:0-7893 GCA_039680575.1 Armatimonadota bacterium
CTTTGTCGGATTCACGAGGCTCTCGATATCCTAATGCAGACAGTGGCGGCCTGTATTCAACAGCGAAACGACCAAGCCACTGCCTGCAAGGTAGAAATGTAATGTCATTTACTGGAAAGTGCACTAGATCATCCTTAGCATCAGCATCTTCTATTTTGTTCCTCTTCTCTTTAGGCAAAAGATGATTAAAGCTAAAGACCGTATTAGCAACTTTTTATGCGGTACATTTAGTTCCGATTCCCTTTTCCATTTTCAGAACTTCTTTGATTTTCTTGTACTGCTCCGCATGTTGTGTAACTTCATCGTAATCATCCCTAGTAAATTCGCTATTCTTGTATTTACTATTATTTTTCTTGTCCTTGTTACCTTTAGACTGTGTGTTCTTGGTGGGATTATTTTCTGCATATGCATATGGTGATCCATGCTGTGTGAACAAACCAATAGTAGGATCATAATACCTTACCCCAACCTGAAGCAGGTTGAGCGATGGCTCCTCGTAATGAGTGTAGTATCCTGATTCCCCCACATACTGATAAGGATTATCTGTTGTTAGCCCTATACCATCCCCGGGATTAGGATCTATGTGGTTGGTCACATTTCCCCAGGCATCGTAGGTGTAGGTATCTGTCACAACACCATTCTCGTTTGTCAGAGCTATAGTAACCCATCATAGTGATAGATATACTTCTTAGCAAAGCATGTTTTTGATTGGTGTAGACTCGTGCTTCTCGGTAGGTCCACGGTTACTACTCCTGTGGCCCAATAGGTCCACGGGGTAGGATGAACTGCGATCCCGATTCGGTGTGGGATATACTAAAAGGCTGAATTGGGTTATTTAGGCTCTACAGGGCAGACCCAAATGAGTCCGGCTAAATCTATGGATATTTGGTGTTCGTTACCTGCTATCGAGTAGCATATTTCGGAGTCAATAATCGATGAAATTGTCACTTCTGCGGAGGGTATGAGCCCGAGTTTCTCGACAGCTATCAAAAACTCTTCTTTCTCTTCAGCCAGTTTCACTACGCGGACCTTGCTTCCGGGTTCGACACTGCTCAAGGCTACCAACGACTCATCATCATCGCCTTTCAGCATCTGTCCGTGCGGGCAGCGTTCCGGTTCACCGAGCGCTTTATAGGTACGCTCCTCTATCTCGCCAGTCATGACGTGCTCCAGCTTACAGGCTGCTTCATGGACTCTGTGCCAGGGCATACCCAGCACATCCGTAAGGAGCCGTTCGGAAAGCCTGTGCCTCCGGATCATAGATGCAGCCATCTCACGGCCGCTTTGAGTGAGTTTTATCCCTTTGTAGCGGGTATGTTCGACAAGCCCGTCGCGGGTGAGCCGCGCGAGCATGGTCGTGACCGATGGAGGGGCGACGCCGAGCATTGTGGCGAGTTCGCACGTGTTCACAGTGCCTGTCTCCCCGCCGATCCTGTAAATAGCTTCCAAATATTCTTCAACGCTCTGGCTTGGCAAAGCGCACCTCCGAAAATAAGTATTTAGCCTTACCTTAAGTATAGCACGGGTCGGAAGATATTTGAATGGAGATCAGAATCTAGGATTTAGGGATGAGATTAGGTGGAGACTCATGCTTCGGGACGAACTGCGGTCCCGAAACATACGGAATGGCTTTTCCAGCATCTTCGATGCTGATGGCCGGGACGGAGACCGGCCACTACATCTGCTGCCGGTATTTCGCACTCCGTATTTCTCTCTGTTCCTTATTCCCTGTCACCTGTTCCCTTCCCTCTTGCCCTCAACTGCCCGCAGGCGGCGGCTACTGAGCGGCCACGCTCGTAGCGCTGAGTTACTTCTATTCCATTTTGCTCCAAAACCTGCCTGAACGCGGTCACGACAGCAGTGGACGGGCGTTTATAACCTTTACCGGCTACTTCGTTGTATGGAATCAGGTTTACATTGGCGAGCGAGCTCCGAAGTAACGCGACAAGCCGCTCTGCGTGAGCCGGAGTATCATTTACCCCTGCTAAAAGCAGATATTCGTACGTCACACGCCGCCCTGTAGCCTCAGCATAACCTTTGCAGGCAGGAATCAGTTCGGATAGAGGGTAATGCTCCGCAAATGGGATCAATTTACGGCGAAGATCATCATCAGGGGCGTGAAGCGATATCGCAAGTGTCAGTTGGAGCCCTTCAGCCTGGAGTTTGCGTATTCTTGGGACGATGCCAACCGTTGAAATCGTCATTTTCCGCATCGCAATGCCGACTTCTTTGTTCAGGATTCGCACGCTCTTTAAAACTTCATCGTAGTTTAAGAGCGGCTCACCCATCCCCATAAAAACAACGTTCGTCACGCGCTGTCCGGCTTCCCGCTGGAGCGTGAGCACCTGGTCTACGATCTCACCAGCCGTCAAATCGCGGATAAAACCGCTCATCGCAGTCGCGCAAAAGGCGCAGCCAGCCGCGCAGCCGACTTGCGTAGATACGCAGACGGTCACCCGGTCTTCATAAGGTAGAAGCACGCTCTCGATGCACTGTCCGTCCGAGAGTTCGAGGAGATATTTAGTGGTCCCATCCCTTGATTTGCTGCGTTTGATTATTTCGCTGCGATAAAGGGATGCGGCGGATTCCAGCTTTCCTCGAAATGCAGCCGGTAGGCTGGTCATCAAGGAAAAACTGTCCGCATTCTTCTTATAAACCCATTCGACGATCTGCCTGCCTCTATAGGCAGGTTCGCCAAGCTCCACCGCCAGCTTTTCAAGCTCTGCGGAAGTAGCCCCTAAAACTTCCATTATAATGTTAGTCAACATCGTCGCCGACGAATACCCGTTTACTGACCTCTGCAGGCGTTGTCAGTCCCTTCATCATCTTCTCTATCGCGTTCTGCTTCATCGTGGACATTCCCTGCGCCATAGCAATCGCTTTGATCTGATCAGATGACGGATTAGTCATGATCATCTTGCGGATATCGTCCGTCACTGTCAGAACCTCGGCTACCGCCTCGCGGCCATGATAGCCGCTGCCGTCGCAGTTATTGCAGCCCTGTCCCCGGAATAACTGGACAGACCCGGCCTGGTCAGCAAATCCGAACGGAACAAGCTCCTCGACTCCCGGCTCATACGGCGACTTGCACCTGGGACAGATAATCCGCACCAGCCTTTGTGCGACCACACCGATTACGGATGAACCGATCAGAAACGGCTCGACTCCCATATCTGTGAGCCTCGTGACTGCGCTCGCTGCATCGTTGCAGTGCAGCGTCGAAAGCACAAGGTGGCCGGTCATAGCAGCCCGGAATGCTATATCAGCAGTCTCCGAGTCTCTGATTTCACCTACAAGTATAATATCCGGGTCCTGTCGAAGGATCGAGCGAAGCTGCGCTGCGAACGTAAGCCCGGCCTTCACATTGACGGCGGACTGGTTGATTCCCTCCAACTCATATTCAATCGGGTCTTCACAGGTAATGATGTTGACATCCGGTGACTTTAGCTTCGTCAACGCCGAATAAAGGGTCGTCGTCTTTCCACTACCCGTAGGCCCGGTCACGAGTATTATACCATAAGGTTTACTGATGAGATTTTCGAAAGCATTCAGCTCATTCGAGCTGAACCCGATCTGGCTGAGTGTGTACTGCTGCGCCGATTTATCGAGTACCCTCAAAACAACTCGCTCGCCGTACTGCACAGGGAGCGTCGATACTCTGAGATCGATCATGCGGTTCATCACCCTGAGCCCGACGCGCCCGTCCTGGGGAATACGCCGTTCCGCGATGTCGAGATCGGCCATTACTTTTATTCTTGATATGACTGCAGCCTGAAGCGCTTTCGGCATATTGCGGATATGGTGCAGCACTCCATCGATCCGGTAGCGCACCTCCACATTATTGCGACGCGGTTCCAGATGAATGTCGCTGGCCCGCCGCTTTACGGCTTCTTGCAGAATAAGACTGACGGTGCGGACAATAGGCGCCTGTTCGCTTTGCCGTTTTGCCTCATCGACATCAGGGGATAAGACTTCGTCGATGGTAATCTCTACGTCGCTTACAGCCTCCTGCATGGAAGCTGTTATGTCCGCTCCACCGAGCGAACCATAAACCTTGTCCAGCGTCGCTGTCATCCTGGCTTCACTGGCCAGTATAGGTTCGACACGCTTTCGGGTCACTCGCTGCACGGCATCTATAGCCTCGACATCGAGTGGGTTCGTCATCGCTACGGAAATTTTTCCATCGGTATTGCAAACCGGAATCAACTTATATGTACGTGCTACCGGTTCGGGTATCAACCGAATGACATCGGGATCGATCGGATAGTCTCCAAGTGCAATATGCGCCATATCGAGCTGAAATGCTCTGGCTTCCGATATATCGTCCTCTGTCACCCAACCGGCATCCATGAGGATCTCTCCAAGTCGTTTGTAGCTTTGTTTTTGCTCCTCAAGCCCCCATTCGAGCTGTTCTTCGCTCAATAAGCCGGCTGATACAAGAATATCTCCGAGCCGTTTTTTATAAAAAACCTGCATTAGATATCCCCCACAATCTCGATTACCCGCTCAGCAATGTTCCATAAAGGGACTACCTCATCGACAACACCGGCATTGATGGCGGACCTTGGCATATCGAAAACTATACTGGATGATTCATCCTGAGCCAGAGTCTTACCGCCAAACTCTCTGATTGCCTTCATTCCGTCTCGTCCGTCATCCCCCACCCCGGTTAAAATCACACCGATGGTACGGGGACCGAAAGCCTCAGCGGCTGAAATCATAGCATCATCCACACGTTTCCGCAGTCTTTCGACGGATGAACTCACATCTTCGGAAGTGAGCGTAAATGGCGGGCATTCCGGGTCTTCTGTCCGCTCGACACGAACACTGCAATGTCCCGGCGCAAGAAACGCTGCTGCAGGTTTCAAAGGGAGATAAGTTTCCGCCTCATCTACGTAAAGCTCGGATATTCCATCTAGTTGACGGGCAAGCAGCTTTGTGAAGCCTGGACGCATATGCTGTACGACAACAATCGAAATGGGAAAATCCTTTGGTAACTTGGGAAGTATTTTAGAAAGTGCGGACGGACCGCCGGTAGATGCACCGATAACGATGACCGCTTTCGGTATTTGCACCTTTGATGTGATCTCAGGAGAAGACTCTTCTTTTACCTGCTGCATAACTCACCCCCACTTGTAAAGACAAAAGAGCGGGAGAAGCTTATTTATCCGTCTCCCCTGCTCAATCTGTCGATAATATCACTAATACGCTGTTTGGCGTCTCTGGTAGCGGCAGTATCCACCGCGATTGACAGACTAAGCACATCACCCTCGGCGGCATCTTCAGGAAGGAAGCTCACCGGCAAGACCAGCCGGTAATCTTCATCTCCCACAAGAAGGACAGCCATCTTGTCTTCGATCCTGTCTACCATGGCGCGCAGGTCTGTCATCTTTCTCTCTCCACTACGATCCTGCGGCCGTCGGTCTTGACTACGACCGTACCGTCCTTATCCGTCCTAAACAGCGATGCGCCTGTTTTTCTTCTATCTATGCGCCTGAGCGCAGCCCTGCTTGGATGGCCGTATTCGTTGCCTGCGCCAACCGAAATCACCATGTATTCCGGGCTGACCAACCGGATAAACTCAAGCGATGTGCTGCTCGATGATCCGTGATGCGCAACTTTCAGCACCTGGCTTTCCAGATCTTCACGAGATGCGATCAGTTGTCCTTCGCCTTCTCGCTCGATATCACCAGTAAAAAGCATCCGAACACGGCCGAATACAAGTCTGGTTACTACCGAATTATTATTTGCATCGGACTTAGTGCCCCGAATAAGCCGCTCGGGCGGAGCCAGCACCTCGATCCGCGCCTTTTGACCAAGCCGGAATTCCATCCCGGCTGTCGCACGGTGATAAGGGACCTTCCCATCCTCTATCATCTTGAGGACACGTTCCTGCAGCGCCGACCCGTGGATATAACCACTATCGAGGACCCCGCCGATCTTAAACGCCTTAAAGACAGCCGGCATACCCCCGATATGGTCGCTGTGCGGATGAGTCATAACCACCAGATCAAGGCGTTTGACGCCCAACCGGCGTAGATGCTTCACAACCGCAGGTCCGGATTCCGGTTCACCGGCGTCTATCAGCACATTTATGTTATCAGGAGTCCTGATAAATATGCTGTCGCCCTGCCCTACATCGATGAAGTCCACCCGCAAAGCAGGCCCAAGCGGCTCACCCGGTTGTTTTATCCCAAACCTGATACCAAACGCCAGGGCCAATCCAAGTATTATTATCGGCAAGTATCTTCTCATGTTCTAGCTAATGTTAGTATGCATTCTTCACAGGGTCAAGCAAAAGCAGTAGGGAACTATCAATGTGCGATTTGCAATCGCGCACTGTTTCGAGACACCCTGTCCCGAAACCTGACTTACGATTCTCCATCAATCTATTCAGCAGGATGATTCGGCGCCGCCAGCGATTATATATACTGAGCTTGTCGTTTCCGGCCTCTTGACTGCATGCGGAGCACGATTATACCAAAAATTGCACTGATATTGCTATATCTTTGCTTGCCTCAAAGCCTACACTATTATTGAAATGATTATTAATGGTTCTGTAATGGAGCCAGGCAACATGCAGAGGTAGATATGGACCGAAAGTATTACTTGGATTTAGCTGAAGAGGGACTGACAATGCCCATCGCTGCGGACTTGGTGCTGCATGAGCACCTAGACGCAGAGGAGATTCTGCTTGATGGAAAGCGTTTGGGACAAGTCCTTGCAGAGACCGCTCATCGCTTCAATACTCCATTGGCGGTTCCTCACATGGACTTGGAACTCGAGAAGAAAGCGCTGCTGGATATGATCGGCGTTGCGCCTGACGAGATGGCAAAATTCCATTTCGATTCAGCGCCTACTTCGGAAGACTTCGAAACCGTCAAGAAAAAGCTCAAAGAAAGAGCGCTGCCTGAGCTCCAGGCACAATTTGACGCCATCACGTATATAGACACTAATACGGAACTGCTTCCGATAGGCATGTCAATCGGTCCATTCTCGCTGATGACGAAACTCGTTGCCGACCCAATCACACCCGTATGTCTGGCTGGAACTGGAATGACCGCCGAAGATGATAAGGAGATTGCATTGGTCGAAAGCGTGCTCGAGTTCGGTATGCTGATCATTATGCACAATATCCAAAAGCAGATAAATGCTGGCGCAATAGCAATCTTCGTCGCCGAGCCTGCGGCGAACAAAGTCTACTTCTCTCCGAACCAGATCGAAAGCGGATCGGACATCTTCGAGCGTTACGTAATGGCGTTCAACCAGCGCATGAAAAACCTGATGGACGCCAATGGAGTCGACCTGATATTCCACTGCTGCGGAGAGTTGACGGATTATATGGTCGGCAAGTTCGCTGAACTCGACTCGGCGATATTGAGCCTTGGCAGTTCCCGCAAGCTGTGGGAGGACGCGTCACTGGTGCCCAAGACCACCGTGCTCTTTGGAAACCTGCCGTCCAAGCAATTCTACTCCGACGATCTCATCACGGCAGATCAAATCATTGAACGAGGACACGAACTCGTAGAAAAAATGCGTCGAATCGGGCATCCGTTCATCCTCAGCAGCGAGTGTGATATATTGAGCGTTCCAGGCTGCTGTGAGACCATCATGAGTAAGGCAGAAGCAATCACGCAGTTAACAGAATCAGCTCCCTGTCTTGCCGCAGTGAGATAGAGGTTCTGTTCTCTAGTGTATGCATTGAGAAAAGAGAGGCATGAAGTCAACCAAGTTATTCGATGCCATCATTACCGGATGCTCCAATCATCAGGGCAAACGCATCTTAATCAGGGGCGCAGTGTGAACGAAGTTTACATAAAGTATCATTACCGCAACACAGGTACTTTGGAAGCTCACGTCGAAGTAGCAAGTATTACACATATAGGAGTTTGC
>JBDKSP010000105.1:0-5523 GCA_039680575.1 Armatimonadota bacterium
AACGCTGCTGTTATAGCCGCGGTCAGCGTGGTCTTGCCGTGGTCCACGTGCCCGATTGTCCCGATGTTTACGTGCGGCTTCGTCCTCTCAAACCGCTGCTTTGCCATCTTATTCGTTGCCTCCCAAATAAAAGTCAGAGTTCAGAGTTCAAGATAGGGAATATTCTCCCTATCTGAACCCTGCGCTTCAAATCTACTTTCCTACAAGCTGACGTCCCTGGGCTTTCGCAACCAGTTCATCTGCTATCGATTTCGGCACTTCATCGTAATGAGACGGTTCCATAGTATAAGACGCCCGCCCCTGCGTCATAGAGCGTAAAGTTGTCGCATAGCCGAACATCTCTGCAAGCGGAACGTTCGCTCTGATACTCTGCGTGTTTCCGGGGTTGACTTCCATATGCTCGATTCTACCCCTTCGTGAGTTCAAGTCGCCAATTACATCACCAAGATACTCTTCCGGAGTTACGACCTCTACAGACATAACCGGCTCCTTCAGCGCTGGATCACCCTTGGAAAGAGCAGCCTTGATTGCCATCGATCCGGCAATTTTGAAAGCCATTTCCGAAGAGTCTACCTCGTGGTATGAACCGTCCACAAGTCTAACCTTCACATCAACGACCTGGTATCCACCCAGAACGCCGGATGCCATCGCTTCCCTAACACCTGCCTCAATAGCCGGGATATATTCTTTAGGAATAGATCCACCCACAATCTTGTTCTCGAAGATGAATCCCTCACCCGGCTTAAGCGGTTCTACTTCGACCACGCAGTGACCAAACTGACCGTGTCCACCAGTCTGTCGAACATACTTACCTTCAGCTTTCGCGTGCTTTCTGATAGTCTCTCTGTAAGATACCTGCGGACGTCCGTGGTTGGCCTCTACCTTGAACTCCCGGAAAAGTCTGTCTAGAATGATCTCAAGGTGAAGCTCGCCCATTCCAGAAATGATCGTCTGGCCGGTTTCTTCATCCGTGTGAGTCCTGAAAGTCGGGTCCTCGCCGGAAAGTCTTTGCAGCGCAATCGACATCTTCTCCTGGTCCGCTTTCGTCTTAGGCTCTATCGCGACAGATATTACCGGTTCAGGGAACTGGATCGACTCCAGAATGATCGGAGCATCTTCAGCGCACAGCGTATCTCCGGTAGTCGTGTCACCCAAGCCTACTGCAGCGGCGATATCACCCGCGTAGACCTTATCGACATCCTCGCGGTGGTTTGCATGCATCCGCAGGATCCTGCCAAACCGCTCTCTCTTGCCCTTCGTGGAGTTGTATACGTATGATCCCTTGGAGAGACATCCGCTGTATACCCTGAAGAAAGTCAACTTGCCGACGTATGGGTCAGCCATGATCTTGAACGCCAATGAGGCGAAGGGTTCGTTGTCCGAAGCTTCTCTTGTTACTTCCTGATCGGTCTTCGGGTCGATTCCTGTGACTGGGGGGATATCTATCGGTGACGGTAGATAATCAACAACCGCATCAACCAAAGGCTGAACACCCTTGTTCTTGAATGCTGTTCCACAAATAACTGGAACGATCTTGTTGCATACTGTCCCGTATCGGATACCTGCTTTTATCTCTTCAGCGGTAATCTTGTGTCCCTCGATGTATTTGACCATCAGGTGCTCATCGATCTCCGCTATTTTCTCAACAAGGTTTTCACGATACTCAAGCGCCATCTGTTTGAGGTCTTCTGGAATATCAGTAATTTCGTATTCCTCACCCTGGTCATCCAGGTATCGGATCGCCTTCATCTTAACAAGATCGATCATTCCTTCGAATTCGGCTTCTGCGCCAATCGGGATCTGAATCGGCACGGCATTCGCACCGAGCCGGTCAATAATACGCTCGACTACCTTAAAGAAATCTGCGCCTACCCTATCCATCTTGTTGACGAACGCGATTTTAGGTACGTTATAGCGGTTCGCCTGCCTCCAGACCGTTTCGGACTGCGGCTGTACTCCGCCGACGGCGCAAAAGACCGCGACAACTCCGTCAAGCACTCGAAGGCTTCTTTCAACCTCTACCGTAAAGTCTACGTGACCGGGCGTATCTATAATATTGATACGATGCCCATTCCAGAAGCACGTAGTCGCGGCGGAGGTGATCGTAATTCCCCTTTCCTGTTCCTGCGCCATCCAGTCCATGGTTGCGGCGCCTTCATGCACCTCACCCATGCGGTGGATCTTGCCGGAGTAGAAAAGAATTCGCTCCGTTGTAGTTGTCTTACCTGCGTCTATATGCGCGGCGATTCCAATATTTCTTGTTTTTTCTAGCGTATATTCTCTAGCCATTACAAATATCGAAGGATCGAGGCTGAAAGCTCAAAGTAACCTGTATACCGCGGCCACCAGCCAATCGTCATTACAAACCTATTAAGCGGGGCCGTATTCAGTTTTACCTTCGACTTTCGACCTCCTTGATTCGCTTCTATTTAGAAGCGATAATGTGCAAACGCCTTGTTAGCTTCCGCCATCTTGAAGGCGTCTTCTCTCTTTTTCACCGATGCGCCTGTATTATTAGCGGCGTCCAGTAGCTCTCCCGCGAGTTTCTCGACCATCGTTCTGCCGCCCCTCTTACGAGAGAAGGTAACGATCCATCTGAGTGCAAGAGAGATCCTTCTGTCCGAGCGGACTTCCTGTGGAACCTGGTATGTGGCTCCACCGACTCTCCGCGGTCTGACTTCAACCATCGGCATAACATTCTTTATTGCCTGCTCAAAGATCTCGATTCCGGGCTTGCCGGTCTTCTGCTCGACCATCTCGAGTGCATCGTATACGATCTTCTCTGCAGTGCTCTTCTTGCCTTTGATCAGTATCCGGTTCATCAACCGCGCTAGCAGTCTGTTTCCGTATACAGGATCAGGCAGTATTTCTCTTTTCTTTGCAGGCCCTTTTCTAGGCATTTAGACTTCTTCCTCCAAACAGAGTCACGGCTCAACAAGCGTTGAGCCGTGACTCAATCGCTTTTGGCTCTTGACTCCCGTTACGACTTGGGCCGCTTCGCCCCATACTTGGATCTGCTGGATCTCCGGTCTTTCGTTCCAGAGGCATCGAGCGTTCCACGGACTATGTGATATCGGACACCCGGAAGGTCCTTGACTCTACCGCCCCTAACAAGCACTACAGAGTGCTCCTGAAGGTTGTGGCCGATCCCTGGGATATAGGCCGTTACCTCGACGCCATTAGTCAAACGGACTCTCGCGATCTTTCGAAGCGCAGAGTTCGGCTTCTTGGGTGATACAGTTCTCACCACAAGGCATACACCGCGCTTCTGCGGATTGCTCTTGAGCGCCGGAGCCGCAGTCTTCTTTCGCGCTTTCTGCCGCCCTTTTCTTACCAGCTGACTGATTGTGGGCATCGACTATCCTTTCTCTTTCACATCAGAATCGGAGCATTCGCTCCATTTCGCCTCGGAGGACCCGACGGTTTCCCATCCGGCTTCTCCAAAGGCGGTACAACAAAAATTGCCCCCGCCGACACACAATACGGGAGCAATCAGAACACCTCAACAGATCAAGTTGTATCTCGCACTTATATTTCACGAGAAACGGTGCACAAATCGCCCCCTTAGCAGTCGGCAGTTCGGCTTGCCCAGCCCGGAGGCTCGGGTAAACCGTATAAGTATAACGGACGCAGCAGAGTCTTGTCAAGAACTCCGCATGCGAGACAATCTCTCACAAAATTAAGCCGCAACCCCATACGCCGGTCCGCTAAGGCTTGCTCTTTGCCGACTGGGGACGTATGAGCACTGACCTTGTGGTTCCCCGGCGGGACCGCGGCTTCGTGGAATATTTAAATCCTGATTCCAACGCGTCCATGGCACATATCCGTAAGCGCCATCGAGAGTGATTATACCACATGGCACGCAACCATGCAAGTGATTATTTCAAAAACTTTTCGTATTGAGATTTCCGTTAGTAGTCCACTCCGGGCCGGGCTTGAATGTTCTTCCGGTAAGGATGCCGAATCAGGCGCATCTCGGTTACGTAATCAGCAGCTTCGATCAGTTCTTTCGGCGCGTTTCTGCCTGTAATAACCAGTTCGACTGACGCGGGTTTCTCACGGATCAGCCGCAAAACCCACTCCATGTCCACCAATCCATAATGTAACGCCACTGACAGCTCGTCGAGAATTACAAGATCATAATCCCCGGACATAATCGCATCTTCGGCAAAAGCCACCGCCCGTTCAGCATCCTGCCGGCGCGAGCGGACCTCCGATTCGCTAATGCTTCGCTTTGTATCAAGGGCAAACTGCTTTACATCAAACCTTCCCCCTGATTGCTCGGCATATTTGATTTCGCCGATCTCCTTATAGCCTTTGACGAACTGAACCATCATTACCCGCAGCCCCCAGCCTATGGCTCTTAAAGCCAGGCCGAGCGCTACAGTAGTCTTCCCTTTGCCGTTTCCTGTGTAAACGTGGACCATGCCATGTTCGATTTTCACGAAACTCTGTCCTTGAAGTAATTTATCGTCATCCGCAAGCCATCCTCTACGGAGACTATTGGCTCCCACCCGAGCATATCTTTTGCAAGCGAGATATCCGGCCGCCGCTGCCTGGGGTCATCGACCGGAAGCGGTTCGTAGACAATCTCGCTCTTCGAGCCGGTGATCTCAAGTATAAGCTCGGCAAACCGCTGGACGGTCATCTCGATTGGATTGCCGATGTTCACCGGCTCGTGATAGTCACAGAGCGACAATTTAAAGATACCGTCCACAAGATCGGAAACAAAGCAAAAGCTTCTCGTCTGAGACCCATCGCCGTATATGGAGAGCGGTTCCCCCTTAATCGCCTGCCGGATGAACGTCGGAACGACCCGCCCGTCAAAAAGCCGCATTCTGGGACCGTAGGTATTGAATATTCTGACTATGCGGGTATCGACATCGTGCGACCGGTGGTAAGCCATCGTCAGCGCTTCGGCAAACCGTTTTGCTTCGTCATATACACCGCGCGGGCCTATCGGGTTCACATTCCCCCAGTAGTCCTCACCCTGAGGATGCACCAGCGAATCGCCGTAGACCTCTGATGTAGACGCAAGCAGGAACTTTGATCCCTGCGAATATGCCAGTCCCAGCGCTTTGTGAGTCCCGATAGAGCCTACCTTGAGCGTTTGAATCGGATATTGCAAATAATCTATCGGGCTGGCAGGTGAGGCAAAGTGGAACACGAAGTCCACCTTGCCTTCGATGTAGATGTATTGAGTCACATCGTACTTCACGAACTCAAAGCGCGGGTTCCGAGCATTGTGGGCGATGTTGTCGACATTTCCCGTGATAAGGTTGTCCATCGCCATTACATGGTAGCCTTCGGCAAGCAGGCGATCACACAGGTGCGACCCCAGAAAGCCTGCTCCACCCGTCACCAGTACTCTTTCCACGTGCTGCCCTACTCTTTCTCTAAGTAACATCCTGTCTTAATAGCAGGCCAGCTTGACGTAGTGGCCGGTCTCCGTGCCGGCCATCTACCCCGTGGACCCACCGGACCACGGGGAGCTCTGCAAGAGCCGGACTCTACCATAGCTGC
>JBDKSP010000106.1:0-26186 GCA_039680575.1 Armatimonadota bacterium
TATTGGCTGTTGCCGAAAATCTTCCGGAAGAGTTTCAGGTGTAAGTGTAAAATCAACAGATAAAGCTATATCAGAGAACTGTTTATATAACTGTAAGGCTGTTACTTTATCTCCTGAAACTCTATAGTTCCGGCACAAACACGCTTGTAAGGTGGTCGTATTCGCGGCGGTCAAGCTCATAGAGCGGTAGTTTCATCACTTTAGCATCATCTCCGCCCGCGCCGGAGATTACATACACCTCGAACTCGTCCGGGTAGATCTCCATAAGCGCGAGTTTTACAGACGATGCGACCATCCGGTCGTAGACCTGGTGGATAAGGTTGGGGCAGTCAATGGAAGGGAGGACTTCATCGAGCGCAAGCGCATCGATGATCTTAAGTCCCCTGCCGATGGGCATAGCTAGGGCTTCGAGACATGCATCGATAAAACTGGCGGAACCGATCAGCTCCACCGGAATGTTTTCGTGAGGGGCTGTGTCGAGAATGAGCGCTACGGACCGCTCCGCAACCAGTGGATGGCCAGGGACGGCGTATGCGATGTCTCCAGCCCGCGATTCCTCGATCACACGGGCTGCGATAGTGCTGTAAACTTCGTCGAAGTCGGAAGCGGTCTCATAAATATGATCGAAGGTCTCGAACCGCACGCCGCGCTCTCGAAGATCGAGCGCGGCAGGATGCCTGCCGGTCCTCATATATACTCTTGTCGCCGATTCCAACGTCAAGAGAGCCGAGGCCGATATACCTCCTATGCCTGCGGGTCCGAGACCTACTATCGTTAACAATTTCTCTTACTCAGCCTGCTACTTTTTCTTCTGTATCTTGGCAAGCTGTTTGTATCGCTCGGGACTGATGATTATCGTAGAAGAGTCCCGCTTCTTTTGTAACAGTTTCGGAATGTCAGTAGTGGTCTGGCCTTTCATCAGCGCTACATCTTCACGGCACTGACTCTTGACTTCATTAAAAGTCCGTACGACCTTCGGCTTGCGATCGGTCGCTTTGATAATTACCCACTGAGGAGTCTGTCCTTTAGGAGCAACCAGGAAGGGTTTGCTCACATCACCGACTTTGAGCTTGAATGCCTCTTCGATCAGGTTTGTCGGGACACCCGGCTGTCCTCTCCAGACTCGTCCAAGCTTTCCTTGTGTCTGGTTGCTCAGTTTGTCCTCTGACAGCCTCATCGCAACGGTACCGAAGTCGACACCCTGCTTGATCTGTGCATCCGCTTTTTCGATTTTTTCTTTCTTTCCACAGATTACAGCTGCAATCTCTACATTCGCGGCTGTCGTATAAAGGCGATCCTTGATCTGGTTGTAACGGTCATTGACCTCTTTATCCGAGACAGTAACACCCTTGGTAACTATATTGATCATAGCCTGCCGAGGGTAAATTTCACTCTTGAATTCGTCGATGGTAAGGCCTCTTTGCTGAAGTACCTGGGTGAGGCTGCCATCTTTCTTCAGATATTCGATTTTTTCGTTTATCTGGGCTTCCGTCGGCAATACACCCTTTTCCTTTGCCATCTGGTCGATCAGCTTTTCGTTGATCATCTGGTCAAGGACCAATTCTCCTGCAGGTCTGCCCTGGATAGATGTAAGCTCCAGCTTCTTGTAAAACTCATCCTTAGAAATCTTCTCGCCGTTCACACTTACAAATGAGCCCTTGCCACAGCCGGATAAAACAAACGCGACCAAGAGACCAGCGACGACAAATAATGCCAACCTTCTATCAATCATAATTGGATAATCTGCTCCTCTCCGGGAAATTATAAATTACAGGCGCTCATCGAAACAGCGCGACATCGCGTTGCAGATAGCCGCGCATGCGAAGCACCGCCTGTGTATGCAACTGGTAAACCCTGGACTCGGAGACCTCCAGGATCTTACCGATCTCCTTAAATGTCAAACCTTCATAATAATAAAGAGTAATAACCAGGTTCTCCCTGGGCGGAAGCCGGTCGATAGCGGTCCCGAGGACCCGCTTCATCTCTTTTATCTCGACTTCTCCCAGTGTATTGCTGGAATCATCATGAACTACATCGGCAAGGTGGATCTTCTCATTACCTTCGCTCGAAAGCACGACATCATCCAGCGATAACAGCGAGGCTCTTCCTGTATCGGCAAGCAGTGTATGAAAATCATCGATCTCCATACCGAGCACTTCAGCTACTTCCTCGTCGTTTGCGGGACGTCCCAACCTGCTCTCAAGAGCAAGATAGGTGCGTTCCAGGGTCTTTACCCGCTCTCTGATTGAACGAGGAACCCAGTCCTCTTCCCTGAGCATCTCAAGGATTGCTCCACGGATGAGAGCTATCGCGTAAGTCTCGAACTTCACCTGCCGTGTAGTATCGAACTGGTCTATAGCTTTTATAAGACCGATTGCCCCGGCGCTCACCAAGTCTTCTCTATCGACATTTGGCGGCAGGCTAGTGACTACTCTTCCCGCTGTTATCTTTACCAGGTAAGCATAACGGGTGATAAGCGCATCTCTCGCTTTTTGGTCGCCCCATTCTTTGAAGCGAGACCACGCTTCTGCTAACTGTGCAGAGTCCATCCAATCTCTCCGTCCATTGCTTTGCGGCAGTTGTTATTGACCAGCTAATGCTTGTTATCCACTCTTCTTGTGAAGCGAATAAGGCCTGCTAATAACCTTTTTCCACAAATCAACGCCGTACTGCCCGTAATTTTACCTGCAGAGTTTTAACAGTTGATGCAACGAGTAAGCAATATCATCTCAGCCAAAACTCTCCCGGAGGAGTTTTGGGTTTGAGCGTAAAACCAGCAGATGCAATATTAGCATTGACTGGTTATGTGCCGTAGGATTGTTACATTATTGCCCAAAACTCTTTAGGCAGTTACTCGAGCATCATGTTATAGGACGAGCACTCAGTTGTCAACCGCGCCGAAGATCAAAACTTGGCGGGCTACCTGCATCCATAACTTAATACGTAAGCTGATACCGGAAACATTCCCATCAACAATTGAATTTTTATTGGTGCTCTTGAAAGACTGCTCAAAGCTCTGGTATTATTACATTAGTGGTAACTGGCCACAGTGCGTTCGATGTTGGGAAGGAATGCTGCTTAGGAATGCTTCTTCTTGTTATAATTATCCTTTTGGCGCTGGCTTTTGATTTTATCAATGGCTTCCATGATGCCGCAAATTCAATTGCTACTGTAGTTGCCACAAAAGTACTTACTCCGCTGAGAGCTGTAGCTTGGGCCGCTGCGTTTAATTTTATCGCAGCTCTCTTATTTCCGACTCACGTTGCCGCTACCATAGGCAAAGACGTAATACATACCAAGGTTATCGATCCACACGTCATCCTGTGTGCATTGATCGGTGCGATCGTATGGGACCTGATCACATGGATCGCAGGGTTGCCGACCAGTTCTTCGCATGCCCTGGTTGGCGGGTTGGTAGGGGCAGCACTTGGCAGAAAATTGAGTATCAGCGTTCTTTGCACCACCGGAATTCTGAAAATAGTGCTATTTATCTTTTTAGCGCCGGTTATCGGACTTCTGCTCGGGCTTGTTTTTATGACGATCATTTCGTGGATATTCCGTTCCTGTCCGCCAGGGCGAGTAAATAGATACTTCAGGCGTGCGCAATTCTTCTCCGCGGGGTCATACAGCCTGGGACACGGACTGAACGACGCACAGAAGACTATGGGTATTATCTGGATGCTTCTTATTGCAACCGGCCATGCGTCAGCGGCTACTCTGCCGTTCTGGGTCAAACTGGCTTGCTGTATTGCAATAGCAGCAGGCACGATGTCCGGTGGTTGGCGTATCGTAAAGACTATGGGGCTTGGGTTAACAAAGCTCCAGCCACCAGGTGCATTCAGTGCGGAGTTATCTGGTGCCTTAACACTTATCGGTGTATCATGTTTCGGTATTCCTGTGAGTACTACGCATACCATCACCGGTGCAATTGTCGGCGTCGGCTCAACCAAGAGGCTTTCCGCCGTGCGATGGGGAGTTGCCAGCCGCATAGTGTGGGCGTGGATACTGACTATTCCTATGGCTGCCCTGATAGGCTGGCTGGCTTATCATTGTATGCACTTATTTATGTAGCGCGAATTAGTTCACGCATAAGGAAAAGGCGTTATTATGGGATTTCGACTATTACCCAAAGAAGTAAAGTTCTTCGAGATGTTCTACGAGCAGGCTGAATGTGCGGTCGAAGCCGCCGAGCTGCTTGTTGAGATCGTCAAAGATTTCAAAGATATCAACCGGAAGCTGTTGAACGTCAATAAAATCGAGCATAAAGCAGATGAGATTGCACACCGTATCGCCGAAAAGCTGAACCTGACGTTCATCACTCCCATCGACCAGGAGGATATTCACTGTCTGTCCTCAGCGCTCGATGACATTGTGGATTTCATCGATGCAACTGTCGAAAGACTGGTGCTCTACAAGGTCAAACACCCGACAGATGATATGGCAGACCTCGCGATGATGCTCCTCCGTGCAACTGAAGAGACCCGTTCAGCCGTCCTCGAACTTGGAAACTTCAAGAAGAACCCGAATACCATAAAACAGTGTTGGATCGAGATCCACAGGCTTGAAAACCAGGGTGACAGTGCAAGTCGGGCAGCACTGGCGAAACTCTTTGAGACGGAGACGAACGCGGTTGAGGTAATCAAGTGGAAAGAGATCTATGAGCACCTCGAAACAGCAATCGACAAGTGTGAAGACGTTGCTAATGTCCTGGAGCAAATCGTTCTGAAGAACAGCTAAGTGATATTAGGATTTTGGGGAATGGTGGAGATTTCATATGCTTCGGGACCGCAGTTCGTCCCGAAGCACGATAATTCGTCTTTTACCGACGTCACCTGGCCTGTGTATACCAATATTTCGGCTGAATACTTATAAGAAATGGCCTGCACTTTGTTAAGTTGCATCTGTATTGCCATCACCTGTTCATCAGACAGACTGATGTGATGATGGCGGCTTCGGTGTAAAAATGCGTGTCCCAAAGCATTAAAACGTGTGCTAAAGCATATGAATAGTGATTATATCACATCGACCTCTTGGATATAAGCAGCTAAAGTATTAATCTGTTCTTTCGGTAGCAGATTAATAAGCTCTTGCCAGAGTACTTTTGTATGCCAGCTCCGGAGGATGCCTGGCAGCGTATCACCGATATAACATTCATTCTCAACAAGGTCTTGCAGCCAGGTATCCCATTCTGAAAGATGCTTTGTCAACAAATAGATCTCCTGCCTAACATTCTGATAATGACTGATGTAATTCCTTATCATCATCCTAATGTGAGTTTGATCCTTGCCGCTAAGGAGAACATCCTGATTAAGTTTACTATTATCCCACTCCCGTGACAGAGTAAGTAATTGCCTGTAGGTTTTATTTGATATAGATTTATTCATATGTCGATATATTTTATATTGCCATTCTTCTACATATGCAGCTATATCAC
Organism: Armatimonadota bacterium; assembly: GCA_039680575.1. Lineage (GTDB taxonomy): Bacteria > Armatimonadota > UBA5829 > UBA5829 > DTLH01 > JBDKSP01. The sequence goes on from JBDKSP010000106.1 coordinate 5,435, forward strand.
TTCCGAGTTCTGATGTTACTCTTTGAAGAAATGTATGTGGTGCGTTGTCAGACATAGCATCAAGATAGTACTCCCATTCATCTCCTGTTGCTGCTGATTCCATTATCAACTTCCTGGCAATATCGCGTAAACTGTATGAATAAAACCCATCTGCTCCAAGCTCCACAACAAGATATGAAGTCGTGTCAAGACTAAGCATTTCTACAGTATCTACCCAATTCAGATTATCTGTCAGATCATCTGTCATTGGAAAATTGTCCTCTTTAGTATTAATTCGGTAAGCAACTTGAACATACGAACAATATACCTCATAATATTAACATAGTAAAGTAGCCACAATATATATTTAGAACTGATGAGATACCAGATTAGTAGTATGGTGCTTAATACCATACTACTAATCCATATTACGCAGCTCTTCTCAATGGTGGTATTTTATATGCTGTGGGAATGGCAGATTTAGGGTAATTGTGCAATATGCATAGAATCAATTCCCGCAGGTAGCAACGGGAATCACCTGTTCATCAGCCAGACTGATGTGATGATGGCGTCTTCGGAGCAAAAACTCGCGCTGAAGCATCCCAATAACTTATACTAAACCTTCCGTTCCCGAATACGAAAAGTATTACACTTGCACGCTTCCAATGCTTTCTCAACCCATTCAGAATCGAAGTTGTCCTTGAACCGACATAATACAGGACATAAGCTATGATCCGCAAGTTCGTACGCAGCCTCAAGTGTATAATCAGAGATGTTTTCTTGAGCTAATTGCCAGGATAACTCGTGAATCAGTAGCTCCACAGTTCCTGCTGTGTGTCTGCGCGCTAGTCCTAATAGTGCCTGAGACCTAACTTCAGCGTCCTCATCACTTACTCGTTTTAGCAATGCCTCAGTAATCTCTGGCCATTCTACTAATGTCAGGTGCTCTGCCCCAAGCTCAAACACTGCCCAATCCCTCACATTCCTATCTTTGTCTGCTGACAGTTTGATTAACGCTTTTACTGCAGACTTATCTTCATGTCCTGGCGTATTCAATAGTGCAGCACCCAGCGCAAGAACAATTACTGTTCGCACTTCTGCATCTGAATGATCCACAAATGGCAAAATGTGAGGGATAATCGCCGGGTAATTTTTCAAGTAAATCGGTGCGCGTCCGTGAATTTCGACATTGCCGATAACACGGAAATCTTCCAAATGTCGTAACGCATCTACTATATAATAGATTACATCACTATCATTCTCCTTGCTTATCATTCGCGTGAGTATATCTGCTGAATCTTTGATGAATGGCCTGTCTGGAAAACCGAGAAAACCCAGGATTTCTGCACCAAGTGCCCTTTCTTGTGGTTCTTCACTGGCACATAGTTCTTTGGCTGCCAAGAAGACACTTTCACTGTCCTGCTTATTCTGTAACTCGTGAATGATCTGCTCTCGCTTATCCTCCTCATCTTGAGCTAGAGCAGCCATTATTAGTTCTCTTATGTTTCTTGAATTACCTAAATCATATGGCGTTTTGTCTTCATTGGACATGTCATATCCTCCATATAGTAGGGCTTTTTATTCGGGAATGGCAGATTTAGGATAATTGTGCAATATGCATAGAATCAATTCCCGCAGTAACGAGAAAATTGGCGAATGTCGTGCTTCTCCCCGTGGTCCGGTAGGTCCACGGGGTGGATGAAAAGCGATCCCGAATAACATGGAAACGAAGGGTTAGCTACCCCATCAGCTTCTGGATGGACTCTGCGATACCGCCCACGAGTGTTTCGAGTTCACCCATGTCCGGGCCTTCGGCCATGACACGGATCAATTTCTCCGTTCCGGACGGCCGAACGAGCACTCGTCCTTTCCCAGAAAGCAGTTTCTCTGCTTCAGTGATGGCGGAGACTATTTCCGGTTTCTTGTCCCATCCGTTGCGGTCTTTTACACGGACATTTACAAGAAGTTGAGGGAACTCTTCCATCTCAGAAGAGAGTTCGGAGAGCTTTTTGCCGGTTTCAAGCATAATCGAGATGACCTGGAGCGCTGTGACTACGCCGTCTCCGGTGGATGCGAACTTCGAAAGTATTATGTGGCCGGATTTTTCCCCTCCCACGATCGCGCCGATGCGCCGCATCTCGTCCGAGACATAACGGTCGCCTACGGGAGTCCTCACGAGTGTCACATTCTCTTTAGCGAGAGCGATTTCGAGCCCGATGTTGCTCATTACGGTCCCGACTACAGCATTCCCGGGCAGATTGCCCAGCCTTGCATGTCTCAGTCCGTAGATAGCCATTACATGATCGCCGTCTACGATCTCGCCCCGTTCGTCGACCATTATGACTCTATCGGCATCGCCGTCGAAAGCGAGCCCCACATCCGCACCGAGTTTCTTTACCTTCTCTCTCAGTGTATCGGGGTGAAGTGAGCCGCAGCCTACGTTTATATTGATCCCGTTTGGGTTGCTGTTTATAGTCTTGATGTCCGCGCCGACCTCGGAGAGTATCTGCGGAGCCAGTTCCGATGCCGCTCCGTTGGCGCAGTCGATTACGACTTTGAGTCCATCGAACTTCTTGGTGGCAGCAGTTTTCAGGTGCTGGGCATACTCCCAGGCCATCTCGTGCTTGCGGAACATCCTGCCGACATCGCCGCCTTTAGGTCGCGGGAGTCGATCGAATGCCGCTGTATAATTCTCAATCTCAGATTCGACTGCATCATCGAGCTTGTACCCGTCCGGGCCGAAAAATTTGATTCCATTGTCCTGAACGGGGTTGTGAGACGCGGAAATTACTACCCCGGCCGATGCGCCGGTTGCTGCGGTAAGATAGGCGACTCCAGGAGTCGAGATTACTCCGACGAGGAGCGCATCGAGCCCCTGGGAGCAGACACCTGCGACCATAGCGGACTCAAGTATATCCCCGGATATTCTTGGATCACGCCCGATGAGTATTCTGCCTTTGTTCTTTTGCTCAACGATGACGTGAGCTGCCGCTGTCCCAAGCTGAAGTGCGAGAAGCGGGGTCAGTTCGACGTTCGCGACGCCTCTGACGCCGTCGGTTCCGAATAATTTTCCCAATTAGTTCTCCTTTATTGACTTGCAAGTTTACTATGGGGTTTGATCGGACACGATTCTTATGGTTACTTTAACCTTGCCTGTGCCCTCGAGTTCTATTCCTGGCGGAACATGTAGTCCTACATAGCGGATGACATCAGATGTCGCGCCACTTACATCAACATCGTCAGTCAATATAATGCTGGTGCCGGCAAGCCTTTCCGGTTTGCCGTTTACCATAATGGAGCTTGGTGTTATGCTGACCTTTGTGACCTTGTATGGGAATTCAGGCTGGCCTATTATGCTTGGGCTTACGAATACTGCTTTGTTCGCCGGGGCTTCAACCAGCTTCATAGCGATATGAGCATCATCAGGGGCTACATCCACACCATGTACCTCGTTACCGCGAGCATCCAATGCTTTGATGGCTGCATATTCGTCTACTGAGGGCTTGAGCGGGGTAGGGTCGACTACAACCACCAGCCGCGCTACGCTGTTTACAAGGCTGCTTCCGCCGGATATCGTCGCGGTAGCGGGTGAAATATCCGGCTGGCTCGCAGACAGTCCAATGGGCGGTGAGGTCTTTATCCTGACCTGCACCGGCATCGTCCGGGACGAAACAGCATCCACAGTAACGAGCATGTGCTGCGGAACAGCCTGAACGGTGACATCTCTGCCCGTAGAATCGGGAATATCGATCTTCACCGGTATGTCGTGATCTCCTGCCTGGCGGCCTCTGATGTCCACCAGTGCCCTGGCTTCACCTGATTTTACCATTGCAATGACTGCATCTATATCACTTTTGGACCCGCGAAGAGAGACTGTTACTTTGTCCTGGCGGGGTCTTGCGACATACCCGTCCTGGATATGAACAGCCTGTACCGTCATGTCGAGCGATGCAGTTGTCCATGGATTTCGCTCGCTGTGTACGTATGAAGACAGAATGATCGCGATACCTAAAGCGAGCAGTTTGTAAGGCCAATTGCTGAGCAGTTTGCGGGCTGACATTATTTATACCTCAAACCGGCTCGCCGCAGGGTGACATCGACCGTTTTTCTGAATTGTGATCTATCTGAATTGTCGCCATCGCCGAATATCGATTTAAGCCATGTGGAAAGCGTGTCCTGGTTCAACCCGCTGTGGAGCTTGCCTTCGAGCGCGAGAGATATCGTTCCGGTCTCTTCAGAGACGACAACGACAACTGCATCGCTTTGTTCTGTGACGCCGATTGCGGCCTTATGCCGCGTGTGGATCATTGTGCCGATATGCACGCTCTCCGAAAGCGGCAGGATGCACCCGGCGGCGACTATTTTGTTTCCCCGGATGATGACCGCTCCGTCGTGGAGTGCGCTGCCGGGGTGGAATATCGTGGTAAGAAGATGAGCTGATACTGCTCCCTGTATCACCGTTCCGGTTTCTATCAGACTTTCGAGCCCTACGTCACGTTCCAGCACTATAAGCGCTCCGACACGCTGCGCTGACATTCTAGACGCCGCTTCAGCTATTGTCTGGATGATCGTAGAGATGTCTTCCTGAGCGAGTCTCGAAAACCCTCGGCTCCAACCAGCCCACTTGCCCATTTCCTCCAGAAGGTGGCGAAGCTCAGGGTAAAAAAGCAGAACGATAGCGACTGGTCCTAACGGCAGGAATATCTGAAGCAGCCAGTTTATCGTAACCAAGCCGAGCCGTCGGCTGACATATAAAAAGAGGAAGAAAATGACCAGTCCCCATATAACCCGCCAGGCTCTGGAACGCTTTGCGAACATCATGAGCGAGTAAATTGCTATGGAGACCAATATGACGTCTATTATGGACGAGAGAAGCCCGACCCACCCGACCTGGAATAACCTATGCAGCCACACGGCTTTTAGTCCTGTATCCTTCTCTTCGTGGATAACGCTTGTTAACGAAGTTTACGCTATTTTGTACACTCAATATAATAACACCGAGCTGTACACCCGGTCAACCAAAAATAAGATTTTTGGTGCGCATAGCGAGAGCAGAGTGGAGCCTTTTTGACGCGGATATTACGGATGGGATGGGGAATCTATAGAAAGTATGGTATGCTTCGGGACCGCAGTTCGTCCCGAAGCAGGAATCTCCATAAATTTAAAGAGCTGGCTTCGGCGCAAAGCTCGCGCCGAAGATTTCAAAGCAGGTATATCACTTCAATTTAGAAGTAACATCCTTCCACTTCTGCTGTTTATCATCGATAACTCCGGGAATTGTTATTGCTTTGATGACCTTACCGTCTCGATTGGCAAAGACAAGCGCATTCAGATAGTTGTCTGCATATACACATTCAATGTCAAACGCCTGTCCAGATTTAAAGATACTGTTACCTATGTAGATCAGCCTAAACAAGCGATTTCCTTCCTGCCAAACTGGGGCATATATGTAAAACCACAAGGAGTTTGGCTTTGAATCTTCGGCATCTATTAGTACAAAGAAATTGCCATCCATTACCTCCATCATCCTGTAAACCTTATTGGTATCTGCCCACTTGGCAATAGCTGTCACATTCTTCGACTCAATCAATAACGATAGTTTCTTACCTCGAATGTTGATTTCAGCAGGTAGGTCAGGATAATAACTCTCCTTATTCTGTTGATCACGATATTCTTTGAGTTCGTTTTTCTTCACGGATTTATCTGTATTGGTGTCTCCAGAGCCATTGAAATCGCAGTTTTCCACTAGGCTAAGCTCTTTATCAATAGATAATCCTGCGTACGTTTGCACCCTGCTTCCAAAGACCAGTGAGCGCGACTTGGTATCTACATAGATTGTTTCGATTGTCCGCCAATTAGTAGAGAACACTCCTTCGCCAACATATACTAACTTCCATGGCTTGGAATCCTTTTTACTCAATGGGCAATGGGCAAATAGATAAACCCACCTAAGATCACCACCTGATAAACCATTATCGAGAACTACGACGAATTTACCTGCGTCGAATGGCACTTCCCACATAAGATTACCGATTCTATTGGCAATGGCCCAAGCCACAATTTCTTGCCTGTCTTTTGCTTGCTGAAGTAGTTGGTATCTAGTGCCAACTGGCAGATTGATCTCGGTAGGTAAGTTCGGATAATGGTAGTTTCTGCTACTATCGAATGCTGGATCAGAAATTGAGAATTGCCTACTCACACATGTGGAACTCCAGTTATCCGCCTCCTTGATTATTGTTTGCCCATCAGCACTAGAGAAAATGAATGTGCAGACCAGCACAATTGTAAAAAGGAAGCAATTTCTACACATATTATCCTACCTCCGTTTGTTTTTTGGTATGCTTCGGGACCGCAGTTCGTCCCGAAGCAGGAATCTCCATAAATTTAAAGAGCTGGCTTCGGCGCAAAGCTCGCGCCGAAGATTCTAATTTACAAATCACCGACCATCAGGTAATCACTATTTCACCACCCAGCACGCCCCTTAGGTAGGCTCTTCCTATAAACATGCTCTATATCTCTATCAAGGTCTCTTACGACCGAACTGTTCTGATCCACACGCTTTATATGTGAACTTTTACGATATTTAGCTTCCATATCTAATAGATGTGTAGCGATAGCATCGATTTTCTCATATGATTTTTTTGCATCATCTGGTAATTTGGAACGCATCTCTTTCGAGGGCATAGCAAATACTGATTCTCTGTTTCCAAGAACAAGCTGCAGGTCAGCACCATGATCCATTGGTGGCATCTGTCCAGAGAACCATTTGATATCTGGCTTAAATGTAAGTAAGTCTTGCTCTGATGACTCAATCGCCTTTCTGAAAGACATCAAGTCTTCTTCAGATAACCTGGCGTTCCATACATTGTAAGACATCTGTCCACCAGGTCGTATAGAACGGATCGTTCCTTGTGACAGGTCAATAGTCACAAGTCCCCTAAAAGGTACTCTTGTATATAGTGTGATACGTTCCTGCAGGGGTTTCGGCCTGTTGGTACTCCTGCTTGCATTATTTCGTGCACATCCGGTGATAACGAGTAATGTCAGTATAGCCAGATATACAATATACACATTACGGCTAGAACCCACATGCATGCTTAACTCCTTCAGCAATTTTCCGTATGCTTCAGCGCGGTTTTTGCGCCGAAGCCCTCATGACCGACATTCACGGCCTGATCGTTCTGTGGCTACCATCCCGTCTACACTGTCTATCGCCGATGAGCCAGCAACCGTACATCCTTGGTCTACCAGTCAATAGTGACACCAGATGCTACTGTCCAGGCTCGTACAACTCTGTCATTGCGATCAAATGCGATTTGAAATGTCGAGTTGTTCCAAAGATCATATTTCCAAAAGCTTATTGCTTTCCTTTGACCACCAGTACTACGCGGTTTTCCACATAAACTACGAACCTGGTCTTTGGTCATCCCTACCCTCGGTGCACCACCAGGCCAGACTTTCTTTGGAGGGATTTTGACATCATCCGTCACTACACCTGTGACTCGTCCTGACGGGTCAAAACTTACTATGGCTCCGTGTAGCCAATCTGCATTAGGGTATAACGGATATTCCCAAAGCTCATAGTAGATATTCAATCTTTCCCTATCCGGTTTGCCAAGTAATGCAAATGTTTGCTGTTTCGTCATTCCGGGCCTTATTCTATTATATGCAGAGTGCTGAAACCAGATGTTGAAAGTTGGCGTATCAATATGATTCATTGACCTGCAAAGATCAAATATTATGCCTATACAAAACATAATCACAATAATTAATATCATAGGCCGTAATTTGCCCATTTTCACCCTCAATATACACGCGTATGCGGTTTTTGCGCCGACACATCCCAAACTCTGGAAGTCTCCCCGGCATAGCCGGGGTTTTACCTTTTTCAATTAGCCTTGGACGTGGTATACATTTAATTGATAATATATTCTCTGTTCGGATCGCGAGGTATCACTCCAAGATCCTGCAGAGCGAGATCCGCAGAATCTCTGACTTTGGTGTCCGGATCGTTTATCCATGCATCTTTCAGAGCGTTAATTATGGATGGTGGTATCTTGGGAAAACGTTGAGAGCCAACACCGAACAGACTCCATACTGCACCATTACGCATCTCAACATCCATATCAAACAATGAACGGCGATACAATAGAATAAGCAGATTTTCATACTCCGTGTATTCGTCGGTTATCTCCTCTCGTATCTTCATAAAGATACCTAACGCCATCAATGCCCGCAATCTTAATTCTTTATCTTGAGCAGTCAGCAATTCAGCGATAACCCGAATAGCACCGGGGCCAGCTTTTTGTATTTTCTTCTCATTCTCTATTGACAAACTCGGACATACCAGTTTCAGACTAGCGACAGCCTCGCTTACACACTTCTCAGTTTCCGAGGACAAAGGATACTTGATCCTAAACGCCGTCAGTTTCTCATTTAACTCTTTCAGCAGCTCAGAGGGCATGTTCTCACGAAATACAGGCTGGTCAGATTGCGCCCCAACGATGCTACTACATACAATTAGCAGTAAAGCGGTTGATAAAACTAGTGTTTTCATATATCTTTCCTCCTCGTAATCTGCATTGTCAGGCTTTATATTATCTATAGACCATCTGGTGCATCTCGAACTTCAAAAATGTGATTAGGATTATCTTTGGTATCCTTCAGCGCGGCTTTTGCGCCGGATATTCAAAACATCGTCTCCGATATATCGGATATAGGGGATTCGTTTGTTAATATAGAGTAATCGGTGCATAGCATAGTTGCTATTATGTCTAAATATATATACCACTTGAGGAATATGTCAATGGCTGTTTGCATATATTCCTGATGATGAATCGCGTTTACTCTCCTGCTTGAAAAGAAAGCCTCCGAATGGCATAATAGAGCCACTACAATGGCAAGAAAAACCGACAGCGTAAAAAGCTCTGCAATCAGAGCATATCTCTACCACGGAGCGGACGACGCTCAGAAAAAAGCGGCTCTATTAAAGCTCGAAGCAGAGATTGTCGACCCTGATTTTCGCGATTTCGACCTCGAACAGCTCTATGGGCCGGATGTGACTGCAGACCGGGTCATGACCGCCGCAACGATAGCCCCATTTGCCTCGAAACAGCGGTTGGTCATAGTTACTCAGGCGAACGACATATCCACAGCCGAACAGCAGTCTATCGCCTCAAAGCTGGAGCATGTTCCTGACTTCGTCTGCGTGGTTTTCATCACTCCGGCGCCCAAAATGCAGGACGGAAAGCCCAAGCGCGGGTCTGAGATTCATGCCGATCTGATGAAAGCGGTCAAAAAGGCCGGCAAATCCGTCGATTTTCCGTTGATGAGGGCCGATGCGGCGGCTCGCTTCGTCCATGATCTCGTAAAACAGCTTGGAAAATCTATCTCGCCGTCCGCTGCGGCATCGGTTGTCCGCAGATGCGGCACTGACTCAGGGATTTTGGCGACCGAGGTCGAGAAGCTCTTTAATTATGTCGGAGACCGCGCGACCGTAACGGACGCGGACGTCCAGCAGGTCATCACAGAGACCGTCGAAGAGAAAATCTTCGCGCTGATGGATGCTATCGGCGCAAAAAAGCCCGCGCTTGCGATGCACTACCTTCGTCCGCTGCTCCACGGTGGGGGAAGTGAAGTGGCAGGGGAGGCGCTGAGGACACTTGTTATGCTGACGCGCCACTTCAGGCAGCTTTGGCAGGCGCGGCTTCTGATTGACGCGGGAGGCAGGGCTGGTCGTGTGCCGGAAGACGTAGAGATGGCGCTCCCTGAGAACGGCAGTATCCTCAAAATGGAGGACTGGAAGCGGAACAAGATCATGGAGCAGGCGAGAAACTTCAGCCTTGGCGATCTGGCGAGGTGCTTCGAGAGGATAGCGGCTGCTGATCTTGCGATAAAGGGGATAGATGGCGCAGTAAGTGATTCGGCGATGGCGGTAGAGATGCTGACAATGGAACTGAGCAGCCAGCCACAAAGCAAGAAGGGACGGTTCTAAAACCATCCCCTCCAAATCTCATACAGCCCTTGCGGGGTGCATCACCCCGGCTTCACATAACTTTTAGTTATGCGCTGGCCTTATTTGCTTTTTTCATCAGTCTCGACTTGCGGCGAGCGGCGGCATTCTTATGGATGATGCCTTTCTCAGCGGCCTTGTCGATTATGCTAACGGTCTGAGAGACGATCTGAGCTACCTCACTACTGCCCTCATCGATCATTGACTTGCTCTTTTTTACAAAGGTCTTGATCTTGGACTTGGTAGCAAGATTCCGCAGGTGGTTCTGCCTCGACTTCTTAACGTCCTTCATAACCGATTTGATATTCGGCAACTACGTGTCACCCCCAGTCTTACAAACTAAGTAAACCTGTAAAGTCTATCAGATTATCGGCAAAAAGGCAAGCGAATTCAATCTTCAGCGATACTTTTTCGATTCAACATAAATCAAAATAGCTCTCCTTTACAAATTTAGCTTTTTTGAACTGCTTCATAGTTAGCTACTTGTGTAAGATTCACTGTTGATGAGTATGACATCATGCTGAATTATCACAACGTCATGCTGAGCTTGACTCAGCATCCAGGAAGAAAATGGACCCTGAATCAAGTTCAGGGTGACGTGCTGGTTGTTCAAGGGTGACGTGCTTTCATCTAAGTAGTCTCCGTTTCTAGTAGCAGCTATGGTAGAGTCCGGTTCTTGCAGAGCTCCCCGTGGTCCGGTGGGTCCACGGGGTAGATGGCCGGCACGGAGACCGGCCACTACGTCAAGCTGGCCTGCTATTAAGACAGGATGTTACTTAGGGTGATGTGTTGGTTGTGCAATTTGATGTAAGATCTCTCATTAGGAGTGAACTGTTATCTACTTGTTGCAATAAGGTCATAATATCTACTAAGATGGACTTCAGCGCAGAAGACGGCGCAGAAAGGCAAGATTTGACTCGTGAAATCTGATCATTATCTTCTCATTCAGCTCGTGGAAGAGCATTTTTCCGAGTTGCACAGGTGGAATGTTGCGGAAAAACATATGGAACTCTATACTTGCCAGCCTGTAACAGTGCGGCTTTCGGAGGATGCGTATATCGACAAAATGAGATGCAATATCAGGAGCGCCACCAACTCATATTATGTGCTGGTGGCAGCGGATAACCACGCCATGCCTCTGGGAAAGATCAGATCGTTCGATTATAACCCGAGAAATCACAGCGCCGAGTTCGGATACTACCTCCCTGCGCAGCACAGAGGATGCGGCTTGGGCAGTATAATGCTCAGGAAGTTCCTGGATGTGTTATTTACGGACAGTAGATACGATCTGAACAAGCTCTATGCGACTACATCATCGAACAACATCGCTTCCATCAGGCTTTTGGAGAAATACGGCTTCAAATTGGATGGAAGGCAGAGGGAACACTACTGGGTCGATGGAAATCATTATGACCAGCTTATTTACTCGATTCTGAGATCGGAGTGGGAATGGCTAAAGTAGAACTTCACACTCGATGGAGCAGATAATCCGTATTTGCTCATCCAGTCGAATCGCGAAATGCGCGAAGAAGCACGAAAGACGCGAAAAGAGACTCGCCACCTACGGTGTCGGCTTCGGTGGCAAGCAAACCGAAGCAAAAAGGGTAAACACAGTAAATCTCCACCTTCCGCGGTTCAAAGACGAAAAGCAGACAGCTGCTCTCGCTTGCAACTTTCGCGTTTTCCTGCTATTCTCTTAATTGAAATGACCGAACGCATATTCGAGACACTTGAGCATACGGCTGACAAAGGGATCGCCGCCTACGGGAAGACGATGGCTGAAGCGTTCGAAACGGCAGCCTTCGGGATGTTTTCCCTCTTTGTCGACCCCGGCGCCTACCAGGCCGAGTCGCACCAGGAACTGGCAGTAAAGGCAGACGACAAGGAACAGCTTCTCTGGACGTGGCTCTCCGAGCTTCAGTTCAAATTCGAAGTCGAACATGTCCTGCCGGTAGAGTTCAAAATAACCGAAATCAATGATACAAGCCTTACCGCGGATGTTTCGGTGCGGCCGGTGCGAGATGACATCGAGTGGCTCGGGTCTCCGGTCAAGGCAATCACGTTCCACCAGCTTATAGTCGAAGAGACGGACAAAGGCTGGCACATTCAGGTCTATGTTGACGTTTGATTCGCTTATAGCAATGCGGACCGGCACGAGAGGTGATACCAGGTGCAGAGAGAATTATCGCCCAGACAGAGGCAGATACTCGATTATATAGTGCAGCATATTGAGATGCACGGATACCCGCCGACGGTGCGGGAGATCGGTGAGGCGGTGAACCTGTCATCGAGCTCCACCGTCCACGCCCATCTTCGAAACCTCGAAGAAGCGGGGTTGATTCGGCGCGATGCTGTGCTCACGCGGGCGATCCAGATAGTTGCGGGCACGACGACCAGTTTCAAGCCGAAAAAAGTCGTATCGCTCCCGGTGGTCGGGCAGGTCGCTGCCGGCAAGCCGATGCTCGCCGTCGAAGATATAATCGATACCTATCCAGTCCCACAGGAGTTTCTTTCTGGGACAGATGGGTTTATGCTGAAAGTCCGGGGCGAGAGCATGATCGAGGACGGCATAAACGACGGCGACTATGTTGTAGTCCGCAGGCAGCAGACCGCTGACAACGGCGAAACGGTCGTCGCGCTTGTCGACAACGAAGCGACAGTCAAAAGGTTTTATCTCGAAGATGGCCGGATCCGGCTTCAACCGGCTAACTCGACCATGGAGCCGATGTATTTCCCGCACGTCGATATAGTTGGAAAAGTCGTCGGGCTCGTCCGCCGGATGGGCTAGTTTTATTATTGTGATATACTGTATCGTTCATTAACCCGCGAGGTAGGCTTGCGGGGTGTTTTTCTGTACGGAGGTAATCAGGCTAATGCCGAGAGTTGAGAGTTCCATAACCATCAATGGCCCGCTGGACAGGGTGTACGAGTGCGCGAAGGACATAGAACGGTTTCCTGAGTTCATGCCGGATGTTAAGGATGTTAAGATCACCGAAAGGGACGGAAACCGCATAATAAGCGAGTGGGCTGCCTTTATACCGGACTTCAAAATGACAGTCAAGTGGGTAGAAGAAGACCTTTGGAACGATGAAGTCAGAACCTGCGACTTCAAGCTCGTGAAAGGTGATTACGCTGCCTATTCGGGCAAGTGGACCTTTACTGAAGCCGACGGCATTGCCAAATTCGACTCTGTCGTGGACTATGAATACGACATTCCGCTGATCGGCGCACTCATTCAGGGTCTCGTGAAACGTAAAGTCCAGGAAAATGTGGATCAGATACTTCAGTCAGTGAAGAAGAAAGTAGAAGAAGAATATAGGATATAGGATTGAGGAATTAAGGATGAGTCTGGTGGAAATTCGTGCTTCGGGACGAACTGCGGTCCCGAAGCATATGAACCGTACATATCCCCCCTAAATCCTTCCATCCCTTAGTTGAGACCTTTGACTATGAAATATGATGTAATTATAATCGGCGCTGGGCCGGCGGGGATATTTGCCGCGCTCGAACTTGCCAAAACGCCGGACATCAAAATAGCGATAATCGATAAAGGACAGGACATCACCGAGAGGACCCGGCAGAAGTCACTCCTCTCGGGTTGGGGAGGCGCTGGAGCGTTTTCGGACGGTAAACTGACGCTTTCGACCCATGTGGGCGGCTGGCTGGACAAGTTTATGCTGGACCACGAACTCCAGGAGCTTGTGGATCAGGTCGATCAGACATGGATCAACTTTGGCGCACCCGAGCGGACCTACGGCACGAACCAGGACGATATAGCAGAGCTTCAGCGGAAAGCTGCTCTGGCGGAACTGAGGTTAGTACCGTCCGAGATCAGGCACATCGGCACGGAAGTCTGTCCGGTCGTGCTGAAAGCCATGCGGGATGAGCTCAGCAGCCGTGTGGACATCATGACCGACACCGCAATATCGTCGCTCGTAACTGCAGACAGCCGGATAACAGGGGTCGAGACTATCGACGGGCGGGTGATCGATGCGGATTACGTCATCGCCGCGCCGGGCCGCGAGGGTGCGGACTGGCTGGCATCGGAGGCCCGAAGGCTTGGTTTGAGGACGATCACGAACCCGGTAGACATCGGTGTCCGTGTGGAGGTTCCGGCGCCGGTCCTGGCGGAGCTTACGGATGTCGTATACGAGCCTAAGCTGGTCTATTACACCCAGTTCTTTGACGACCAGGTGAGATCCTTCTGCGTCTGTCCGATGGGAGAGGTCGCTATGGAGGAGAGTGACGGAGTTCGGACTGTAAACGGCCATTCTTACGCTCATACAAAGACGGAAAACACCAACTTCGCGCTTTTGGTATCGACCTCGTTTACGGAGCCGTTCCGCGAGCCTATTACTTACGGGCGCTATATCGCCACACTCTCGAACCTGCTTTCCGGCGGGGTGATCGTACAGCGGCTCGGCGACCTGCAGGCGGGCCGAAGGTCGACGGAGGCAAGGATCGCGCGCGGGCTGGTCAAACCTACGCTTGAGACGGCTGTTCCGGGAGACCTGTCGTTTGTCCTGCCGTACAGATACCTGGCCGGGATAAGTGAGATGCTGAGAGCAATGGACAAGCTCTCTCCGGGAGTCGGGTCACGACATACACTGCTCTATGGAGTCGAGGTGAAGTTCTATTCGTCCAGGCTTGAGATCTCACCTAAGCTTGAGGCAGAGATACGCAACCTCTTTACGGTAGGCGATGGCGCGGGAGTAACCCGTGGATTAGTCCAGGCGTCGGCGTCGGGACTTGTGGCCGCAAGAGAGATAGCAAGAAGAGTAGCGGGATAGTTTCGGAATTTAATAAGGCCCGGTGCAGTTTTGCACCGGGCTGCTTTTAATATAATATTTTCCTAACTTATAAGTATCTTTGGTATCTTTCGGCTGTTGTCTGTATTCATTACGCCGTCGGGCTGGAATATATTGATAACATTTTTTGCGCGTTCTCATCGATCAGTTTACGTAGATCATCCGGCTCGATAACTTCGGCATTGCTGCCCCAACTGAGTATCCAGAAGCTGATTTCTTCGATTCCTGATACCTTTACCGAGAAGATTACCCCGCCATCAGGCGTATCCTGCAGTTCCTGGCTCGGATGGCGCTTAGTCTCTTTGATAATCCGCGCAACCCTCGGTGAAAACTTCACCCGTACCAACCGCTCTTCATCGCCGGTCCACATTTCCCAGCTCTTTGCATAAAAACTATCGACAGAGAAGTCATGCGGCAACTGGAAGTTCTCGCCGGTCTTTTCGGCTTTGACTATCCGAATAAGCTTGAGCTGGATAATGCGTCCGTGAGAATGAGAAAACGCGATCAGATACCAGTTGTGTCGCCTGAACACCAGTGCATACGGATCTATGAACAGCGATTTGGTCTCACCGCTCCGCTGCGAACAATAGATAACGGATATGCGCTTGCTGCGTTCGATGGAATCCGCAAGGCAGTCCACCACCTCTGATGATGCTTTTGTTTGTGAACACTGAGAAGCATATATCGAGCGATCCGTTATAGAGGACTGTACTTCCTTAAGGCTGTCTCCAGTAAGAGCGAGTTCTATTTTTTTCCATGCCGTGACAGCGTAGTCCGAGAACGGAGCGCCTTTACCAAGCGCATTGGAAGTAAGCGCAAGCCGGACGGCAAGGACTTCCTTGGGAGAAAGGTCCAACTGGCTCGAAACCGGACGCTCTGCCAGATAATATCCGCCCTGCTCGCAGTAGATCCCCACATGGAGCTCGTCAGATAACGATTCCAGATATCTGTAGATCGTGCGCTCAGAGCGTCCGAGAATAGCAGCCAGCTTATCGATGCTGAGCCCCGGCCTTTCACGCAACAGATCTATCATTTGAAGTAGTAAAATCGACTTTGGCATAACAACCCCCCACATTCAGTGGCCCGTTTATCTTCTTAACAATGCGACCTCTAAATTCCTCCTGTCATTTTCTGAATTTCACCGTCTTCGAACAAACTTCACCTGTCTTCCCCGCAATTAAAGGCAACTCCGGCAAAGGATGGTTTACTGCCGGGAGAATTACGACAGCATTATAGCTGAAAATTCGCAGGTGTTTGTTATTATTGGTAAAAACCCGTAGGATGGACAGTTGGGAATAGAGTGAACAGAAGGTAAACGTGGATGAAAGGAATTACAGAGTATTGGCGGTTGATGTAACGAGTAATAAATATCGTTTCAGCCAAAACTCTTCCGGGAAAGCTTCTGGTGTAAGCATAAAAACCAACAGATGCAGCATTATCAGTGACTGGTTATGTGCCCGTAGGAGTGCTTCATAGTTACCCAGAACTCAATAGATATATCGAAAAGGGCTCATCCGGTCTAGTCAACCGGATGAGCCCTTTATACTAACCGTGCTTATAGAGAGACTACTTTCGCCTTCGGGTGGTAATTCCTACGACTCCTAGGAGCCCGGATGTAAGAGCGAGTAAGCTGCCTGGTTCCGGAACAGGTGTAACACGTTCATGCCAGGTCGGAGAACCGATGCTCGCCGGAGTGACGGATGTCCACTTTACTTTATCGTTCCCGGGTGTAGTCGAGTCAACAGCAGCGACATGGCACACAAATCCCGGTGATCCGTCTGAAGGGCCCCCTTTGTTAGCCGATGTTGTCGAATTTGACGTAAACTTAAATGTGTAAGACAGTCCAGGCGCCAGCGCAGGCGGAGTGAGGTAATTGCTGTTACTATCCTCGATCTCGAACGCATTGAAACCTCCCTCTATCCACTCCCATCCATTAGGTATAGAGATGATAGTCTCGGGCGCAGGGATATTGAATGGTTCGAGAGACCAAACCAGAACATCATAACTGTCCGGAGTCGGGTCGCCTGCTATACCAGTCAGATTGTGTAGTACAATGGTATACTCATTGCCAACTTTGCTGTAATCAGCACTTACTACACCCGTACTTATTGCTGAATTCCAAGACTGCGCGAAAGCGCATCCGCATATAAGGACTGCAAAAAGCACGGATAATATAATTCTCTTTATCATACAGCCTCCTTCCAGCCGTTTTTCGGCCATTGTGTTGTGGCGGCTAGCCATTAAATGCAAAATCGTTATTCCCAATATTACCATGAAATATAGCATCGCGCATGCCAATTAGGCATAAAAAAGCAAAACTAGTAATAATACCAGCTAAGGAAAGGACTCATTAGACGAATAGAGTTACATAATTTACAGAATATGTAAATGATATGGTATAAAAACGTATTGTAGATATGTGCATTTTTCGTTGACATCTTCACGCTGCCATGTTATGTTAAATAGTGGTGAACGGAGGCGAGTAGTTATGAGCAGAGTCTCACCTGAGTTCGGTAAGATAATAAAAGACCTTTTGGCGAGTCAGAGCCTGACCTTCAGAGGTGCGGGGTTCAAATCGAACATCAGCGCGGCTTACTGGAAGGACATGTCCGATGGGCGTGTGCCTTCGGAAGAGATAATCGAGAAGATCGCTGAGTCGTTCGAGGGTGTCGACGAAAACGAAATGCGCGCTGCTGCAGGTTATGCCCCTGTATATGGCCGGGCCGATGCCGTCAAGGCGGTCGAGTTCGCGCTTCGCGGTCAGGAGACCATTCCAGAAGAAGGCAAGAAGCAGATACTGGAGTTCGTCAAGAAGATCGAGCAGAACTACCGGAAAAAGGACTGATACGTGACCAGGCTATACTTTCTTGATGATGCCGAGCGCTTCGCCCACCAGGCCTGGGACGCACTTAAACTCGAACCGCCAGTTGAAGTGGAAAAAGTTGCTAAACGGCTCGGAATCGACCTCTACCGGGAGCAGTTTGTCGAGCAGATAGACGGGCTTTATCTCAGAATGCCCGATGCTCCTCCTGTCATCGCTATAAACTCCAGTTATCTGAAGCCACCAGGCAGGCAGCGCTTCACAGCGGCACACGAAGTCGGCCACCACCTCCTCTGCAGGCGAGCCGTCAGCAAAACAAGACTTTTTTATCTGGACAGCGTCGAAACTCGAAAGAACAAGTTGGAGCGGATGTGCGACAGGTTCGCAGCGCTCCTCCTTATGCCTGAACAGATTGTGAAGCAATGGTTCGAAGAGCTTTCCGCGAATACCGAAAACCGGGTTTCCATCATGTCCGAACGGTTCGGGGTCTCTGCATGGGCTATGCGGGTGCGTCTCCGCGAGTTGGGACTTCCATACAGCAAGTGGCAAAAGCGCAAGTTGGGGGATAAATAGCTGGAGCCCAAGCGCTCACAGTCTGCTCACGGGATCGCCAATATTTGTGCGTGTCAGCGTCAATTATGTGTATTCAGAAATTGGTAAGCCAGGCAGGCTGTACGGGGCGTGCTCACGCTTCAGGATCGAGTGCGCAAGCTTGACCAGGGGTATGCGTTATGCTATAATGACACTGTCCAAATGCAGGCTTTGGTTTTGGGAAATTGTCACAAAAGATGGCATATTATTGGCTTTATATATAACCTGTAGTCGCGGTTAATTCCTCTCAAATTGAGGCGCTGCTGCGACTTCACTTGTGTACAAGAGGGATAAGCCCCATTGCCGGCGGCTGCGAGACAGGAGCAATAGTTTATGGCAACTGAAGATAAAGATATTATAGTCGGAACGGATGTAGAGCTTCCTGAAGAGCCGGAAAAAGTCGATGGAAAGTATAATGCTGACCAGATAACCGTCTTGAAGGGTCTTGAAGGCGTTCGCCGAAGGCCTGCGATGTATATCGGAGGCACAGGGACCCAGGGACTCCATCACCTCTTCATTGAGGTTGTGGACAATAGTATCGACGAAGCGCTGGCTGGTTACTGCAACGAAATTACCGTTACGCTCCACGTCGACAACAGCATGTCCGTCACCGATAACGGACGAGGCATACCTGTAGACATAAACAAAGACACGGGGCTGCCTGGTGTAACTGTTGCGATGACGATGCTCCATGCCGGTGGCAAGTTCGACGGAGGCGGCTACAAGTTCTCCGGCGGGCTCCACGGAATCGGTGTTTCGGCTGTAAACGCGCTTTCTACATGGCTCGAAGTCGAGGTTGCAAGAGACGGCAAGATTTACCATCAGCGGTTCGAGCGCGGTGAGCCGGTTACGGATCTCACAGTCACCGGAAAGAGCAAGCAGACCGGAACAAGGGTGAGCTGGCTCGCTGATGAAGAGATCTTCGGCACCATTCAGTACCATCGGGATGTTCTTATTCAGCGGATGAGAGACCTGTCTTACCTCAACCCTCGAGTCAAGATTATATTCAAAGATGAGAACACAGAAGAAGAACTCGTATTCCATCACGAAGATGGTCTGATAGCATTTGTTCAGGACATAAACAAGAACAAAGACCCTCTGCATAAGCCTGTTTATATCAGCCGCAGGCGGGATGATACTGAAGTCGAGATCGCCATCCAGTACAACAATAGTTTTCAGGAGACGATTTTCTCGTTCGCGAACAATATTCACACAACCGAAGGCGGCACGCACCTTTCCGGGTTCAAGACCGCCATTACGAGGGTAATCAACGCCTATGCCAGAAAGACCGGAGCGCTCAAAGAGAAGGATTCCAACCTCTCTGGTGACGACGTCCGCGAAGGAATGGCCGCGGTTGTCGCTGTTAAGGTGCTGCATCCGCAGTTCGAGTCACAGACTAAGATCAGGCTGACAAATGCAGATGTCGACGGCCTAGTAAACTCGATCGTAGGCGAAGGGCTGGCTGAATTCCTTGAGGAGAACCCTCAGATCGCCAAGAAGATCATTGAAAAGTCCCTGACTGCTGCGCGGGCGCGCGATGCAGCGAGAAGAGCAAGTGAGCTTATCAAGAGACAGAATATACTTGAAAACTCGGCTCTTCCCGGCAAGCTTGCGGACTGTACCGAGCGCGATCCGTCCAAGTGCGAGCTTTACCTGGTAGAGGGAGATTCCGCGGGTGGTTCTGCCAAGCAGGGTCGCGACCGCCGCACTCAGGCGATCCTTCCTCTTCGAGGTAAGATTTTGAATGTTGAGAAAGCGCGGATCGACAGAGCGCTCGAAAACGAAGAGATCAAGTCGCTCATAACAGCGCTTGGAACAGGTATTTCTAACGTCGCGCTGGCCGATGCCGAAGATGATTCCGATGGGAATGGCAACGGTAACGGCAGCAAGTTCGATATGAGCAAGCTCAGATATGACCGTGTCATAATCATGGCCGATGCCGACGTCGACGGTGACCACATCCGAACGCTGCTTCTCACGTTCTTCTTCCGATATATGACGCCGCTCGTCGAAGAGGGGCATATCTATATGGCGCAGCCGCCGCTTTACAGGGTCCGGTCCGGTAAAGATAATCAATGGTACTGCAGGACCGAAAAGGAACGCGATGACGTCATAAGTTCATTAAAGAACAAGTCTTACACCGTACAGCGTTTCAAAGGACTTGGCGAGATGAACCCGGATCAGCTCCATGAGACTACAATGGACCCGGCCAGGCGGGTAATCGCCCAGGTCACTCTCGAAGACGCGATGGATGCCGACGAAATCTTCACCATACTTATGGGAGACAAGGTCGAGCCGAGAAAGGCGTTCATCGAGAAGCATTCCGTCCAGTTCGAGGACGTCGACTGGCACGCGTAAGTTAATCAATAAATAATAGTGCTTCGGGGCGAGCCAAAACGCCTCGAAGCACTTAGAGATTTTCGGCTGATTAATTAACGGCCAATCATATATTGTCTGTTGCCGAAAATCTTCCGGAAGAGTTTCAGGTATAAGTGTAAAATCAACAGATAAAGCTACATCAGAGAACTTTTATATAGCTGT
>JBDKSP010000107.1:0-10201 GCA_039680575.1 Armatimonadota bacterium
ACAGCTATATAAAAGTTCTCTGATGTAGCTTTATCTGTTGATTTTACACTTATACCTGAAACTCTTCCGGAAGATTTTCGGCAACAGACAATATATGATTGGCCGTTAATTAATCAGCCGAAAATCTATAAATGGCTGTATGGAACGATTGCAACAGCGGTACCAGGAAAACGACAGTATTTCCCCAGTTGCATCGGACTGCTTGCTCTCGCATCACCGTAGGTGATGCTGCCGCGACAGCGCTTTCAAAGAAAGCGCGATAGCTGCCGATGCCGGGCTGACAGGCCCGAAAAACAGTGGAAAAGTCAGACGCATGTGCCTCGACACCTCCGGCGTCGGCTTCGGTAGCAAGCAACTGAACAAGAGGTGTCACCCTGAACAAAACGACCCAGAATCGGCTTCAGAGCATCCCAATGCTCAGCTATGATTGTCCTTAACAGACTACTCTCATCTCCCATACTCTTATTGTCGGCATGGGAGGTTTTGGACCCTGAATCAAGTTCAGGGTGACGTGTTGGTTATTCAGGGTGACGTGCTTCCATCCATGATGATGTGCTGGTTGTTCAGGGTGATATATAATTCTTGCAAGAGTGAACTATTACCGGAACAGGTCTTGAAAACACATGTCGAAAATAGCTATTATGTCATATTGGAGTACGCATCTACGCGAACTGCAGTTATAGCAAGCTGGAGGCAGGGCTTTCCGGCTATCTTGAAAGCGTGAAGACCGGTGAGCGGGTTATATTAACAGACCGTGGCGGTCGGGCACATTCATCAGGTAAGCAGGAAACCTATGCGTGATAATAGTTATCAAAAAAGTGCAGGACAATTGTGGAAGATGCCAAATCTGATTATGCACCGGACGGCGCTTATCATAATCATTATACTTCTAGCCGCACAGATATGTACCGCGCAGGATGCTGTACTCTCGCAGTGCCCGACGCTCAAAAACATAGTTGAAAGCGGCCGGCTGGACCAGATCAAATCTCCATACTTCGAGGATGTCGCTGAGGCGAGGCAGTTTGCCGCTGAGTGCAGGAAAGTCGCTGCAGAACTCGGCTCCGCCGCACCACTTTCGCCGGACTACGCCAGACTGCGGGAGCAGGCGGCCATAACGGAGGAGTTTTTGACCGGCGATACTTACCTGCTGGCAACAAGCAAGATCAAGTCCGTCGTAAAGCTGAGAGACTGGGTAAATATCCCGCCGCCGCCCGGATTCGTCTATGTAAAAAAATACTCCTCCCAACAGGCGATGCCCCCGGAAGTGTCCCGGATATTCGATTCGCTGAAAGGCGGCGAAGGGACGAACGTGCGCGGCGTCACCATGCAGGGACGCTTCATCGCGCTAATCGTGGGAGATTACCATGATGAGCTGGAAGATAACCTGGCTCATGAGATGGTCCACGCATATATAACCATAGCTTCACCAAAACCTCTTCCCAAGTGGTTCCAGGAGTCCACCGCGGTCTACTTTTCGACCGGCAAGGAAAGTAAAATCTACGGCAAGACCGGCGACTCCAAAGTGGTGCAGATGACCCTCCCCGAAGACTATAAACAGAAGCTCTACTCACTTCAGTATATCGAGAGCAAGATCGGGCGGAAGAAACTCTTCGAATTCGTGAAAGAATCCGTCGAGACCGGCAATGTGGACAGCCGTAAAGCTCTCGGGATGAGTCCCAATGCATCACGAAATGAGACATCCCCTCCATACCCAATCCTGATCGGAGGTGGAGCCATTATCCTGGCTGCGATAGGATGGCTTATCGCGCACCGTGAACGGGATGACTGAGGCTGCCATATGTTTATACAATTCGCCGTCGAGGGTACGTAATTTCGGCAGCGCATGCAGAATGTCGACCGGACCTGAAAAGTTTCAGCAATAGCCGCTATACGATTGGTTGTTGACTACAGAGTTTTGGCAGTTGATATAACGAGTAGTAAATATCGTTGTCCGAAACTCTTTAAGCAGCCAGAAATCTATAGGAGGCAGTGGTGAAGGTGGAATCGGCAACCGGAGGCAATCGTTCTTATTCCCATATGATTGCTACCATCGCTCTTTGCATGGTTATAATCTCGGCGATAATCGGAGGATGCTCTGGCACGCGTCCTCATGTTGTCGATGTGGTTCCGGACCGGAGTCCGTCCGTCTCTTCCGTCAGCAGCACCGCGATTCGGATAATGTTCGACCAGCCTATGTCGGCATCGAGTGTCGAAAACGCTTTCAGCATCTCTCCCAGCGACGGTAAGGAGAATTTCGGTTTCGAATGGACCGGGGACAGATCGGTCACTGTGAAATTTTCCAAGCCGCTTGCTCCGAACACGACCTATACAATAACAATCGGAACGAGCGCCAGAGGTACAAACAACATCGAGATGTCGGAGCCTTACATTCTGACGTTTACTACCAGTGCGGCTAACGCGGAATCCCAGCCTTGACCTGTAGAGCCGCAAGGATGATCTCCACCACACCCTCTATACCTAACTCATCCAGCGTTATGATCAGATCGTAGGCCAGCGTATCTTCTATATCCTTGTTATACAGTCTTTTAATGAACTCCGCACGCTCACGGTCGGACTCATGTATTCTGTCGAGAGCCTCCTCGCGCGACATTTCGCCGTATTTCATAAGGTTTTGGATGCGGAGTTTCTCGCTTGCCACTACCCTTACGTTCAGCGCGCCGGTAAGGAGGAAGTTGGCTCCCCTGCCGAGTATGATGGCGTTACCATGCCTTGCTACTGCCAGGATGACTCTTGCAAGGTGATGGCTGTAGTAGAACCTGCCGATCTCCTTCTCGCCTGCAATAGTGCGCGCAAGGATATCGATTTCAGAGATGGTCTTCTCGTCGAAATCCGCCACTATTCTTTGGCTGACATCGGCATTTTTGGCTATTGCATCGACCAGGTCCTTGTCCCAGAGGCTCCAGCCCAGCCGTTCGGCGAGCCTGCCTGCCACTAACCTGCCGCCGCTTCCGAGCTGCCGGGATACGGTAATCACAGGTCCCGGCTCTGCCGGTGGCTGCCCGAGCCCCAGGGTGTCCATTACACCCGGCCGGACTCCATGGGATTTCAGCAGTTGCTGATCGACAAGACTGATAATGTCCTTACGCATCGCGCACCCTCCAGTATAGTACAGATCAATTTACCCTCAAAACAGGCTGTAAAATCCGTAAACATTGTAATAAACAGCACGAAGAACACCAAACGCTGCAGTATTAAGCCTGTGTCAGCGGGTCGCGCATTCCTGCGGCTTCAAAAGCGGCCAGACGAATCTTGCAGGAGTCGCACTCGCCGCAGGGACTGTCACCGCCTTTGTAGCAGCTCCAGGTCAGACCGTAATCCAGCCCGAGAGCTGTCCCGGCCTCGACAATCTCGACTTTCGTCATGTTGATGAGCGGCGCTTCGATTCTAAACCTTATCTTTCCCTCGACGCCCGCCTTCGTAGCAAGGTTCGCCATCGTCTCGAACGCCCGAAGATACTCCTCGCGGCAGTCAGGGTAGCCGCTGTAGTCTACCTGGTTGGCGCCGATCACTATCGTATCG
Organism: Armatimonadota bacterium; assembly: GCA_039680575.1. Classification (GTDB taxonomy): domain Bacteria; phylum Armatimonadota; class UBA5829; order UBA5829; family DTLH01; genus JBDKSP01. The sequence continues at coordinate 3,541 of JBDKSP010000107.1, forward strand.
GCCCCGATAGTCTCGGCGTAGCCCAATGCGAACGACAGGAAGATGGTATTCCTCGCGGGAACATAAGTGACGGGGATTTCCTCCGCCATGCCGCTTATGTCTCTGTCGGTCGGGACCTCTATATCGCTCGTGAGCGCGCTTCCGCCCCATTTTCGGAGGTCAAAGGATATAATGATGTGGTCTTTTACACCCAGCGCACGCCCTACAGCCTTCGCGGCCTCGATTTCGCGCCTGTGACGCTGTCCATAGTCGAAAGTGAGTGCGTAGATCTCAAAACCCTTGTCTTTTGCTATGGCAGCGGCGGTCGAGCTGTCCAGCCCGCCTGAAAGAAGGACTACGGCGCGTTTCATCTCGGTTGAGGCTCCTTCAGCCACTCTTCCTGGTAGGCATAGACATTATGGTTGTGGATAGACTCGAAAGTCTCGCACTCCACCTCGAACCATCTGATATGCGGGTTGCCTCTAAACATCACAACGGCATCGCGGAGCACATCCTCGACGAATTTCGGGTTCTCATAGCCGCGTTCGGTGACATATTTCTCATCAACGCGCTTCAACATGGGATAGACCTGGTGGCTCGGAAGGCCTTCCAACTGCTCGGCGAGGTCTTCGATCCAGTAGAATATCCCTTTTTCGTAGCGGATACGCGCGTGGATGATTCCGCGCTGGTTGTGAGCGCCGTATTTCGATATTTCCTTGCTGCACGGGCAGACTGTCGCAACCGGCGCTCCGACTCCCAGGATAAAATCGAACCCTTCGTTCGTGAGCGAGCCTGTAAACTCGCAGTCGTAGTCAAGCATGCTGCGGCTTTTGGATACCGGCGCAAGTTTCTCGATGAAGTATTTGAACTCCACCGAAATATCCGCGCGCTCGGCATGCAGCCGCTTCATAACCTGCTCCAGAATGAGCCTGACTTCGTGCCCGCCGAGCGGTTTTCTGCTCCACTGGGTGACGGACTCGACCAGCCTGCTCATGTGCGTGCCCCGATAGTTGTGCGGAAGCTCCACACTGAGCGTAACAGAGGCAAGGACTTCCTGAAACCCGTTATCTCTCTTTTTTATCTGAAGCGGAATGTGCAGGTCCTTTATCCCGACGCGCTGGATACGGACTCCGCGCACATCCTTACTCATCGCTAAATCTTTCAGTTCATGATCCGGCATATCTATATTAAACAACTCCCGCTCAAAGTGTATTCCCACAGCGAATGAGTGTCAAGCACCACATGAAAAATGACGGGACACGCCGGTCTGGCATATCCCGTCATTTATGAAACAATGAATATTCAACGCTTAGCTTACGCCCAGCCGCGCTGTTTCACCGCCTGCGCCACACGGTTGATGGCGATCATATACGCCGCGTCGCGCATGTAGAGATTCTCGCTGTCGGACAGATCGTTCACCGTAGCGAATGCCGAAGTCATTGCGGAATCCAGCTTCGAGAGGACCTCTTCTTTTCCCCAGAAGTAGTTGGTGTTACACTGTACCTGCTCGAAATAACTGCAGGTCACACCGCCGGCGTTGGTAAGGAAATCAGGCAGCACGAAAATATTGCGCTTCTTGATGACCTCGTCCGCTTCGGGTGTGGTCGGCCCGTTCGATCCTTCCGCGATGATCTTGACCCCAGGTGCGATCTTCTCGACGTTGTCGCGGTTGATCTGGTTCTCCAGCGCTGCAGGGATCAGTATGTCCACATCCTGCTCCAGCCACTTGTCACCCGGCAGTACTTCGTAGCCGAGGTCCCGTGCCTTGTTCTTGTCGATCCCACCGAACTTGTCGGAAATCCCCTGCAGTTCTTCGAAGTTTATGCCATCCTTTTTGCGGAATGTATGCGAAGTCTTGTCAGACTGGTCCCAACAGCCGACTGATACTACCGTGCCGCCGAGCTGAGTATAGAGCTCCACCGCGTGTTGTGCCACGTTGCCGAACCCCTGTACGCTGGCCGTGGTTTTTTCGGGAGTGAGCCCCATGACCTTGAGCGCCTCGCGCAAGATGAAGACTACTCCGAAACCGGTCGCCTGTGTGCGTCCCAGCGAACCGCCCATACCGACAGGTTTGCCGGTGATAAACCCGGGGCAGCGTCCGCCGTAAATCGTCTCGTATTCGTCCAGCATCCAAAGCATATGCTGTCCGTTTGTCATAACATCGGGCGCCGGCACATCGGTGATTGGGCCGATGTTCTTAGCAATCTGGCGTATCCAGCCGCGGCAGATCAGTTCCTGCTCACGCATGCTGAGGTTATGCGGATCGCAGACGACGCCGCCCTTACCTCCGCCCAGCGGGATATCGACCACGGCACACTTCCAGGTCATCCACATCGCGAGTGCGCGCACGGTGTCGATAGTCTCCATCGGGTGAAAACGAATACCGCCTTTTGAAGGACCGCGCGCGTCATTGTGCTGAACGCGGAATCCCTTAAAGACTTTGACCTTTCCGTCATCCATGTGTACCGGGATCGTGAACTGATACTCCCGCATCGGTTGCCGCAGCAGCTCCCGGACTCCATCGTCCAGTTTTAGCGCAGCCGCAACCTTATCAAACTGAGACTGTGCAACATTAAACGGATTATATGACCTGGTTTCCATATATTTCGGCCTTTCTTTGTCGATTGCCATCAGGCAGATGCTTTTCGTCCAAGAGAATGTGAATACAATGAGGGTGTTTTACCACTTGTGGTATTGGCCTTCGGTCTTTTGCTACATATGCCGGAGAGGTTTGGGTTCTCTCCGCCGCCAACCGCAGAGCTGCGGCTGGAAGATAAACGTGTTCTTCCTGAACATCATTAAAGACCGAGATAGGTGCACTGCGGCACCTGCGGTGCTTGTCCACGATCTTCATCACGTCCATCGAATCGACTTCAGGCTTACAGGAGCATATCTTACCTGTAACTTCGTCGGTACTCAGAGACATTTTCTCCTACTCCTCGCAAACTCTCGTGTGGTAATGTCTATTGAGGCTCGATGGGGTACGTATAGGAGGTTCTTCGCAATTAAATGCTGCTTGCCGGAACTCCGTGAGTTCCATTCGACTTGAACTCAGCTTCGTTGCTAAGAACACCACAGGTACCTACCTGATGGATATTGTCCAACATCCCCTGCCTCATTGCAGGAACAACTACCACGTTGTATAAGGCCAAACGGCCTGCAGATTTTCGGTATTTTCTTAACAGCCAACCGTATACCAGCTATAGCCGAAAATCTTCCGGGAAAGTTTCAGGTAATGCCTGAAACTCTGTAATAAAGACCTGTATCCGGCGGGGTTTCCAAACCCGGTACAGCCAAAAACCCGCTCGGATGCATTCGGTACTGTCAGTATACCCGCTAGCCTGTTCAGTGTCAACGTATTACGCGCGGCAACAAGTAAAATATTACACAAAATTTGGGCAGTCGATAGCCGGTACGGCTGAAGGAAGGTAGAACAGGTTGTAAACACCCTAAAGAGTTTTGGGTTTGAGCATAAAACCAACAGATGCAGCATTATCAGTGACTGGTTATGTGTCCGCAGGATTGTTATATCATTGCCTGAAACTCCATAGCCAGTATTCCGCCTGACAATTGCCGGGGGGCTTCTGAGCTTTCATGAACAATTATGGCGGGTAATACTGGGATGGCGCTGTGTTGATGATTAAAATGCAACAGGCACTCCTGCATTGTCGCTTATTGAAGCTGTAACGGCTTAAAATTCCGCATGCGGCTTCAGTCGTTTGGTCATGCGGATCCTGGCGGTCTTGTTCTTCCAGATGATATCGACTTTGTCCATCACTGTGTGCATGATATAAAGCCCCATGCCGCCCTCCTTCATGCCGTCTGGCGGCGGTGCGGGAACGGGACAAGGCTCTTCTCCGCTCAGCCTGTTTCTGACTTCTATCTCAAGTAGTCCAGGGGTGACTTTGCAGGTAACAGTGATGAACGGATGGCTGCCGGTGGAACATCCGTGCTTTACGGCGTTGTTGCATGCCTCCCCGACGGCGAGTTTGAGGTCATCGATATCTCCGGGGGTAAACTGCATCCTGTCCGCGATACCTGCAACAGCATGCCTTATGATTCCGATGTATTCAGCCGCGCTGGGTATTTCCAACCGGATTTGATGCACATCACTCATATCGATTCCGCCTGATCCTTCTATATCGAAGTTTATATCACTTTCAGGACAATCAGAGCTACATCATCGTGTGTTTCGGCAGCCGAAGTATCCATCAGTCTTGTGTAGATATTATCGGCGAGTTCTTGAGCGGACTTTAGCGGGCTGTTTGTTACGACCTCGGTTATATCACTTGTACCGAACCTGCTGTCTCTGGCGGCGGAGTCAATAACCCCATCGGTAAAGAGCACCAGGGTCGATCCGCTGTTGAGGGAAATCTCCTTTTCTTCATACTCTACATCCGGCTCGATGCCGATTAGAAGCCCATCCGCCTGCAGCCTTTCCATGGAACCGTTCTGGCGGACGAGGATCGGCGGCTCATGCCCCGCGCTGACGTAGCGAAATGACCGGTCGGATGCATCGAATATCCCATAGAACAGACTTATGAACACATCTGGCTGAGTCTCCTCACACGCAAAACGGTTCAAACGGCGGAGCACATCGGCTGGAGGGTTGTCCTCTACAGCATAGGCGCGCAGCACATGCTTCCCCATCGATATGTACATGGCCGCCGGCACGCTGTTTCCGGTGACATCGGCTATTACGATCCCCACCTTGCCGGGAGCCACGTTAATTACGTCGTAATAATCTCCGCCGACTTCATGGGCAGGGAGAAACTTGTGTCCTATGTCGAGCCCTTCCGCAGTCAGCGGGACTGTCGGCACGAGTTGGAACTGCAGGGTGTGTGCGATGTCATACTTATGCTTGTAGATAAGCGCGTTATGGATTGCAACACCCGCAAGTTTCGCAAACGCGCCAAGCATAACTATCTCCGCCTGAGAAAACGCGCGTGGCTTCCTGGAGAAAATACCTACAACCCCGACGACCCTGCCGGCTGCGGTAAGGGGGCTGCATACCGCGCTTATCAAGCCTTCGAGTTCAGCTTCATCGCTTGCGTAAGGTGAATTCCGAGACAATTCGCAGCATAAAGCGCCACCGGCAGCAAGCGCATCCTTCGCAATCGGCAGTGCAAGCTGCAGATAGGCGCTCTTTCTGTCCCGCTTGCGGAGCCCATGCCCGTCCAGACAGCGAAACCTGCCGGTATCTGCATCGTAAGCAAGCAGGACACCTGCATCAGCGTTCGGTACAGACATAAACTTTTCAGATAGAAGAGAAAGGATCTCATGCAGCTCCAGCGTGGAGGTAATAGCCTCGGACATCTGAAGGAGCGCTGACAACTCCGTCGTCCGGCGGTTCAATCGCTCGTAGAGCTGCGCGTTATCTATCGCCAGCGCCACCTGGTTGGCCATGGTCGACAGAAATTCGACTTCTGCCGGGCCGAATCTCCGTCCGAGCTCGACAGTGCTTGTGTTTATCACTCCGATGACCCGGCCTCGTGCCTTCAACGGCACGGACATAGCCGAAGTAATGTCGTCCCTGTAGCGGTTCATCTTGAAGCGTGGGTCCTGGCGCGCGTCGTGGACCAGGACAGGCTTTCCATGCTGGGCTACCCATCCGGCGATCCCCTCTCCGACTGCAGTCGATGCGGATTCCACAACTTTTTGGGGTAGTCCCTTGGCGGATTTTATCGTCAGAGTTTTCGCGTCTTCGTCGAGCAGCATAATCGACCCGACTGTCGCGCCGATTGCAAACAGGCACTGTTCGATTGCCAGGTCCAGAAGCCGGGTGAGGTCGAGCGTCGATATTACCGCCTCGCTGATCTTGTTTACTATCGAAAGCTCCTGAATTCTTCGATTTGCGACTTCGATAAGCTCTATATCGGACGTCGAGATTATCCTTTTGTCGGAGTCAGGAAGAATATTGCCTGCAAGCCTGGATTTCCATACGGCAAACGCGGCCTGTCTGGCTACTGCGCTCAAGACTTCTATGTCGGGCGGTGAAAAAGCGCGAAGCGTGCCGGACATTGCGGCAACGGCTCCGCAGCAGCGGTCGCCGATTTTAAGAGGCACTGCGAGGAGAGATACCGCACCCTGCTTTGCCAGTGCCTGCATCCCTTTTCGTTTATCGATACTTATATTCGGGACTACCACCGGGCTGCCGCGCTCGATACATTCCCTGATCGCAGCTTCTCCCGGAATGGATGTACGCCGGGCTGAAGGCTCGATCTGGTATGAGGCAGCGATCTCGATAACGCCCGAAGACTCATCGTAGACAAAAACAGCGCCGTAATCAGCCTGGAGGAGTACCGCACCGGTCTCCGCGGCAGCCGTAAGCGTTCCGCCGGGTGGATGACCGCTGGTAACAGCGTCTGACAGGTGTGAGAACGCCAGGATGACTGCTTGATAATCAGCCATTTCCTGACCATCCACTCTAGCTATACCCTTCATTCTGGGTCACCTTTCACTCACAAGAGGGATCTGACCGGCCAGTCAAGTACGAGTATATCAACCAGCTATATGTGTGTCAAGAACTGTTGCAATAGTTCAGAGTTGATGATTACAACGTCATGCTGAGCTTGACTCAGCATCCAGGAAGAAAATGGACCCTGAATCTATGGATTATCGGCTATAGCCGATAATCTTCCGGGAGAGTTTCAGGTGTAACCTGAAACTCCTTAGTTCAGGG
>JBDKSP010000108.1:0-24479 GCA_039680575.1 Armatimonadota bacterium
TCTGCATAGAAGTCCCGTAATCATCCTTTTTCTCGTATCAATACTAACAATCCCGCCATTTTTCCAGACCAATCCTATACACCCGATAATCATATACAAGCTCACTGTCTAAAAACGATGCTCCTGACAGAAGATGGATAAAAGTGATGTGTGCTCCGTAACGTGCTATAATATCAATTATGGTTGAAATCGCGGTCGGCACTCGCGGGAGTGTGCTGGCGCTTACGCAGGCAAACTGGGTGGCCGATGAGATAAAACGTAATAACCCCGAAGTCCGTACCCGGATAGAGATTATCAGGACCACGGGCGATAAAATCCTCGATACCCCGCTTTCCAAGATCGGGGACAAGGGGTTATTTGTCAAAGAAATAGAGGCCGCGCTTGCCGATGGGCGGATAGACGCGGCGGTCCACAGCATGAAAGACCTGCCGTCGGACATGGCTGAAGGGCTTGCAATCGGCGCAGTGCCTCCGCGTGTCGACCCGAGCGATGTTCTTTTGTCGAACAAAGGACGGCTTTTCGACCTGCCGCCGGGCGCAAAAATAGGTTCGTCCAGTCTCCGCAGAAAAGCTCAGATCCTGCATGTACGGCCAGACCTGACTATCGAAGACTTGAGAGGCAACCTCGACACCCGTATCAGAAGGCTCGAGTCCGGCGATTACGACGCTATCATCCTTGCATATGCCGGTCTTTATCGGTTAAAGTGGGATGGTAATATTGCCGAGCGGCTCCCGCACGAGATATGCCTTCCCGCCGCCGGTCAGGGCGCGCTTGCGGTAGAGATCAGAAAAAACGATCCTCGCACAGCCGGGATAGTGGGAAAACTGGACGATCAGGGGACGCGGGCTGCCGTAACGGCCGAACGCGCACTCCTTTCACTGCTCGGAGGTGGCTGTCAGGTCCCGATAGCCGCGCTTGCAGTAGAGAATGAGGGAAATTTGACGCTTAATGCGCTGGTTGCGAGCTTGGACGGCAGTGAGATCGTCCGCGCGGAAGAAAACGGGAATATCGCTGATGCCGCTGCCCTAGGCGAGCGCACGGCGAATCTATTGCTCGATAAAGGTGCAAAAGATATACTCTCAAAGGTCCGTCAGGACCTCAGCCCGACCGGTATGGGGGCTGCTTGATGAGTGGATACAACGGAGTTTGATTATATGAAGATGGAAGTGGATGTGCTGGTGCTGGGCAGCGGGATAGCCGGGTTGTCTTTCGCGCTCAAAGCGAGCCGGCATGGCAAGGTGGCGCTCGTTACCAAGAAGAACGACACTGACTCCAATACAAACCATGCTCAGGGCGGAATCGCGGGTGTTACGGCCGAAGATGATTCTTTCGACCTGCACATCCGGGACACCCTTGTCGCGGGCGCATGGCTCTGCCATGAAGATGCCGTGAATATCCTTGTAAAAGAAGGACCTGCACGGATTCGTGAGCTGATAGACTTCGGAGTCCGCTTCAGCAAGGAACGCGACTCGAAAGGGAAGCTGCATCTCGCGCTTGGGCGGGAAGGCGGCCATTCCAGACGAAGGATTCTTCATTCCGCCGACCTCACCGGGCGGGAGATCGAGCGCGCTCTGGTAGCGAGCACGAAACGCGATGAGAATATCCGCCTCTTCGAGCACCATATAGCCATCGACCTTATATCGGACGGCACGCGCTGCCGAGGCGCGCATGTCCTCGACCCGGACACCGGCGATATGACGACTATAACCGCGAAGGTGATAATGCTCGCCACCGGCGGCCTCGGCAGGGTCTATCTCCACACGACGAACCCTGAGATAGCGACCGGCGACGGGGTTGCGATGGCCTACCGCGCGGGCGCAAAGGTCGCGAACATGGAATTCATACAGTTTCACCCGACGACGCTCTGTCATCCCGGCGCGCGCTCGTTTTTGATAAGCGAAGCAGTGCGGGGCGAAGGCGGAGTCCTCAAGCTACAGGACGGCAGCACATTCATGGAGCATTATCACGAGATGGGATGCCTCGCGCCGAGGGATGTGGTCGCCCGGGCGATAGATGCTGAGCTGAAAAAGAGCGGCGACGAGTGCGTGTACCTGGATATCACCCATCTCGATGCTAAAAAAGTCAAAGAGCGGTTCCCGAATATCTACGAAAAGTGCCTGTCGGTCGGGATCGATATAACGAAGGACTGGATTCCGATAGTCCCGGCGGCGCACTACTCCTGCGGCGGCGTTCTGACGGATGTAAACGGACGGACCAGCCTGGACAGGCTCTATGCCTGCGGTGAAGTGGCATGCACAGGCGTTCATGGCGCGAACAGGTTGGCATCGAACTCGCTGCTTGAGGCAGTAGTCTTCGCACACCGCGCCGCGGATGATGCAGGAAAATTATTGAGCCATGCTGAAGCTGCCGTTGGTCCGCCGGCAACGGAATACCCGGAGGAGCAGCATAAGGACGAGGTTCCGAAGGACGCCATACAGGAACTGACCGTGAAGCTGCAGACGGTGATGTGGAAGTACGTCGGTATCGTCCGCACTGACGAGCGGCTGAACAAGGCGCTGACACACGTCCGGTATATCCTGTACGAAGCAGGGGAGATGTATGAGCACTGCAGGCTGACTCCTGAGCTTCTGGAACTCAGGAACCTGGCACAGGCAGCAGAACTGATCGTTCTCTCAGCGCTCGACCGCAAAGAGAGCAGAGGACTGAACTACAACCTCGACTATCCTAACCTCGACGACAAACTCTGCAAGAAGGATACGGTGCTTGTAAAAGAATAGCTTTCAGCTATCCGCTTGCTCGGTAGGGATTTGCAATCCCTACCATGAGGCATCTGCGATGCCGGGTGTAAAAAGCTATAATTACACATCCGGGATCAGAGATCCCTTTTCTGCCAGTCCGGGCTGTATTGGAATGCAGCCTGAGAGAGTGGTGGAGACCTACACCATCCCTACTATCGCCTATCCCCCAACCCCTATCCCCTCAATTTACGCTTACCTTTGGTTCGTAAAACAACTGTGGCGAGAGTTGCGATCCAGATGATGTAGCTGAGTATGTTCGGGTGGAGCCCAAGTGCGAGGAGTCGGGCGGTCTCGAAAACCGCTATAGTCCAGAGTATGATGCGGATAATCCCTGCCCGCCTGACTGGAGAGGCACCGATCAGCCAAAAGATGAAGAGCGCTGCCGCAAGGACCGTGCGTTTTGCCTCGACTACGGCGAGATGAGCGCCTATCGGACCGGACATGGCGTGGCTTACTCCTGAAAATATAAACGAGAGACATAGCCCTGACGTAATGGCGAGCCACAGCCAGACCAGGGATTTTCGGGTTCTCTGTGGGAAAGATCTCAGGCCGGGTTCCATATGAAGCGCCGTTTTGACGGCAAACGCAAGCCCGCACAGCCCGCAAACAACGAGAAAACCCGATGCTTTGAGTGCCATGACAAACCGGACGAGGACAACAACGGTAATTAGGAAGATGCAAAGCTGCGGCCAGGGGAATTTTCGTATACGCTTCTTTGGTGATATGTTTCTTGATTCGGCCTTTGGGCTCTCAGTTATCTGCAACTACATAAATCCTGAAGAATAGATGAACTCCTCTTAGACACCGAAGGCCTGGTATCCTTCTATTCGGGGAGAAGCTATTTTAAGCCCTTCCGCACAGGCTCCAAAATATATATAGCAATGAGCAGCGCTATTATTGAACACACGACTTGCAGCATTAAAGTCAATGTCTTCCTGGATGCTTGCCTTACCTGAAACTTTTGCTCTCGGATGGCATCGTCATCATTACCCGCGTCGCTGTACGCATATTTGAAAAAGCGTATAATTCTTGTGATTGCTCCCTCGGCTCGCATGGAAGTCTGCTGCCAGTTATTCAGCTCTGGACGCTCCGTTTTCAGATACGAAATGAGCTTTGCTGAGGCTGCCCGCAGGCGTACGCCAGCCGCAATAGCAATCGGCACGCAAACAGCCACTTGTATGCCTAATATATATTCAAAAACCCTGAAGGGGTTAATCATGGATGCTCTCCTCTTCACCGCAAGGCATTGGGCACATTAGTGCAATGAACTGCCGGAATTCCATATGCAATTTTTCAATTCTTTTGGAAGTGTAGCATCGCAAATAATACTTAGTGACTGTTTTCCCGCCTGTTGCTGATATATCAATTCCCCAAATCGGAATTTACCGTCAGCTGTCCATAGGTCGACTTTATTCTTATCCCGTTTTTCCAGCTTGATGTCGACATTGGTGATGGAAAATGCCAGAGATATGTTGAAGGGATCTGTTTTACCAAAACGATAGGCACAAACTAGAGACCGATGTATGCCTGATCCCCATGAGTATATATATACAAGCTCATCCTTTGAGTCCTTGTCGATATCGCATACACACATATCCGTCAGTCCATGTCCACCAAATCCGGTGCACATTGGATAAACTTTTCCATTCTTGACCAGGTATGCATCGATTTCAGAGATACTCTCCGTATGATCCTTTAGTTTGAACACCTGTACATGCAGTTGCTGCCAAATATCCTCAGTTGTAAGCTCTTTTAGTTTCGGCTGATTATGCCAATAGCACCGGTCTCTATTCTTTTTGACCCAATCCTGCACCAACTTTTCTGCCTCATCGACAGTGAGGCGAGTATAAGCTGTATTTTCAGCTGAACAGCAGCCAACTAAAGGATTTAGAATAAGGCAAGAACAGATCAGAATTAATAAAGAAACAACTACTGCGAACCACCTATTACGGGTCATGCTACCAAACCTCCTTTTAATAGATTAGACCCACATCCAGGTGAGAACCTTCACATTGATCTGATTATTTTCTATCATTGTCCTTCTGCCTAAGGATAAACCACCTGGTACCCATTGCCGCTTACACTTTGAACCTGATATACATTATGTCGCCGTTTTGGACGATGTAGTCCTTCATGTAAAGCTCGACTTTACCGGCGCGTTTGGCCTCGTCCCATCCTCCGGCGGCTTTTACGTCGTCGAAATGCCCGACTTCTGCGCGGATGAACCCGCGGGCGATGTCGCTGTGGATCTTTCCTGCAGCATCGACGACCGTCGTGCCCTTGGTGATGCTGTAGGCCTTCACTTCCGGCTCGCCTGCGGTGTAGAACGAAATAAGCCCGAGCGAGCTGTATGTCTCGTTTATCAGCCGGTATCTGGCCGGTTTTTCCAAACCCAGTGCTTCGAGATACTCTTTCTGCTCCTCTGCGGGGAGTTCCGCGACCTCTGCTTCGACTTTTGCCGATAAAACCAGCATAGGTATGCCGGATTCGTCGCAGTAGGCCTGAAGCTCCTTGACCGCCTCGTTTTCAGTGTTCCCGATCTCGTCCTCGGTGATGTTCGCTACGACTATCTGTGGTTTCTGCGACATGAAATCGTAGCCATGGACCATTTTTTCCTGGTCGGGGGTCATATTGAGCGATGCAAGCGACTTGCCCTCCTCCATCGCGTCCTTGATCTGGTTCAAAAAGTCGCGTTCCATCGTCTGCGGAGTAGTCGCGTCCTTCTTAGTGCCATGGAGCGATTTCTCAACTCTCGCAATCCGTGTTTCGACCGACTGAAGATCGGCCAGGAGCAGCTCTTCGTTCAGCGCGCGGGCATCCTTTACCGGGGTCGGCGCTTCTCCCGCAGGGCTAGTAAACGCCCGGACGATATGGATCAGCGCGTCAGCCGCGCGGACATCCTGGAAGAAGTCAGAACCGAACCTGCCGCGCTGGTCATCCCCTATCTTTGCCGCCCCGTCGATCACTTCTATCGTGGCGGGGGTGATCTTCTTTGGATGGTTGGTCTCTACGAGCCAGTCGAACCGCTCATCGGGGACCGCAACGACACCGATGTTGGCTTTCCCGCCGTATTCGTCTACAGGCGCCTGGCCTTGTGTTATCGCCTTGAAAAGCGTCGTCTTTCCTGTCTGCTGCAGGCCTACAATCCCGACTTTCAACTATTTATTACCTCCGATGAGCATGTTATCTATTAACCTGACCGAGCCTATCCTAACGGCAAGCGCGACCAGTACTTTGTCAACCATCTTGTCGATGGGAGCGAGCGTTTCAGGATCGATTACGGCAACGTAATCGATTTCCGCGAGCGGCTCAGCCTCGATTATATCCGATACGGCGCGATATATGCCAGCGGAATCCTTAGTCCCATTCTTTACGGCTTCTTTTGCGGCGTTCAGCGCACGGTAAAGAACAAGCGCAGCCTGACGCTCCTCCGGTTTCAAATATGCGTTCCTTGAGGACATCGCAAGCCCGTCCGGCTCTCTGAAAATCGGCGCCGGGACGATTTCGAGCTTCACATTCAGGTCTCGGACCATCTTTTCTATCACCTTCAACTGCTGATAGTCCTTCATACCGAAGTACGCGCGTGTCGGCTCGACGGCCGCGAAGAGCTTGAGGACCACGGTAGCGACTCCACGGAAGTGTCCCGGCCTTGCAGCCCCTTCCAGCATACTCGTGACACCTTCGACATCGACATACGTGCCGAACCCCTCCGGGTACATCACATCGACACTCGGAGCGAATACCACGTCGACTCCGGCCTCGCGGCATTTTTCGATATCCGCTTCGATAGGTCTTGGATAACGCGCGTAGTCTTCATTCGGGCCGAACTGGGTCGGGTTGACGAAGACGCTGACGACGGTGAAGTCGCCGTGCTCTTTAGAGTTTTGTATGAGTGATAGATGTCCCGCGTGGAGCGCGCCCATCGTCGGGACCAGCCCGACTGTCCGCCCTTCTTGTTTAGCTGCGGGGATTATCCTCCGCAGGTCTTCTATCCGTTTCGCTACTTCCAATTTCTTGCCTTTCGTTTCTTTAGCCGTAAAGCTTTTTATCACGAAAACAGGTAGTAGGCTTGTATAGCTTGGTGACTCATCAAACGAGTGTAATTGCAGCCCTTTCAGCAGGCAGTTTCTGCTCTCTCACTCGGGCTGTATTTACAATGCAGCCCGGACAGGCATAAGAGGGATCTGCGATCCCGGATGTGTAATTATAGCTTTTTACACCCGGCATCAGAGATGCCTCATTTGCCTCTCCGGCAGGGATTGCAAATCCCTGCCAAGCAAGCAGAATTCTGTCTCCTATTCCCTGTTCCCTTTTTTAACCGGCTGCGTTATCTCCGGCAGCTTGAGCGGCATGCGTAGGTCGAGCGGGGTGAGCTGCTCGATGGCTTTTTTCCAACCATCCGGTCCCGACGATATCCTGCCTGCCAGTGCCTCATCGATTTCCTTTACTTTACTTATAGCGTCGTCTGCTTCCTTGGCGTTTCCTTCTAAAGTATAAGCCTGTGCGAGCGCGATATAGGCAAGAGTGCCCTCATACTTTTCCTTTGTTGCCGCTTTTGCGGATTTGACCGCATCCCCGTTCTTCCCAAGGCGCAGATATACGAGCGCGAGCCTTGCGTCAGCATCCGCAAAGTCTCGATTGCCCTTTTTGGCTTTTTCGAAGTCTTTACGGGCATCATCATATTTACCCTGCATATAGTGGACCGTGCCGATACCTGCCTCAGCCAGCAGGTCACGCCTTTTTAATGCCTTGACCGATGTTTCGATCTCATTATACTGCGCAAGCGCCTTATCATAGCTCCCGGACGCGGAAAAAGCATGAGCCAGATAGAGTTTTACATAAGAATCGTCCGGAATATATAGTAATTCCCTTTGAAAGTGCTTTATGGCTTCGGCAGGGTCTGGACTGTCTTCATCCTGATATGCTCTTGCGCCTCTTACCACCTCCATTACCGGGTCTACCTTGTGAAGCGATACAAAGAGCGCTGCAGCCCCAGCCAGGTTCAAGACGAGAAGCGCAATGATCAAGCTGTTCCGGTAACCGGTGCCTCCTGCAAGTCTCGGCAGCATTTTGGCGGCAACAATCAAGGCAATAATAACGAGTAGGGACAGCATAACTTGGCTCGGTATGGTACTCTCAGCAAGAGAAGGGATATTCGTGGCAATCACAGGATACGCTGAACTCAGATAATACTTGACAGCGTATGAAAGCAGCATCATTTCCCCTGCAAGCGCAGCAAAAAATGCCCCTATCGCCTTCCATATCGAGACCTTATTAGCCTGCTGTACGCCTATGACGGAGACGATCATCGCCCATATGTATACAAATGTACTAATTGGCGCAAGCGGTTTGTACAGGCCAACAAGCGTGATGGGAATAAAAACACAGTCAGCCCAGGCAAGGACAGTAAGCGTCTTGATGAAATCCCCTTCTCCCTGCAGATACTTTACGATTTGGGAGACGATTAATGTGTTTATCAGAAGCAGCCCAACAGTCCCGGCTGGATTTGCGAGAAGGTAAAGCGAACCTTCTTTCAGGTAGTAGAAGTTATAAATCACTATTCCGTCTGAAACCAGCGCTGCAATAACGGCTATGATGATCCCGGCCATGACAAGTTGCCTGTCCAGGATCTCCTCAAACGCATCTTTTGGCGAGACGATAACCGCGAGCGCGAGCTTGAGTAAGGAATGCTTACCGGCAGCCTGTTCCGCGTTAAATTCCTGAGATTTCAACATTGAATTGGTCCCTTTCGGTCTCTTTTGGGTGATTCGCAGATATGATAGTGTCTGAACTGACCGTGGCAATTATAGGCGAGCAGTAGAACAGTGTCAATCTTGCGCTATTTATGTATCAGCGTTCCCGAAGTTTCGTGATTATTCCAGAATATCGAAATTTATCTTTTACCTCAGGTCATATTATATAGCAAAACGACGACAATTAATGCAGTGTTGCAGCTCTGGCGGCGATAGTTATTAATTAATTGTGTTTTGCCGGACAGGCGGCTGGGTATAGCCTATCTGCTACAAAAATACGGCTTCTTGCTGGCCGGTAAATTCTAACAAGGAGTGTGATACTGTCGTGACAACAGCCAAATTGCTTTTAGCTGCTATTCTTGGGATAGCTTTACTCGCCGGCTGCGGCGGGAGTGGCGGAGGCAGCAGCGGAGGAGTCATCTCTATCGATCCATCGGATGACTCGGGAACCAACGAAGCTCCCACGATTACGAGCCTGTCACCGCAGGGAACCACGGCGTCTCCCATCCGCATCCAGGCGGGAAAAACGCAGATTCTGGTCGTAGCGGCTACCGACCCCGACAAAGACAATCTGACCTACACCTGGAGCACGGATAATGGTCAAGTGACGGGGAACAGCCCGAGTGCAGACTATGTTGCGCCTCAGAGCGCCTGCACATCGATTGTTACAGTCAAGGTAAGCGACGGCAACAACCATACGGTCTCGGCGAAGTGCTGCTTTACTGTATATAAGGACGACGAACCCGATCCTCCTGATCCGGAGGTAAATGAACCGCCGGTCATTTCAGACCTGACTGCGGATCCGAATTCCGTCAAGACCGGCGAAACATCCAACCTGACGGCAGTAGCAACCGACCCGGATGGAGACGAGCTTACCTATTCATGGTCAGCAAGCGGCGGATCGATCCAGTCATCGACCGGAAACACCGCTGTCTGGAAGGCGCCATCCACGGCTGATGGCTGCACCGTGACCGTGTCTGTAAGCGATGGCAACAATCCTGCCGTAACCAAAAGCGTTGCGATTACTGTAGACGGCGCAGATGATCCTGTAATCACGAACGGGCTTGCGGCTACTTATGTTCAGAACGACCATGATGTCGCTCACCCGGACCTCTCAAAAGGCACTGTGGTATTCACACGGATCGATGCGAACATCAACTTCGACTGGGGACGCAAAGCCCCCGACCCCAGCATGGTTACCGACGAAACAACCGAAAACGGCAGCGATTATGGGGTTATATGGAACGGCTACATCAAGTGTGAGAAAGCTGGTGCTTACCAGTTCAAAGCAGTATATGACGACGGGTTCCGTCTTTGGGTGTCGGACGATTCCAGTAATATGCAGATGGTCATAGATGGCTGGTATACCGGTCCCTTGTCCAGCGAAGGGCAGATAACACTGGAAGGCAGTAAGTGGTATAAACTGGAAGCTCAATATTTCGCTGACCAGGACAGGTCCTACATCCAGCTTTACTGGCTTCCGCCAGGCGAAACGGAGTGGAGTATAGTGCCGACCGATGCACTGCGAACAGAATAGCCCGTATTCACTGATCGTGAGTAATGCCGGTCAATCAGTGAGCCGCAGGATGTATGAAAAGCCTGCGGCTCGCGTTTATCTTAAGAGGAATCCCCATTCAAACTAACGAACTTGACTGTATGACATACCAGGCCAGATTTGTAATTCAAGAGCATCATGCAAGCCGGCTGCATTGGGACTTCAGGCTGGAACTCGATGGAGTGTTGAAGAGTTGGGCTGTTCCAAAAGGCGTCCCGGAGGAGCCGGGAATAAAACGGCTGGCTGTCCCGGTCGAAGACCATCAACTCGACTACATCGACTTTGAAGGTGAGATCCCGGAAGGACAGTACGGCGCGGGGAAGGTCATCATCTGGGACAGCGGAACCTACACTCTCACGGAACGCACCCTGGGCAAGCTCCATTTTACGCTCTTTGGGAAGAAACTTTCCGGTGACTATATTCTGACCCGGATGCGTGACAGCCAGTGGCTGATATTCAAAAAGAGATAATTGGGTAAATCAAAAAGTAGATATAATGCAGCTATAGATTTACGGCAATAGTCAAGCTGAAAATCCATAGATTCAGAGTGACGTATTAGCCGTTCATAGTGATGTCTTTCCGTTCAGGTTGACGTATAATTATCATTAAGAGTGAACCATTGCCACATCGGGCGGTAGATACCCGTATTAATAAATGTTAAGTACTCAGGATAAGCCAATGATACATAAATACAGGTACGCGGTTTTTTTGTTCGTTCTCATGTTGACTCTCGGGACAGCTGCCTCGGAACAGGCCTGGGCTAAGACCACGGTCAAAGACGAGATAGAAATCGGGCAGAAATCAGCCAAGGAGATCGAAAAAGAGTTTCCTGTCACGGAGAACAAAGAGTGGTTGAAGGAGATCGATAGCCTTGGTAAACTTCTTACCCCTTACGTAAAGCGAAAAGAGCTGCCATATACCTTCAAGATCATCAAAGAGGAAACAAAAGGCAAACCTGAACTTGATGCGTTTTCCCTTCCCGGCGGCCCGGTATACTTTTCCGAGCGGATGTGGAGGATAATGACCCGTGATGAGCGCATCGGAATACTTGCGCATGAAATATCCCACATCGATAAACGCCATGCTATCGATACAATGAGCGAGATGCAGAGAAGAAGCCTGTGGACAACTGCGGTTATGATCATAACCGGCGCGCGCGGCAATTGGTGGGATGCAGCCGACCTTGCAAATACTCTGTACACCCTTAAATTCTCCCGGAAACGCGAAAAAGAGGCCGATATGATGGCTGTCGACTTGACCACGGCTGCGGGTCAGACCCCGGCGGGGCTTGTGACGGCACTGAAGAAGCTCCAGCGGATGGAAAATGAAGAAGGCAATAAGCCGCCCAAAATACTCTCCACCCACCCGGAGATCGGAGACAGGGTGAAATATCTGACTGAAGAGTGTGTGAAGCTTGGAGTGAAACCGGAGGTTATGGAACTGAAGTTCCAGGACCAGCCGGACAGGTTGGGCGATGTCATGGCCAAGAAAAAAAAGGACATGCTCGTAAATGTAACCGCGAAATATCCTCTCGCGGTAAATACGCTGGTGTGGATCAAAAAGCCGCTCTGGGACGAAGAAAAGAATGTGGTTGCACCAAAGCCTGTGGCTAAAGGCGTCGCGCTTACGGCAGGGACCGAGGTCCAGGTATCGGTCAAGATGGAACTGGGGTTCGATTTTTCCGACATAGAAGCCGGTGACGGCGTCTATCCGAGAGAGCCCGATCCCACTCCGAAAATAAAAATATTAAAGTAGAGTTTTCTAGTCCCGATGCAGATAATTACATCGGGATATTTTTTGCTTTATGGAGGAATAGGATTTGGGATTTAACACTGTTTTTGTAGTTACGGTCTTGACGTCAAGAATGTTCATGCCGGGGATGTCCGATATTCCCAATATTCCGGGTATGGATACTGCCGGGTTCAGCGGACCGATGAGGACCCTCACGATGAACCTGATGAGTGACAAAAAAGTCGATGCGCAATCGAAGGCCGAGGCAATGATCCCTGAAGGGCTCAAACTGGGACCCAAAGTGAAGTTGACCATCGATCTGCCTGGGAAAACAGAAGAAAAGATCACGACCGAAGGTAAGGATGAGCAGGCGAATATGCCTGATTTTACCATGAAGCTCTACTGGAAGAGCTCGGAAAAGGTCCTGCCTGGGCAGCCGAAGGTCATAACTTCAGCCGATGTTAAAAATGCCGCATTTATGTCACCGGAGAAGATGAAACAAGTCCAGAAGAACATCGAAAAAGAGGCGGACAGGTCTCATGCTTACTGGCCGGGACAGGATTTCAAAAAACTCGACAAGAATGCAGCGACTCCGGGCGGTTATACGCTGACCACCAACTATTGCGGAGTGACATCCTTCTCTATGGAGGCGTCACAGAACTTCCTTGACCCGATCAACCTGACCAGCCTGAACAATGGCGCCGACCTGGCGAAATCGATCAAAGTTCAGTGGGACGCCGTCCCGAATGCCGCGGCTTACCTGGTTACTGCGTTCAGCTCAAGTGATAAGGTCATAATTACCTGGACATCGAGTGCAGACCCGGATATGCAGGGGAATGTCTACCAAGGCGCAATAAGCAAGGCCGATATGAAGAAGTATCTGGATTCGGGAATACTCCTTCCGGCGGCCACTACGACATGTTACATCCCTGCGGGTATATTTGAAAGCACCCAAGCTCCGATGCTGATGGTTACAGCTTATGGCAACGATACCATACAGCAGAAGGATGGGATTGAAACGCAGATAGTAGTGAGATCGACCGCAACCGCGACGCTTTCCGGTCCGATGGGCGGAAATTTGGATGAAGAGAGCATCAAGTCGAGTGACTCCAACTCTGCGAAAGATGCGGAAAATACGGTTAAAGAGGATGATTCGAACAAGACCCCGGACAAGCCTGCTGACAAAGATGGAGATAAAGTCAAAAAAGGGCTGAAGAAGCTGAAAGGCATTCTGGGACGGTAAATATCATCTAAAGAGTTTCGAGTGCTGAAACAATATTCAATACTCGTTACATCAACTGCCAAAACTCTGTAAAACGAGCGGCTTCATCAGCAAATTTATGATGAAGCCGCTTTTTATTTGTCTGGCATCATCGGGCTAGTCCCACATTCAGATCAACCTACTTATCCTTTCTGAATGCAGTCCGGTATTCGAATAATAACACATATTTATTCTATGTTATTCAACTCCTTTCCTGCGGCTAGTTATGCCACAGGTATGGACCATCGTATTATGAGTTCCCTGTTATTTATTCTCCGTTTCCGCATGATATAATAATAACGTATGGACTACTATGAAGTTATAATCATCGGTGCGGGGCACGCGGGGAGTGAGGCTGCACTTGCAGCGGCAAGGCTTGGCTGCAGGACTCTTCTTCTCACAATAGATACGGACAAAATCTCACTTATGCCGTGCAACTGTTCCATCGGCGGGCCTGCAAAGGGTCATCTCGTAAGAGAGATCGATGCGCTCGGCGGGCAGATGGGTCTCGCTATCGATGCTACATATACACATATTCGGATGCTTAATACCGGCAAGGGTCCTGCTGTCAGGGCGATACGGGCACAGGCTGACAAGAAGCTCTACAGCCGGGAGATGCGGCGCGTCATCGACTCTCAGCCGAACCTGGAGCTTAAAGAAGGGCTGGTCGATGAGTTGATTATCGAACGGTCGGCCTCCGGCAGTTCAAGGATCATCGGAGTCAAGTTGGCCGGGGGCGAGGAGTTATCAGGCAAGACCGTCGTTGTCACTACCGGGACTTTTCTCCGTGGGCTCATCCATATCGGAGAAACCAGCTATCCAGCCGGAAGAGCCGGCGAACCCCCAGCGAACTCCCTTTCGGGAAGCCTCCGCGAGGCCGGAATCGAACTCGGCAGGCTCAAAACAGGCACGACTCCACGGCTGGACAAACGCACAATTGACTTCTCCAAGACCGAAATTCAGCCGTCCGACCCAGAACCGCTGGCGTTTTCGTTTATGACGCCTAAGGTGAAGCGGGAAGGGCTTCTTCCCTGCTGGCTCACATACACGAATGAGAGGACGCATGAGGTCATTCGAACCAATCTCAGCCGTTCGGCGATGTACGGCGGGCGGATAGACGGCATCGGTCCACGCTACTGCCCTTCAATCGAAGACAAGGTGGTCAGGTTCCCGAACAGGGAGCGGCACCAGGTCTTTTTGGAACAGGAGGGATGGGACACCGATGAGATCTATGTTCAGGGGATGTCCACCTCCATGCCGGAGGATGTCCAGCACGAGTTTATCGCAACTATTCCCGGTCTCGAAGAGGCGGAGATGCTCCGCTCCGGCTACGCTATCGAATACGATTTCGCGCAGCCGACCCAACTCAAACCGAGCCTGGAGACGAAACCGGTGGAAGGACTCTTTTTCGCCGGCCAGTTGAACGGGACTTCAGGCTACGAAGAGGCCGCCGCGCAGGGGCTTATGGCAGGAATCAACGCCGCAATGAAGGTGCAGGGGAGAGATGCCGTAATAATCCCCAGGAATCTCGGCTACATCGGGGTGATGATCGACGACCTGGTGACGAAAGGCGTTCTCGACCCGTACAGGCTCCTAACCTCCCGCGCGGAGTACAGGCTGCTTCTCAGACAGGATAACGCTGACCTCAGGCTGACTCCGCTCGCAAGAGAGCTCGGGCTCACAGGTGATGAGCGGTGGGATGCACTCAACCGCAAGAGTGGATCCATAAATCGAGAGCTTACGAGACTTGCGAGCACGTATATCAAGCCGAATGAGAGTGACAAACTCGACTTGATAGGTGTAGAATCTCTTGGCAGGCCTGCAAGCCTTGAAGAAATTCTCAGAAGACCCGAAGTATCGTATCAGGACATAATCCGCGCATCAAGCAACGGCAGGTTGGAGCCGGATGCGGCGGAACAAGTGGAGCTTTCGGTCAAATATCAGGGTTATATCGACCGGGAGCTCGCGCAAGTCGAAAGAAACCGGAGGCTTGAGGTCAAGCCGGTGCCGGAGAATATTGATTTTAGTTCCATAAGAGCGCTTTCATGTGAGGCTAAGGACAAACTTTCGAGGGTGAAGCCGCTCACACTCGGCCAGGCATCCCGTATTCCGGGAGTTACTCCCGCGGACATTGCCATCCTCGCGGTGCATTTGGAACAATTGGCGAGGACTGTTCATTGATAAAATCCAGATCCTTTGTTAAGGCCACGCTGCAGGCTATCCTGGCTGCTGCGCTCTTCAGCGCGAGCACGCCTTTTTCGAAGATTTTGCTCGGAAAAGTGGATCCTCTTCCCCTGGCAGCACTTTTGTACATCGGCAGCGGCATCGGCTCCCTGCTGTTTATGTTTTTAAGATGTATCGGACAGAAGTGTGATGAAGCAGAAGCTCCGCTTGAGAGGGCGGACATCCCATGGCTCGTCGGAGCCACTGTCGCAGGCGGCGTGGTCGCTCCAATCATTCTCATGGTCAGCCTCAAAGTTACTCCCGCGGCAACAGCCTCGATGCTGTTCAATTTCGAAGGAGTCGCCACGATACTTATTGCTTCATTGCTCTTTCAGGAGGCTGCGGGACGGCGGATATGGACCGCAATAGCCTTCATTACCGGCGCAGGCATACTCCTTTCTCTTGACACTTCGGGCGGATGGGGTATTTCGATCGGTGCTCTTGGCGTAATTGTAGCCTGTGCGCTCTGGGGACTGAACAATAATCTGATCAGGAATATCTCCGCCAAAGACCCGCTCAAGATCGTTACCATAAAGGGACTGTGCGCCGGTACTTTTACACTGCTCCTGTCCATGGTCCTGGGACGGAGCTTTCCCAGCATACCGATTATCCTCGTGGCATTGCTGATCGGCAGCGTAAGCTACGGAATGTGCATCATGTTGTCCGTACTTGCGATGCGCAGTCTCGGAGCGGGAAGGACAAGCGCCTACTTCGGTACGGCGCCGTTTATAGGGGCGATACTCTCGTTCATCCTATTCCGCGAAATGCCGAACATACCGTTTTTGCTGTCAGTACCGCTTATGATTGCAGGAGCTATTCTCCTGCTGGGTGAGAATCACTGCCACGTCCATAAGCATCTTCCAATGGAACATGAACACCGCCACCGCCACGATGACCTTCATCATAACCATACTCATGAAGACGGTTATTGTGGTCATGGAGCGCACTCGCACAAACATAAACACGAACTCCTGGTGCATACGCATCCACATGCGCCGGACATCCATCACCGCCATGACCACAGTAAAATAACAGAACATCTGATAGAGCTGGATATGGAGTCTGATAATAATTGCATGGTAGATACGCATAATAGTGTGGAAGAAGCAGATATTGCTCGACAGAATAACTGAATACCGATCCGGCATAAGGCAGCGGGTTACCCCGCTGCTTTTGCCGTACAAATGATAAAATCAATATGAGTTCTTTCCAAACTGGTGGAGACATGTTTACTATATGTACAGATAACGCTGAGGAGACGATGGCTTTCGGGGAAGCGCTGGGCTCGCGGCTCGGGTCAGGGGATGTAATCGCGCTCTATGGCGATCTCGGAGCGGGTAAAACGACTATGACTAAGGGTATCGCGCTCGGAGCCGGTGTGGACGCCGAGATACACAGCCCCACATTCACGCTCATCCATGAACATGCCGGAAGAGTGCCTTTCTACCATGTCGATCTTTACAGATTGACCGGGGACGAAGACATCGAGTTCCTTGGACTGGAAGAATACCTCTACGGTGACGGGATAGTGGTAATCGAGTGGGCGGACCGCGCGCCAAAACTCCTTCCGGCTGAGCGGATAGAGATAAACCTCGGATACACGGATGATGACCGGAGGGAAATACGGATCGGAGCCACATCCGAGCGGTTGAATGAAATTATAGAATTGGTGGTAAGTAATGCTCGCGCTTGCGATTGATACATCAGGCGACATTGCGGGGCTTGCGCTCGCAACGGAATCGAATATTTTAGCGGAGCTCAGCTTCCGGCAGAAAATGGACCTCTTGAAGCGCCTGGTCCCTAATATAGACAGGGTTCTGGCAGACACCGGTAAAAGCAGGGCTGAACTGGACGGGATCATCATCTCTCTTGGACCGGGGTCGTTTACGGGGCTTCGAATCGGAATGACTACGGCGAAGTCTATTGCACAGGTACTCGGTAAGCCGGTAGCCGGTGTGCCGACTCTGGATGTGCTCGCTGAGGGAGCATCTGCCGCTTGCCCGAGGTCTGTTGCGACCTTAATCCACGCAAGACCCGGCGATGTATTCTGGGCGTTTTACAGATGGGAAGACGGAAAACTCCTGAAAACTGTCGAAGATACCGCATCGACGGTAGAAGAGATGATCGAGGTTGCCGAAAAGGAGAGTTCGGTCGTCTTTTGCGGCGATGGAGCGGAGAGAAACCGCGAAGTTCTCGCGTCAGCATTTGGCGAGGGGAGTATCCTCCCTGAGTGGTTCAACACACCGCGCCCGTCTATTCTGGCAAGGCTCGGTGTCGACCGGCTGATGAAAAACGACACCGACGACCTCTTTGGCCTTGTCCCACGCTATGTCCGTCGCCCCACACCCGTAATCCGGCTCGAAAAAGGGGAATTGGGGGAAAAGCTGACAGGGTAGTTGTCAGCTATCAGCTTTCGAACCGCGGAGACGCGGAATAATGGGAAACGCGGAAGGTGGAAATTTAAAGCATTTACTCTTATACTGCAAATCTCCGCCAATCTCTTTGGAGTGCGGAAGCGCCAGCTTCCGCTTTTCTATCGACATACTCATTTTTGAAACGCGAATTACGCGGATTTAACGGACTAAAGCGAATGGTGGAGACTTACAGCATCTACTACTTGTATGCTTCGGGACCGCAGTTCGTCCAACCCCGTGGACCTACCGGACCACGGGGAGAAGCACGACATCCGCCAATTTCTGTTGCTGCGGGAATTGATTCTGTGCATATTGCACAATTATCCTAAATCCGCTATTTCCGCAGCATAAAAAATGGGGAACAGAAGTAGTGGCCGTCCTCCGTGGCGGCCATCGGCAGCTTCGCTGCCGGAATACCCCTCATCCCAACCTTCTCCCGCAAGAGGAGAAGGAGCAGCTTGTATAAATCTCCACCAATCCATTCTGTTCACTACATATGGGTATAATATTAACAGAAGATGAGCAGAGCGAGTAAAAAAATGCAAGCAAGGACTATATGGTTCGAGAGGCTTCTTAAAAGATTTGGAGAAGCTACAAAAGCTGCAGAAATGGCGCTCCCTGGGCTGGTTGGCGTCGATACTTCGGAGATAGAAGCAGAGTTGTGCTCTGCCGAGCTCTTCATAATCAGAAGCGATGTGGCCGAGCACCTCGTGGAGAACGGCGAAGCGCCTGAAGACCTGAAGCAGGAGTTTCAACTGCCGTTCGAGACGGTATTTATCCAGTTCGACGCTCCAGTAGAGCTTCCCGGTGAGCGTGGAGAGGGTGTACGCGGCATACTTGTCTCAGAAGCCGATGAATTTCAATATAAAGTCCGGGTATGGTTCGACGAACGGCGTGCCACAGCGCTGCCGAGGTACGATTTCAGCTTTACTCCCGGCAGGGACCTGCCGGAAGCGGAAAATAGGGTCGTTAGCCTGCTTTACTGGCTTGCGGGATATGTGACCGCGCCTAACATGATTGCTATACGCCACAACCTGCGGCCCGAAAGAAAGCTGGCGCTTTCAGGATACTATACATTCCAGGCTGCGAGCGGACCGAAGAAACGTATAATCCGCCGGAGACCGGGGGAACCCAAACCTCGGACGACCGAAGTCCAAGGCCACTTCAGACGGGCGCACTGGCACAGGCTCGCCGTGGGAAAAAGGGTGGTATGGTACCCGACTACCTGGGTCAGAGCCTACAAACGAAGAATTCCTCAACCTGAAACGGGGTTTCAGGAAGCTGCCTAAAATATAAAATCCTACAGAGTTTTGGCGGTTGATGTGGCGAGTAAGTAATGCGGACTATCGAACAAACCCGGCCAGGGCGCGGCGGATAGCGCTTGTGATAGCTCTTTCTACGAAAGGTTTGACGCATAAATCGACAGCGCCGGCGCTCATCGCCTCCATAGCGATTCCTCTCTCTCCGGAACTCGCGCAGACCATCAATAACGCGTTCGGGTCAAGCAAGCGGATCTGCCGGATGGTACATACTCCGTCCATCTCGGGCATCTGTGCATCCACTATGACCAGATCGGGTTTGATCCGATCGTACATTTCCACGGCATCCTCTCCGTTCGATGCCTCTCCTACAACGGAATATCCGTGGGAAAGCAGCAGGTTGCGCAGCTCGAGCCGGGTGTACATGCTGTCGTCTACTATCATAATCCTCTTTGCCATAGGGCGCCCTCCAATTCCTATAAGGGATTATCGGCATTACCCTGCGCAGGCTTCAGTCCCGCGCGCGGCGGAGTGTTATGTGGACGATTTCGGGAGGGCAGAGGAACCTCATGGGCAGGTTGCTGATGCCTATTCCACGGCTGACGTAGACTCTCATTTCACCGGCATCACGCTTCAGGATTTTGCTGAGTCTCCGGCCTTCGAAGAGCCCCATTACCAGCTGTTTATACTTTCTTATGTGAGGATAAACCGCTCCGATCAGCGGAAACCTGATCTGGCCGCCGTGCGTATGACCGGAAAGCAGCAGGTCGATACCCGCGTCAGCTGCGTCACCCGCCACACTGGGAGCGTGTGCCAGAAGCACTTTGAACTTGTCATCGGGAGCACCTTCGAGCGCGCGGGACAGGTCATCATACCGTCCGAATGGGTCGTCTACCCCGGCCAGGATGATCTTGTCGCCGTCTCGTTCGATGACTACATGCTCGTTCGTCAGTATGTGGAGCCCGTTCCAGACAAGGTCTTCTCTCCGCTGCCTGCCGAAATCCCCTTTATGCTCGGTGTTGCCGTAGACAGCGAAGGTCTCACGGCCGGGCCTCACGCGGCCAAGAAACTCTTTGACCAATTGCGCGCCTTTTGCGCTCACTGCTATGTCGCCGGTTATCGCCAGGAGGTCCGCATCGAGCCCGCGCACTATCTCTTCCATCTTCCGTTCGACTGTCCACCAGTGGGCGATGTGCAGGTCGGAGAGATGGAGGATGGTGAAGCCGTCGAACGATTCGGGAAGGCTGCTGTAGCTCAGTTCGAGCCGAGTCAGCCCCAGTGCTTTTCGTTCGATGAATATGGAATATACCGCCAGAAGCCCTGCTGCCGCTCCTGCGATGTAACCGATCACTTCGTACACCCCTTATAGCGGTGAAACCTGATTTTTGCAATGTCAGAGAACATCTTCAGCCCGTCCCTAAGTGGATTTACGCGGGAATTGCCGTGGTGCGACCAGTGGATGGGCAGTTCAGCAATCCTGTATCCTAAGCGTCCTGCAAGGTAGAGCGCCTCTACGTCAAAACTGAACCTTTCGATGATAGACCGGGAGAATATCGAGCGCGCGGCATCTCTCGTAAAGAGTTTGAACCCGCATTGGGTATCCCTTATGCCGGGAACGGCAAACATTCTGATAAAAAGGTTCAGCGCTCTTCCCCCGATCTCCCTGTAAAACGGTTGATGGACGACTCTGACCGCGCCGCTTACAGCCCTTGAGCCGATAGCAACCTCGAAGCCTGCGTCGAGTGCGGACATGAGCGCGGGGAGCTCCTGGATAGGAGTCGCGTGGTCCGCATCCGTAAAGAGGATGCGTTCTCCGGATGCCTCCAACATACCGGTCCTTACGGCGGAACCTTTGCCCTGGTTCGAAGAGCAGTCGATCATGCGGACGAACGACAGTTCATTCGAGAGTTTTTTCGCAATATCCTTGGTGGAATCCAGGCTGCCGTCGTTCACAATCAGTATTTCGTAAGTGAGCCCAAGGTCCCGCAGATACGCCCATATCCCGCGGACCGTGCCGTCTAGGTTTCTTTCTTCATTGTACGCCGGGATCACGACGCTTAGATAAATGTTGTCCATGCTTCAGCTATTATACGCGATTGAGCCGCCCGGCGTCACCGTGCGTTCGTCAAGGGATTTTTATCAGGAGACTCTTAGCATAAGAGTAGATGCTTCAGATCTCCACCTTCCGCGGTTCGAAAGCTGATTGTTTTTTCTGTTCCCTATTCAGGCACTAATGGGTAAAAACATCCATAGGTTTTCGGCTGTTCAGAAATAACGTCTTTTCGGTACTTTTACTTCTTGTGGAGTAGTGATATGGATGTAACGGGGAAGACTGTTCTGGTCGCGGATGATACTCAATGGACGGTCGATCTGCTCACGGTCGTCCTTGGCGATATGGGAATAAAAGTCGAAGTGGCTGTAGACGGCGAGGAGGCTGTCGCTATGGCAAAGAGGACCACGCCGGACCTGATCCTCCTTGATATTATGCTGCCGCTGATGGACGGTTGGGAGGTCGCAACAAGGCTTCTCACCGACAGCAGGACAGCCAATATCCCGATAATCTTCCTCACCACAAGGGCAGGCACATCCGAACAGCTCAGGGGCTGGAGCATGCCGGTGTTCGAGTATATAACAAAACCTTTCGAGATCAGCGATCTTGTGGAAAAAGTTAAGGCCGTGCTTTCAGCGGAGCCTGAGGAGAAACCGGAACTGCGTGAACAGATGAGAAGGGAAAAGCTGCGGTCGCTCCTTGGACTGAAGAAAACCGGCGAGGATCAAACGGATCAAGGACGATAGCCCATGGCTGCATTATTACAGGATTTATCCAGGGTTGCGGAGTTAATGGACGAGGCCACAAGCTCGAAAGCGCTGTTTCGCATGATTCCGGAACAGATATGCAGGATATTTGGGTTCGACCGAGCCATATTCTGCATAATCGAAGGAAACTGGCTAAAGGTCAAGAGCGCATATTTCGCGGACGACCCCGGACTGGCATCATCTCTTGCGCAGCATGCTCCAGAGGTAATTCTGGAAGAGGGTATCGGCAATCTGCAGCCCCGTAACACTTCGGATTGTGCCATAGTGTGGCGTGGCACGTCCGAAGAGCATAGTAAATACAGGTTCATCTGCAGCGAATGGCTTGGAGCAGCGCAGTGCGTCCTTGTGCCGGTCGTTGTGGACAGGCAGGCGTTTGGCCTGATCGCCGCGGGATGGAAAGAACGTGAGATTTCCGAACCCTGCGGTCTGCTTGAAGCCGCATGTATCTTTTCACGCCTGGCGTCGCACAATATCAGTCGTCTGAGCGCGCAGGAGAACGCGGTAGGAGCCGTAGAACGCGCGAGACAGAGAGTCGCTGAGCTTACGCTGCTCAGCCGGCTTACCGCTGATCTCCGTGCGACTTCGGATGTCAGCGACACGCTTCGGACACTGATAGATCAGATCCACAACGTCATAGACTATGACTACGGTGTGGCTGCGGTGTTCGACCCGGACGACAAACGGTGGATCACAGTTACCAGGGGACCGGATGATGAGCCGGTGCCGGAGTTCGAACAGCAGATTAAAGGGTTCCATGCCGAAACCCTCGCGGCTTATCCTCCCGCGCTGCTCGCGGATTTGTCATTCGGCGCGGAGCCTATCGCGAAACTCAAGCTGGGAATGAGCCGCTCTCACCTTTTCGTGCCGATCAAGATAGGAAAGTCTGTATTCGGCTTTCTCGCGCTCGGTGATCTGTCTCCCTCGGCGTTCAGCAGCATGGACCTCAGGTTTGCAGCTACAGCCGTGGAAACCGCTGTGGTCATTATCGAAAATACGAGGCTTTACAACAGGGCTCTTCGGTCGGAACAGCGGATGCGCGAGGCATTTTCCCAGATAGGCAAGGTCCTATCCAGCGGGCTCGACCTCGAAAGCACGCTGCAGGTAATAGTGCAGCTTGCGGCCGCTATGACCGAAGCCGATGGCGCGGCAGTATTTATGATCAACCCTGAAGACCGCAAAACGCTCGTCGTCCGTGCGTCCTACCACCTGGATGAGCCTTATGCTGTAGGCTCGGAGGTCTCCGCAGAAGGTTCTCTTGCGGCGCGGGCAGTGGAAAGCAGAAAAATGGAGATTTTCAGCGATGTTTCAGGAGGCAATGAGCTTGTGCCTGTGACAATTGGCGGAGTTGCAAGCCGGTCTGTAATCTCTGCCCCGATCATCCTGGGAGGCGCGTCGGCGGGGGTTATAGAAGTATACTCCCGGACCCCGGACTTCTTCAAAAGCGCCACTCGCGAATTGCTCGAATGGTTTGCCGGACATGCCGCAATTGCGCTCGGAAATGCTGAAGCATTCCAGCACCAGAGAAATATCGCCCAGACATTTCAGACAAGCCTGCTGCAGGTGGCAAAACCGGAGATACCCAACCTGGATATAGGGGTGAAATACCAGGCTGCACTCGAAGAAGCGGCAATAGGCGGAGACTTTTACGATCTGATCCCCATGCCGGACGGCAGACTGGGGGTTGTGGTCTGTGATGTCTCCGGAAAAGGGCTGAAAGCCGCGACTTACACGGCCATGGCTAAATATATGCTTCGCGCCTATGCAGTGGAGCAGCCCTCTCCTGCCTCCGTCCTGACGCGGCTGAACGCTTCCTTTTACCGCTATGCCGAAAGCGGTTTTTTTATCACCTTGTTCTACGGAGTCGTGGATCAGCAGTCACGCAGTATCGTTTGCGGCAGCGCTGGGCACGAACCGCCTGTTCTGGCGACGAAAAGCAGCGTCCGGGCACTGAACGATATGATCGGAGGACTTGCGCTTGGAGTGGCACCCGATGCGAATTACAATGAATACTCCTATAAGCTGGAAGAAGAATCGGTGTTCCTTCTCTATACGGACGGCATTACGGAAGCCTCAAGAGACGGCGAGTTTCTTGGGATCGACGGCGTTATCGAGCTAGTGCGCAAGTATCAGGATCTCAGGCCCTCTCGAATGGTGGAACAGATACACCGCGCGGTCCGGGAGTTCGCGGGCGGACGCCTGCGTGATGACATCGTTTTGCTGGCGATCAAGTGCCTCGGTCAGCCACCCTGCTAGTTTATGCTCCTCCTGTCGCGGGTAAAGGTGTTCTTGGAGGGCGGACAGCGAGCGTTCCGCAGCGGCTTGCCGGCATTTGACCCTAAAAGGGTCCGGCTGTCTGTCCTCCATCCTCTCTAGCGTAACGGTTCGCTCTCAATGAGAATTATACATTACCCTGAATCTATGGAATGACGTTGTACTCATCAACTCTCCTAACTAACACGGCGTAGCGTGCTAGTTTTTCGATAACTCGGCGCGCCGGGTGGGACACTGAACTCTTATCATCCAGCATTTATCCTCCAGCAGCCTTAGGGCGAACGCATCTACAGAGTTTCAGGAGATAACGTAACAGCCTTACAGCTATATAAAAGTTCTCTGATGTAGCTTTATCTGTTGATTTTACACTTATACCTGAAACTCTTCCGGAAGATTTTCGGCAACAGACAATATATGATTGGCCGTTAATTAATCA
>JBDKSP010000109.1:0-14291 GCA_039680575.1 Armatimonadota bacterium
GACAGGGACTTGTAAGCTTGCTCTATACACATCAGAGCTTCGCTTGATTCTCGTGAACCGCCGTATGCTGAACGGCACGTACGGTGGTGTGAGAGGTGAGGTCGGTGACGGCCTCACCTACTCGATCTAAAAGTTTATTATGGCTATTGATTCGATGTCGTAGTAATTGTTTTCGCAGGGTTATACATCGTCGAATACGGGTTATCGTAAACGATAGCGTAGTATGGCAGCTTTTGGATTCTGTCTGCTGAAGTACCCTGAACGACATGCATATCGAGCATCAGGAAGTTGACGCACTTGACTGTATTATCCGTGCCGGACTCGACTTTTCTGCCCCTGTGGAACCCCGTGGAAAGATCGCAAAGCAGTAGATCTCTACTTGGTCTCGCCCATTGCTCCGGTCTTCGCGGAGTATAAACAGAAGTGGATCCCCAGAGGACATCCGTGTTCCCGTAACTGGCTAGATAAGCGCCGAAGGGATAATAATAGCTGGAAAAAGACC
This sequence comes from Armatimonadota bacterium, assembly GCA_039680575.1. GTDB lineage: Bacteria > Armatimonadota > UBA5829 > UBA5829 > DTLH01 > JBDKSP01. The sequence goes on from JBDKSP010000109.1 coordinate 503, forward strand.
CGTAAAGCCGCCACTTCGGAGATTCCTGTCCATAACCACGGTCTCCCGGACAAATCCAGATCCTATTGGGGTTGCCTTTAGCGTCTGTTTTGCTTTCTTTGCAGTATTTAAACAACGGGTCAGGGCAAAGCTGCCACTCATTCGTGCATGGGCCGGGGATAGCAAAACCGTAGTTATCATCGAGGTACATAGAAAAGGCGCTGCCAAGCTGTCTGAGGTTGGAACTACAAGTCCGCATTCGGACCGTATCCTGAGCTTGGCGGATGACAGGAAAAAGCATACCCGCAAGCACAGCTATAATAGCTATGACAACGAGCAACTCTGCAAGTGTAAACCCTCTTGCACCTTTCACTGCATTCCCTTCCCTGCGTCCGTTCTTAAGCCGGATCTTTATTGACCTTCCCGGTTTTCCGGTTGGCCAGCCTAATTCTGAATGAGTTTACCCACCCACAAGTAAAACCACACAAGTTAACCGGTTGAATTGCAGTTAACATACAATTGAAATATAGCACGACTGCTAGAAGATGTCAATACATCCGGGTCTGGTAATAAAAAAAGATGCAATTATTCATTTGTACCTATTGAGTTTCAGGCAATTATGTTACAAGATCGCATATTGCAGAGAAGTCTTTGTTCGAGAACAAAACCTCGAATTCAAGATCATCGTCCGAAACTCTGTAGGTATTATCGGCATATTCCAGTAATATTACCAGGTATTGACTGAAACTCAATAGGCGAGGCGGGGGTTTTACGGACGAACCGATGCAGCCATGTCAAGAAAATAGCGATGGATCCTTGTATCATCCGTCAGTTCGGGGTGAAACGCTGCCGCAAGGCAGTTTCCTTCATGCATAAAGACGAGGCGTTCGTCATCCACCTTAGCCAGCACTTTCACACCACTGCCGGCACTGATGGCGAACGGCGCACGAATGAATATCGCGTGGAAAGGTTCTTTATCGACTGCCGGAATATCAAGATCAGTCTCAAAGCTATCGACCTGGCGGCCGAATGCGTTTCGCCGGACAGTGATGTCCATAAGCCCGAGCCTGGGCTGTTCGCTTCCCTCGATGTTGCGTGCGAGCAGGATCATGCCCGTGCATGTCCCGAAGACGCACATACCTTCAGAAACACGTTTGATTATTGCCTTGTCGACGCCGAACCTTGTCATCAGTTTCCCGACAGTCGTGCTTTCGCCTCCGGGGATAATCAAACCATCCAGCTTGTTTATCTCTTCAGGCGTTCTGACGGAAGCGGCGTGAACACCAAGGCGCTCCAGGGATTCGATATGCTTGGCAAAATCACCCTGGAGCGCCAGGACTCCGACTTTCAACTTTTTATAGATGTTATTACCAGCCACGAGTCGACATAAGGTCCTTTTCATCGAGTTGCCGGATATCGAGCCCAGGCATTGCGCTGCCCAGACCCTTTGAGAGTTCTGCGAGCACTTCAGGCTTGTCATAATTCGTCGTAGCGTCGACGATGGCCTTTGCTCTTGGCGCTGGGTCTTCAGATTTGAAGATACCTGAGCCGACAAATACGGCTTCAGCGCCGAGTTGCATCATAAGCGCTGCGTCAGCAGGTGTGGCAATGCCTCCCGCTGAGAAATTCGGGACAGGAAGCCGTCCGGTGTTGTGTATCTCTACTACGAGGTCGTACGGCGCGCCAAGGTTCTTTGCGGTGGTCATGAGTTCTTCCTCGGACATTCCCTGAATCCGGCGGATTTCGCTCATAACGGAGCGCATGTGCCTGACAGCCTCGACGATATTGCCGGAACCCGCTTCTCCCTTGGTCCGCATCATCGCCGCGCCTTCGCCGATCCTTCTCAGTGCTTCACCGAGGTCTCTGCAGCCGCAGACGAACGGCACGTTAAACTTATGCTTGTCGATATGATACATCTCGTCTGCCGGGGTGAGCACTTCGGACTCATCTATATAGTCCACGCCGAGCGCTTCAAGTATCTGAGCTTCGACAAAATGCCCGATCCTTGCTTTTGCCATAACAGGTATGCTTACCGCGGACATAATCTCTATAATCTTGGTCGGGTCCGCCATTCGGGCTACACCGCCGTCTTTACGGATGTCCGATGGTACTCGTTCAAGTGCCATTACAGCGACTGCGCCGGCATCTTCGGCTATTTTTGCCTGCTCCGCTGTGGTGACGTCCATTATGACGCCGCCTTTGAGCATCTCAGCAAGCCCGACTTTCGTTTTCCATGTTGACTTTTCTACTTCAGACATTTTTAAACCACACCTTTACGAGTTTCCAGTTACAACTACGCATGATAACAGATTACCTACTGCTAAAGCTAGAGTTTTGGCTGAAATGATTGCTTACTTGTTGCATCAACCGTCAAAACTCCGTAGAGAGAGCATGCGGGGCGAACATAGAGAGGTGTATTCGAATAATTGGGGCGCGTTTTTGCCAAAACAGCGCCCCCTGGCCGCATAACCTATGGATTTTCGGTACTTTAGAAACTTATCTATAGATTTTTGGCACTTCAGAAACTTATCTATAGATTTTTGGCTGTAAGTGTAAAATCAACAGATACAACAGCATCTGGAACTGGTTATATAACTGTAAGGCTGTTACTCTATCTTCTGAAACTCTATAATAAAATCAGTTTCCTGCGGCATCGACTCCGTACCATGAAGCGAGCCAGTTTTGCAACTGGGTGATCTCCTGGGATTGCTCCGTTATTATTTTTAATGCTACATCCTTCACTCCAGGGTGCATAGCCTTCTGTTCCGCATCGCTTGCCATCTGCACTGCCTCGGAGTGGTGAATAATCATATCCTGCATGTACCGGATTTCGAAGCTGCGGCCGTTCAATTTCCTTAATTGCGCCGTCATTTGAGCATCCATCGGAGTCTGCTGTCTTACAGCGGAAGCCTGATACCAGTTCTTCAACCAGGAGGCAAATTGCTGCTGTTCACGCTTCTGATCGTTTATTACTTTTTCTGCAAATTGGCGCAGTTCGGGGTGCGTCGCTTTGGTAAGCGCCAGTTGCGACATCTCTATCGCGCCCTGATGGTGTCGGATCATGTTCTGAAGGAATCTCTGCTCGAATTGGGATGGCTGCATCTGGCGCATCTGCTCCATAGTCTGTTCCATCTCCGGTCTCATCGTCGATGGTCCCCGGCCGGTTATTCCCGCTTCCGGCGTTCCCTTCATTCCTTTCATTTCTTTCATCCCGCCCATCTTCGTCATACTTTCCGGCATGGGGAGGGTGGTAACAGCGAGTACTTTAAGAGTGGTTTTATTCAGTTTGAATATCCGGTTGCCCTGCACGACATATACGGCGTTGTCATCGACCGCTATTGCCGGGTGCATCATCGACCCCATCATACTCATCATGCTCATCATATCGGACATTCCGACTTCATGGCCTGCGCCTATCTGTCCCGATGGAATCTGTGTCTGAGCGGGTGGGGGTGGGGCGACAATTCCTGTCTGTGGAGGGTATTGCTGCCCGTATTGGGCATAGATCGCACCGCCTGATACCAGTACCATTAGAAATGCTGCGATAATCGTGATTGCCTTCATACCTTTGTTCTCCTGTATGTTGCCCGGGATCGCGGGCCGAGGTTTCTTTTGGTATTTTACTTACCCTGAAGGCAGGGTTTTGTACCGTAAATCCTCTCTTTCACCCTTGTCTTCCTGCAGCCTCAGGCTTTATGATATATCCGAAACAGATTTCACGTGGGACAATGCTTTTGTAGAGGACAAGAAAGAATGAACGAAAGGTTCTGGAACTTATTTAGCGATGATTATAGAAATAACTGCCTGTCTTGGGTCCGTCATCCGGAAAACCCCATAATCCCTCCAGGTGCGAAGATATGGAAGAAAAGGTGGACAGCCAATCCGCATTTTCTGAAGCTCGGCGGAAAGCTGCTTCTTTACTACCGCGGGAACGGCGAACTGTCGGATCGCCCAGGGGAGCTTCACGACAGGATCGTTGCTGCGGAAGTCCTGGAGATAGGTCCCGGTAGGTTGGAAATACGGGATCTTTTCGAGCGCTCAGTCGCTGTAGACTGCGGCAAACCCGGCGAGTTCGATGCGAAAGAGGCGCTCGATCCTGCCGTTACGGTATATAACGGGCAGGTTCAGCTTTATTATTCTGCAATTGGCGAAGACTGTCCGGACAGTATAGGCGCTGCTGTAAGTGACGACGGGATCAATTTTACCAAGCTTGGCCAGGTGATGGTCGGGCGTGCTCCTGATGTGATTGCGCGAGACGGGAAGATCTATATGATCTATCAAATAGCAGGTGCGGACGGCAAATACCTGCCGTATCTTGCGGCCTCTACTGACGGGATGAGTTTCAAGACGGAAGAGAGGCCTGTAACTGGTCTTATGCAGAAAGGCGGTTGGTCCAGCCTATCCATAGCTACCATGCGAATCTACGACGCCGGAGAATATGTATATATGATGTATGCCGGCAGCTCATATCTTGCGGATGAGCCGGATTATTTCGGCCTGGCAAGATCAAAAGACATGATAAGCTGGGAACAGCATCCCGGAAACCCGATTTTTGGATGTAACATGAAAGGGTCCCCTGACGGCGGAGCGATATGGGGTCCTGCGCTGATCGAGACGGATGATGCCTTCGTGCTGCTTTACGAGGGCAGCCCTGGAAAATACGATTGGGACCTCGATTCGCAGTTGTGCATGGCGTGGATCAAAAAGCCTTAGCGTCAGTTTTCAGGTTTTCAGGTGATTAGTTGCGCAGTTGAAGGACAAGCCCTATAATTGTTGAAATATTTCCTTTGTAACTTTCCTATAGATTTTTGGCTGATTAGTTAACAACCAATCGTATATTGGCTGTTGCTGAAACTCTTTAGTGGTTCAACCGTAGTAAAAATAGCAGATTCTATCGGAAAGGTAACAACATCAAAAGCAAAGCTGCCGCTTTGGTGCAGCAGGTTATGCTATAACTCGAGAGGAGCAAATTATTGTTAAGAAGGTATGTATCAGTCTTCGTAATACTGGCAGTGGCAGCCGCAGTGGTCCTTTCCGGCTGTGGGCGCAGCGGAGGGGGATCATCCTCACTCGCAGAGATCAACGGTAATAAGATTACCAGTGACGAGCTGGTCAAATTTATGAGCAACAATCCCATGAGCAAAGACCAGGTATCATCCTCGTTGTCGCAGATGCTCGATGAAGAACTCATACTCAGTCTGGCAGCGGAGAAAAAGGTTACTCCGACCGACGAACAGGTAAACGCGAGATTGGCTCCGATAAAGAAGGTCGAGGATCTGGACGAGTACCTAAAAGAATCGGGTCTGACACTCGATGAATACAAGCACCGTCTTATGATCGAGCAGGCAAAGATTAACCTGGCTGAAACGACCTTGAAGAACAAGATCAAGGACGAGGATATCAAGAAGGAATACGATCAGAAGAAAAATACCGCATTTTCCATCCCTGAACGGGTCAAGGCGGATATAGTTATTTTCCAGAGTAAGGCTGCTGCTGACAGTGCCGTCAAAAAAATAGCGTCCGGCACCACCATTCAGAAAGTCGCTGCCGAGGATGGTCTTAAGGTAGAGCATCAGGCGATTCCCAAAGAAGGAACAGGCCTTCCGGAGGAAATAACCACAGCGCTCTTCGGAACACAGAAGGGCAAGCCGACTAAACCAATATCTATCGGCGGTATGGGCAGTTCGGAGCAGTGGTTGGTAATGGTCCCTGGCGACAATGTACCGGCTGTCAAAATTACGTTTGAGGAAGCAAAACCTCTTATCCATGGGCAGCTTGTAATGAAGGACGCGACGGACTATAACAAGATGCTTGAGAAGGCCCGTAAGGATGCCAAGCTGACCATATCCGAGCCTGCGCTGAAGGATGTCGAGAGGACATTCAGGAAGATTTCGGCCAGTGGCGAGGCTATGCCATAGAGATAGTATGATGATACTTGCTGATGCCATATTTCTTCGAGCGATAGTCGAGTCGACTCTCGAAGAGGACATTGGTTCCGGGGATATTACTACGATACTTACCGTACCGGAGCAGGCTATGTCTCGCGCGGTCATCTCTGCGCGAGAGGATGGCATTGTTGCAGGTATGGATGTGGCGTCGATGGTGTTCACCGCCGTCGATCCCATCTTGAGGTTCGAAAGAAAGGCCGCCGATGGTGACAGGGTCACGGGCGGCCAGCCGCTTGCTGTAATAGAGGGCCGCAGCAGGTCACTTCTATCGGGAGAGCGGGTTGCACTGAACTTCCTGCAGCGGCTCTCCGGTATCGCCACCAGGACAGCCGGGTTTGTCGAGCTTGTTCGAGGCACTCGTGCGAGCGTGGTCGATACCAGAAAGACAACCCCTGGCCTGAGAGTGCTGGAGAAGTACGCAGTCCGAGTGGGAGGCGGGAGAAACCACCGGTTCGGGCTCTCTGACGGTATTTTAATCAAGGACAATCACATCGTGGCTGCGGGCGGCATCACAAACGCCGTGGAATCGGCCAGAATGAATGCGCCGCACACGCTTAAGATCGAAGTAGAGGTCCGAAACCTCGACGAACTCAGGGAAGCAATCGCTGCCGGTGCCGATATTATCATGCTGGACAATATGGACGTCGAGACGATGCGCCGGGCAGTGGAGATTACCTCCGGGAGAGCCGTTCTCGAAGCCTCCGGCGGTGTGAATGAGGACACTATCGCTGAAATTGCAGCGACCGGTGTCGATATTATATCCGTCGGTGCGCTGACTCATTCGGTCAAGGCTCTCGATATAGGGATGGACTTCGAAAAATGATCGGTACGGTGGTCTACCGATACGATACCGTAAGCTCCACTAACGATACAGCCCGTAAACTGGCCGAAGACGGCGCGGCTGAAGGAACGGTTGTGGTTGCCCTGGAGCAGACGATGGGACGGGGCAGCCGGGGAAGAGCATGGTTCTCTCCACCGGGGCTGAACCTGCTTGTATCGGTCATCCTCAGACCCAATCTTCCACTTGACAGGATGGGCGAACTTGCGTTTGTTGCAGCCATTGCCGTTGCTGTGGCGCTTCGGGACTCGTGCGGGCTTGATGCCGCTATCAAGTGGCCGAATGATGTCCGTGTCCGGGACAGGAAGATATCGGGTATGATCGTGGAGACAGCGAAGGGCGCGGCAATTCTCGGTGTCGGGATAAATGTCAATTGGACAGAGTTGTCGGAAGAGATAGCGTCTAAAGCAACCAGCGCTGCTCTGGAACTGGGAAGACCGATAGATACGGACTGCATTCTGAAGTCATTTTTGGAAGAATTGGATATTGCGTACGGTGTCTACCGTGCCAGAGGCTTTACCCGGACACTGCAGGATTGGCGTGAGCTTGAGAACACGACCGGCAGGCAGGTAACTATAACCGCCGGAGGTGAGTGTATAGAAGGCATCGCGGCGGGCATAGATGAAAACGGCAGCCTGATTGTCGATCTGCCGGCAGGTGAACGGCGTTCGATACCAGCAGCGGGACTTGTGAGATAAGAAGGAATTCAGGAGGAACAGGATGGAAGGACCAAAAGCGATTTTACTTATCGGAGATGGGCTGGGGGACAGGCCCATACCCGAACTGGGGAATAAGACACCACTTGAAGTGGCGGAAAAACCGAACCTGGACAGGCTTGCGGCTGAGGGAGAGTGCGGGTTGATGGACCCGATAGCCCCGGGAGTGAGAGCCGGAAGTGATACCTCGCACCTCGCTATCCTCGGTTATGATCCTTATATACACTACACGGGTAGAGGACCGTTCGAGGCTGCCGGTATCGGTATGGATGTAAAGCATGGTGATGTCGCGTTTCGCTGTAACTTTACGACGGTCGACAGCAACATGGTAGTCACTGACCGGCGCGCGGGCAGGATAACCGAAGGAACGGACCAGCTTGCCGCCGTCGTGAATAATATGCAGATCGAGGATGTAGTCTGTCTTTTCAAAGAATCCGTCGCTCACAGAGGGGCGCTTGTGCTGCGCGGTCCCGGACTCGGCGCGAATATCACTGATACCGATCCTCATGTCGCGGGAGCCAAGATTCACACTTGTGAGCCGGTTGACCCGTCTGATGCTGCGAGTGCAAAGACCGCCCGGATAGTAAATGAGTTCGTCCGCAGGTCTTACGAGGCTCTGAAAGACCATCCCGTGAACCAGGCTCGGCGTGCCAGGGGAGAGGAGCCCGCGAATGTGATCCTCCCGCGCGGCGCGGGGCTTGCTCCGCATCTGACGCCGATCAACGACCGATTTCACATCGAAAGCGTATGCGTGGCAGAGACAGGGCTTATAAAGGGAGTTGCGAAATACGTCGGTATGAAGATTATCGACGTGCCTGAGGCGACCGGTGGGCTGGATTCAGACCTTCTGGCTATGGCGCGCGCGATAATCGATGCGTTGAAAGACCACACCTTCGTCTTGTGCAATGTGAAGGGCGCGGACATCGGCGGACACGATGGAATTTCCCAAGCGAAGGTAGACCTGATAGGCCAGCTGGATGTAATGGTCAAATATCTTATGGATAATATCGACTCCGAGACATACATTGCGGTAACTGCGGACCATTCGACGCCTGTTTCCGTGAAAGACCACTCTGGCGACCCCGTTCCGATTGTATTCCGAGGGCCTGGCGTCCGTGTGGACGAGTGTGTGAAGTTTGATGAGCGCTCAGTCACGAAAGGCGGAATTCACAGGATCAAAGGCATAGATGTGATGAACATAATCACTCAGCTTATGATGGTGCAGGATAAGTTCGGAGCGTAAGTATATACAATAATTGCTGATATCAGGAAAAGGTGGCCCCGGATGCGTTCCAGTGCCACCTTTTCCGTTTTTGGGGGGTCTTTATCCCGAAACCAGCCTCTTTTTATGCTCCGCCATTCTTATGCATTCGCAAGCGGGACATAACCCCGCAGTTTTAATCGTTCGCGGGCTTCATCGAACTGTTCGGGTGAGAAGACCGCTGCTGCAGCTACATACATATCTACCGGGTTACCGTCTTCTCTCGTGGCTATCTGCTTAAGCACCCAATTTCGGTCGCATTCGTCCAATTGCAGGAAGTCGTAAAGTACTTTTTCTACTGTCTCTGCCATCGGATTAACTCCTCTCATATTCCAACGAAGTCAGCAGAGTATCCCCGCTCCGAAAGCCGCAGCTTCGCTTCGCGGAACTGTTCTTCGGACATCACCATATTGGCCTCGACGAACATATCGACAGGCTCGCCCTCCTCGTCACCGGCGATCCGATCCAGAACATCGACTCTGTCATGGTAGCCGAGTTCAAGGAAGCGCTGAAGCACCTGTTCCTTTGATTCTTTGTTAATCATACCGCATGTCCTCCAGTGGCAGTTGCCCTGATTATCACTACCCCTGTGATTTTGTGATAAAACCAGGTATCTCAATGCCTGCTAATCTTTTGTGTAACTGCCGATAATCTTCGTGTAGGAACATGACCATCTACAGAGTTTTAGGTACTATTTGAAACTCTTCCAGAAGATTTTCGGCGATAGTAGGCATACGATTGGGTGTAAAGCGAACAGCCGAAAATCTATGAAAGAATGCGTTGTATTGCATCGCATAGATATTGGGGGCAAAATGGCTGGGAAAAGCAAACTGCGCGTGATTAAGATCATCGACCCGATCCTTTGTGTTCGGTGCGATTTCGCCTATATTGCGGATGTGGTCATGGAGAACAGCAAGCGTAAGAAAATGTTCTACTGTTCCCGGCTGGATTGCGACAACTGGCTTACTACCCAGGGCCCGTCAAAAGAGGTAGAGATAGAGAAAGAGAGCTAAAGAGTTACAATAGTAATCGTGACTTACCAAGAATAGGCTGTCTAAAAGGGCAGCCTATTCTTATATAAATAGGCTGTTATAACCTGGTAGATTAACCTGAATATTGTCAACTTATGTCACCCTGAGCGCAGCGAAGGGTCTCAATGGTGTAATCAGATTCCTCACTGCGTTCATGCCCGTATTTTCTACGAACAATGCGGGCATGAACGACATAATTAAGGATTAAGTTAATCAACCACTAGAAAGTTACGATAGGATCCTTTATTGCCCTTTGTCCGGCGACTGTTGTCATTGTACCTGCTACATTGACCGTCATACCCGCCGTAACGGACGGTCCACCTCCGATACCGTATTGAACTCGTATACCCGATGACCGGTCAGGTTCCTGAATATAGAAGAAGTTGTCAAACTGATCGGTACCCGCGCTCACTATCTTGCCTTGCAGGTTTACGATCGAGCCGTCAGAAAGCGCCTTTGCTGCCGTTACGGTAGAGGTAATGCTTGGCTGAAGAGGAAGCACCGCTCCGGAGACCACCAGCGCATACGGCTGCGGCCCGTATGGGATGTTATAGCCGGTTACGGTAATTGTATACATCCCGACTGCCGGGTTAGTGGCGAAATCCACACCTTCTACATTGTTACGCCTGTCGATTGTGCTGTTACCGTTATAAGTAACGCCGGACGGTGTGGTTACCTTGAGGTCGAGATCGTTCACAAGGGCTACGGATGCACCTGAAGACGCAGGATAATCTGTCCAAGCGAGCGTTACACGGAGAGGACTTGTGCCCGATACGTTATAAATATGGAATATGGATGATCCGCCGGTGGATAAGCCCGTGGAGATATCATATGGATAGATTATTCTCGGTGATGCCGGAATGATCGAGTTGCGGATGTCAAGTCTGCCCCAACCCTCGACACTATTCGGTCTGGTCGGTATTTCCTGGGGTGATGTGTACTGACCCGGCTTCATATCGAATGCACCGTTTAAGAGTGTTGCTTTGATCAGCGCGGCCGATGGGGACATTCCCTTTTCGACATAATATTCTCTGGTCAGCACACAGGCTCCTGCAACAAGCGGAGTAGCCATGCTTGTTCCTGCGCCATAAGCATAATGTGAGTTATATGAACCTGAGAGCGTACCGGCTCCCGGACATTGTGATTGATCAGAAATAACAAAGATACCGGGTGCACAGATGTCAGGTTTGATCCGCCCGTCATTGCACGGTCCTCTCGAACTGAATGCGGCCATGCCGCTTGAGTTATTTGAAACTTTGTCCGAATATAGCGGTTCTGTGGTGTAGCCAGTGCTTCCCCAAGTAGTAGTCATATTACTGAGAACCGACTCTGTTGCACCCACGCAGATTATGTTTTTCGCTGTTCCCGGATAGCCTATACTATCTGCGTCTATCTTTCCGTCTGCCGGGTTAGTATCCGTACCCTCGTTTCCTGCGGAAAATAGAATAACCATATCCTTGTGGTTCCAGATAAACTGATCGGTGTAATAAGATTCTGAGGAATAGTATCCGGGATTGCTGCTGTCTCCCCAACTGTTTGAGTGGATGCGCGCACCGTCGTTATATGGGCCGATATATAGATTGTTCAGGTCGGTAGGAATCCCGCTGAGATTACCGCTATTATCCATGACTGACTGGAAAACGAGCGATGCCTCTGGAGCGACTCCAGCGAATGATCCTTCATACTGGTGTGTAGACGCAGTGCTGCCTGAAAGCGCTCCACTGCCGAGAAGCGATCCTGCAACATGTGTTCCATGGCCGTTTGGATCGCGCCAGCTCCTTTTGCGCCCAAGCGAATAGGTTTTAGTTACCCTTCCGTTGAAATCAGCTGATATCGTCGATGTACTCCCCGTATCGAGCCCGGTGTCGGCTATGGCAGCGATTTGCCCGGAACCATAGAGCCCTAAATCGTCCCAGACTGCGCCGACATTCATGATACCTCTGGCTGTATTGTTATTCAGCTTGAAGTTTGGCTTGGGTTCGATCCATGCGATTCCGGCGGTTTTTGCGGCCTGCAAGAGCTTGGATGCAGGTATAGACGCGTGTAGACTGTGGCCATGCTCTTCTGCGGGAGTAATAGCGCTGCCGCCTCTCTCAACGAGCTTTTCCCTTACAAGAGAATCATCCGCGCCGGGGAAGACCCTGATGGTTACTTCAGCAGTCCCGGTCTTTTGCAGTTCGGGTGATAATCTGTATGTTGGGGCATAATCCCCGACCCAACAGATAGATGAGATGGTTCGGAGTTTTTCCACTGTTGATTGCGATGCGCGGACAACGAATGCGAAATCGGGGATATAATCAAGCATCTCCGCTCCTGCGGCTTCTGCTTCTGCCTTCCAGGAGGCTTCAATGGGTCCCTGGAATTGGACAATGTAATAACGTTTGCCATCCGGTCCTTCATCGGACTCAGTCTGTGATTGCCGGGCGGTCAATGATGGATCGAAAGAGGAATGATTGAGACGGATAGATGGTCCTGCGAATGATATGCTGCAGATCAAACTGATAAGAAGTGCAGGCAAAAGAAGGTTTTTCACTGCTAACTCCAAATGCATTAGGCATAATTTGCCTAGTATATACACCATGTCCATTATGCCATGAAAATAACGGCTTGTCTCGGTAGATTGGAAATGGTTTGGTAGCGGGGGCAGCAAATAAAAAGGCCGGAAGTCGAACTCCCGGCCTCTAGAAGTTGCATGACACATTTGCATCATGCCGGAAACCTGCTATTTATCGTTATAGTAGCCTTCGTTAAAGAATATAAATTTCCCTTTGGAGTCTTTTCCCTCCTTAGGATTGGGTTGTCCGGTAAGCTTCCCCACGTGACCGTCAAGATACGCTACAGCTCCAGCGCCATTATGCCTGTCTGTAACCATGTCATAGCCGATGAAGATCGCGTCATTCAATAGACCGCCGTTCTTCCTTGGGTCTGTGTTCTCCTCGACGAAGGAGACGGTCTTGGACGGCCGCTTGAACCAGCTTGTCGGGAACCCTTCGTAATTCGCGCGGTTAAACAGACCAGGATAGGAGGTGTCAGTGTAACCAGCTGCAGCAGTCCACGGAAGGTCCGGCAAGTGAGGGCAGATCCAGGTCAGCCAGAAATTAATCGAGTAGCTGTAGGTATACCTGCCAGCAGAAGGAACATTCATCCCGGTTATCCTGGCTTTTCTTGTGTCCGAAGGGCATGCAATAATCTCTTTTGACTTGGCTAAGTACTTGTAGAGACCTGAGTTCCTCCAGTCCGATTCCAGTCTCCAGCCAGTTCTCTCAGGCTGACCGGCTGAGTTTGTTGGTCTTGCATCGTAGCAGTTGAGGGAAACGAACCTGCCGTTGTTGTCATCGGCATACTGAATAGCTGCATTGTTCACCTGCTTGATGTTGCTCAAGCATCTGGTCAAACGCGCTGCTTCTCTTGCGGTCTCGAATATCGGGAACAATATCGCCGCTAAGACCGCGATGATGGCTATTACAACCAATAACTCGATGAGTGTAAAGCCATTCTTCTTACTTGAAAGTGCCATCAGAGTCACCTTCTCCTTTAGATCCATTTACTCTATCTGATTTATACCACCACTCAGGTAGCTTGTCAACCCAAATCGTAAAATAATACATGACTATGTAATAAGAGAACCCGGTAATCGTTTGTTAAGTCAATGCCTAATATCGGCACAATGGTTAAGGATTACTCAATGCCTCTATACTGTCTCCGTCCTTCAGGAGGATCAAAGGACAGAGGTTGTCATTATCTAATCTATAGCAACTGCAGGCTCCTGTGGCCTTGACCAGTGCTCCTTTGACTACATCAGATGGCAGTGTGATGTCACCATAATATACTTCTACAGTGGCAGAGCCATCACTGATGTATAGTTTCTTTGCAGTAGTATCAATATCCGCTACTGTCCCACATACTGTTATGAGCAGGCCTATGTTGTTCAGTCCAAAGCTGCCTTTTACACCCTTCTGGCCTGTCTTGGCTGCTGAATCATAGCTGTAATCTCCACCGCCGATGTATTTGCAGAC
>JBDKSP010000110.1:0-6785 GCA_039680575.1 Armatimonadota bacterium
ACACAACTTGCTAAAACTAAAGCAAACAACAGACAACAGAAGCGTAAGACGCAAGATTAACCTGTGCTGCTGGGACAATGACTTCCTGGCTTCCGTAGTTGCTGGATTTTAGTGCGTAAGCCCTGGCGAAGCAGCTGTTTGACATGCTGACCCGCGTTTGAGATAATTATCCCGTGAAACCTCATCTTTAGGGTCTTCAATACCAATATATATTAAGGAAAGTAGAGGAAAAGAGACTTGTCGATCCCGATGGCCAACCTGGCAGCCCAATACCGCGCAATGGAGTCCGAAATCAATTCGGCGCTTCGTGGCGTCCTTGAAAGCGGACGGTTTATCCTGGGCGAAAATGTGTCTTCTCTTGAGGAGGAAGTCGCCTCTATGTGCGGGGCGAAACACGGCATATCAGTAGCTTCCGGCACCGATGCTATAACCATCTCGCTCGCTGCGCTCGGAATCGGCCCTGGCGATGAGGTCATCACGACGCCGTTTACCTTCGTGGCGACGACCGAAGCAATCGTTATGGTGGGTGCGCGTCCCGTTTACGTAGATATCGATCCGGTTACGTTCAATATCGACCCGGACCAGATGCGGAAAGCCATCACTTCCAAAACAAAAGCCCTTTTACCCGTCCATCTGTACGGCCAGTGCGCTGAAATGGACGATATTCTTGACATGGCCGACAATTACGGCCTGATAGTCGTCTGCGATGCAGCCCAGGCCATAGGATCGGCTTATAAAGGTAAGCCGATCGGTATGATAGGAGATGCCGCTACGCTGAGTTTCTTCCCGACCAAGAACCTGGGAGCCTGCGGCGACGGCGGAATGATCCTTATGAACGATGATGATGCCGCGGAAAAGGCAAAATCGCTCAGGTTTCACGGGATGTCTTCCTCATACAGCTACAAGTATGTAGGTTTCTGCAGCAGGTTGGATGCGCTGCAGGCGGCGATTCTTCGGGTGAAACTCCCTAAGATCAATGAGTGGAACGAAGCCAGAAGAGAGCACGCTGCGGTTTACAGCAAGGCGCTTCAAGGCAGTCAGATAAAAGCTCCGGTCGAATCACCCGGCAACCACCATATTTATCATCAGTACACAGTCCGCACTCCTAACCGCGAGGTTACTCAGGCCGTGTTGAAAGAAGCAGGAGTCGATTCCGCCGTATATTATCCTGCTCCGCTCCACGTGCAGGAAGCATATACATTCTTGGGCTACAAGGAAGGCGACTTCCCCGCAGCCGAGCAGGCATCCAAAGAGGTGCTTTCGATTCCGGTGCATCCCGAGTTGACATCGGACCAGGTGAGTACGGTCGCCGACGCGCTGTCCGCCGCTTCAGAAAAGGTATAATACTGAAGTCAGGGAAGGGAAGGAAAGGAGAGGAGAAGGAGACAGGGGCAGCAGTTGTAAATCCTCTGCATTCTGAACTCTATACTCCAGACATAACAATGAAGGCAATGATACTTGCCGCGGGAGTCGGTTCGAGACTCGATCCGCTGACCCGTAATATCCCGAAACCGATGGTCCCGATAGTGAACAGGCCGGTTATGGAGCACATAATCGAGCTTCTTGCGAAGCACGGGGTCAAGGACATTATGGTCAACCTGCACTATCTGGCAGGCCAGATAGAGGACCATTTCAAAGACGGCAGCAAGTGGGGCGTCAACATCAAATACTCCAAGGAAGACAGGCTCTGGGGTGATGCTGGAAGCGTGAAGCGGTGCGAAGAGTTCTTCGACGATACGTTTCTTGTAGTCGGTGGAGACGATCTTGCTGATATCGACATAACCAGGATGCTGAGACTCCATAAGGAGAAAAAAGCGATTGCGACAATCGCGCTCTCCCTTGTCGATGATCCGTCCGAATACGGGATAGCGCTCCTGAACGAGCGCGGCAGGATCACCAGGTTCCTCGAAAAGCCGCGCGGCGAGGTAATATTCAGCAATACAGCCAACACAGGTGTCTATATATTCGAGCCTTCTGTGATGGATCTCATTCCGAAAGGTATCGCTTACGGTTTCGGACACAATGTCTTCCCGATGCTTCTCGAACACCGGACAAGGTTCTACGGCTATCTTACATCCAGTTACTGGCGCGATGTTGGAAACCTGAAACAGTATCAGCAGACGCACTGTGATGTGCTGGACGGGCGGGTCACGATCAAGATTCCTTACAAAGAGGTCCGGAAATACATCTGGATCGGCGAAGGCACAGAGATCGACCCGAGCGCTGAGATCGGCTATCCGGTAGTCATTGGCAAGAACTGCAGAATCGGCAGAAACGCGAAAGTAAAGGAATATTCGGTGCTTGCAGACGACTGTGTGGTCGAGCAGGATGCCACAGTGAAGCAGAGCGTGCTCTGGCACGGGGCCACGGTCGCGGAAGGCACTATGCTGGAGCGGTGCGTGGTCGGCACGGGCTGCAGAGTTAAATCGAACGCCGCTGTCTTCGACGGTGTCATAGTCGATCCCTGCGGAAGATAATACTGAATAGAATTTGAAGGAACATGGTTAGGGAACAGGAAACAGGGAATAGGGAACGGAAATCAAATCCCTGTAACCAAGGTATGGAACATATTACTCTGCTTAATGTAAGAGTCGATAAAGTAAATATGGCTGGGGCGCTTGAGACTATCGAGGGGTTTATCGAAAGTGGGGCGCCCCACATTGTCGTCACGGCAGATGCGTCGGCTATCGTTATTGCTCAGCAGGATGAAGAACTAAAACGCATCATAAACGAGGCCGATCTCGTTACCCCGGACAGCACCGGGATCATGCTTGCATCGAAGTGGAATAAAGATCCACTGCCTGAGAAGGTATCAGGTGTCGATATCGCAGTCGAGCTCGCTGAGCTCGCTGCTGAGAAGGACTATTCTATGTACTTGCTGGGAGCCGCTCCCGGCGTGGCCGCTGAGGCCGCGGAAAACCTGAAAGAGCGGTTTTCGGGGCTCAAGATCGCGGGTGTGCATGACGGGTTCTTCACGGACGACGAACCGATAGTGCAGGAAATAGCGGAGTCCGGTGCAAATATCCTGCTCGTCGCCATGGGGATACCGAAACAGGAAAAGTGGATCGTGAAACATCTCGACAGGCTGGGGATCGGTGTTGCGATGGGCGTCGGCGGGACGTTCGATGTTCTTTCGGGACGTGTCAACCGTGCTCCTGAATGGATGCGCCGCCATGGGCTCGAATGGCTTCACCGGCTGGCAAGCAATCCCAAGAAAATAAGCAAGGTTGCTACGCTGCCGAGGTTCCTCTCTATGGTGCTGGCTGACAGGTTTTTTAGTAGAAAGAGGTAAAGATGCAGGAAGTAAAAAACGGCGGGTCTCCCCTGCTTATAGTCGGAAGCGTGGCTCTGGACTCGGTCAAAACTCCGCTCGGGCAGGTCGATAATGCCCTGGGCGGCGCTGCGGTGTATTCATCCGTTGCCGCGAGTTTTTTTGCTCCGGCGATGGTAGTCGGTGTAGTCGGAGAAGACTTTCCGAAGTCGCATATCGACTTCCTCACAAGCCGTGGGATCGATACGGCAGGGATTCAGGTCAAGCCCGGGAAGAGCTTCAGATGGGGAGGGTCGTACGAGTTCGATCTGAACCAGGCTCGCACGCTTTTTACTGAGCTGAACGTCTTCGCGGACTTCAAACCTGTCATCCCGGAGGCTTACAGGTCTGCCGAGTTCGTTTTTTTAGCTAATATCGACCCGGACCTGCAGCTTCAGGTGCTCGACCAGGTGAAAAACCCCAAGTTCGTAGCCTGCGACACGATGAACTTCTGGATAGAGAACAAGAAAGACTCACTTCTGGAAGTGCTGAAGAGGGTCAACCTGTCCTTTATGAACGATGCCGAAGCCCGTCAGCTTATCGGTACAGGCAGCCTCGTAAAGGCTGCATCCGAGATACAGAAACTCGGCCCCAAAACGGTCGTTATAAAGAAGGGCGAGCACGGAGCTATGATGTTCAACGGAAACAACATGTGCTTTATAGCCCCGTCTTACCCGCTTGAGGAAGTAGTAGACCCGACGGGAGCCGGCGACAGCTTCGCCGGAGGGTTCCTTGGCTATCTCGCGCACACAGGCGGAATCAGCGACCGAAATATCAGAAAAGCGATCATCTGCGGAAGCACTATTGCCTCTTATAACGTCGAAGGTTTCAGCCTCAATCGGATGAAAGAGCTCACCCAGCAGGATATTTCCGACCGCTACAACGAATTTTCGGAACTTGTGCTCTTCGAGCCGTTGTAGAGGAAGGGAACAGATCACAGAGAATAGAGAACAGAATACGAAAAGCGGAAGCGCCGGCTTCCGCTTTTTTATTGAAATCCACCCATCTCTCTGTTCTCTCAATTACCCTTTGTTTACTCCAACCACTGCCGGGGAAACGTACCATTGTAGATAAATAAATTCAGAGGCGAACGAAAATGATGCACGGGTGGTATGTAGACGGATGGTGGGGTGTCTGGCTCATGTGGATATTCATGATCCTCTTCTGGTCGCTGATAATCGTTGCCATTGTGCTGCTCATCCGATGGCTGGCATCGAGGCCATTCATAGGAGCGCAGCCCGGCGGACTTGGACGGGAGTCGGCGATAGAGATACTGAAAAAGCGTTACGCGCAAGGAGAGATCACAAGAGAGCAGTTCCAGGAGATGCTCCGCGACCTGGAAGAGCATCCCGAACCGCCGGGTCAATAGTTGGTGTGTGATTACACGGGAGAAAGACATGAGACGAGATAACGGACAATCGGTTTTGTGGATAATCCTGCTGATATTGGCGATCATTATACTCCTCCCTATCGCCCTGGGAGTGATCAAAGTATTATTCGGTGCTTTACGAGTCATACTCTCGATCATACTGGTTATCTTCATCATAATCGTGATCTGGAAGCTGATATCCGGCAGAGGATGAGCGCAGGGTACTGCTTTTGGAGTACGGCAGCTGGACGCCGCTTTCTTATCGGCCTTTACCAGCGATTGCGTTCTCCTTTTACGCTACAACGATCTCGATTCTGTTGATGCTAAGGCTGTTTTGATGTATAATCAGTTTGGTCGCCTCTCGGCGGCACGGGTTCAAACCCTGGTAAACGCCCCGGTTTCCCCAGAGTATTATTCGCTTTACGAATAATGCGCGCAAAATACTACTAGTTGGAAGGCGGAGCAGGTCCTGCGTAATTTGACCTTGCTTCCGGTGTGGTTTGTCGATGCCTACTTACGAGTACGAATGCTGCGAATGTGGCCATCGGTTTGAAGTATTCCAGAAGATGACGGATGATCCTATAACTGTCTGCGAAAAGTGCAGTGGACGCGTCCGAAAGGTACTTTTTCCCGTAGGTGTTGTGTTCAAAGGTCCCGGCTTTTATGTAAACGATTATAAAAAGTCAGGACCGGCAAAAGCGGAAAGCAGCACATCGTCTGGAGTGTCCAAAGATTAATCGAGGAGTGAGGGGCCGCCACCGGCTCCTCACAAACGCTACTATGTGCAGTCAGCATACCATTCCTGTTACTAAAGAGTTTCAGAAATTGATGTTACAAGCTCTTATATTACGGATAAATCTTTGTTCGAGAACAAAACCTCGATTTTGAGATCATTGACTGAAACTCTTCCAGAAGAGTTTTGGGTAATGATCTAGCAATCCTACGGACACATAACCAGTCGCTGCGTATTATCAGGCGCATAATAAAAGGCCGGAACATCGAAAGTTCCGGCCTTTGTATTGAGCTTGACTATAAGAAAAGCTACTTCACGAATGTCCACTTTGTGCGGGGTTCCGCAATCAGCTCGACGCTTCGCTTATCGCCCTTCTTGAACGCCGGGTCGTCGTCCGACTGAATCTGCATTATGATGAAGTTGTCGGTTGTGACCACTTTCTTTGAATCGGTCTTTTTGATCACATGGTTTTGGATGCGGAAAGGCAGCAGTGCGACAGGATGAGCCTGAATCTTACCGTCCGAATTCAATGTGACCGTGAACACGATCTTATACTTATTGCTATTCGCAATCTTGGTGACCTTCAGGTCCTGGTCATATACCGGAGTCGTTACTTTTTTGATCCTGGCGTTCCATGCCGGGTCGCCGTAGAAGGCAGTGCCCTTAGAGTCAGCGGTGCAGCATGGATACTGATGTCCCAGGACAGCTGTCTCGAACTGCAAGGTCTGAGAGTAAATATATGCCGATTCTGCAAAGGAGAACCTGTCCTGCAGCCCGAAGAAATACTCCGTCATGCTCCAAGCCCAGCATGGCCGTCCCTGCGGGACTATATGACCGAAGAATTGATTGACTCCGTTGTGCATCCAGGCGAGAGCCATGCAATCATAGTCATCGCCAGGGATGTGGCCGATCAGGCAGTTGCCGGGTGAGAAGTAGATCTTAGGGTTTGTCGTGGCGATATCGTATCTGTTGCCGGTAGAACTGACTCCAGAGAGGTTGCCATTCTGGCACACGAACAGACCGTTCGTATAAGTGTAGCCCAACTGCCAATTTTCCTCTGAAGCATGGCCGCTGCTGGACATTATCTGATACTGGTTGGTGTTCAGCGCCTTAACGAGTTCTTCTGTCGTATCATCGGGTCCCTGAACTGTTGTGGCTGGTTTGCCGGATTCTTTGACGGTCTTCATATTCTTCGTGGCTTCGCTGTAAGCCAGGCCGGAATCAAAATAGCTCAGCCATCCGCCTTCAACTCCGCTGAGCGCTTTGGTGATGGTCATGCTCTTTGCGTTGACCATACGCAATGCATCAGCAGGTGTGTAACCAGTCATGACTGCCCAGATTGCATCCTCATACGGATCATTATCGAGTCTTTT
>JBDKSP010000111.1:0-24516 GCA_039680575.1 Armatimonadota bacterium
GTTTGTACCCACGATTACTACTTCGACACTGATCCTCAAAGTACCTGTGTCGTAATTGTTAAATTACATGGCTATTTCATGTAACATACCCGCTCCTCTTCTGCTTCCTTAAAAACGATGCTCCTGAAGGCGATATATCAGCGAACGCTGCACTCGGTACCCACAATGTGACAGTAATCGCCTCCGACGCAGCAGGGAATACCGGCAGCGATTGCAATATGGCATACACAACCGCTCAAGTGTTAGGGATAGGGTGCAAAGACGCTCTCTCCACTCTCCTCACGCAGTCGGCTTCCTTCGTGTCCGCGCATCTCTTCAAGGTGTGGGGAAATTGCACTTACATCGACGAAAATTCATTCTGGATAGATGATGGCTCTGGCTCCAACCACCATGTGAAGGTTGTATCGCCGGGCCATGTTGTGTGCAACGGTGATTTTGTTGTTGCATACGGCGAGCTTGATCCAAGCGCAGCGCCTGCGATAATAAACAATGCACGCTATAATATCCTGGTTATGGGACAACGTCAGGAGATAAATATAGGCAACGCGACCGTCGGCAAGGACCTTATGACTTCGCTGAACGGCTACTTGCCTTATGCGGTCCAATACGGTACAAAGCTCAAGGTAGTAATCACCAGTTCTGACCCAAACAAGGTTACTCTCTCCAAAACATCCGACGCAGTCGGCAGTGGCAGTATTACACTGACGGTAAACGGCGGATCATCCACTTTGCCTGCATTCTATGTCCATGGTCTGGCTGATTCAGGCATCGTGGATGTAACTGCTACCGGACAGGGTGGTTTGGGAAAAGTATTCAAGGTTACGCTGGCTCCATCCGGGTTTGTGATCTACAGCCCCGGCAACTTCAGCACGACTTCGTTCTCGAATAGCACGGACATTGATGTCAGACCAGCCATGCTGAACTCATCTACACATGTCTACGCAGCAAACCAGCCTCTGAGACCGGGAGTAGGTCCCATCAGTGTGCCTGTCAATAGTTCTGACACGCAGGTTGGCACGATTACTCTAAGCCCTCTCAACATTGCTGCCGGACAATCCAGTGTAAAGGCACAGTTTGATCCTGTGGGAGCCGGTTCCGCAACGGTTTCGATCGGTAATCCTGAAGGGTTCACTACCCCGACAAACAAGCAATCGATCACTGCTACGGTCACAGCTTCTTCCATCACAGCATACGACATCAGTGTAGGACGCGATCTGCAGACCAGTACAAGCTGTTATCTACAGGTGGCTCCACCCGAGCCTGTAGATGTGACTGTAACAGTCGATTCATCAGTGGCTACGGTTACTACTGACCCTGCAGTCGAAGGGACAGCAAGCATTACCTTCAGCAGCGTAGGAAACAGTAACAGCAAGGTGTTTTATGTGCAGGGTCGCAGCCTTGGTACAGCCAAATTGACTGTATCGGCTCTGGGCTATAACTCTGTGGAAAAGACGATCACAGTAAACCCGTCCGGGTTTGTGATCTACAGTCCCGGTAACTTCAGCACGACTACGTTTGCAAGCAACACGTCGATCGACATAAGGCCCGTAATGCTGAATGCCAGTACTCTTGCCTATGCTTCTCCTCAGAACCTGAGAGGCGGAATGGCGGATATTACGGTTCCCGTCAGCACATCGAATACAGATGTAGGTGTCCTTACCGCATCGAGTGTCACCATCGGAGCTAACATAAACAGTGCGAAGACGCAGTTTGATCCTGTAGGAGCCGGTTCCGCAACGGTTTCGGTTGGTACGCCTGAAGGGTTCACTACCCCGACAAACAAGCAATCGATCACTGCTACGGTCACAGCTTCTTCCATCACAGCATACGACATCAGTGTGGGACGCGATCTGCAGACCAGTACAAGCTGTTATCTGCAGGTGACTCCACCGCAGGCCGTAGATGTGACGGTAACAGTCGGTTCATCATCGGTGGCTACGGTTACTACAGACCCTGCAGTCGAAGGATCATCCAGTGTTACATTCAGCGGCGTGGTAAGTACTGCAAGTAAAGCATTTTATGTGCAGGGCCGCAGCATTGGCACAACTACACTGACTGTATCGGCACCCGGTTATAACCCTGTGGTAAAGACGATCACTGTAAACCCATCAGGGTTCATGATCTACAGCCCCAGCAGTATTAACACGACATACTACTCTGTATCAACAGATGTGGATATCAGGTCTGTTATGCTGAATGCCAATACTCTTGCATATACTGCCCCTCAGAACCTGAGAGGCGGGATAACGAGTGTTACAGTCCCTGTGGCAATATCCGATGTAACAGTTGGTACGCTTTCCGCGAATTCCGTTACGCTTTCGGGGAACACCGGCAGCGCAAAAGTGTCTTTCCAGCCTGTTGCTGCGGGAAGTGCTGTAATATCCATTGGCACACCTGATGGATTTGATACATCGGCAACCAGGAATACGATTTCTGTGACGGTTGCTGCTCCCGCCATTACAACATATGATGTATGTGTAGGACGTGACCTGCAGACCAGCACAAGTTTCTATCTGCAGACAGCTCCGCCGCAGCCTGTAGATGTGACCGTAACAGTCGGTTCATCATCGGTGGCTACGGTTACTACAGACCCTCTGGTTGAGGGATCATCCAGCGTTATATTCAGTAGTGTGGGAAATACTAACAGTAAACAGTTTTATGTGCAGGGACGTGGCCTCGGAACAACTACACTTACAATATCGGTACCGGGCTATAGCCCTGTGGAAAAGACGATCACTGTAAACCCGTCCGGGTTTGTTATCTACAGCCCCGGCAGCTTTACTACCAATGTGGGCGCTGTTAGCTCCAGTTTGGATATAAGACCTGCGCGGTTGGATCCTTCTAATTTCACTTACTCCGCTGCACAGCAATTGCGAGGAGGATTGACGGTCAATGTCGAGGTAGTAAGTTCGAATACAAGCATTGGGGTAATCACCATTAGCCCATTAACGTTCGATTCGAATGGAAATTCAGCAGTAACGAAGTTCACTCCGCTGGTGGCAGGAACATGCACGGTCTCTGTAGTTCCGCCGGAAGGGTTCAGTACCCCTACAACGAGACGTGAGATCGATGTGACTGTGAATCAGTAGAATACAGGGGATTCAGGCTTGCTTCGGCGTAAAAAATGCGCCGAAGCAAGCCCCTTTAATTGGAGCTATTACTGCGACATAATAGGCGTTCCAAGATGGCAAAAAGGCACTGAAACGGGTATTTCGCCATTTCAGTGCCTCGATTTTGGTTATTTCTAGTGCTAAGCTACCGGCTGATCTTCTTCTGTCTCTTCCTTTTTCTTCGTTGAGCCCTTTTCCTCGTAGCTGCATTCGCTGGAGAGGCACTTATAGCCGGTCAGACGCCCTCTCCAGCGCTGCTCCACGATCACGGAGCCGCACTGCGGGCATTTGCGGTCTGTCGGTTTTCCCCAGCTCACGAAGTTGCAGTCAGGATACCTGTTGCAGCCGTAGAATATCTTCCGTTTCTTGGACATCTTCTCGACGACATCGCCCTCGCCGCAGATCGGGCACTTGATCCCGACCTTTTTATCGATCGGCATAGTCGTCTTGCATTCAGGATAACCGGAACACCCCAAAAACTCGCCAGTACGGCCTGTGCGGATCAACATCTTCTTTCCGCAGTTCGGGCAGTCGATATCAGTCTCTTTGGGCTCGACCGCGGGGATCTTCTCACGCTCGACTTTGACGATAGTCTTGCATTCAGGATACCCTGAGCACCCCAGGAATGGGCCGAAACGCCCTCTCTTGATGACCATAGGCTTTCCGCAGTTCGGACACGCGCGCTCGGCTCCTTCGGGACCCCATTGCGCTTCTTCAAGCGACTTTGCAAATGGTCCATAGAAGTCCTGCAGAAGCTTATGCCAGTCCATCTTGCCGTTTTCGACTGTATCGAGCTCGGTTTCGATCAAAGCTGTGAATTTAACGTCCAAGATTTTGGGGAAATGTTGGACTAAATAGTCAGTAACGGCAAACCCCAGGTCTGTCGGTTTGAATTTTTTCTCTTCAAGCACGGTATAACCGCGGTCCTGAATCGTCGAAATAATAGATGCGTATGTGCTTGGCCTGCCGATTCCATTTTCTTCCAGCGCCTTGACGAGTGTCGCCTCTGTATAGCGTGGTGGCGGCTCCGTAAAGTGCTGGTTCGGATTAAGATCGAGGAGTTTCAGAATCTCGTCGACTTTCATCCTTGGGAGCGGCGGTCGCTCTTCGTCGGTGATAAGTGCGTCGTCCTTGCCTTCAGTATAAACAGCCTTGAACCCGGGGAACTTGATGGTCGAGCCTGTTGCCCTGAATGTAAACCGTTTTGCGCCTACATCTACTGTTACGACATCGAAAACAGCCGGGCTCATCTGGCTTGCAACGAACCTTTGCCAGATCAACTTGTAAAGCCTGGACTGGTCACGGTTCAGGAGGTCCGACACCTGATCTGGATGCCGAAGTACGGATGTCGGCCTGATCGCTTCGTGCGCGTCCTGGACACCCTTCTTAGCCTTCGATTTCCTCGGCGTAGCCGGTATATATTCCTTGCCGAAAGTCTGTTGTATATACTCGCGAGCCTCTTCCTGCGCTTCCGCCGACACGCGGGTCGAATCGGTTCTCATATAAGTGATAAGCCCGACATGACCGGACTCGCCAAGCTCGATGCCTTCGTAGAGCTGCTGGGCGGCCATCATCGTGCGTTTGGCGGAAAACCCGAGCTTACGCGCGGCTTCCTGCTGCAGTGTGCTCGTGATGAACGGCATCGCCGGGTTCCGCTTCTGCTCCTTCTGGGTGATCTTGGAAACTGTATAAAGAGCGTCTTCAAGCTCATCGAGGATAGACTTCGCCTCTGTCTCATTTTTAACTTCGGCTTTATTACCGTCTATCTGAGCGAGTTTTGCTTCAAACGGCTGCATCTTTCCCTCAGGGGTGAGTTTAGCCGTGAGCGACCAGTACTCGACAGGGACAAATGCCAGAAGCTCACGCTCGCGGTCGCAGATCATCCTTACTGCAACGGACTGCACACGTCCTGCCGAAAGATTCCGCTTGACCTTCTGCCAGAGCAGCGGGCTGAGCTTGTAACCTACGATACGGTCCAGGAGCCTTCTTGCCTGCTGCGCGTTGACACGGTCAATATCGATCTGCCTCGGCGACTCAAGGGCATGAGTGACTGCCTGTTTGGTTATCTCGTTGAATTCTATACGCTTGGCTGACTTCAGCTTGAGCGCTTGATAAAGATGCCATGAAATTGCCTCACCCTCTCTATCAGGGTCCGAGGCCAGATAGACTACATCAGCCTCCTTGACTGCATCTTTCAGGCGTTTGAGCACATCCTTTCGCTCAGGTATGATGTCATATTTAGGCGCGAAATCGTTGTCCACATCCACGCCGAAGTCCTTTTTGGGCAGGTCGCGTACGTGTCCCATCGATGCCTCGATCATGTAATTGGGACCAAGAAAACCTTTGAGCGTGCGCGTTTTAGCCGGCGACTCCACAATGATGAGTGACTTCCCCATCTGATTTCTCGTTATCTCCTATATCACAAATATCACAAAGAAAGACAACCCCGGGCGGTCCGAAGTTGCCGTGAATTGCCATCAATTTCTCACTGGCGTAGTATGGTACCACGAGTTTGCAACCGCGTCAAGAAAGCAGGCCTGCTGGAATATGGAATAGGGATGAATCCAACCGGGTAAGTAAAAACGCTGTGGAAAAACGGAGGGTATGATGGAGAAGCATTTTCGGTTACTCGGGTATCTGTTCATCATCTATGGGGTATGGGTTCTGGTCAACATAGTGCTGGCTGTCCTTTTTTTCGTGTCTGGTGGGAAACGGGCAGCCGTCCCTCCCGGTCAGGAGACGGTCTCGATCATATTAGCTGTTATATTTGCCATACTCTTTTCCATTACCGGTTGGGCGCTTCTTGCGAGGCGATACTGGGCAAGGTCGGTATCGATTGCAGCCTCTATAATCGCACTGTTGAGTATTCCCATAGGCACTGCTCTTGGTATTTACGGGCTGTGGGTAATGTTTTCGGAGAATGGCAGGCGTGAGTATCCTCTCTACGCGGGTTCTCCTCCGCCTGAGCATCCAGTTCCGGGACAGTAGAATGGCGGGACCGTGTGGGAATCGAACCCACCCGAGAGCATTGTCAGCCCTCACACAGGTTTTGAAGACCAGGCAAGCCACCAGGCCCGATCCGGCCCCTTGAAGTAGATTTATTGTACGGGTGTGCCTATCAAAAGTCAAATATTTTGAGGAGGAAGATTGCTCCCTTCCGAATCAAGCACAGCTATGATATAATGTGTTGGATGGGACGGAGGAACAGGGCTGCATGAATTGGATCGACATACTATTCGAGCTTGTGCAAGAGCACGGAGCGCTTATTACTCTAATACTATCAGCACTTGTGCTGTGCCTTCTTATCTTTAGCTTATACGTTTCTATTAAACTGGGTAGACTTTTCAAAAGCGGTGACTCATCAGCCGCAGCTGCTAACCTGCCGGTCGATAGCGTAGAACTCGCAAAACGGCTTGTCGGGGCGGAAGACGGGATTGCACGGCTTCAGTCAAGCCAGGAGTCGTTGACGGTGCAATTGGCTGGAAGCCTGCAGAATATTGGCCTCGTGAGGTTTGATGCGTTTCCTGATGTTGGCGGAGCGCAAAGCTTTGCCGTGGCGCTTCTGGACCAGAATAAAAATGGTGTGGTGATAAGCAGTCTCTACGGTCGTACTGATTCGCGTATTTATGCCAAAGAGATTGTAGGAGGCCGCTCCAGCCACACATTGTCCGACGAAGAGATGGATGCCATCCGCCGGGCAAAGAGTCCGTCAGAATAATTATCTGCTTCGATGTCCGAGTATCGGGTGCGTAATGAGCGATATCAATGATAAGAGCCTTGATAATGCGTTGATTCAGCGCTGCAAACAAGGAGATATCATAGCGTTCAACGAACTTGTGGAACGCTATGAAAAGCGTGTGTTTAACTTCGCCTACCGCATGTCCGGTAACTACGATGACGCAAACGATGTCTCACAGGAAGCATTCATCCGAGTCTTCAACTCTATCAATACTTTCAGGGGCGATGCGAATTTTACTACCTGGCTCTATCGTATCGTAACGAATGTCTATCTGGACGAACGCAAAAAACAGAAATCCCACTTGCATACATCGCTTGAAGATTACATAGAACTCGAAGAGAATACCGTCACACGGCAGATCGAAGACGGTAACCCGACACCGGACCGTCAGGTCGAGGCAGGGGAGCGAAATGATCTATTGAACAATGCTATCCAGCAGCTCCCTGAGTACCAGAAGATCATGGTCATTCTCTATCACACCCAGAATAAATCGTATGACGAGATAGCTCAGATAATGAAGCTGCCTATCGGTACGGTAAAATCCAGATTGAATCGTGCAAGAATTGCTCTTAAAGAGAAACTAGAGCCAATTCGGGAACTTTTCAACATCTAGGTAGGTCTAGGTAGTATAGGAAAGAGAAATAAACAGGAGGGCATTGTGTCTGCCTGTACGTAGTGATGCAGGTAGTAGTCGCACAGACTGCATGATGATTGCGAGATGCGCGCAGGGTAGGCGTATTATCGTTTATTTGCGTGTGAAGAGTGTGAGGGTAATTCATTTAGGAGTGGATTGCTTACTGGCAAGCGGAGCGTTATTATATGAAGTGCGAAAAAGCCCAAGAACTATTTTCTGATTATTTAGAGGATGCCCTCGAGTGCCCGATGGCTGTGGCGTTCGATCAGCATCTGAAGAGTTGTCCGGCATGTGCGCGCGAGTTCGCAGCATTTAAAATGACCTGGAGTATGCTCGGGACTCTACCTGAGGTAGAACCTCCGTCCGATTTCGCGTCCGAAGTCATGATGAAAATCAGAATGCAGCGCGAAACGGAAAGGTGCAGTCGTCCCAGGTGGCAAACGATCTGGAGAGATGTATTCCAGTCGAAGGTGCCGGCCAAGGTCTTTGCTGGCGCAGCTACATTGTTCATTTTAGCGCAGGTAGTGCTGCACACGCCTGCCAGGACGACTATTGCGGCTTGGCTTGTGCCGAACATGACGACAAGAGTTGCAAAAAACACGCAACCATCGATCCCGGAGAACTGGAAGTCGGATTCGAGTGCTGAAGCGTGGCTTCAGAGTGGGCTCAGCTTTGAGCTGGAACCATCCGGGTCTAATATATTTCGGCTGGTACTTAAGCCCGAGTCCGTTACAAGCAAGAACATAAAGGTCTATCTGATGCCTTCCGACTGTGTAAGGTTCGATAGGGAAAATATCAGAAAAGCCGGTATTATATTTACAGGTGCGATCGGTGAAAAAGGACAAGTTATTCCGTTTGTCCTCAGCCGAAGCAATGATCAGGAAGTTATTACAGCTCTGATCGAATGGGAGCATCATAATCAGAATTTTGCAGAAGCAGTGTTTGTGCCGGTTCATCTGAATTTTATGGGGACCGCAATGACATCGGATGTGAACATCAAAAATGCCGAGTTGTATGCAGCACTACAGGAAACCAGTGCTAAATTCGGCGTGGTGATACTCGCAAACGCTGATGTGAACGCTAAAGTAACCGTCGTCGATGAGACCAATGCCACGGTAGACGATGTGCTTTATAAGATATGCACAGATGCAGGTCTGCGATGGAGGCCCATCGGATCACAGGTTTATATAGTGGAGCGGAAAATAAAATAATAACGTAGTGGCTGTTATGGAAAAGGCGTCCTGAAAATCAATCAGGACGCCTTTTCTGATGTACGACTACGGGAATGTATAATAATGTGGATAGCTCCAAGGTCCACGGCTATCTCTGTAACCCCATCGGTAATCCCGGTAAGGACTGAAGTAGCGGTAATTATAATACTGGTCATAATAACCGGGAGGATATCCGTAATACGGAACATATATGTAGACTGATGGGCCACGCCGGTAATAACGGTATTCGTAAGGAGGTTCTCCCAGGCCTATTGAAACGGATGATCCTCCATAATACCTGAACAATTCTCCGCTTGATATGCTTATCCTGGCAAATGCTGTGCTTGTCATCAATATAGATGCCAGAGAGACAATCAGCGCCATTAGGAATATCCGTTTTCTTGCTCCTGTAACCATTTCTATTCCTCCACAACATACTATTTATACCCAATCAATGCAGACTCATAGAAACAAGCTGGTTACTGATCCTTCTTTGCGCAGGATAAATAAAAACAGCCGGTCGATATAAGCCCGACCGGCTGTTTTTATTACTACGTGTATCTTTTCGAGTTTATTTTGTTCTTCGGCGAAGTCCTACGAAACCCATACCCGCGAGAGCTGTCAGCAGTCCTGTGATTGATGATGGCTCAGGGACATTGGCCGTTTCATAAATAACAGTTACATTGCCTGATGTTTCAACAGGGAACATTAAATATGCAACCCCGTTAAGTGTACTGACCTCCGACCACTGTGTAGCCTCCAGATTAATATCGTAAGTCCCTGTCCCAATGAAATTGGTCCAGTGTGAATTACCGATATAACCGGATTTGGTGTCGGAATTCAGTCCGCCTTCATAGATAAAGGCATCCGGTCCCGAGGAATTAAGATCCGTCCTGGTATCGCCTTCGTTTGCCGCAAGCGAGAAAGATCCCGTGTGAACAGCTTCAGCCATGCCGAATAGAGGCTGGTTGGAGTCTGTCAGCAATGAAACCTGGCTTGAGGAAATGCCACACTTACCACCGAGCCCGAAGGTTCCGGTTGCTACTAGCTCTCCATCATTATCAAGAACAAGTGCGCCGCTATTTACATTCAGTGTAAGTATGACCTGGATCGAGGTCAATGTGCCTGATCCGACTTGGTCATTGAACTTATCAAAGGCAAATACTCTGTTCAAGCTTGGAGTACCTGAGAATGTCTTGGTCTGCACTATAGTTCCGGCTAACGACGAAGTAGAAAGAACAAGCACGGCAATTACCGCGACGACCGCAGGCATAAACTTTTTAATTTTCATCTTTCCCTCCTTTCCCAAGTGTTTTTGAGGCCAGGCAGCCTGTTAATTCGACTGCTACTAATACGAAGTATAGCTGACAATCTTACAGATGTCAATTGCATCGACATCATATATTGAAAAACAGGTATTTATACGAAAACAAAATGACAGTATGTATATATAGTCAATATTATGTATTACTATCATTATGAAGAGGATTCATTATAATATATGTAGAACTGTTTGCTGGAGAGAATGTGTCTACATGATTGATATACGTAAAGCAGAGATAACCGACATTGAGCATTTCCAAAGAATACACGAATTGGCGGTTCGAGAACTGGCCAAAAATTACTATGAGCCTGAGCAGATCGATGTCTGGGCAAAAGGGTCTTCACCAGAAAAACTAGCCGCTGCGATTGAAGCAGGCAAAGCATTTATCGCAGAATACGATGGAAAACCGGCAGGATATGCTATGATAGATCTCGCCTCCGGATGGGTACTGGCAGTCTATGTAGCGCCGGAATATGCAGGCCGAGGTGTCGGGACTGCGCTTTGCAGCTATGTCGAAAAGCTTGCTGTGGGTCATGGACTAAAGTCGCTTTACCTGGACGCATCGCTGAATGCTTTTCATTTCTACACGGGAATCGGATATGTAGAAGTAGAAAGAAAAGCTTTCCAGATTGCTAAAGACATTAAAATGGACAGTGTTAATATGAAAAAGAGTATAGGTTGAGTCGGTCTCGATGATGCAAAGTCAATTTGACCATAACTTATTCCATAAAAGGGGATCATTATGATAGATAATCCATTCAGCTACAACAAATACCTTGTACGCAGACAGTTTATGAAGCTCTTTGGCGCAACGCTTCGATTTTATGCGCTGCCAAATCAGTCATTGGCTTTCTTTGTCAGCATGAAAGCCTTTAAGCTGAAAGAAGATATCAGGGTGTACACGGATGAGCAGAAACGCCAGGAAGTTCTGGTAATAAAAGCCCGGAATATTATCGATTTTTCCAGTGCATACGATGTCTGGGATCCCATGAAGAACGAGAAGGTAGGTGCGCTTAAGAGGTGCGGGCTCAAATCGATGATAAAAGACGAATGGGTCATCATGGACCAGTATGACCATGAGATAGGGCTGATTACCGAAGACAGCATGCTTTTAGCATTGCTAAGGCGTTTCATAACAAATCTGATACCTCAAAAGTTCCACGGCGAGATCAGTAATCGGCATGTATTCACATTAGAACAGCACTTCAATCCGATTATTTCGAAGATGGATGTGGATTTTACTCCTGATATTACGCAGGCTCTTGATAGAAGACTGGGGATTGCCGCAACCGTATTGATGTGCTGCATAGAGGGAAGACAAGGTAACTGATGGGGGTTCATACATGAAACTCACAGAAAAATCTTGTCTGTGGCGGCAGCCGGAACTCAGCTCACAAGTGTTTTCTTATAACCACAAGTTCACTCGATAGAAAACAGTTCATGCAATAAAACAGGTAATAATACAGACCAGTTAGGTACGGTTTTTGAAGTTGATTGAGTGGGAAATACTGCAGGAAGGAAGCAGCGCGTATGAAAACACTCATCAGCAAGGAAAGCATAATATTATCACTGATCTGTATGGCTGATATGTTCAGCACTTTAATAATGGTATCGATGGGATATGCCACTGAGCAGAATCCATTGATGGCGACATGTCTTCGCCACAGCGCCTGGATGTTCCTTGTTGCAAAGACTGCAAGCTTCCTTCCGTTTATCGTTGTTGTCGAGTGGTATAGACGGCAAAAGCCGGCTTTCGCCCGAAATGTCACCCGCGCGGCGATAATCCTTTATGTTCTTACATATATAACTATCACCGCTCGTGTAAATATGGCTTAGAAATTGAGATATGAAGGCATCTCTCGAATAAATTGCAGTGTTACGACGATAGATGAATCGGTTAGCGTCCGGGTAAAAGTATACAAATGACTTTCAGGTGCCGCCTGGGAGAGTTTTATACTTACGTTGGAAGCGGGTGTGAAGATGTCTCTTCTGCAGCGATTCAGAAAAGAGAGCGACGAGCACAAGCAAAGGCTGCCTAAAGTGCTGCACGCGATGGAGGTGCTGTTCATCGAACAGCGGTGCTTCGATGTTGACCGTGACCGTGACCTGGACTGGGAATACGAGCATATGAACGATTCAGTCAAGTACGGCAGGATCCTCGCCAAACATCGCAATCTGTCTGCAGACCTCGCAGCTTGCGCGGTGGCTCTTCAGAACATCGGCCGGATCAGCACGGGGAAATCGGAAGGACACGCGGAGTCCGGTTACGAGCCCGCCAAGAGCTTTCTGGCCGCGCTGAAGTGCTTTACCCAGCATGAGATCGAGCAAATTGCATCAGCCGTCAAAAATCACAGCAGGAAAGACCATGTCGACGCGCCTCTGGACGAGTTGTCGAAGGATGTGGATATTTATGTCAGGTATATCCACGGAGATGAGTTCAAGATGGACCATGAGCACCGCCGGTTGTCCGCAATACTGCTGGAATTTAGGAAGAAAGCGAAAGCTTAACGCTTCGACACCCAGGCTGAATCATCGGCTGAGTAGAACCGCCAAAGCTCCTCTGCGCCCAGCTTGATACCGACTCTGGTCGTTTGCACCAGGTTGTGCTTCTCATGGCCTTCCACAATCCGCAAGTTCCCCGCCGTAAGGTCTGTGTGGTTCAGGCTGCCATCTATCCTGAGTGCTTTTGTGAGCTTTCCCGGCCCACTGCAGAGGTTTTTGGGAATGGCGGTACCCCTGGCCTCGATCATGAGGTCCATTCCCTCCAGCGGTTCCAGTGCCCGGAGCAGGACAGCTTCAGCGACACCTTCGGGCATGGTTACGGCGTTCAGACACCAGTGAGTGTGGATCATATATATGTAAGCATGTCCCGGAGGACCGAACATCGCCTGGTTGCGCTTGGTCAAGCCCCGTGTGGCGTGGTTCGCGGGATCACCTGTCAGGTAGGCTTCAGTTTCGATTATTCTACCGGCGATTACACCGTCTGGAGTCTCATACACCAGAAGATGCCCTATAAGCCGGCGCGCGACTGTCAGTGTATCCTGAAGATAAAAAGCCCGGTCAAGAGCCGGGCGGGTCAAGAGGTCCATAAATTATCCAGACAAGCATAGATTGACCGAATGGTCGGCTATCGAATATAATTATACCAGCGATTGCTGGGTCGTCCAATGGCAGGACGCGAGACTTTGGATCTCGTCATCTAGGTTCGAATCCTGGCCCAGCAGCCATATTTCATTTTAGCCGTTTCATCGAACCAGCTTCCCACAAGTTCCTTTCTACCACAGATTGTCCTTTATCGGTACGGATGGTATAATTTAACGGCAAGTTAACGGCAATAATATCTATTGTTATCGGCAATGTTTTCAGGATTATGGGAAATACTCAGTCTCAGTGGCAGCCAAAATACAGAATTACACCATCCATAGCACGTCACCTGATGGAGATCGAAGCCGCTCGTGTGGTGGTTGAAAATACTCCTCTTCCACTTGCAGTTCAGTCCGAACTGACACGAAAGGCGCGGATACGCGCAACTCATTATTCTACTCGCATAGAAGGCAACAGATTGACGCTACAAGAAGCCGAAGAGGTTATATCTAATAGGCGAAGGCAGTTCCACGGTCGTGAGCGTGATGTAGCCGAGGTGCAGAACTACTGGAGCGCTCTCGTTAGGGTAGAAGAATGGGCGAAGAAAGCGATGAAGCCGATAACAGAGGATACCATAAAGCATATACATGCCATCGTGATGAATGGCTCGAGGTCTAGGCCTATTCCTTACCGAGATGGACAGAACGTCATCAGAGATTCACTCACCGGCGGTATTATATATCTTCCTCCAGAAGCTCAAGATGTGCCTGCGTTGATGCAAGAGTTAATTAAGTGGATCGATGCAGCTGAAAAGGAGCAGGTTCCGGCTGTTATCATAGCAGCATTCGCGCACTACCAGTTCGTAACGGTTCATCCATATTATGATGGCAACGGACGGACAGCAAGATTATTGGCTACTTTTATTTTACACAGAAGAGGATATGGCCTTAACGGGCTTTTCTCTCTGGAGGAGTATCATTCCAGAGATTTAGGCGCTTATTATGATGCATTAGATGTCGGTGGACATCACAACTACTATATAGGACGTGCTGATGCAGATCTTACCATCTGGCTGGAATACTTCGTAAGCACACTTGCAGCTGTGTTTTCTGCCGCCAGAGATGAAGCTTTGAGATGTGCGGAAAACGGCATTCCAGCAGAGCCCGAGGAACTGCGGAAGCTTGATCACCGGGCACGAGTGGTGATGGCATTGTTTTCCTGGCAGGATACTATTACGTCACGAGATGTGGCCAAGTCGCTGGGGCTATCAGACCGAATGGCGCGTGTCCTGCTTAATGAATGGGTTGATGCTGGTTGGATCGTTGTGGCTAATCCGTCCAAGCGAGCCCGTAGTTACTCGCTTTCGGCTGAGTATCGGAGACATCTTAATGTAACAGCTGAATAATGATGATTCCCCTCAGCATTTTTCTTGACCAGCAGGCCTGTCAAGTGCTATTTTAGATTTAATGCCGTGCTTCCGGCAGCGGGTCATATCTCGCGGAGGGTTCAATGGACGGTAAGACAGGGTTCTACAGTACATTTGACGACTATCTGGCCTGGTTTATGCGGGAATCGCCGACTATGGCAACGGTCCTCGGTGTCCACGACTACGACGACCGGCTTTCAGACTTGTCTCTTTCCTCGCTTGACGATCAATATCGTAAAAACCGGCAATACCTCGCACAGTTCGAGCCATTCCAGCTTGCGGATGATAAAGATGTCGCGGTCGATGCCACTTTGGCTGTGTCCATGGTTAGTGATTCGATACGGGAACACGAAAAGCTGAAATTCAAGCTGAGGATGCCCGACGTTTACGTGGAAGAATCGATTTTTGGGCCGTATAGCCTTCTTCTCAAGGAATTTGCGCCTCTTCCCGAACGGCTCAAAAACCTCATCGGCAGACTTTCGGATGTTCCGCGCGTGTTGGAGCAGGGGAAAGCAAACCTCACAAACCCTCCAAGGATCTGGACCGAGATCGCTAAAAATCACGCCAAAGGCGGGATAACATTTTTTGAGGAGACTGTTCCGGTAATTGCTTCACAATCATCTGAATTAGCCGGTAAGGTAATCGGATCGAGCGAAAAGGCTGCCGCAGCTATGAAAGATTTCCTCCGTTTCTTGGAGACGGATCTCAAAGAACGGTCGGATGGGGAGTTTGCGATAGGCGAGGAGTTGTGGAACGAGATAGTCCGGGAACAGCATATGCTGGATGCTGACGCGGACCGGATAGAGCGTACCGGGCACAGCCTGATCGCTTCTACCAGGGAGGCCATGTCCGAGGTAGCCCGGGAAATTGCTCCCGGACGGGATAGAATGGATGTGCTGGATGATCTGCGCGAGCAGCATCCGCAGCCGGATGAACTGCTGAATGTCTACCGCGACGCGATGGACAGGTCGCGCCGGTTTATTATCGATCATGACCTTGTGACGGTTCCGGAAGGTGAATGGCTCGAAATTCAGGAGACGCCTGTCTTCGAGCGGGCCACGCTTCCATTCGCAGCATACCTTATGCCGGGGCCGTTCGAGAAGCAGCAGCAGGGCGTGTTCTGGGTCACTCCGGCCGATAAAAGTCTGTCGGATGATGAGTTGGAAACCAGGCTTCGAGGCCAGCCATACGGCAAAATTCCGGTCACTGCGGTGCATGAGGGGTATCCCGGCCATCATCTGCAGCTTGTAAGGGGCAATCAGGCAGCGACACTGCCGCGCAAAGTCGGTGCTTCGACACTTTTCGTGGAGGGCTGGGCGTTCTACTGCGAAGAGATGATGGAGCAGCAGGGGTTTCTGACAGATCAGGCATGCCGGATGCTGAGGCTAGCCGATCAATTGTGGCGGGCATGCCGGATAGTGATAGATGTAGGCCTCCATGTGAGAGGAATGTCCATAGATGACGCTGTCAGAATGCTTGTCGACGTGGCCGGGCTCGAAAAGCCGGATGCCGTGGCGGAGGTCTATCGCTACACCCAGTCTCCGACTCAGCCGATGTGCTATCTGATCGGAAAGCTCGAAATTATGAAGATTGCCAATGAATATCGAGCTAAGTGCGGATCGGATTTCAACCTGAAGAGCTTCCATGACAAACTCCTGTCGTTCGGCTCGCTGACCCCGAAGCTTATCAGAACCATGTTGTTCGACTGATTATAAGGAGGAATCCGCCGATCAGGGGACTAACTTGTTAGTGTTCAATACAGCAAGAGGTACAGTGAGTGGCGCATACAGTTGTTCAAGAAGCAGAAGAAATCTTAGACAAAGAATATAAAGTTTTAAACCACGGGTTCGTGAGATTAGTTGATTATATGGGCGGTGATGCCAGGATCGTGCAGTCCGCGCGAGTATCCTACGGCGCGGGGACAAAGACGGTTCGGGATGACACGAGGCTCATAAACTATCTCATGAGAAACGACCATTCATCTCCGTTCGAGCAGGTCATATTCACTTTCCACATAAAAATGCCGATCTTCGTCGCCAGACAGTGGGTGAGGCACAGGACTGCCCGGATGAACGAGATCTCCGGGCGCTACAGCGTTATGACGGACGAGTGTTATCTTCCTGAGCGCATGCCGCTTCAAAGGACCGATAACAAACAGGGCAGTTCGGAAGAGTCACTGCCGGAGGACTTGTCTAGAGAGTATCTTAACCTGATGGAAGAAGACCAGAAAAAGGTCTACGAACACTATCAGGCTATGATCGAGAAGGGCGTCTCCCGTGAGATAGCCAGAATCAACCTGCCGCTTTCGCTTTACACCGAAGTTTACTGGCAGATGGACTTAAGGAACCTGTTCCACTTCCTGAAACTTCGGCTGGACGATCACGCGCAGTATGAGATAAGGTGCTACGCCGAAGTAATCGCCGAAATGGTGAAAAAAGTTGCCCCAATCGCTTGGAGCGCGTTTGAAGAGTACGTGCTCTATGCAAAGACCTTCTCAAAGTCCGAGCTTGAGGAAATGGGGGAAATGTCTTAGCTGTCAGCTTTAGAACCGCGGAGACGCGGAATGAATAGAGCGCGAAAGGCGGAGACTTATGCATTTACCATAAATCCCCACCATTCGCGTTTCAAATAGAAAGGGCTGGGGCTGCAGCCCGCCACTGCTCACATCTTCTCTGTATTCCTGAATCCCGCCTTAGCGCGCAATTTTATATCCTCTGCCGTGATTGCGCTCAAGGCGTTGTAGAGTTCCACATGGAACGTTCCTGGCCTGTCGCCGGATTCCAGAGCAGCAAGCTCTCCGGCGATTCCGTATACGCTCAACCCGCAGGCTGCGGCTGAAAAAGTATCGGGGTCAACGGCAGCGAAAGATGCGATTATCACGTTGGACATACACCCGGTTCCTACCACTCTACCCATCATCGGATGTCCGTTTGCGACATCGGCAATGCGGCTGCCGTCGCTTACAAAATCTACCGCGCCTGTTACCGCCGCCGTGCAGCCATAGGTGTGAGCGAAGCATTCGGCTATTTCCACGGGTGTTTTGGCTGCCCCCATCGATTCCACGCCTCTTACTTCGGAAGAGACACCGATGAGCGATGCCAGTTCGGCAGCGTTACCTCTGACGATGGATATTTTCACTCTGTTCAGAAGCCGTTTACTGGAATCGGTGCGGAGTTTGGTCGCGCCTGCGCCGACGGGGTCAAGGATCACGGGGATACCGCGCTCATTGGCGCGTTTTCCTGCCAGTTCCATCGCATCGACCCATGCAGGTGTGAGCGTGCCGATATTGAGCACGAGCGCTCCGGCTATACCGACCATCTCTTCGACTTCCTCTATGGCGTGAGACATTATCGGGAGCGCGCCGATGCATAAAACTGCATTCGCAGTCTCGTTCATTACGACAAGGTTGGTGATGCTGTGGATGAGCGGCCGTTTCTCTCTTAATAATTCGAGATCAAGGCAGGCTTGTTGGGTTAAATTCATCTTTTTATCCGATTGTCCTCGCTGTTCTGACCTGCGGCCTTGCTGAAGGCCGGTCATCATCTTCTTCCCAAAGCAGCTTTGCGAGGGGGAACGGGTCGAGCGCGCGGTCCAAAATGCCATGGACATAAGCGAGCGTGACGCCGTAATTCGTCATCGGGACGGATGCTTCTTTGGCTGTCCGCTGCCGATATGCTACCTCGCGCGGGTTCAACGTACATGCGCCGCAGTGGATGATTAGATTATAACTCTTGAAGTCTTTCGGAAACTCGATTCCTGAGCTGAACCCGAACTTGAGGTCGCCTCCGACCGTTTGTCTGAGCCACCTGGGTATCTGTACAGTGCCGATGTCGTCTCCCTGCCGGTGGTGCGTGCAGCCTTCGGAGATCAGGACTCTGTCGCCGGGTTTAAGCCGCTTAAGCGCATTAGCGCCTGCGACGAACTCGTTCAAGTCGCCCTTGTAGCGCGCCATCAGGATGGAAAAACTTGTCATCCATATATCGCGCGGGGTATCGGCGGCGACTTTCAGAAATACCTGTGAGTCGGTGATAACGATCTTGGGTTTTCGGTTCAGACTGTCGAGCGCGCTCTTCAACTCCCGTTCCTTGACGACCATCGCATAGGCGTCGTTGTCGAGCGCATCGCGGAGCGTCATAACCTGCGGGAGAATCAGCCGTCCTTTGGGAGCGGCCTTGTCAATCGGCACGACAAGGACCACAATATCGCCTGGGGATATAAGGTCGCCGATAATCGTCGGTTCGCTGAACCCTTCAGGCGCGGAGGCGATCATAGCGGACTTCAACCCGTCTATATTCTCGCCCGTGACTGCCGAGACGGCGACAAAAGGCATTCCTTTGGACTTTGCCCACTCTTCGACTGCCGAAGTGTCGCGCTTAAGGTCGATTTTATTCGCAACTGCGACTGCAGGGATGCTGCGTTCTCTGATCTTTGCTGCCAGATCGTCTTCGAACTCACCCGGCTGCTGTCCGGATTCGATGACAAGCACCGCAAGGTCGGTCTTTTCAAGTATACGCAGAGTTTTTTCGATCCTGAGCTCGCCCAGCGCGCCGACATCATCGATTCCGGCAGTGTCCGTGACGACAACTGGCCCGATGGGGAGTATTTCCATGGCTTTCGACACCGGATCGGTCGTAGTGCCTGGGACATCTGATACGATAGCGAGCTTCTGGCTGGTCAGAGCGTTGATGAGGCTAGATTTGCCGGAGTTTCGCCGCCCGAATATCGTTATATGAAGTCGCTCCCCGGAGGGAGTCTGGTTCAAACTTGTCATTTTCCCTCTTGTAATGGAATTGATACAACATTATACGCCGGAAGGTGCTGGCAGTGTTCAGTGCTCTGCGATTTCTGAACTGATGATTTTGCCGGACTTATCAAAGTGATTTTACACAGCTTTACTTATTGTTGCCGTTGTTTTTATGATACCCGGCCTTTTCCAACAGGCTCAGACCCGCTATGCCGGGGTGGGTCATCTCGTTCGGAGCCATTATGATCTCAAGCTGCTCCTTGGTGAAGAGTTTTTTCTTGAGTGCGAGCTCACGTATCGTTTTTCCCGTAGAAAGCGCCTCTTTTGCGAGATCAGAGGCTTCTTCATAGCCGATATATGGTGAAAGCGCCGTCACAAGCCCGAAACTTCTTTCCAGAAGCTCCATCGTGCGGTCTTCGTTAGCGGTAATCCCGTTTACGCACTTTTTAGCAAGGAGTTTTGCGGCTGCCGTAAGCATCGTTAGTGACTGGAACAGGTTGTGAGAGAGCATCGGGAGAAACGCGTTCAGTTCCAGTTGCCCGCTCGATGCCGCGAGCGTTATTGCCTGGTCGTTTGCCATTACCTGGAACGCTACCTGGCTCACGGCTTCCGTGGCAACCGGATTGACCTTCCCCGGCATTATCGACGACCCGGCCTGAAGCTCCGGCAGCTTGATCTCTGCAAAACCGGCTCTCGGACCGGACGACAGTATGCGCAGGTCGGATGCGATCTTTGCCAGGTTCGACGCCGTGGCTTTCAACATCCCGGACACTTCTACAAAGACATCGGTATTCTGCGTCGCGTCGATCATATTCTCGGCACGGGCAAGCCCAATTCCGGTGATTTCTCTCAATATCTCGACGACCATAAAAACATACTTCCGGTCGGCATTCAAGCCTGTTCCGATTGCTGTCCCTCCAAGGTTTACCTGCCTCAAACGCTCCTCGACCTTGTAAAGCCGCCACCAGTCGCGCTGCACCGCCTGCGCCCATGCGGAGAACTCCTGGCCGAGTGTCATCGGCACGGCATCCTGCATTTCCGTCCTTCCGAGTTTAAGAATATGCGCAAATTCTTGTTCTTTCTTCTGCAGCTCTGCCTGGAGCTCGGCCATCGCTTTGCTGGTATTCTGCAGCAGCCGGATAGCTGTAATCCTGATAGCCGTCGGGACGACATCGTTCGTCGATTGGGACAGATTCACGTGGTCCAGAGGGTGAACAATGTGATAATCGCCCTTCGTCCCGCTGAGGATCTCGATCGCGCGGTTTGCGATGACCTCATTCGAGTTCATATTCATCGAAGTCCCGGCTCCGCCCTGGAATGGGTCGGTGATGAACTGGTCGGCAAGCGCTCCTGCGGCAATCTCGTCACATGCCGCGGCTATCGCATCACCGATAGACTTGTCCATATAACCAGTTTTTACGTTGGCGAAAGCGCAGGCCTTTTTGACCTGAGCCAGTGACCTTACCAGCTCAGGATGGATGTATAACCCGGAGATTTGAAAGTTCGCAGCGGCGCGAACGGTGTGGATTCCATAGTATACATCGGACGGCACTTCCATCGTGCCGAGGAGGTCATGTTCAGTTCTTGTTTTCATGTCCAAATTACTTCGCTTTACATATAGATTTTCGGCCATAGCCGAAAATATACTCTCGGTGGCGCCGCAGCCATATTGTTACATCCGTTCCGGCGCGGATATTCCCAGCATTCCGAGAACGTTAGAGAGCACTATCTTGGCTGCCTGCGCAAGCACCAGTCTCGCTGCTGTGACATTGGCATCTTCACCGAGTACGCGGCAGTCGCGGTAGAATGCATGGAACAGCGCCGCAAGGTCCATCGCATAGCCCGTAAGCCGGTGCGGCTCGTAATTAACAGCCGATCTCTCGACCAGTTCCGGCCATTCTCCGAACTTCTTGATCAGCTCTATCTCGGACGGATGGACTATGAGTGACAGGTCTACATCGGAAGCGGACGGCAGTGTTATATTGTTCTCTTCTGCTGACCGCAGGATGCTGCAAATCCTTGCATGAGCGTACTGCACGTAGTAAACCGGGTTCTCGGATGACTGCGATTTTGCAAGCTCCAGATCAAAATCGAGCGGACTGTCGGCGCTTCGCATCAACAGGAAGAACCTCGATGCGTCTTTTCCGACTTCGTTGACCAGTTCCGAGAGTGGGACAAGGTCGCCCCGGCGTTTCGACATCATGACGAGCTCGCCGCCGGAAAAAAGCCTTACAACCTGATAGATAAGGACATCGAGCCTGTTTGGGTCATAGCCGAGCGCCGCGATGGCAGCCTTTGTTCTTGCGATGTAGCCGTGATGGTGCGGTCCCCAGACATTCAGCAGCCGGTCGAACCCTCTGTCGAACTTGTCAGCGTGATACGCGGAATCCGCGGCTATATAAGTCGGCTGGCCGTTCGAGCGGACGAGTGTCCTGTCCTTATCGTCGCCGAATGCTGTAGACTTGAGCCAGACCGCGCCTTCCTTATCGTAGGCGTAGCCCCGTTTTTTCAGTGTTTCGATGGCTTTCGATACTTTACTCGATGCATGCAGCGTTCTTTCCGAGAACCAGTTATCGAATTTAACGCCGAAGTCGGCAAGATCGGACTTCTGGAGTGCGATCATCGACTCTTCGCCTATGTCGGTGAACATTCGGACGCGTTCTTCTTTCGGAAGGTGGACATAC
This sequence comes from Armatimonadota bacterium, assembly GCA_039680575.1. GTDB lineage: Bacteria > Armatimonadota > UBA5829 > UBA5829 > DTLH01 > JBDKSP01. The sequence continues at coordinate 21,957 of JBDKSP010000111.1, forward strand.
TTATCGCCATCCCGCTCGATTATATCTTTCGCGATCTGGATAACATAATCACCCTGGTAGCCGTCTTCCGGCATCTTTGCGTCGTGTCCAAGCGCCTGCAGATAGCGGACTTCGAGCGACTTTCCGAAGTTCTGCATCTGCGTGCTGTTCAACGCATCGTTAATATAGTATTCGCGGTAAACCCTATAGCCGACTGCCGAAAGGAGGTTCGAGACCACATCACCGATTGCTCCGCTTCGCGCGCTGCCGACGGTAACAGGTCCGTTGGGGTTGGCGCTGACGAACTCGACAAGTATGCTCTCTCCAGTGTGCTTGTCCGATGTCCCGTAGCTCTCTTTCTCTGAGTCCACCATCCGGACTATATTGTGGTACCAATCCGGCTTGAGGTAGAAGTTGATGAACCCCGCTCCTGCGATCTGCACTTTCTCTATGATGCCGTCACTCTGCATTACGCGGTCGATTATCTTTTGTGCGACCTCACGAGGCGACTTTCCAAGCGTTCTTGCGAGCACCATTGCGACATTGGTAGAATAATCTCCGAATTCTTTCTTTTTCGGAGTGTCGATCTCTACCTCGGGGATCGCATCGATTGCGAGATCGCCGGATTTTTTTGCATCCTCAAGTGCAGTTTGTACGATTTTTACCAGTTCGTTTTTAATCATTATCCATATCACCTACATTCGGCAGCGATTTTTACGCTGCCGGAACAATATTTCTTTTTATATAAATCAGGAAAAGATCGAAAGCCACGGGATCCTTATAACCATTGTCAGAGCCGCGACTACTATGCTTACAGTGAAAAAACCGAAGCCCACCTGCAGAATACCTGTATTCCACAACCGTCCGAAGCCGTCGGCTGTTTTGTTTGGCTCGCGCCGGTATTTTGCAAGGAGTTCTTCTCCTGACTTGATCCCGCTCTGGATGTGACGGGGTGACGGCGGCTTGGTCGTTATATACTGTTGCATATAATAACCGATTGTGCGCCATCCCGCAAAAACAAGGATCAGCGCAACCACTATCGCTGCCTGCGTTCCGATGCCGTCAGCTATTAAGACAAAGATCGCCATCGCAGCCATCAGGTTGGTCCCGCAGCGCGGGTGGGCTCTCGGCATCCGCGCGACGGTTTCGGGCGTAAGCGGCTCTCCGGCCTCTATGGAATGGACGACTTGATGCTCTGCCGCGTGATACCCAGATATGGTAGACATCCTGAGAAAAAGGAGCATCAGTACCATTGTAAGCCCGATAATCATGTAATGGACCCAGTCGACGCTTATAGCCTGCCTGGTTGCGATTCCGGTCATCGGTGATGCTGCGAGCAGGAACATGTGTGTCCCGAACAACTTATCGGCGCCCCATGTGAGTAAAACCGCGATTATATTGGCCGCGACCATCATAAGGGCCATCGATACGCCGGTGAGATACAGCCCCAGGCTTCCGGGACCTGCCGAGATAGATCCCGTGGTAAGGTGTACCCCGATCGGTGTAGCCATTCCGGCTATCGTCGGAGGCTTCATTATATCCATCCGGGCTGCCAGGACATCGCTTCCGGTCACCACTCCTCGGAAACACCCGAACTCATCTATCACCGGAAGCACATCAGTATGGCTGATGGTCATTATATCCGCTGCCTGGTTGATAGACATATGGATGTTCGCGCAGGCAGGATTTCCGTCCATCACATCAGCGACTTTAGCGCTTTCGCTCCCGCTGGCAGCCAGGTGGGCGAGGATCGACTCCTCCGAGACCAGCCCGGAAACGCGGCCGCCGTTTGTAACCGGAAGCGCAGGCATTTGCGCGGCGCGCAGCAGGCTGACGGCTCTTGCAAGGCTGTCTTCCTGATCCAGAAACTTAGTGTTTTTAATTATATCAGTTATCGGTCTGTCGTTCATCATCAATCAAAAAGTATAATTCGGGTTGCCAAGAAACCGGCGTATATGGTATTATTCAGTGTTGCCCCATTCCTTTCAGGAGGATACTAAGTAAAATGGCTAATGTTTGCGAAGTCTGCGGAAAAGGTCCGCAATTCGGACAAAATATAAGGCACGTCCACTCCGGGTCATGGGCGCTTAGAGCTCCCAGGACGAAGAGACGCTGGATGCCAAACCTGCAGACTGTTACAGTGCCTAATGGCGAATCGACAAAGAAGATTCGCATCTGCACAAAATGCTTGAAGGCGGGTAAAGTAGTCCGCGCGGCGTAATCATAAACCGTAAAAAATCTACTAACATGACAAAAAGGGAGACTAAGCGCTCCCTTTTTTGTTTGGTTACCCGTAATCACCTGAAAATTATACCTTATCCGGCTTTCGTTTTACAAGGCCGTTACGCATCGAATGTACCTCAAACAATACATCATTATTGGTAACAGTTCACTCTTAATGAGAGATCTTACATCAAATTGCACAACCAACACATCACCATAGATGAAAGCACATCACCCTTGAACAACCAGCACGTCACCCTGAACTAATCGCGCCTACGGCGCGGCACGCTCCGCGTGAATCCACCACAGCGGGTACATAATGCCAGGACAGGATTGACACTGAAAAGTCGCCGGTTGT
>JBDKSP010000112.1:0-8139 GCA_039680575.1 Armatimonadota bacterium
AGGGCATCGCCAGGATCCGGGAGCGGAAAGACATAAATATGGCGATGAGTACAGCTTCCACATCATCTGCTCTATGGAGGATTCCCTCGAGTTCCTCGCGTTCGAGCTGTGCCTTTGCGTGTTTCTCTTCAGTCAGGAGCGCTTCAGCTCTGGTTTTACGGATTCCCCACTTCTCATCATCAACAGGTTTATCCGTATCCTCGGATGTATCATCTCCAGGAAGCTCTCCATAGCGGTTATTGTTTCGCGAGGAGCGGCTCGCTTCATAATCGGCCTTGGCCTCTTCGAAGTCGATCATCGTATGAGGTCCACCAACATCGTGGACCTTTATGATTCCTCTTTCGATTGCCTTCTGGACTGCTGTAAGGCTAATCCCCATTCGGCGGGCAAACTCTCTGCGACTGACATACTTCTCTCCGGCCTGAGATGGACCGAATGCACCGACACAATTTTCCATAGTGACAACCGACAACCGACAACCGACAACCAGAAAATAATTTCTGTAACTAGCGAAATATCGCGAGTTCGCAGCACCCGCTCCACAACACGGCGTGGAAGGACCCGTGGTTTCGATGGAGATCATCTGAATACGCGAGTGTGCTTCCCTGCGTGGGATTTGCCCTTGCGCCGCTCCTCCTGGCGTCGAACGTCCTCTATCAGTCTTTTGTCGAAGGGCTCTGCAAGAATATCAAGGGCTTGCTTCCGCTTGGAGGTATTGCTCTGTCGTGACATAGATCCTCCGCTTGAAAAGGATTGGGGTAGGCTTGGTGTCCGAAAGCCAAGGAGCGAAGGTATTGGTTTGTTGCCTACCCCACAACACAGAAAGGAAAAGAGAAAGAATCGCCGAGCTATGCGGGCATGCTTCGCCCGGGAGGCAGCGAAAGGATGGAAAGCTTACCTCCCGGGCAGGTGGCGAATGTGAACCGCCCTCATGTATACATGCGTCCACGCTTGGAATATTACATTTTACGCTCAATATTTTCTGGCAAATGTGTTCTAGTAATTGATAGAATCCTGCTCTTTGGTCGCCGACGCTTGAACGGCGTTATCCGGCGCCTGTAGATCAGTCGGCGTTTATAGGCCAGTTCGATTTTATACATATGTTCGGCATCGATCTCATCCTCATCAGGCTGATCTATTACTGAGAGTATGTCATCAATGCGCATAAATGCGCGGTCGAGGAGCCTGGATAACGCTGGTTGCCTGATGCCGATCTGCCGCGCTGCAAGCTGCTGAGTATATTTCCCAGCTGCCAGGAGCGATTCGCACGTGCGAATGATTTCCCGTTGTCGTCGTGTGCATCTGGCCATAATCATCAGTCGTGCAAGAGTAATCTGCATTCTTGGCCCATTGACAACAAAAGCCGCGTCGATGGTATCAGGGTCGATAGATACAGTATTTTCCCGTCGCATTCGTCTGTATAGATCCTCCTCGGTATAGATGCCGCCTACCGACTGTCCATTCCGAGTGCGCATGTGCGCGGCGAGTAGTTGATTCGACTGCTGCTCTAATTCCTGTGCTTGTTTGTCTTGCAATCCGGCACCCTCCATAGTAAAATGTCTGAGCTTGTATCACTGGGTGCTCGGTTGCATCAGCCGGTCCGGATTTCTGGACCGGCTTATTTGTTAGTCTTTGTAATCTCCAGTCAACTTAATCTCCAGGTGTGCGCTGTAGGCTGTCCTTAACTGATTGGCTATAGCATCTACACCAGCAGAACTATTAATCTTTGATGGGAATGTGCCACAAATCGAAACACCGTTCCGGCTTGCACTGATCTCAAAGCTGTTGCCACAACGCCAACGAATGACAAGGCCGTCCGTAACGGTAGGAGTCCTTTTCATCTCAAACTCAAACAATTTTCTGCTCTCCCTACAGATTCTTTGATAATGTGGACAATTCCGTTGATCCCATTTTCGACATGGTGGAAAAGTGGGCATTTGACACACTGCTGTGATTGGTGATATTATGTTCCCATATTGGGAACATGCAATAGGAATGAAATATGACGATTATCGGAAGAAAGACACTTGATATATTTAAGAGGCAACACGCTGACGCTTGTTCCCAAATTGATGCCTGGGAAGCTGAAGTAAAAAATGCACATTGGAGTACTCCACATGAATTGAAACAAAGATATCCTTCAGCAAGCATTTTGCCAGATAATAAGGTTGTTTTCAATATTAAAGGTAATAAGTACCGGCTACTGGTCCGGATCAATTACAAAAACCAAATATTAATGGTTTATGAGGCCGGAACTCATGATGAGTATATGAAGTGGCAATAACGGAGTGTAGCAATGAAAATTAAAGTAATAAAAACCGAAGAAGAATATAACGAAGCTCTAAAGCTAGTTGATATATTGATGAGCAATGATCCTGATCCCGAGTCTGAGGACGGAGAAAAATTAGCACTTCTGGCAACACTAATTCAAGAATATGAATCAAAAGTTTTTCCAGAGTCCTTGCCTGATCCTATTGATGCGATTTTATTTAGAATGGAGCAACAGAATCTCAAACCTAAAGACCTTATTCCGTATCTAGGTAATAGAAGTAAAGTATCTGAGGTTCTTTCTCGAAAGCGTCCACTCACTTTATCGATGATAAGGGCACTCGAAGCTGGTTTTGGAATACCGGCAAAAGTTCTATTACAAGAATCAGATCAATTTCTAGATTCAAATAGTATTGCATGGGAACGCTTTCCAATAAAGGAATTACAGAAACGAGGATACTTACCTGCGGTTCATGATATTAAGTCCGCAATGGAAGACTTCTTTAGACCTATTGGTTCGCCTATGCAATTCTCTGGGATGCTACACAAGTCAAATTACCGAACAACAAGACCAATGGATAAACAAGCTCTTGTTACTTGGTCCGCATTGATCATTAAGAAAGCAAATGAAGTTGGGCATCTCGATACCTACAAACCTGGTACGGTAGATTTGGATTTTATGCAAAAACTCTCTAAACTTAGTGTTGATGAGAAAGGTCCAATTCTTGTTCGTGATGTGTTAAGGGAAAACGGTATTAAACTTGTTGTCGAGCCACATTTTCCACAAACATATTTAGATGGGGCAACGATCCTAACAGATAAAGATCATCCTATCATTGGACTTACCTTGAGATATGATCGTCTTGATAACTTTTGGTTTACGTTAATGCATGAGTTAGCCCACATCTCTCTGCACTATAACGAAAACTTTAACTTTTTCTATGACGACCTAGATAACCCAGATATAACCAACAACCAAGAACAAGACGCCGATAATATGGCACGAGAAGCTCTCATACCAGAAAGTAAGTGGGTGAATAGTCCAGCAAGACTCATTCCTTCTTCAATCGCAGCAGAGAGCTTAGCTAATGAGCTGGGGATACACCCGGCAATTGTAGCGGGCAAAATGAGGAGAGAAGGTAATAATTACGCTTACTTGAATGCAATAATTAATCAGGCCAAAGTACACCATCACTTCCCTGAGGAGACCTGGAGTAAATAGGATGTTTGATTCAAGACATTACGTACCAATGTTGAAGTGGAGAACTGCCGAACAACAAGCATTAGAAAAGCTAGACACTAACAGGAAAAATTTTATCACTCCCCTGATACAGCTTGTTATGCCACCGGTTAGGAAGTTAAAAAAAGATGAGAAAGAAAAGACTCCAAAAGAAATAATGACCGAATCGATCGAACTATTGAATACCAAGGCACCTGAATTTCCGAAACAAATACAACGTTGCTGGGGGCAAAAACCAATATTTGTTGACCCAAGTTTACTATATACTTCAGATATAAGAGCAAGGATTCTCAATAAAATTGCTGCCACCGGTGAGGAGCTTGACTTATCTATCATCCCAGTAGTTAATCTAAGCTCGGATGATGATATGAAGAAAACAGTTTGCTCTATTATGCATAAGTATAATAAAGGGGCTTGTTTAAAGTTGGTTTCGGTGGATTTCTCAGACTATAAACAGTTGAAAAGAGATATTCGCAAGTTTATTGAGGATACTAAACTTGAAGAGAAAAATATTGATTTAATAATTGATTTGCAAGAAGACAAAGGGGATGAATACTTCAACATATCCAAGTTAAGCCAAGAACTACCCAATCTTAAGGATTGGAGAACTTTTACATTAACATGCGGCGCGTTCCCTATCGACTTGAGTGCTTGCAAGGTTGATAAAAAAAATCTTATACCAAGAAAAGATTGGTGTAATTGGGTGGACTTAATCACCCAAAAAAAACTAGAAAGATATCCGGCTTTTTCGGATTATACTGTTAGGCATCCTATTCACAAGGAATCTACTTTGTTTTTTAGCCCAAGTGCTAGTATCTGTTATACCTTGGAGAACGACTGGCTAATTATGCGTGGACAGAAGGCCCAAAGCATGCAATATCTTGCGAATGCAAAACTACTATCTTCAATGCCGGAATTTTTCGGGCCAGACTTCAGTAGAGGGGACCAATTCATAGCTGCTAAGGGAAATTATTTTGATGATTACATAAAACATCCTGAAAAAAAGGGGACAGGTAATGCAACAATGTGGATAGAGGCGGGGATTAACCACCACTTGGCATGCACTGTAAACCAGATCGCCAATTTACCCTAGTGCGCAATTGCTGTCTTACTTTTTGTCTTAAGATGTCTTGGTCTAATACTTGAGCTAATCTCTCATAAATAACTTGTCGATTTTTAGAGCGGACCCCATCTGCTTTGCCAATCTCTTCTAATATGTGAAGTGCTTCGTCTCTCCACAAAAGAGCTGCTATGGCAGTGTTATTTTGCTCGGGATTGAGATCGGCCAGGCGTATAGTATAAAAAATAACAGAGCCTTTTTGATTATCTGCTTTTGCTAAAGTAATACCCCACCATTCGGGGACAATTTTTATAGCTTCGTATAGATGGTTTTTACCAACTACTAAAGTAACTTGATCCAATACGGCGTTATAGGTCTTAATTTGTTCAGGAAGGCGATTTAACGTATCTCTTTCACTTTTTAGTTCATATCCGTGGATAATACCATTCACAACCGCTATGTCGATTCGAGCTTCGCCGTGCTTGATTCCCAGTTCTTCAATTATTTTAGTATTAGGATCTCCTCCGCATCTCTTATCAAGCTCATATAAAAGAGATGAGCGGATCATTTTATCATTCGTGAGTAAGAAATGCTGACGCTTGCAGTTTTGCTGATAGCTTTGTTGATCAAAATTCATTCTTTCCCCTCGGGTCTAGTATAACACTACATCAAAGATAAATGAAATATAGTATGGATGGTTAGTGTAATATAAGCTTTGATTAATTATTAGTTTTAGATCGGGTTTTGAGCTATCGATCATCAGCTTATTTTTTGTGGGCTATTCCTGTACTGACCGGCTTACTGTAAGCGAGGAGCATTATGCTCAGGGAGGTAAGTCTACGGGAGAATTTGCTTTAGTCGGCAGTATTTCCCTTCTTAGCAGGTTTGTTCGTGTCGCATAATCGGTCATAGCAGGTTCGATATTGTAGAGAGTAAGCCTGTGTGTGTCAGTTGAGACTATCTCATTTGAGGTCCAACGAACACCAGTTAACGCGGCTCTACTCTCATCATTGCTGACTGTTCGGAGCAGTGAAAGCAGCATCGAGGTAAGTCAGGTCGCATCCTGCCAGATGACATTCTCGTCGTTTGGTATTGCCGGATACTCATCAGGCTCGATGATATTATTCAGCTTGGCGGTCCGGCAACTGGGGCCGCTGTTTTCTTGTCTTTTTTACCCTAAGCAGTGGCACTAATTCTTCCGACTTCGCAACACCTCTCTAATCTCATCCCAATCCCGAGGCCGCCAGACGTAGACCTCCTCGCCTGATAATCTGAGTGCATTGATCCATTTCTGCTGATCGTCAGTGGGTTTTTTCTTATCAGATTTAAGTTCCGCATATATGACACGTTCCCGGACGATCACCAGGTCCGGGAAACCTTTGCCATCAGCCTGAACCGGAGTCATCCAACGGCCGCTTTGCGACAATGCCGGCTTGAAATGTGCAACTATCCAGCCGAGATAGTGAGCAAGATCAATAACCTGCTGCTGGAATGGATCCTCCTTGATCGGCGGAGTGTATTTCATAGTCGGCATTTAGTTCACAACCTCCGGGAAACGGCTGTCTTCTATACTCTTTGCAATAATTCGTCCGATGAGCCTCAATCTCGGATGAGAGTCTTTGTTGGTCATTACAGTGCTGCAGAAACGATCATTCCCAATCTCAAAATCAGCAACAATAGCGATATTGGAGGCCTTTGCAATATCTATGATCTTCGCCATTAGCGGCGCGATCTGCTCGTCGTATATTTGTTCTTTAGTTTTGTTTGCCATCTCAATCCCTCCCCGGCAGCGCTTTAAGCCCCGGTATCAATTCCGGCCATTTTCCTGTCTGATAGACCTCTTCAATCTGAGGCTTCATAAAATCGGCAACTCTGGACCCGTCCGGGAGCATAACATCAGCCAGGAATTCGCTTTCAAAGTCTGAGATCCCGCATTCTACGGCTTCAAGTTTTGCTTTGATGACCAATGCCAGTGCTCGCCACGCTTGACGGCAAGCCTGCTCCCAAGCCTCATCTATCTGCCACTGGTTTCGTTCTAATCTCCTTGATGGGGTATATCTAAACTCATCAGAATCCTTATCCGGCAGTGGTAACACCATTTTGATCCGCCGATTGTTCATTCTGAAAGCGACTACCGCGATGCCCTGCTTTATTGCGTATGCGAACTCGTCAGCGCCATAACGAGAAAGCGTTTTCTCTATCTCGGCTTTTGATTTGTCCGTGCTGACTTCTGTGTTCGATGCGTAGCGTGTCATCGGCCCACCTCCGGGTATTCGTCCCAAGTGTGGCCGTCGAGGACGCGGCCAGCACGCTTCTTACCGATCTTGTGCAGGCATTTGAGCGTTTTGCTAAACTTACACCCTCCATCTACGTTTAAATAAGCTGTATTTCGACTGAACGGATTTTCTTTTTCATCATCTGCAATCTCATGCCACTCCCCCCAGGATTTGAAGAAGAACGGCACTCCCGCGTCCTGGCACTGATCTCGTAGTGATCGAACCCAATCCGGGTGCATAGGTCGGGCGTTCTGGCCGGTCTCACCGCCGCAGATAACCCAGTCGAGCTTGCCGATTAATGAGCCTCCGTCTTTGCCGTTACGTCGCCATCTGCCATTCAAGACATCAAGATACGCTTTTCCCTCTTGGATGCGAGTTAGATTAATTCCCCCCAGCATCGGCTCAACACTCACAAACCGTACCGCTGCGGGAGTCTGTATCAATAGCGGTATGCGCTTATCGGCTTGCTCCTGGTTTTCGGCTGTTACGCCGAGCCAGATATAATTTGGCATCTGCCACTCGTAACCGCATATTTGGTTCATGATGATCGGCACGAGCTCCGCCATCCGATCCGGGCGTTTGGTGAGGATCTGGAATGTGTGTCCGTGCAGCCGACCGGCAGATAATATCGTTCGGAAGACGTCAACCAAGAATCCAATCGACACCGACTCGTGGAACAGATCGCCCATTGAGTTCAGGAAGATCATTCTCGGCTTCTGCATCTTCGTGATCTTCTCCAGGTTGTACTCAAGCATCCGGACTTCGCCGGTCCAGTCGTAACCCTCTGCTATAGGCTCTGATCCCATATAGTCACTTTCAGCCAACCCCTTGTAATCCGGGTGATGCTGCAGCCTAGTCGCTGCGAGCTTTGCCGCATAGCAGTTTTCGCAACCCGGACTGCATTTCGTGCAGCCGACCGCCAAGTTTATGGTTTCCTGAGTCCATTCGATCTTTGTGCCCATCAGCTATCCCCTTCCGGTAAAGCTATCCCATACGATTTTGCAAACCGAACTGCGTGCTCTCTACAGGCAGGCGACCGGCGCCGTTTTGAGCCGTCCGGGTTTTTGAGGATGAGCCAGTATTCGACCGGGCGGTTATCGCAGCCGCAACCTCTAGCACAGCTATAGACCTCGGACCTATATCGTCTGCGATCTTCATCAGTGATAATCTTGATCTCGTGTGTAACATTCGTTGCTGTTGTGCTCATTTCAATCCTTTCCTCTCCCCAGCCGGGCATGCTCGAACCGCGTAGATCGAACGGTAAGCCCGGCCGTATTTCTCGTCATCATTCGCCT
>JBDKSP010000113.1:0-2344 GCA_039680575.1 Armatimonadota bacterium
GTTTGTACCCACGATTACTACTTCGACACTGATCCTCAAAGTACCTGTGTCGTAATTGTTAAATTACATGGCTATTTCATGTAACATACCCGCTCCTCTTCTGCTTCCTTAAAAACGATGCTCCTGGTGAAATTTTAACATTTTTGATAATTGCAAAACTTGACACGTCTCAAGTCGAATAGGTATAATGCCATCAGCTACCATAGGAGGTGAATACCCTGAGGATCAGAGCAAAAGAACTTCAAAAAACAAGAAAGCGCAGCGAAGAGCGGCACAAAGAGCGGATTCTGATGGCAAAAGAGCAGTCTAAGAAACGCCAGAAGTAGCTCAAATGCGTTAAGCGCGGATAATATTTAGACCCATCGCTTATAAGCGGTGGGTCTCTGCTTGTATCAGCCACTTTTGATTAATTTATACGCACCGATCAACAAGAGCACCACCAGAAATAATATAAAGAAGTAACTCTGAACAATAAAGACATCACTCTGGACTTGATTCAGAGGCTATTCCCTTTCTTGATCTCTATTACTCTTCTTCTAGCGGCGGCGATGTCTGCTATGAGTGATATTCGAGTTTTCTCGTATGTCTCGCCGTCCTGCCTCAAAATATAAGCAGGGTGGAGCGCTGCGATGGCGTATTGAGTGTATTTGCTCTCGAAAAACCTGCCGCGCTCCTGAGTCATCCTGAAATCTTTGTGGATAATCGTATTAGCTGATGGCGCGCCGAGGCAGAGGATGACAAGCGGCTTGATTATCTCAAGCTGGCGCTCGAGCCAGGGAAGGCATGCGGCAACTTCACCGATCCGTGGAGGCCTGTTTTTTACCCGTCCGTTCTCGGAAATGCATGCGCGGCACTTGATGACATTCGCAATAAATATGTGTTTCCGTGTGAGCCCGCATTCACGAAGCGCCTGGTCAAGCAGAGTGCCTGCTCGACCTACAAATGGGCGGCCGGTAGCATCCTCGTTCTCTCCGGGGCCTTCACCGACTATAACAAGCGGGGTGTCAGGGTTTCCTTCGCCGAACACCACATTTGATCTCGTCTCACACAGTTCGCAGTTCCGGCAAGTCAGTACCTCTTTCCGCAGTCCTTCTATTTCAGCCGCTATCGAAGAGTTATTCTCGGTCATTGGCTTTTAGCTCCCGATCAGTTTGGAAATTGCCTCGGATATTTGGTCAAATGTATGTGATAATGCTTGTGGCATAACCTTTGTGTCTGCTATTACCGGCATGAAATTGGTATCACCGTTCCATCTGGGGACGATATGTACATGGATGTGGTCTGCGATCCCGGCACCCGCTGTTTTCCCCATATTGATACCGATGTTGTAACCATCCGGCGAGAATGTTTTTGCCAGCGCCTGCTTACCAAGGCTTACAAGGTGCATGATGGAAAGTAATTCATCATCGGTGAGATCGGATATATCGGCAACATGCCTGTAAGGAGCTACCATAAGATGCCCGTTATTATAGGGGTAGGCATTCAACATGATGAGGGCATGTTCGCCGCGATGCAGAATATAGTTTTCCTTGTCTTTGTTCTGTTTTGGCTTATCGCAGAAAATGCAACCATCCTCTTTCTCAGCCATTATATACTGCACTCGCCATGGTGCCCAGATCCGTTCCATATAAACCTCACATATAGTCGAATAATACTATACTTTAGCGCATTGCACCGGCACGGTCAATCGCAATGCCGGATTCGAAGCTGAGAATGGGGAATATCAGTCAGGGGAGGGGAGAAGTGCTTGCTTAAGGTCCGCTCGAAACTCTTCCATCGCTATGTCCCAGTTATCGCCGATCTGCCGGAGGATATAAGCCGGATGAAATGTCGCTATTATACGGGAACCGAATGGACCATCGAACCAAAATCCCCGGTCTTTTGTTAATGCGAAGTTTTTGTTGATAAGTGCTTTGGCAGCGACAGCCCCCAGACAAACAATAATACGGGGGTGGATTATCTCGAGTTCTTCAATCAAAGGTCCAAGCCAGTTTTTGATTTCCTTTACGGTTGGGGCTCTATTTACCAAGATTCCGGCGGATTCTTTAACAGGCCTGCACTTTACGGCATTCGTGATCCACAGGTTGTTTCTGCTTATGCCGAGTCGTTTTAGTTCAGTCTTAGGAAAATATAGCTCAATTTGAGCGTGAAACCTCCCATGCCGATAATAAGAGTATGGGAGATGAGAGTGGTCTGTTAAGGACAATCGTAGCTGAACATTGGAATGCTCTGAAGCCGATTCTGAGTCGTTTTGTTCCCAAAGATGTCGAAAGTGCTGTTGTGAGCGCGGTGGAGAAGATGCTTCGATGCGGGACCGAAGCTAACGGTTTCGCCCAGTTCAGGT
>JBDKSP010000114.1:0-21497 GCA_039680575.1 Armatimonadota bacterium
TACTGGAGCGGAGTAGTCGGTAGAGGCATTCTGCCTCACCAGCTATTAGCGTGCGTGTTCTTGTCACAAATTACACTACGCTTCCGCTCCTCATTTCTATAACACCTTTTCTGGAAAATGCACTAGGTCTTGTAAACGCAGTCGGAGCAATCCCTCTTTTCGTGCTTACGCTCTTTGCTGGGGCTGTCGCGGACCGCGTGAACAAAAAGAAAGCGCTTGTCCTTACACAAACGCTTTCGGCCTGCTTCGCAGTCATTTTAGGTATTCTTGTCGGGTCCGGACATATTACAAAATATCACATACTGGTTATTGCCTTCTTTCAGGGCATAGTCATGGCATTCGACTCCCCTATCAGGCAGTCCATGCCGATCCATCTTGTTCCCAGAAAGTATCTGACCAATGCGATAGTTCTGAATTCAGCCGCTTTCAACACAGCCAGGATCATCGGCCCGGCCATCGGGGGTTATATCGCGGCCAAGATGGGGATGTCCATCTGCTTTTTCGTAAACGCAGCGAGTTTCTTTGCCGTTATAGGCGCATTGATAGCGGTAAAAGCAAAAACGCCTCCCGGAGCTGATCTTGAGGTGTCGATTAAGGATAATCTGCTTGATGGCCTAAAGTATGTCTGGAAAAAGCGGATCATACGGAAGCTGATGATCGCGTTGACGCTCTACACGATGTTCACATTCCCCTATATGCTGCTGATACCGGTCTTTGCGAAGGATATCCTGAAAGTCGGCATCAGAGGTAATGGCTCGCTCCTTATGTCCGTAGGGATCGGAGCGCTTATCGCAGCTTTCGTTCTTGCGTCTTTGTCGAGAATATCGAAACTGGGGCGTCTTCTTATAATAGCCTCCACACTCGGATCAGGGTTTCTAGTTATTTTCGCTAATTCAGGCAATTTCCTTCTTTCCAGGTCTATGCTGATTGGCATGGGCTTCTCGGCAATATCGTTCAGCCAGACTTGTAACAGCATGATCCAGAACCTTGCCGACGACGCGCTTCGCGGCCGAGTAATGGGCGTTTACACATTCATTTTTATGGGCTTGTCTCCGTTTGCAAACTACCTGACCGGACTTCTTGCGGAACATTTCGGGGCTCAAATGACTGTAACGATATTCGGCCTGATGTTCTTCTTAACCGGCGGGTTCCTTGCTACCCAGAGAGATGTCCTAAGACATTAATTATCCTGTGCCCGCTTCACCAGCTTACGGGCGGGTATAACTGCATCCCCGAAAGGCTCGACATCCAGCCAGAAGCATGGCGCATCCGGTTTAACCGCTACCTCCACATTCTCAACTGCTGATTCTCCCGGAGCCAGGTCGAAGGATATTTCCCCTAAGCTCGGTAATCCGGCTGCGTCCGAAGGACCGGCGCTGAGAGAAACAGAACCCTTTGCTTGTGCTCGCCCGACGTTTATCAACTTCACAAAGAACTTTGCCACTCCGGTATCTTCCGAAGCCGCCAATTCAACCATCGTGTGCACCACAGGTACATCAGCAGCGGGTATAGGGAACAGTTGGGTATAATCATCGTAATCCGAAGGCTTTTCGGCACCGATACGTGACCCGGCAAGACGCCAATCAAAAGGTTTGAACCCTATGGAATATGCCGGTGAGTCCGGTCTGAGCGAAAACCCCTCGCCAGCAGCATCTTCAAACAGCGGATCTGCAACCTGAGCATCAGTATTCTGCCCATTCTCCTGCATCTGCTCCAAGGTCTTACCGTTGAAGGAGAGCGGGCTTCCGTCCAGCGGCCAGTAAAGGTTGCCGGTAACAGTAAAATGCGCCTGAGGCCAGTCGAGGACAGCTATTCGGCCGTTTGCGGGAATTACAATGTTGCCGCAAAAGACGGTAGATCTATGGCTCTCCTGCAAGCCCAGGCCGAGATGCTCTTCCCGGCTGTTCGCGAAGATATTGTTACGGACAAGTATATCACGCCCGTAATGCACGAAAAATGCGTTCTTTTTTGTGCCGTATACCAGGTTGTTCTCCACCAGAATCTCGGAACTGCCCTCATCAGGGTAGATGCCCCATGCGCCATAGCCGTAACAGGAGATATCGTGGATCACATTGCTTTTCACTGTTGTACCCGGCTGAATGCCCAGAGTGTAAATCCCGCCATTATCGCTCAGAATCTCCTTGTGGTTGATGTGGTGGATGTGGTTATACTCGATGCGGTTACATACCGTGCGTGTCTGGTCATAACCCCAGGTCCACCCGCAGGAAATCCCCGTGTAGTTGCAGTTGAATATGTGGTTGTGGATAATGCGGTTCCATCCGCTGTTTGCGATCCAGATACCTATGGCGCTTGGAAATATATGGCCGCAGTCCCGGATGGTACAGTCGATGACCGTGGTAGCGATTGGAGGCACTTCACCGCCGTTCGAAAGCCTTATCTGACCAACAGACCAACGAGTGATTATCTCCTCATTCCCTATCTTGATCCCCCCGCCGCCCGCATCTCTGACAACACACGCGGCAAGGACATTATCTGTGCTTCCAGCCAGGACTTCGATGCCGTAGCCGTTGATATGCGTTACTGTGCAGCCGTACAAGACACATGCCTCCGCACCTTCAAGGCTAAGAGCCCCCGGTACGCCGTATGCAGCCTGTATGTACCCCGTACAGCTCTTCGGAAGCTCCCAGTGTTGGTGCGCGAAAGTCAGGTTCTCGAAGCGCAGATGGCTGACACGCTTTCCAGCTTCGTCTCCCTGCAATAAGAGCAGTTTTTCAAGACGCGGTGCAGTCACAACTGTGTTTTCCAGACTCTCTCCGGGCAGCGGCAGGTAGAAAAGCCGTCCACTGGCGCGGTCAAGATACCACTCTCCCGGCGTATCCATCGCCTCAAACACATTCTCTGCGAAGTAACGGGCAAATTCTCCCCGCTCATCTTTCAGGCTGCCCAGGCTGTTTGCGTGGAAATACACCACGCACTTGTCCTCATCGATGTCTTTGATCCGATGGTGCGTATCGAACCAGAGTTGATATGAGATAATCTCGACATCTTCCCAGTTCTTCCACTTCCTGATGTCCCCAGGCGCGAAATTGGCGCTGTCCGGGCCCTCCGTCCAGTTGAACCCGGAGTCCTCATGCCCGTCGATCCCGGTAAAACGGGTGAAACCGGACTTCGGCAACCGTGGACGAGGACGCGCGTTGTGGTCCACATATAACCGTGTGAAGTTCCACTTACCCTCGGCGACATCCGGCAGCTCGGCGGTCCAACATCTAAGCCCGTTCAACTCCGTCTCCTGCCAGTTCTCGATACGCCGACCTCCAGAGAGCACAGGAGAAGCGCCCTTGGCTGCCACGTAACGTATCGGGCACTCCTCCGTCCCTGAATCTTCAGGTCCGAATGCTAAAGTATTGTCGAGTTCATAAACACCCTGCTGGATGAACACGGTTACAGGGCGGTCTAACCCCTTCTTTTCAACCGAATAGCATCGAATAGCGTCGCGCGCAGCCGCCGGAGTGGCGAAAGGCCCGTCACTGCCGTCAGCGGACGGAACCGGGATCATCCCGGAGCAGCTGTCGTCTCCAACGGGTGAAACATAGAACTTCAGACTATCCATACTCTTTACATCCTCTGTATTGTACAACTATGTGCAATATAACTGCGTAATCTTTAACACTAATTCATCGGCGGTATCCAACCGTCGTGAGCTTCGAAAAGATCGTCTACCATGTTGTGAATCTCGTCCATTGTGAGTTCCGCTGATGTATGCGGGTCGAGCATTGCAGCGTGATAAACATACTCTTTCTTACCGGTCAACACTGCCTCTATGGTAAGCTCCTGCACGTTCACGTTGGTCCTTATCAACGCGGCAAGCTGCGGCGGAAGGTCTCCGATGTAGGTCGGTTGAATACCATTTCGGTCGACCAGGCATGGGACCTCTACGCAGCACCTGTCCGGCAGGTTCGTTATGTGTCCGTTGTTCAGAACATTCCCGTAGATGACTCGCGGCGTCCCGGTCTCTATGGAATGGATGATGTAAGAGCCGTACTCCTCAGTGCGCGACACTTCCAGCGGTTCCTCGCCGGATAAGAGCTTATCCCTCATATCTTCCCACCATTTTATCTGCTCTTTGCACCGGCGGATGTACTCATCTATCGGCACGTTGAACTTCTCTATCAGGTCTTCGCGGTCGCGGCGGATGAAATATGGCACGTATTCAGCAGTATGCTCGCTCGATTCTCCGCCATAATAGCCGAATTTGCGCAGCATCTCGAATCGCACCTTATCTTTATCGACACACTCTCCACCTTCTTCAGCAAGCTGCTTCAGCTTTGGGTAGAGGTCTACGCCGTTATGCTCCATCGTGAGAATGAATGACAGGTGGTTGATACCTGCGGACCTGAACCTGATCTCCTCTTTCGGGATACCCAAGCATTGGGCAATCCAGTTCTGCGATCCCTGGATACCGTGGCAGAGACCGACCGTTTTGATCTTTGTTGCCTTCAGCACTGCGCCCGTGTTCATCGCCATCGGGTTCACATAGTTCAAGAACCAGACATCCGGGCAGACTTTTTCCATATCGCGGCACATATCGAGCATAACGGGAATAGTCCTGAGCGAACGAAAAACCCCGCCGATGCCAAGCGTGTCGGCAATTGTCTGTTTTAAGCCGTATTTTTTCGGAATTTCGAAGTCCGTTATGGTTCCCGGATCGTAACCTCCGACCTGGATCATATTTATTACATAATCGGCTCCATCGAGCGCCGCTTTTCGGTCGCTGTATGTCTTAACCACCGGTTTTGCCCCTAGATAATCCACGACCCGGTTGACCATAGCCTCAGCCACACTCAATCTGTCCGAATCTATGTCCATAAGGGCGATCTCGATGTTCTTGAACTCAGGAAATGACAGAATATCTCCCGTCAGGTTTTTCGAAAACACAACGCTCCCGGCGCCGATCATTGTAACTTTCATCAATTACTCCCGTACATAATAGTGCCTGCTCAGTATACAATCGGGCAGGCACCATTGCAATAGGTTTAAATCAAATTTTCTTCCACAAACCTAGAATACACGCTCCCAGATGGGTTTGATTCGGCTTTCGCCTGCACTTCCAAGGATAATCGGCGTTATTCCGGTAATCTCGCAGAAGTAGTTCAGTTCCTGAACGACATTCCCTGATACCCCTTGAGCATGATTTGCAGGGAATACAGCCAGGAACTCTTCAAAACTGCAGTCCAGCCGTGCATGGACATGAGGCCATGTAGGATCAGTCTGCTGATTCAATGCTTTTCGCTCCGCTGCCGGCAGCATGACTGACTCTCCGGGCACGATTACCATATAAGGTTTCTCGTTCCAGAGTCCGAGTCTTGCAAATGTCATCTCCCCGGCTGCTGCATCGAACTCGACTGATGCACCGCCTGCTTTGAAGTAATACTCCATTGCAGGATGGAGCGTAATAGACTCGAAGTTCTTCTTCGGGTCCCAGCTTCTCGCGGCATACCATGAGGAATGGTTGCCCGAGTTACACCAGTCCCAAAGATCCAGGTCCGGATGGTACAGTCGAACGTCCATGAAGAGGGTCGGCAGCCCGCCTGAGATATACTTCAGCGACTGCATAGTCATAGCGGCATACGAGTCGGCTTCTGTCGCGCAGACGAACGGTTCCTTGGGGCCGCGCCAATCATAAGGATCGTTCATCATCATCTCAGGGATGTCGCCAAGGCATACATGCTCAGTCAGTTCCCGCTGTCCCTTAAGCCCGCAGAAGGCGAACCCATTCTCTTTATTGAGCTTATCCATCGCCAGATACAGTCTTATCTGTGTCTTGAGCGTCTCCGGCGTAAGCATGTGTCCATCGTAGAGTATCCGGTCTCCGAGCATATTTGCGAACCATTTATGCCCGGCTTCGACTTCCGCTTCCGGGATCGTTTTCATCACTTCAACCAACTCCAACTGATCGACCTGGAAGCAGTTTGTGCCGATCGCTTTAACTGTCGGCGTAAGATGGAAGAAACCGGTCTCCATCCCCATGGAATGGCCGCCATAAAGACCGTAGACTTCGTTATGCATTGTAGTGGCAGCTTGCGACGCTCGAAGCCAGGCAATGACTTTATCCTGTGTCGCCGGGTCGTCGACTTCCCCTACTATCCTGTGAGTCCTTCGCCCCACCTGCCTGAGTGCGCCGTCAGTGGCGAGAAGCCCGACATTTCCGGGGAATTTTCCATTGTTGTTCGAAAGCGACAGTATGGGTACATCTTTTCCCAGGCTGTTGATAAACGGCCACAGGAGGTATGGGAAGTTCCAGACGTTATAGCACATCACGATCTGCTTGCAGTTCGCTCTTGCCAGTTCCTCGCCTATTTCCTGAGCTGCTTTTACCGATGTGACTGTCCGTGAGGCTGTAATAATATCCGGCGCAGTCCCGTCATGTGCCTTGATTCCCTGCTTTATGACCTCAGCCCATTTCTGGACAACGGCCATGTTATCTTTTTCATTCTCCCGCCAGACGTGCTCTCTTCCATCATTCATCAGCACCAATCCAATCGGTGTGTTCTTCATAATTTTCCCTCCAAATATATTGCCGACAGGCAGATAATACTGCATATACTTATCATGCAAACGGTTGCATGATAGAATCATGCAAATCGCCAAATAATTTACATGTGTATTTCTTCTAGTGAATCCCGTATTTTGCGACTTCGGTTTTCATCTCATTTGCGGATTTCGGACCGATCATCTCGCCCTTAACAGTACCGTCCTTACCGATAACAAATACCGTCGGCAGGTTCCTTAGCCCATAATCCATTGCGGTCTTAAAGGTTTTCTGGGAACCAACCATAACAGGGAAGCTGATTCCGTGTTCTTTTATAAACTTACCGGCTGCTTCGTTGTTCCCGTCAAGGTTAATGCTCAAAATGGCCGTGCTTTCCGTGTCAAGTATCTTGTTCAGCTTCTGTATCTCCGGTAGAGCTTGTTTCGACTGCGGCGAACCCAGAGCCCAGAATACAAGAAGCACATGTCGGCCACGATAGCTCGAAAGCGATATTTCCCTGCCGTTCAGTGACGGTATGCTGAAACTTGGAGCCTTCTTTCCGGTAACTCTTGGAGGCGCCGGAATATCTGGCTGCTTTGGCGGTTTTATAGTCGCCGCATCTTTCGCTCCGGGAGGGGGAACAAACTTGAAAATATCCGCGGAAATCGATTGATCCGCCTGCACCAGGTTCATAACGGTCTTCTGGCTTATCACGAGCGAGCCTTTCGGCCCCTTTACACCTTTTGGAACGGAGCCCAATGCGCTCGGCGGTATTTTAGCCGATGTTGCGATCTGCCGGAGCAAAAAGTCGTTCTTCCCTATCCAAAGCGTTTCAGTCCTCGTCAAGCCTTTCCTTCCGGTCCGGATCGAATATGTGACAACATATGTATCGACTCCTCCAACCTTCTCGGACGGTTTGAGCCTGGCTGATTTGATATAAGGGGCTATGTTCATTCCACTGAGCAAGCCGGGAGTAGTAATTCCGCCTTCACTATTGGAGTTAAGCTCGCTTACCGACTTGGGGGCGGAAACCTTCTTGTAGACTTTGGAGTAGCTTCCGCGTATTTTTTCCATGGCGGGTGAATGCACATAGATATACATCGTCTTCCCATCGGAGACGATCAAGCCTTCATTCCCACGGCCGCTTGTCCTCAGCCTGATCCTGTTTGGCCGGGAAAACGACATTTCCACCTGTCCCTGGCTGTTCTTATTCTTGCCCTCAGCGGAAAGTCCGGCGTAGATAGTCCCTTTCAGCTTCAGCGTATCGATTGCTTTGTAAGTTTCAGCCGTACGCAGAAGGACATCCTTCGCAGTCGGGTTTTTCAGAGGTTCTACCGGTTTCTTACCGGGCTTGGCATTCTCTACGGGGTTGGAACTAGAAGTAATACCCTCTGTCTTGCCCGCACCTTTGCCCGAACGGTCTCCTGAA
This sequence comes from Armatimonadota bacterium, assembly GCA_039680575.1. Lineage (GTDB taxonomy): Bacteria > Armatimonadota > UBA5829 > UBA5829 > DTLH01 > JBDKSP01. Next base: position 7,920 of record JBDKSP010000114.1, read on the forward strand.
ACAGTGACCACCGGACTCTTCGGCTGAGGTTTTGTCGCTGTCCGACGACCACAGCCTGTACTGAGTAATACGGCAACCAGAGCGATCAGCAGCAGCGCTCCTGCTCTTTTCATAAGGTCCTCCTGTGGACTCTCAAGGCCAAATGAAGTCTATGCTCAACGCATATCATGATAGTAATTCGTGCGGAACTGCATCAACTCCTTCATGTATCGCAAGGTTGCCGCACTAAATAAGTATACGCGCCGAGAGCCGCTTTTGCGCCATCTCCGGCAGCAATTATTATCTGTTTTTGAGGGACATCCGTAACATCACCCGCCGCGAACAACCCCGGCACACCCGTCTCCGCAGCGCAATTCACTGGAATCTCGCCATATTTGTTGAGTTTTAGCAGGCCACCGAGAAAGCCTGTATTCGGTATCAGTCCTATCTCGACGAATACCCCTCTCACTTTCAGGCTGCGCTCCTCTCCCGACTTGGTATTTGCTATATTCAACCCCGTCACCATCACATCTCCGCGTATTTCTGTTGGCCTGGTGTCCAGGAGTATCTCTACATTATGTGAGGACTCTACTTTCCTGCGAAGTACCTCATCAGCGCGGAGGAACGAATCAGCTTCTATCAGGTAGACCCTGGGAGTAATCCTCATCAACTGGATCGCCGCATCCAGGCCTGAATTACCTCCCCCTATGACTGCCACTTCCATTCCGGCAAAGATCGGGGCGTCGCATGTAGAGCAGTAGCTCACGCCCTTACCCCTGAACTGGCGTTCGCCGGGAACATTCAGCATTCTTGGGGACTTCCCGGTGGCGATGACGACCGTTTTCGCCTCGAATTCCCGCATATCGTCGCACTCGATATTGAATCCGCCATCAATCTTGCGCAGGCGCTTTACCTCCGCGTATTCCAGTCTCAGATTAAAATAGCGCAGGTGGTCCTCGAACTTCTGTACGAGTTCGGGACCTGTAATGTATGTATAACCGAGATAATTCTCGATCTCCGCGCTCCAGGTGGTCTGCCCGCCTATATCCTTTGTGATGAGCAGGGTGTCGATCTGCTTACGCGCTGCATAGACACCCGCGGTCATCCCCGCAGGACCTGCGCCGAGGATGATTAGATCATGCATATCCGCTCTCCCGGCTTACTGTTTCAGCAGCTCATCCAGTTTCGGCCTGTTGAACCCGATTATAATGCTCCCATTCACCTCGATTACAGGAACACCCAATTGCCCGGACTTCTGGACCATCTCGTTCCTTGCGTCTATATCCGTCGCGACATCCTTTTCCGCAAACGAGATCCCTTTCTCCGCCAGATACCTTTTTGCCTGATGACAGTAAGGGCAATTCGGCGTACTATAGATAACAATATTCTTGTCTCCAGACATAATGATTAGCTTCCTTTCATACTGATCGTCTTCGTCAAGTTTACCCCAACAGGTATGATTCTTAATATCGATGCTATTCTATTTATGTGTATAATCTTTGTATCAAAGATCATAAATATATAGCTCAAATAATGGATGTTTTACTCAGTATTCACCGTCTAATGTAATAGATAATCAGGAGGTTCTGACAGATGCGGCGAAAAAGATTGATTGCAGTCCTATTCATCTTCGTAATTGCGATTTTATCCGTACCGGTAATAGCCGCGAAGGATAAAGATATCGAGAGCGAAAAGGAACTCGGCAAAAAAACTGCCGCCGATACTGATAAGGTCCTTAAATTCGTCAAAGATGAAAAATACAATAAACGAGTCGAGCCGATCCTCCAGAAAATCTCATCAGTCGCTAAAACAACCAAGGTCAAGGCCACTTACGGCAGTGATAGACTTGCTGACTTCGATTACACTTTCAAGATAGTCGATGATGCTAGTGTCAATGCCGCCTCACTTCCGGCAGGCTATATTTATATCAACAAAGGCCTTATGGACAAAGTAGCGTCAGACGATGAACTAGCAGGAGTCATAGCGCATGAAGTTGCTCATGCCGCTCATCACCATGTGGTTCAATTACTAAAGAAACAAGGCCAGTTTACTCCGTATCTATATGCGCTTCTCGCTGCAGCGTTGTTAAGTCATTCCGATGACCTTGAAAATGTCTATATGGGTGTTTCTATGCTTGGAACATCGCAAATGAGCGAGTACTCACAGGTGGCGGAGGAAGATGCTGATAAAACAGCAATCGAATATATGATCAAGGCAAATTACAACCCGATCGGGATGCTGACATTTATCGAGAAACTTGCGAGAGAAGATGCCTATAACCCTGTCGATTACGGAGTGTATATGAACCACCCGTACAGCAAAGCGCGAGCTGATTATCTGATAGCTGAACTCAAAAAGCGAAACATCCCTATCAATCGCAGGGCTGTAACTAACACGATGATAGCTGCGGCAAAAGAGACTTCGATCGGTGAGAAGAAGGTTTTCCAGGTGGTTGTCGACGGCAGAGTTATCTTCGACGCTGCGGATACACCTAATGCGACATCTGCAAACCGCGCAAAATCAATAGCTGATAAGCTCAATCAGATGTTCGATACAAACCCTGAAATACGTGATGTCAAGTTAGGCAGTGCAGACACATCAGTATATATCAAAGATCAACTCATTGTGGATATCCAGCAGGATGATGCAGACCTCAAGTCCACTTCCAGGGAGGCTCTAGCCGCAGCAGTAAAAGATGCAATCCAGGCCGTTCTGCTCTCCGAAGACTTGAATTTAATGTATTGATCCGATCACAGATAGCGCTCTGTTAATGTATCGAACTCCTCGGACACTGTCGGGGCAGGCAGCATATGCACTGCAAGCGCCTGAGTTCTCAACTCCACAGCCCAGCAGTTCTCTTCCTCGTCGTCTATCAGCATATGAATATCTTTATCCAGGACGACCTGGGCTTTATAATCGGGGATAGTATGGGGCCAATCGATAGGTTTCATTATCATCCAGTGGTATCTTATGCGGAGCGCAGCCAGAAACTCCTCCGTCTCCTGTCTTCGCCCTGCATCGCGGGCTGTAATGATGTAGACCACATTCCCTGCTGTTATCAACGCGTTGATCAAACGCTGGAAATGCCTGGGGGCACGTGATATGGTCCCGTCTATATCTATTCCGAACCTGAGATAGCTCCTAACGGGAGTCTTTCTACCCGCTCCGGGTTCGTCTTTCCACGAAACTATTTTTTGTGCCTCGTCGTCATCGGCCAAAGGAAACTCGAACTGTGGAAATTCCATCAAAACAATACCTCCAGTTGTAATCTACCCGGAGGTAATCTTCAGTCACACGTTAGAGATTATATTGTTCCGTTACAGCAGTAAAACCGTGCCTGAAAGCTATACAGGATTGCCTACCAGTTCAGAAGGAACCTGGTCATGAGCCACCAAAGAGCACTGCTCGCTACAAAAGTAGTACCCAAGTATGCCAGGTCCGTCTTGGCCGTTTTGCGGTCTTCCGGCTCGCCAAAAAGGAGTAATAACTCTATCATTCCCAGAAGCCCGCTCCCAACCATCGCTAGAAGCGGAATCAATGGAATGACAAGCACCAGCAGATTGGTCATCCCCCACACAACGAAGAGGACAGTGACCATAATCGCTATAACAACCAAACCAAGTAGAAGTATAGTTAATGCAAACATAAATCCTTACCTACACATGCAACTCAATGACGTCCTTGTCTTCCAACTCCTGGTCACGCCCGGCCATCATACCGTCGGGCTTACTCTTTCCCCAGGCTCTTGCAAACCTCAACTTATAAACGAACTCTTTATGTACTGACGCAGCCAGATCAGCTACAGTGCTGCCTTTTTTCAAAACAAATGGACGATTATAATCCGGCGGCTTACCAGGAATTTTCGTATAAACCCTTACAACACCCAGAAGCTCGAACAACCGCTGTTTCAAATCCTCCAGGCCTTTTCCCGTCAGGGCTGATACGGGTATTACCGGCAGTTCCGAGTTGTAAAGCTCGTAAAATATCGCAAGATTCTCTTCCGCTCCAGGCTGATCGAGCTTATTGGCTGCTATTATCGCCGGACGAAAGACGGTCCCCACAGGATACTCCCCCGCCGGAGGGTCCTGTCCCGGCGCTATAAGCCGCACCTTACCCCGAATGAGCTCACTTTTAATATTCTCTATGTCATCCAGTATCGTGCCGCCCACGAGGTCGAGAACAATCGCAACGGCATCAGCCGCTCTGACGATAGCGATTACCCACGGCTCGGTCGAATCTTCTGTAATCGGAGGAATATCGACCAATTGGACAAGAATATCCTCGTATTCCATCATTCCCGGTACCGGGTGGCGTGTCGTAAACGGGTAATTTGCTATTTCCGGCTCAGCTGCGGTCAGCCTTCTCACAATAAGCGACTTCCCGGAATTCGGCGGACCAGCAATCACGACCTGGCCGGCGCCTTCCTTCTTGATGTTATATTCAAGTCCTATTTTCACCGGACCGGCGGACTTGTCCTTCTGGCGAAGCTTGGCAATGCGGCGTTTTATATCCGCGCGCATCTTCTCCGTCCCCTTATGCTTGGGGATGACGGCCATCATCTCATCCAGGGCTCCCAGCTTTTCTTCTGTCGTTTCGGCAACCCTGAATTTTGCCTCCGCTTCCAGATACTGAGGTGTCAGATTTGCAGGCAATGTCGTTTCTCCACACTCTGTATACTATAATACACGCCTTTTGTCCTCCTTGACCAGTTTGGATAAGCTAGTAACAAGGGTACAAGACTACGTCTGCATGGCACAATCGTTATTCCCGTAATGAGGCTGAAAGAATGCGAAAAACACTATTATTATTGTTTTTACTGATCGCAGCGCCCGCGATGGCGCAGCTTCGTGCTCCGGTCCAGTATTCTCTGCTCAGCGAGTCTCACGGTGATGTCGAGCTTGGCTGGTATGCATCCAGCGATGAATACAAATACATCGCGGATGTAAACCTTGCGTTCGATTTCGGCTCATGGAAGGATGCGCGGTTCAACTTTCGGGGAGGTATCCTGACCCTTGTAAAGACAACCGATGATGATAATTTCCAGCCGGACCGATATCGCGGCACTCTGGAGCCTGCAGTATACCTTATGCGCAGCAATAGGGTCTATTCTTTCTCAATCAGGCATCAGTCGTTTCATACGATAGACCGTGAGCCGGTGTTCGAGGAGTCCTATGAGTTGTACAACGTAAGTTATCAGCTAAGGGGGCAGCCGAATTTAACATTCGCCGTAGGAAAGTATATGAACACCGCGGATGTCGATTATAACTGGGACCTTTTCGCCGAAATAGACACTAGTTGCATCGGCAGTTGCCGCTATGGACGTTTTTACACGGACCTGATCGGGCATTATGTCGATGAAGACGGGGACCTTTCTTCGAGAAGTTCCTTTTTCGATTACAACATAGAGGCCGGGATCCAGACCGAAGCTGGTGTCAGATACTTCACCGCATACAGGGTCATCCATGACATAAACCAGTTCGACGGGATCACCGATCACCAATGGGTCTTCGGGTTAAAGTATATCTGGTAAGCTCTCTATTCCGGCAACAGCCGGTTACTCAAGACCAGCTATTGCTGTGTTGTTAAGAGAACAGCTGAGAATCCATAGGAGGCAGGATAAAATGAAACGGAGCAGTCTGATTATACTTACAGTGTTGGCTTGTTTGTTTATCGCCGGGTCCGCAGGCGCTCAGTATGAGTATTACGGGGAAGATTACGATATTTACAACCCCAGGTGGAGCGTCCATGCGGGCTTCGTATGGTTGAGCGGAGATATCGAAGATGACACCAGTTGGCTGATCGGGCTTGATTATGAGTCGCCCGTCGGCGCGCAGTACAGAGATACTGTGAACGACTACTTCACAGTCAGTTTCGATTATATCCCGATCAGTACTAATACAACAGGAGATGAAAGCATTATCCCGCTTTTGATAGGCTTTAGAAAATACGGGATTATACCCCCGATTAAAGTCTATTTCGGTATTGGCATCGGGACAAGGTGGGCAAGCGAGGACATCCCCGAACTCCAGATAGACGACGGGTTCGATTTTGCATGGTCAGCAAGCATCGGGTTCAATTTTACACCGGACTTTCTCGGCCAGGCTCGCTTCATAGGGGGTAGTGAACCCGATGAAGACGGTGTATTCTCCCTTGAACTTGGGTACAGATTTTAGAAGTTGATTCTGTTTTTAGATAGATTGGCCGTGGAACGGAGGTAATGCCAGTGGGTTTTCAGGATGAGGCTCTTGCACAAATGGTCAGGCACGCCATAAGCCGTGATAAACGCATAGGGGGGCAACCCATAATGGTAAGAGCGGCAAACGGCGAAATATCACTCAAAGGACGAGTCGATACTCCGGAGCAGCGCGAGCTTGCAATGCTCGTAGCCCAGGGGATTCCGGGTGTACGAAATGTAGCCATCGATGAACTGCTGGTGAAGGAGGACGTCGAAGCCCAATGAGTTACGGTCAATTTTCAGAAAACGGAAGAGAATACATCATCAACAGGCCGGATACTCCCAGGCCCTGGATCAACTATCTTTCAAATGGCCGGTACTGCGCTCTTTGCTCTCATACGGGTGGAGGTCACTCGTTTTATGAGACATCGGGTTACAACAGGATTACCAGGGAATATCCTCCTATCGTCGTGCAGCGAGACAGGCCGGGACGATATATCTACATCAGGGACAAAGAGACCGGCGATTACTGGAGTGCGACCTGGCAGCCGGTATGTAAAGACGGCGGCAAGTTCGAGGCCAGGCATGGCATCGGATATACCAGGGTCAATTATTCGTACAGTGATATAGACAGCGAAACCACATACTTCGTGCCGCCGAGAGACGATGTCGAAGTCTGGATGGTACGCATCAAGAATAACAGCGACAGGACCAGAAAACTCCAGTTATTTCCTTATGTCGAATGGGACCTTGCAAACTATTCATATAACCTTTCAGAAGCCCAGTTCTCCAAGCTGTTCAATGAATCGTCCGTCGAAGACAACATCATATTTGTCAGCACCAGGTTCTGGAACATCACATCTCCAGGCGCAGGAAACCCAAATACGCGGTGGGACAAGTACGCATTCATGGTATCGAGCCTGGAGACTGCCGGTTTCGACTGTTTCGAGGAATCTTTTTTGGGGATGTATCGCGGCTGGCACAATCCACGCGCCGTCGTCGAAGGAAAGTGCGGAAACAGCCAGGGCGGCGGACAAGATGTCATCGGCGCTTTCCAGCATGAGCGCGAACTGGCTCCAGGAGAAGAAATCAGGTTTGTTGTCCTGGTCGGGGTCGCATATCGAAAAGACGACGCCAAGGTATTCAAAGGCAGGTATGCTAGTTGGCAGGAAGCTGAGCGGGCACTTGCCGAAGTTTCGATCTACTGGGACAGCTACCTGTCACGCACGACTTGCGAGACTCCTGACAAAGATTTCGATATTTCATTCAACACCTGGAACAAATACCAAGCCTGGGTGACATCGCGCTGGTCGCGGATGGATTCATATTATGTCGGCGGGGGATCGATCATCGGCTTTAGAGACAGTTGGCAGGACATGCTTGCTATCCTTCCGAACGACCTGGAATGGTCCCGGCAGCGCGTCATTTACCTGCTTGAGCACCAGTTCCCGGATGGCAGCACTCTCCACAACTGGGACCCGCTGACTAACATCGGCGTTAGGACAGGCCACTCGGATGACCCGATGTGGCTTGTGCTTGGTGTCACCGAATACCTGAAAGAATCCGGTGACCTGGTTTTTCTGGATGAAGCGGTACGCTACTACGACACTGGCGCGGAAACCGTAAGGCAGCATGTCCTGCGGGCGCTGGACTACACGCTTGCTCATATGAGCGAGCGAGGTATTCCGCTCATCATGGCGGCTGATTGGAACGACGGACTCGATTATGTTGGCAGGCAGGGACGTGGTGAGACTACGATGGTAGCTGCTCACCTTGCCTGGATGTTGAGAGAAGTCTCGATGCTCCTCTGGTTTACCGGCAGCGACACAATCGCAGAAAAGTACAGCGAGGAGCGTGATAAGCTCATCCGAAATATAAACGAGCACCTCTGGGACGGCAATTGGTATATAAGGGGCACCAGGGACGACGGTGAGGCGTATGGCAGTGCGAGAAACCTCGAAGGCCGTATATACCTGAACGCGCAGAGCTGGCCTGTTCTGGCCGCCGCAGCACCCCATAACCGGGGGATACGCGCAATGGACTCAGTCAAACGGTATCTTGACACGGATTATGGTCCGGCGCTGTTCCTTCCAGCTTACAGTGAGCCCGATCCCAAGCTTGGGATAATATCAAGGTTCGCACCGGGCACGAAGGAAAACGGCACGGTCTTCTGCCATCCTGTAGCCTGGGCAATTATGGCCGAATGCGTGCTCGGAAGAGGCGACAGGGCTTTCGAGATATGGAAAAACTCTTCATTCGTCGAACGAGGCAAACAGCCGGATATATATAAGGCTGAGCCGTATGTCTACGCCGAGTACGTCCACGGGCCCGATTCTCCCAATTATGGCCAGGGTGAATTTTCATGGCTTACGGGAACTGCCGCGTGGATGTGGAAAGTCAGTATGGACTGGATACTGGGAATTCGCGCGGAGCTTCGCGGACTGCTTGTCGATCCATGCATTCCGTCTGACTGGGACGGGTTCAAGATGACAAGAAGGTACCGGCGCGCGGCTTATGAGATCGAAGTGACCAATCCGAACCATGTGAACAACGGTGTGGCCGAAATCACAGTAGACGGCAAGAGCTGGGAATCGCATCTGCTTCCCGTGTTTTCTGACGGTAAGACCCACATTGTTAAGATCAGAATGGGGACTTCAGCCGAAGAACTGGAAGTCCCTGCAGAACTGATGTCACAAAGGACAAGAGAGTAAACGCGCCTCAAAGGGAGATGGTAGTCAGGGGTTAAGAACTGATATTAAGTGTTGAATGCCGAATGCCCATGACCGCCATCTCCCAACCCCTATCCCTCAGATGTAATCCAGGGGTTCATTTTTATTCAATTCCCTGGTAGAATTACTGATGAGCCGTGCATATTACATGCGTCTCATAGAGCCATAGAATGATAGTTGGTGATTTCCGCGTGATGCGTTCAATATCAAGAACTTGTTTATTTGTCCTTCTGCTGTTGGTCATGTCTTCGGTTGTAATTGCCGCGCCCAGACACGTACGAGTGGTGATCGGCACAAAGACCGTGGACCTTTCGTCGGAAGCATTCGTTGAAGACGGCAAAGTCTATGCTCCCATTGATATTCTCAAGTCCATGGGAGTGAATTACGCCGAGGGAGAACATCGGGTCACCATCGCTCTCTCTGAGGAAGTATCCGAACTCAATATAGTAGAGCGTCAGAAGACGCGCTATATCCCGCTGGAAGAAGCCTCGAAAGATCTCGATATCTATTATAACTGGGACGATGACTCTTCCACAGTTACCCTGCTCGCTAAACTAGTCGCCGTGGAGTTCGAAGGCAACACTCTCACAGCGCGGCTTACCATGCCGGCCAGTGTCAGTTCCGCGAGGATATGGCCTAAGCCGTGGCGCATTTCGCTGGACCTGCCCGGCACTAAGGTCTCCACGGATGCCAAAGCTTACTCGATAGACGGCGGCAATCTCTCGCGTATCCGACTCGGGCAGTTTACGGACGACACCGCCCGAGTCGTAATGGACATCGACTGCAAGATGGGGTTCCAGATACTAACCAATGAGCCCAGCAAGGAGATCAAAGTCTCTCTAGGCGGGACAGCGAACCAGGCTAAAGGGGGCCTAAAGCCTCAGAAAGCCACTCCGGTCACGATTACCGGAATAAAGTTTGACCGTGATGGTAATTCCCGCGTAAAAGTCCGAATATCTACCACTGGCAAGCCGACGTTCGCAACACAGCAATACGCTTCACCAGCGAGGATCTCGGTAGACATAGAAAAAGCCGTTCTCAAAGTGGCAAAAGATGATATTTCAGTCGATCATGCGGCACTTAGGGATATAAGGGTGGGATCGCAGAACGATACAGCGCAAATAGTGCTCGATACAACGCGCTATCTTGCTTATACAGCCGATGCTGACGCAGGAGGGATCACACTGGACCTCAGACTGCCGTCCGGCGCGGGTGGAAAGCTGAAAGACAAGCTGATCGTGATAGATCCAGGACATGGCGGCAATAAACCTGGTGCGCAGTGCAATGGAGTCAAAGAGAAAATTCTCAACATGCAGATCGCCCAGAAGATCAAGTCCGAACTGGAGCAAATCGGCGCAAGGGTGATACTGACGCGTGATGGTGATTATGATGTTGATCTACCAAACCGGCCTGCTATTGCAGATAATCACTGCGCTGACTTCTTTATCAGCATCCATTGCAATGCCTTGGCGCCTGAAACGCTATCCGGGACAGAGACTTATTACCATCCGGGGCAGCCGAGCAGCCGGGCACTCGCATATTCCATACAATCGCGGTTGATAGCAAGCACTAACATGAAGAACAGGGGCGCGAGACTTGATACAAAGCTCTCTCCAATCGGGCTTTCTGTGTTGAGGAATGCAAATATCCCGGCAGTATTGATTGAATGCGGCTTTATCGACAACTCAACCGATCGAAAGCTTCTTTCGGACGATAGTTTCAGAGCAAAATTCGCGCGTGGCGTTGTCGATGGTTTGAGAACATATGTAGAAGGTACAATCGAAGTAGAGGGCAATTGATATGGCAAGAAAGAAATCTACGCCCAGCGCAGCAACTCCTTTATTTGCGGCTGTAGTGCTGATTATCGTCGTAGCCAGCCTGGCCGTCTGGTATAATAAGTCATCAAGGACTCCGTTGCAGCCCGGAACTGACATACCGGTCACTAAACCGAATCATGGCTCCGTCACTAAGCCTGACCGAAAGGTGAATATCTATGTAACACAAATCGTAGGCATGGACCCACGGCTTGTACCAATAGAACGGAGTGTTCCATCGGACGCCGATCCTCATAAAGCTGCGCTCGAAGCGCTCCTTGCGACGAACTCAGAAAAGGCCACACCCGCGAAGTATCTGATCCCGCAGGGTACAAAACTGATCGGAGTGAAAATAGAGAAACGGACGGCTTATGCCGATTTCAGTAAAGAGATCAAAGACAACTTTTCCGGCGGTTCGATGAACGAAGCCCTTCTGGTTAACGCAATAATACATACACTGGCTCAATTCGATGATGTAAAGAAGGTCCAAATAATGGTGGAGGGAAAGAAAGTAGAGTCGCTTGGCGGTCATCTCGATATCGCACAGCCGCTAGAGGGCGACTCCACTCTGCTCAGTAAAGGTGATGCAGAGTGACGGGTCCTATAGGTGTTTTTGATTCAGGCCTCGGCGGGCTCACAGTAGCTGCCGAGGTTCTTCGTAATTTACCTGATGAGTCGATCATCTACTTCGCTGATACAGCCCATGTGCCTTACGGAGAACGTCCTCTTGACGAGATAGAAAGGTTCGCGCTGGGAATTACTCAGTATCTTATCAACCGCGGGGCGAAAGTTGTGGTCATGGCATGTAATATGTCCACCGCGGTAGCGCTGGAAAGCGCGCAGGAGACTTTTCCGGATATCCCGATCCTCGGAGTGATAGAACCGGGTTCCCGCGCAGCCGTAATGACCGGAAGTAATGCTATCGGGGTACTTGCGACTACAGGAACAGTAAAAAGCGGCGCTTACAGGCGCGCAATCAAGCAGCTCAACCCCGAAGCTGTCGTCTGGGAGCAGCCATGCTCCGCATTTGTCCCGCTTATAGAGACCGGGCGCGCAGAGAGCGAAGAGGCGGAAGCCGCTGTTCGAAAGTATGTGGAACCACTCATCGCTGACGGCGCAAACACCCTTATCCTGGGCTGCACGCACTACCCGTTTCTCAGACCGGCTATAGAAAAGACGGCCCCGGGAGCTTCCATCGTTGACCCTGCGGAGGAAACAACGCGCGAACTCCGTAAGATATTATCTGAGAGCGGGATACTGGCGGAGCCCGGAACGATAACAGAGCATCGGTTTATCGCAAGCGGCAGCACCGACGGTATTGCAAAACTTGGCAGCCGGTTTCTCGGTAGAAATATCGAACATGTCGACATTATTAGATGGGGTGTCGATCTAAAGCCGGTTCGGAACTCGAAATGTAAAATGAAAGCAGAAAGGTAACAAAATGATTCGACTCGATGGACGCGCGGCAAACCAGCTTCGGCCTGTTAAGATCACACCTAATTATATAAAATACGCGGAAGGGTCCTGCCTGATAGAAGTCGGCGATACGAAGGTAATCTGCACCGCTTCGATAGAAGATAAAGTCCCGATCTTCAGAAAAGGCAGCGGCTCCGGCTGGGTCAGCGCTGAATACGGGATGCTACCCCGGTCGTGCCATACCAGGACTCCAAGGGAAGTCGGCAGAGGCGGAGCAGGCGGCAGGACGATGGAGATACAGCGGCTTGTCGGGCGCGCGGTACGTTCCGTGGTCGATCTCGACTCGCTCGGAGAGCGTACTATCTGGCTTGACTGCGACGTAATCCAGGCCGATGGCGGCACCAGAACTGCATCTGTCACAGGCGCATTCGTAGCATTCGTCCAGGCTGCAAACGTCCTTAAAAAAGACGGCGTCCTGAAACGAATTCCCATCTCGGACGTGCTCGCGGCTATCAGCGTCGGCGTTGTCCAGAACGAAGAGATACTTGATCTCAGCTACGCCGAAGACTCAAGCGCATCCGTCGACATGAACATCGTGATGACATCAGGCGGCAGGTTCGTTGAAATACAGGGAACAGCGGAGGGCATGCCGTTTTCCAGAAACCGGATGAACAGAATGCTCGAACTCGCCGATAAAGGCATCGGAGAGCTGATTGTAAAGGTCAAAGAAAGCCTCTCGGGAATACTGTGAAAACACTCGTCATTGCGACCAACAACGAAGACAAGGGAAGGGAGATCGCTCGGATTCTGACCGGTATGGACTACGAGGTTCGAACCCTGCGCGATTATCCCCCCTACCCCGAACCGGAAGAAAACGCCGGTTCTTTCGCTGGAAACGCACAGATAAAGGCGCTCGCCGCTGCGAACCATACCGGTAGCCTTGCTATTGCGGATGACTCCGGCCTGGTTGTAGATGCGCTGGACGGCGCGCCTGGGGTTCATTCCAGCCGTTTTGCGGCTAACGATGAGGAGCGAAATAAAAAAGTCCTAGAGCTTCTTCTAAACGTCCCTGATGACAAGCGGACAGCCCGGTTTGTCGCAGTCGCCGCCATCGCGGAGCCGGGTAAAATCATCGGCACAACAGAGGGGAAAGTAGAAGGAATAATCGCTCGTGAGCCACGCGGCGATAACGGATTCGGCTACGATCCTATATTCTATATCCCTGAGTTCGGCAGGACCACCGCAGAGATGTCAGCCGAGGAAAAAGACCACATCAGCCACAGGGGAAAAGCTCTGCGTGCAGCAAAAGAGCTTCTGGAGAAGCTTTAGCCATCTATGCCAGGAGCATCGTTTTTAAGGAAGCAGAAGAGGAGCGGGTATGTTACATGAAATAGCCATGTAATTTAACAATTACGACACAGGTACTTTGAGGATCAGTGTCGAAGTAGTAATCGTGGGTACAAAC
>JBDKSP010000115.1:0-20430 GCA_039680575.1 Armatimonadota bacterium
CCAAAATAGCGTAACGGCCCGAAATCCGGCCGATTCTCGACCACAAAGTCGTGCTATCGACCCTCTGTTCGTCGAAAAACGACTCTGATCCGGTCAACAGAGCACAGCTATCGCACTTGGTGGAAGATTTGGGGCGCCCGCGCGTCGTTGACTGTGAGTCGGTCCTAAGGTATAATTATAAGGTTCAGAAGTTTAACGCAGCCGGGAGAATCGGCTGTTTCAGGAATCTCGGCAAGAGGTGATAATAGAACAATATGATTTATCCACAAGCAGATCGACTGGAAGACCAGGTCAAGAGCAGATATACTCTGGTAGTTCTTGCGGCAAAAAGAGCGAAGCAGCTTCGTGATGGCGCTTCAAAGCTCATTGAGACGACTTCGACTAATCCGCTGACCATCGCGCTCGAAGAGATCGCAGCAGGGAAGGTAATTCCTGAGGTTGCATCCTATGATGAGGTCCCGTCAAGAAGAATCGAGCCGGAGCTTGAGGCAGCAGCCAGTATGGAGACAGCCCAGGAAGAGGCTGCCGAGCTTACAGCCGAGGCTCCTTCGGTAGTAGACGAGGCAGCGCGGATAGCTGAACTGCTGAAAGTGCCGGGTATGGACGAAGAGTCCACCGAAGAGGAATCGGATACAGACGCCGAAGCTGCTTCGGAAGAGGAAGCCCAACCGGGACAGGCGGAGGAGTAGCTTTTTAGCTATCAGCATTCAGCTTTGGCTTGCGAATTGCGCGAAAGAATGTATTGGCCGGGCGAAGTCCCGGCCTTTCTATCAGCATCTTTAGAACCGCAGTTCGTTCCAAATTACAAGTTTTCACAAGTCCTTTCTCGGCTGATAGCTTTATATCGCATGAACCTCCACTTTTTGTTAGCCGCAGGACGGCAGGTCCTGGATAGTCCCGCTCCGCATGAAGCCAGCTCTCAAAGCGTGTAAAATGAGCAGTTTACCTGCTTCTCCGGGCGGGAGAAAATAAATTGAATATAAATCTACGCAATATATTAGAAAGCCGATAGCTGAAAACTGTCGGCTTCCCGGTTACTATGGCAGAAAAAAGAGATTATTACGAAGTCTTGGGCGTGTCGAAGACGGCAACCCAGGATGAGATAAAAAAAGCATACAGGCGGCTTGCCCGAAAGCATCACCCTGATGTAAATCCGGGCGATGAGACAGCTGAAACCCGGTTCAAAGAGATCAACGAGGCGTACGAGGTCCTTTCCGACACCGAAAAGCGGAGCATGTACGACCAGTTCGGCCACAGCGGGGTAAACGGAGGGGCTAACGGTTATCCACCCGGTTACGGCGGCTTCTCTGTAGACTTCGGCGGGTTCGGAGACATCTTCGATATGTTTTTCGGCACCGGTGCGCGCCAGACTACGAGAGAAAGACCGGTCGCGGAGCGTGGAGCGGACCTTCGCTATGACATCGAACTGACTCTTGAAGAGGCCGCGACCGGCGTCGAGAAGAAAATCAAACTTTCCAAGCTGGAAACCTGCGATGTATGTCACGGTACCGGCGCGGCGGAAGGCAGTTCGACCGAAACATGCCCGACCTGCCACGGTGCTGGTCAGGTGCGCCAGCAGCAGCAGACTTTCCTCGGGACCCAGGTCAGGATAGTCACCTGTCCGAGGTGCGGAGGCGAAGGGCATATAATCATGAACCCCTGCAAGGAATGCGGCGGACAGAGCCGGGTGAGACGGGTCACGGAGAAGGTCGTGAAAATCCCTGCAGGTGTCGATGACGGGACGCGGATTCGCGTTCCCGGAGCAGGCGAGGCCGGAACAAGAGGCGGTCCTTACGGCGACCTGTATATCGTCACATTTATCAAACCGCATGATATCTTTGAGCGGCGAGGCAACGACCTGTGGCGCGAGATCCAGATACCGTTCACCCAGGCGGTGCTCGGCGCAACAATCAAGGTGAAGACCCTGGACGGCGAGGAGAACCTTCACATAGATGCAGGTACTCAGCATGATGAGGTCTATACGCTTCGCGGGAAGGGTATGCCCGACCCGCGGATCCACGGCAGGGGCGATCTGAACGTTGTGGTGAAAATAAGGATACCGACAAAGCTCTCGGAAGACGAGAAAAACCTGCTGAAGCAGTTTGCCGAGATGAGGGGCGAGGATGTCGGCGGTCATGATGAAAAAGGATTCTTTGAGAGAGTGAGGGACGCGCTGGGCGGAAGATGAGATGGGCTGAGATCGAGGTAGTTGTAACCGAAGAGGCGGCTGACCTGGTGGCCAATATTTTGATAGAAGAAGGATGCGGAGGAGCGGCCATAAAGGGTCCCTCCGTTCGTGCGTCGGGGCCGCATGAGCTTTCCGATCACCTTCCTGCCGATGGGCCGACAGTTCTCACAGCCTATCTGCCGGTGGATGACCGGTTGGAAGTGAAGCTCGATAACATCTGTGACAGGGTGAGAGCACTTCCCGAAACCGGTGTGGACATCGGGCTTGGCGAGATCAACGTGAAGCGCGTAGACGATGCCGACTGGGCGAGCGCCTGGAAGTCCTTTTTCAAAGCAGTGGAGATTGGAAAAGTCCTCATCAAGCCAAGCTGGGAAGATGTGGAAACGAAGCCGGAACAGGTGATAGTGGAAATCGACCCTGGAATGGCGTTCGGGACCGGAAACCACCCTACGACCCAGCTCTGCATGCTTGCGCTCCAGAAATACATTAAAGGCGGAGAACGAGTTCTTGATGTCGGGACCGGCTCAGGTGTCCTTGCGATAGCCGCGGCGAAGCTCGGAGCTAGTGAGGTCTATTCCACAGAGAATGATTCTGTAGCCATGGAAGCCGCAGTCGAAAATGTGCGGCGAAATGGGGTAGATAATAGATTACAGGTGGAGCTTTCGGAGTCTCCGTCGAGCGTACCGGGGCAGTTCGATCTCGTAGTTGCGAATATCACCGCAACTATTATCCTTGGGATGGCCGAAGACATCGTAAACGCCGCAAAACCCGGCGGGCTTTTGATAACATCGGGCTTGATCGAGTCCAGATCGGACGAAGTAACCGGAAGGCTCAGGGGACTCGGTTTCGAGATGGTCGAAAAAGGTGTAGATGACGAGTGGGTCATACTCGTTATGCGTAAGAAACAGTAGTTTTTGCAGATAAACCCGATGGTGCGGGGGTTCCAAGCCCCGCACCAGTTTCACGGGCATCCATGCACGCAGCCCGATACTACTCATGGGACATGGATGTCCAAGAAACAGGACCTGGGCATGGATCCCCAGGTCCATCTGAATCCAAACTATGTCAACCAAAAAACAGCTGCACAAGTTTTTTATAAGGGCGGAGTGTCTGGTTGAAGGCCGGGTCAAAATCGACGGCGCCGATGCAAGGCAGATATATTCGGTCCTTCGTTTAGGCCCCGGAGACAAGTTTGCTGCTGTCGACGGAAAAGGCTGCATGCTCACCGTCCAAATATCCGAAATAAACGCGCTCGAAGTCGTCGGCGATATAGTCGACACCTGCCCTCTTGATACAGAACCATCCGTCAAATTGACCCTCGCTGCCGCTCTCCCAAAAGTAGACAAGCTTGAGTTTGTGATCCAGAAGGGTACAGAACTAGGGGTGGCGAAATATCATATAATATCGACGGCAAGGACGATCCCGAAAATTGCTCCTGATAAAGTCGAGCGCAAACTTTCCAGGTGGAAAGCCATCGCCGAAGAGGCAGCAGAGCAGTCCTGCAGAGCAATTGTGCCGGAGATCGAAGGCATCACGCCACTAGATCAGCTCATCCCGTCGATAGCTGATTATGATCTCGCCATCTGTTTCTGGGAGGACGAGAAAGATACAGGGATTAAAGAAGTTCTGGAGAAACACCGGTCCGCAAAAAACATTCTGATTATTGTAGGACCGGAAGGTGGTTTTGAAGAAAAAGAAGTAAAGACGTTGGTAGCCGGGGGAGCCGTGACGGCGTCTCTTGGGCGGCGGGTCTTCAGATGTGAGACCGCAGCCATCGCCGCCTCGGCAATTGTCCTATATGAAATGGAGACACAGTGAAAACTACTTCTAAAGAAGGTGAGCCTGTGAAACTGACTGAGGCGCCTGCGCCGGTAAAGCAGATTAGCTCCAAACAACAGCATATAACCGACAACTTAGTCCAGCTTCTGGATGTGCTGCCGCCGAACATACGGCAGTGCCTGGAGCAGCAGGCGGATTTGGAAGACCTGCTGGAGATAGTGCTCGACCTTGGGCGGCAGGCCGAAGCTCGCTTCCCACTAAGAGTCATAGACCTCTGCGATATCGCCGTGACTGCCGAAGAGATAGATTATGTCGTGAGCCGCGTAGGCCAGTTCGGCAAGGATAACCGCGCGGGTATCGAGAGGACCCTCCACCGAATCTCCGCTATCCGGAACCGCCAGGGAAAGATAGTCGGTTTGACCTGTAGAATCGGCCGGGCTGTTTACGGCACGATCGATATCATTCGCGATGTGGTCGAAAGCGGGAGGAGCATTCTTCTCCTTGGCCGGCCTGGCGTCGGGAAAACCACGAAACTCAGGGAAGTTGCGCGTGTCCTGTCCGACGAGTTCAGAAAGCGCGTTGTCATAGTCGATACATCCAACGAAATAGCGGGCGACGGGGATATTCCGCATCCGGCCATCGGGCATGCCCGGCGTATGCAGGTCGCAACCCCCGATCAGCAGCATGCAGTTATGATCGAGGCGGTGGAAAACCACATGCCAGAGGTCATCGTAATAGACGAGATCGGGACGGAGCAAGAAGCGTTCGCCGCGAGGACTATAGCCGAACGCGGAGTGCAGCTTATTGCTACCGCACACGGCAATTCACTCGAAAACCTGCTTTTGAACCCGACACTTTCGGACCTGGTCGGCGGAATTCAGACGGTAACACTATCTGACGAAGAAGCCAAGCGCCGAGGCACTCAAAAATCGGTGCTGGAGCGGAAAGCTCCGCCCACATTCGATGTGGTGATCGAGATTATCGAGGTAGATAAGCTCGCGATACACCATGATGTTGCTAACGTGGTCGATAAGCTCCTCAGGGGCAACCCGGCGCGGCCTGAGATCAGGGTCCGAAACATCGAAGGCGAGGTTGAGGTAGTCCAGGCGTCGGAGATAGAGGCAAGGCCGACCGAAATGGCACACCGGCTCGAGCATGAGCACCAGGCAGCGGCTCCTGGAAAGCCGCTGCCTGCAATCATCAAGATATTCCCTTATGGGGTAAGCCGAAACAGGCTGGAGCGGGCTATACGCGAGCTTCGGGTTCCTGCTTATATCACCAAAGACACAACGGACGCCGATGCGGTCATCGCATTAAAGGCTCATTATCGAAAAGAACCCGCCAAGCTGCAGGAAGTCGGCACGAGGCAGGTTCCGACTTACGTTGTAAAGAGCAACACTTACGCGCAGATTGCTGGTGTGATGCGTGAAATATTCAACCTGGACGGCGGAAACGAAGAAGAGATGGCGCTGAGAGAAGCCGAAGAGGCCATAGAGCGTGTATTGGAATACGGCGAGCCGCAGGAACTGGCTCCGCAAAACAGCTTCCTGAGGCGATTGCAGCACCAGCTCATCGAAAAGTTCAGCTTGGCGTCGGAGAGCGTTGGGACAGAACCTTACCGCAGGGTCAGGATTATAAAACCGTGACGGGACGAGGGTTTTTTATATCGCTGGAGGGACCGGAAGGGTCCGGCAAATCTACCCAGATCAGGCTCCTTGCGGCAGCGCTTGAAGATCAGGGATACAATGTAGTGGTAACCGCCGAACCTGGCGGCGACCCTGTCGCGCAGGAAATCCGCAGCATTGTGCTTCACAGCAAGTCGGATATTGCACCTGAAGCAGAACTCCTGCTGTATCTCGCGGCACGAGCCCAGCATGTCCGGCATATCATCCTTCCAGCGCTCCAAAGAGGGGAAATAGTCGTCTCCGACCGCTATGCGGATTCCAGTTTTGCATATCAGGGTTACGCGAGGGGGCTTGATCTTGCAACCCTTAGGGAATTGAACGATTTTGCGACCGGCGGGCTGGTTCCCGACCTCACACTCCTTCTGGATGTGCCTGTCGAGTTCGGTCTGGAGCGCCAGCAGGACAAAAACCGGTTCGAGGCGGAGTCCGTGGCGTTTCATGAGAAGGTAAGAGCGGGATTTCTCGATCTTGCAAAGGCGGAACCGAAGCGTTGGGCTGTGATAGATGCCACGGGGAGCATAGAAGAAGTCAGGGAACGGGTGATTGATGCTGTCTGGAGCAGGCTAATATCAAAAACTCTTACATAATAATTGACTCAGAATGAGTAAACTGATATAATATCGCCGTTAGATAAGCGGGAGTAGCTCAATTGGTAGAGCGCTAGCCTTCCAAGCTGGATGTCGCGAGTTCGAACCTCGTCTCCCGCTCCATTTTTTGTACCAGCTTTTGCTCCACTCAAGAATCAGCTATATCCTATTATATGGGGAGTTTTTTTCTGATAGCTGACGGCTGAAAGCTGATTGCTTTTTTCTGTTCTCTATTTCCCGTGGAGATATTTTATCAGGATGACCTTGCAGCCGTCGCTGCTGTCGAACTCGATCTTATCCATAAACTTCTTCATAAGCGGGATGCCCCGGCCACGCCGTGAAGCAGGCGGAGGCATATCTTCCTCAGGTGAGGGGATGCAGCCATAGCCATGATCTTTGACGACGGCTTCCAACCGGTCATCGTAGAGTCGTATTGTTAGCCTGGCATACTTGTCGGGTGTTTTCCAACCGTGGGTTATGGCGTTTACGCAGGCTTCGAACACCGCGGAGACTATTCCCCATTTATCCTTCCCGGTGAACCCCATTTCAGCAGCGGTTTTCTCGATGGTTTTCCGGCATCTGGGAAGGTCCTTCATACCTTCGAAAAACTCGATTGCAACTTCCTTAACCGGCATATCCGGCTCCATCCCAAACGACAGTGTCATCGGTGACAATATCCACGAGCTCCTGAAAACCGGCAGTCTTCAGGACGTAAAGCGGATGGCTGTCCTTCAGCGTAAGGACTCTGAGACGCTTGCCACGGTTCAGCATATTCGCTGCAGTTCTTGCGATATATTCCAAAACAGCCGTGTCGATGAATGTAGCGGGCCTTATATCCACAGTCAGGCGCTCTGCAGTCTCCGAAGCGTCCCTCAAAGCCCGTCCGAGTTCACCCGCATTACTCAAATCCAGCTCACCATAGCCGGTAACAGTGACCTCGGAGCTATTACCTTCAACAACGATTGTCCCAGGTCTCATATCAAGCCTCCACCATATCCACGAGCTCGAATGCAACAATAGCCGCATCATCCTGCAGACTTCCACCGGCATGGGACCTGGCCGCTTCCAGAAGCCCGTCTGGTATCTCGTTCAGCGAAGCGCCCGGGTTCTCTGAAAGGTATTTTATGATGCCTTCTTTGCCGAAAAGTGCGGTTGCATCCGGCCTGGCTTCCGTTATGCCGTCCGTAACAAGGATAAATACATCACCATGTCTCATTTCAAGAGTCGCTTCCGCGTAGTCGTATCCTCCGAGGATGCCGAGCACTCGTCCAAGTAAGTCGGGCTCGTATATTTCGCCGTCTGCGGTCAATACTACCGGGGGTTCATGTCCTCCGTTAGCGTAAGTGACCGTTTTTGTGTTGACATCGAGCACCGCGAAGAACGCCGTCAGCATCCCGTGGCCGTTACCAGGGTCCTTGCTTAGCGCTTCATTAGCCAGAGTCATAACCCTGCCCGGACTTGGGTCGAGGTAGGCATAGCTTCGGATGGCGTACCTTGCCGCGGCAACGCGTATCGCAGCAGGCAGACCTTTTCCGGCCACATCGCCGATCAAAATACCTATTTTACCGGAACCGAGCTCGAAAACATCGTAGAAATCCCCTCCGACTTCAGCCTCCAGAAGAGCCGGTTGATACTTTACCGCCACTCTGCAGCCGGTGATATTATAATTGACTTCCGGCGGGATCAGAGCCTGCTGCAGCATATTCGTTATCCGCCGTTCGCGTTTCAGCAGGTCATCCTGCTTTTTCGCAAACGCCATTCTCTCGCTTATATCACGAAAGACGCTGATCACACTTATTATCTTGCCGCTCGCATCACGCACGGGAGACGCGCTGACGCTGAGCACTACCTCTTTTTCGTCCGGAGTGGTGATCGTGTAGCTGACATCCTGTATTATTTCGCCTTGCAGCACCTTGTAAGCAGCCGTCTCTTCGACCGACATCGGTTTTCCGTTTATTCCTAAGAACGGAAACCTGCTGCTCCAATCGTCAAACGGCTCATCCCTGGATACTCCGAGAATTTGCCTGCCTGCCTGGTTTATCCATATGATATTTCCTGAGATATCGATGATAAGCACCCCATCGGTCATGCTGGACATAATTGTTTCTATTTCGGCAGCGCGGTATTCTGCGTTTTCGCGCAGTTGCTCGATCTCCTGCCTTATGCGTACATCCTCAGTAACATTGACCAGCGTCAGTGCAAATCCACGGGCAGTCCCGACAGGATCGCCGCCGTATCTGATGGGGAAAAGCGTCCAGTTCCAATAGGTTACGCTGCGTTCCGGCTGGAGTTCGTATATGAAAGGCTTTTCTTTTACTGTATAAGGCTGCCCGGTGCTGCGCACCATCTCGAATATCTGCTGGTTTTCTTTGTCCGGAAAGAGGTCGAAGTGGTTGCGCCCGATCAGTTCTTCCTTCATGCACCCTGATTCTTCGGCGTAAGCCTGGTTGACCCATACGAAGTTGAAATTGGAGTCAAGATATGCCAGATTGGCTTCAGTGCAGTTTGCAACGACTTCCGCGATTGCCAGCTGCCATTCGATCTCAGGGCTCAGATGGCGGGATCCTTCATCAGCTTCAGCTTTGCTTGCATCAACAGCGAACCGCAGGTCCGCCGGATCGATAATTACGATATCGTAATGCTTCGAAGCAAGTGTCTTGGCAGCCTCTGCAGTAGCATTGACGGATTCGAGTACGCAACCGGCGTTAACCAGGGTCTGAGTCTCTACCGCACCCAATTTATCTCCAACTACCAATACCCGTTTCAGGTCTGCCATATTAGTTAGCTCTCAATGTAGACGGTATTATATCATATTTAGGGCTTTATCAAAACTGTAAATTCACAGTCGGGTCCATTTTTCCTGGATTCCGAATCAAGTTCGGAATGACGTTGTGGTAGTTCGGCAAGACGTTGTGATAATTCAGCATAATGCTATACTCATCAACTTTGAACTCTTACCGATCCTTGACGCCGGTGCGTAAATATGACATACTATGCCGACTCGTGGGGTACACTCTGCTAGCAGGCGGGTATAGATATTTTTGCGGCCTGCCGTATTTTAGGAGACTGCTTTGGATAATAAATTCAGGCTTTCGAGGCTTGTCAGGACTGTTGCCTCGGAAATATACATCATATGGGAAGGCGACCGGCGGATAGGACAGGTCCATCTGCATTACGCTCACGATACGATCCATGCGACGATTATACTTGAGATCGATCTTTCGATAACGGATGAAGAGACATTGCTGCAGCAGATCGATGAAGATATAGTCTCTTCCTACCTTCCTAGTTTCGAGCGTGAAGACCTGCTGGTGACGATCTTCCGGGGTGAGGAAATCAACTCCTTCAGTTTCGCTCCCGACGACATGGACGGCCTCGGCCCCGATATAGATTAGCGCCGGACAATATGCGACTGGGAGTCCACGTAAGCATCGGTAAAGGTCTGCGGGCAGCCGCCGAACATGCGGGTGAGTTGGGCTGTGAGAGTATCCAGATGTTCTCCAGCAACCCGAACTCCTGGAAGGTGAAAGATCTGGACGAAGGTGCAGCCGCAGCCTTCCGCGAAGGGATAGAAAGGTTGGGCATCCGGCCTGTGGCGCTGCACACACCGTATCTGCTCAATCTGGCTTCGTCCAAGAACGATATTTGGACGAACAGTTGGGAAAACCTGGCCTGGGCGCTCGAAAAAGCCGCAGTGATCGGTGCGGATTATACCGTTACCCACATCGGAAGCCATGGCGGCGATGGGTTCGAGACCGGCGCGGACCGGGTGAAAGACGGCATCATCTGCGCGCTCGACAAGGCTTCCGGCAATGCGATGGCGCTCCTTGAAGCCGGTTCAGGCGGAGGTAATACCATCGGCTGGAGATTCGAGGAACTGGCTTCGATCCTCGAACGGTTGGATGATTACCAGGGGCGGGTAGGTGTGTGCCTCGACACCGCGCACCTCTGGGGCGCGGGTTACGACATCTCCACTGCCGCCGGGGTGGACAAGACCCTCGGAGATTTCGACCGGCTGATCGGGCTTTCACAGCTCAAAGTCATCCACCTCAATGACACCCGGAAACTGCTTGGCTCCCGCGCAGACAGGCACTGGCATATCGGCCAGGGCAATATAGGGACGGAAGGGTTCAAAGCGATAGTAAACCACCCCTCGTTTTCCGATACCGCAGGGATACTCGAAACCCCGGATATGGAGTCCGGCAAGGACATCGAGAACCTAAACGAGCTCAAAAAGCTGCGTTTATAGTTGTTTTTTTGTTTGACACAGTCATGGACACGAGAGTATACTCTGGAGTTGTACGTCCGATAAGGTTCGCGGGTATTAAGAAGGGTCTGCAGTGGAAATAAAGCATATACTCGTCCCGTATATGGGCACATCGAAAGACCAGGAATTGCTTCACACTGTGTGCAGGCTTGCGGCTTCCTATAGAGCCAGAATATCCGTGGTCCATGTGCTGGAGATCCCGACGAACCTGCCGGTCGATGTGGAAGACGCGCCCGGAGCCGTGGAAGGCAATGATATTCTGGACCGCGCCGAGATGATAGCGGAATCCGCATGTGCGAAGGTTCAGACCGTCCTTTTGCAGGCTCGCGATGCAGGCCATGCCATAGTGGAAGAAGCGATAGCGCTCGGAGTGGAGCTTATCATTATGGAAGTCCGTCAAAGACATTGGCTGGGAATACTCGCGTTGGGACATACCACGGAATATGTACTGAAGCATGCACCGATGGCGGTCTGGATCAGTCGGTTTCCAGACATGGTTTCGGAGACGTAAGGCGGATTATTCCGAGCAAAGGAGCTTTTTGCGATGAAGATAGTGATTTTAGGATGCGGACGTATGGGTTCGATCATGGCTAAAAGATTGTCCGCAGTGGGACATTCCGTCAGCGTTATCGATCAGGATGCCGATGCGTTCAGAAGACTCGATGATTTCAACGGAAAGATGGTGCTCGGCAATGG
This sequence comes from Armatimonadota bacterium, assembly GCA_039680575.1. GTDB lineage: Bacteria > Armatimonadota > UBA5829 > UBA5829 > DTLH01 > JBDKSP01. Next base: position 11,203 of record JBDKSP010000115.1, read on the forward strand.
ACTCGACCCCGATGTCCTGATAAGGGCTGGAATAGAAGGCGCCGATGCGTTCGTCGCGGTCACCAACGGAGACAACAGGAATATAACGTCTGTGCAGATTGCGAAGGAGATATTCAGCGTTCCCAAAGTGCTGGCTCGGATTTACGATCCGATGCGCGCCGCGGCTTATGATGAGCTTGGTATCCCAACCCTGTGCACTACGGTTATCGGTGCTGGTCTGATGGCTGATTATCTTCTCAACAAACAGTGGGGAGATATCTCGCATTATTGCGATATGCCGCTGGATTAGTCAGCTTTATTCGCGAAGCAGATAAAGCTCTCGCTAAAAGAGCATTATTCACGCTTGTCGTGAGTAATGCGGGTTAGTCGGAGGTTAAATATGTATGTGATAATTGCCGGTGGCGGCAAAGTAGGACAATATCTGACAAAGGCGCTTCTGGCTGAAGGCCATGAAGTATTGCTTATCGAACAGGACAGGCGTGAGATCGACAGGTTGACCGAAGACCTCGGTGAGGTAGTCATGCGCGGCGATGGGTCCGAGATGCGGACTATGAAAGATGCCGGGATGGAACGCGCCGATGTAGTAGTAGCCGTAACAGGTGACGACGGAGACAACCTGGTTATATCGCAGCTTGCCAAGCGGAAGTTTGACGTGCCGCGAGTGATAGCCCGCGTCAATAACCCGAAAAACGAGGAGCTTTTCCACCGTCTCGGGGTAGACCAGACAGTAGTCAGCACGAAAATTATATTCAACCTGATAGAGCAGCAGATAGAGACGGACCAGGTGATTCCGATTGCAGCGCTTAAGCGCGGCAACATCGAGATTGTAGAGATCGATCTGTCCAGTGATTCCAAAGTAAAGGGCATTACAGTTGGGATGTTGGACCTCCCGGAGGACACGTTGATTATATCGGTCATTCGCGGCGACCATGCGATCATCCCTCACGCCGATACTATGCTAAAATCAGACGACAGCGTAATCGCGATGGTAAAAGCGAACCAGGAAGTGCAGCTCCGCCAGGTCTTTGCCAGTAACAACCAAAAATAGGGAACTTTCACCTGTGGAAAACGTGTCCTATAATTGTAGAGTCAATATCAGTTCTTTTGAGTAGAAAGATGAAATGGAGCGTGACTTGAAGTATCGAATATTACTCCTGATACTCATCCTGATAGTTCCCTTGGTTGTTGCGGGCTGCGGCGGGTCTTCCGGGTCGGCGACAGACAAGTTTAAAAGCGGAACTGGAAGCAGCGGCAGTTGGACAGTCCTCGTATTTCTGAACGCGGACAACGACCTCGAGCCCTATGGTATCCTGAACTTCAACCAGATGGAGAAAATCGGTTCGACGGACAATGTGAAGATAGTCGTCCAGATGGACCGCTCGCCTGGTTATGATTCGTCAAACAGCAACTGGACCGGCACAAGGCGTTACCTCGTGACCAAGGACAGCGATACCGACAAAATAAACTCCCAGATGATCGAGGATATGGGAGAGATAGACATGGGCAGTCCGGATACACTGAAGGAGTTCATCAACTGGGGTGAAGAGAACTACCCGGCGGACCGCTACTGCCTCGTTATCTGGAACCATGGTTCCGGCTGGCGCACTGCAGCATACCAGCCGCAGCTTACAAAGAATGTCTCCTATGACGACACCAGTAACACCAGCATAAAGACCACCGACCTGCCTAATGCCCTGTCCGGCATATCTCAGCAGATAGATCTCATCGCATTCGACGCATCGCTTATGCAGATGCTCGAAGTAGCTTATGAACTCAGGGACAGCGGCCGCATACTGGTGGGTTCCGAAGAAAGCCCTCCCGGAGACGGTTATGTATACGACACATGGCTCAAAAAGCTCGCCGCATCGCCCAGCATGGGCGCTACAGAGCTGGGAACGGTGATCGCTCAGGAATACGTCAATGCCTATGTCGACAATTATTCCGTAACACAGTCGGTTATAGAGCTTTCCAAAGTCTATGATGTGGCCCAGGCAGCGGATGATTTCGCTACGGCAGTCATTCCTCATATGACGACTGACGCGGCATCGCTGAGGACCGCTCGCAGCAATGCCCAGTCTTATGCTTACGATTATTACAAAGACCTGATAGACTATGCGGCGTTGGTCAACCAGCTTATTCCTGATTCCGCTGTGTCCGCGGCGTACAGTAAGCTGCAGACAGCTCTGTCAGCGGCTGTAGTCTATGAGAAACACACAGGAGATAGTGTAGACAGAAGCCACGGTCTCTCTATCTATGTACCCGAAGCAGGAGACTACATAGAACGCTACGGGACCCTTTCGTTCTCCCAAGACTTTCCTAATTGGGCAAGTATGATCCAGGCTCAAAAGGAATAGCTTTCCATCATTAACAGGCAGGGGCTCCATGTTCCTGCCTGTATCCCACTATAAATATCTTCGACTTTTCCTCAGACCTGAATTTTGAGATCCGTAATGCCGATAATTCCATGAAGACTCACTAAAAGAAGGATGACGGCATAGATGATCGATACTGAACCGACGATAGCCATAAACACATTGAGCAGCTATCCGCTCGTAACCCTGAAGGGAACTGTAACCACCTGGCATGGGCTGGCTCTAGATGATGTGATCGATAACTGTATTACGGAAGGCGCTGGTTCGGTAACGCTGGACATAACGCAGGCGTCATTTCCGGAGGCGGAGAGCCTTTCGACGCTGATCCGGACGCTTCGCATAAGCTGCAGGTACGCTCATATAGCAGTTGTGGCGGGTGACAGGACGGCTGCTATACTCAGTTCGGCAAAACTTGGGTCCAATGTGGATATCCTCGCAACGCTGGATGAGGCTTTCGATATTCCGCGCCCGATACCGGAATATCTGACATCGCGTAGGATCACCCAAACAGCGGAAAAGCTGGAACTGCCGATGGCTGCCTGACCTTCGAGGGACACTTCCGCTGCCAGAGCAACTCTATATTCCTCAAAAACCTTATCGATATGTAAATTGTATCTGCCGCATGGTATAATATCGGCCGTTAGGCTGTCTGTCATCTCCGTTTAGGCGGGATGTTTTGAGACAGCGTAAGTCGTTGATGATAGCACTATACTTAAAGAGGATAATACCGATGCCGCTTCAGGATACAAATGCAACCGCTATAACCGTGATACCCAGACCATTACGGATCGAGACCGGCGAGGGCGTATTCGCCATTCACCCCGGCACTTCGATCGTAGTCGACAGCAACCTGGAAGAAGCAGGGCGGGTAGGAAAATACCTGGCCGGAGTACTTTCAGCTCCTACAGGATTCGATATCGGAATTGCCGAAAATGCCGGGACGGATTGTATCATCTTGACTACTTCGGATGCGGACCCCGGACTCGGGACAGAAGGATACGAGCTTACGGTCAACCGAAACTCGGTCGTTGTGCGCGCTCACGGACCCGCAGGGCTTTTCTACGGTGTCCAGACCATCAGGCAGCTCCTTCCGGCTGCCGTGGAATATCGGAAACCGGCGGAAAACACACAATGGACGATCCCATGCCTCAGGATCGAGGATAAACCCCGTTATTCCTGGCGTGGGCTGATGCTGGATGTCTGCAGGCACTTCATGCCGGTCGAGAGCGTCAAGCGGTTTATCGACCTGATGGCAATGTTCAAGCTCAACACGTTCCACTGGCACCTGACGGAAGACCAGGGCTGGAGGATAGAGATAAAGAAATACCCCAGGCTGACCGAGACCGGTTCGCGGCGCATCGAAGACGGCAAACCTTACGGCGGCTTCTATACCCAGGACGAGATTTGTGATGTCGTACAGTACGCAGAAGAAAGGTCCATCACTGTAGTCCCGGAGATCGAGCTTCCAGGTCATGCAATGGCTGCTTTAGCGGCATATCCTGAGTATTCCTGCACAGGCGGCCCGTTTTCGGTTCCTGCAACCTGGGGCGTATTCCAGGATGTTTACTGCGCGGGTAATGACGCGGCATTCAGCTTCATAGAGGACATTCTGGGCGAGGTGTTCGATCTTTTTCCAAGTAAATTCATCCACATCGGCGGCGACGAGTGCCCGAAAGACAGGTGGAAAACCTGCCCGAAATGCCAGGAGCGCATAAAAGCAGAGGGGCTTACCGACGAGCATGAGCTCCAGAGTTACTTCATCCGAAGGATCGAAAAGTTCCTCAATTCTAACGGTAGAAGATTGATCGGCTGGGATGAAATACTTGAAGGTGGGCTGGCTCCGAACGCTACTGTTATGTCTTGGAGAGGAGTGGACGGAGGTATTGCCGCTGCGCGTCAGGGCCACGATGTTGTCATGAGTCCGACCAGCCACTGCTACTTCGACTACCCGTACGACAGTATATCTACTGAGAAAGTCTACTCCTACGAACCTGTTCCCGAAGAGCTTACGGAAGAGGAGGCTGCCCACATCCTCGGTGCGCAGGCGAATATCTGGACGGAGTGTATACCGGACCAGAGCCGGGTAGACTATATGACATTTCCCAGGGCTTTGGCACTCTCCGAAGTTGTCTGGACTTCAGCGGAGCTTCGTGACTGGAACTGCTTTGAACAGAGACTTGCGGAGCAGATAAAGAGGCTGGGCATACTCGGCGTTAATTATCAAACCCCATCCATGAGGGGTCCCAAAGAGGGTTAATCCGGCTGTAGCAGCTTTTCTATTTGATGCATCTTAAACATGTGTCTAATATTTCGTCAATAACGTGGAATTACCCAATTGAAGTAGTCATTATATAACGACTATTTGCTGATTTCCGGCTGTTCTGCAGTCGAAATCTTCCAGAGGGTTTCAGGTGTGGGGTACACCTGAAACCCTTAAATTAACTGGTCTCTGGGGTGATTTCATTTGAAAATATTTCTGCCGCGCTTCTCGCTCACCACTAAAGTGTTTTTAATATGTTCATCGCTTGCTCTTATTGTAACAGTCAGCGGAAGCATTGTTCTGTATCGCGAGGCGTGTTATTCGCTTCGCCAGGAAGTGCGTTCAAAGCTGATGGGGATAGCTGCCACTGCCGCGCTGCAAATCGATCCTGAACTCCATAAAAAGATAAAAACGAACAAAGATGCCTCCACTCCTGACTATAAGAAGATGCGAGACACATTAATTGCGATCCGTAATTCGAATCCGGACATCAAATATGTCTACACCATGCGCAAGACCAATAAGAAAAACGCGCTTCAATTCATAGTTGATATTCCGGACGCCAATGATTCAAAGTACGATACCCATGTGGGTGAAGAGTATAATATAACCGGCTGCACCGAGATGGTGAAGGGATTCGATGGTCCTGCCGCGGACAAGGAACCGGTCAGCGACAAATGGGGCAGATTACTTTCCGGCTACGCGCCTATAAGAGATAAAAACGGTAAAGTAGATGGAATTCTTGCGATAGATATGGCGCTGCCGCAGCTGAAAGTCGAAGAAAGAGCGTTATGGATTGCAGCTGTCAAAACGATACTGGTGGCGCTGCTGCTGTCCGTTCTGCTTAGTTGGATTATAACCAGGGGTACTTTGAGGAAGGTTCGGATATTTACCAAGGCAGCTCAAAGAATCAAAAATGGCGATCTGGACTTCCGATTGCAGGTCAAATCCTCCGATGAGGTCGGCCAGTTCACAGAAGCTTTCAACCATATGATGACCGGATTGCAGCAGACTGTAAAGGACTTTCTTACGGGGTTGTTCAACCACAGATACTTCCAGGAACGACTTACCACTGAGTTGGTGCGCGCAGAGCGTTATAACCATAACCTCTGCCTGCTGATTTTCGATCTGGACAGGTTCAAATCAATAAACGATACGTTGGGGCATCCAGCCGGAGACAGTATCCTCAAGCAGTTGTCTGAGGTCGTCAAGGACAGCATCAGGAGCATCGATGTAGCGGCAAGATACGGCGGGGATGAGTTCGCGATCATTCTGCCGGAAACCGATCTGGAAAGCGGTAGGGATGTAGCTGAACGGCTTCGCCGGGCAGTCGAAGAAACAGAATTTCATGTACCTGCAGGAGAGTCCGTTTCCGATGCCGGTCATAAAACGATCAATGCTACGATTACAATCGGGCTTGCGGTATTCCCGGACCACCATCGAACACGCGAGGGGCTGATAATGGCAGCGGACATCGCTTTATGCCGTGCCAAGCATGTTTCCCGCAACAGCACTTGTGCTTATGACCCGGAGGTCTGTGGAAATGATCAGGTAGACCCGCATGACCTTTACCAGATGCTCAGCGATCCGGACAGTGCCACGATACAGTCGCTTTCGGCTGCGGTGGACGCGAGAGATAAGTATACCTGCGGGCATTCCGAGCGTGTTACGAACTATGCCGTAAAGATCGGTGAGGCTATCGGTGTCGAAGAGAATGTGATCGCTGGGTTAAGGGTGGCCGGACAACTGCACGATATAGGAAAAATAGGCGTACCGGATGCGGTTTTGAGCAAACCCGGCAGTCTGACGAATGAAGAACGCGAGGTTGTACAGTCGCACCCTTCTATCGGAGAAAAGATCCTGCGGCGAGCGCCGCATATCGATCTGATCATCCCTGCGGTGCTTTTCCATCACGAACGGTGGGATGGGGCAGGTTATCCTGATGGCCTGTCCGGTGAGTCGATACCTATTATGGCACGTATAATTGCGATTGCTGATGCTTTCGATGCCATGACAACCGACCGGCCATACCGAAAAGCGCTGTCAGTCCAGCATGCATTGCTTGAGCTCAGAGCCAACGCAGGCAAACAGTTCGACCCGGCTTTAGTCGAGCTCTTTATAAACGCGATATCCTCTGACGCACAAATCGATGCAGCATAATCAACATTAGGACGGGGTTCCAAGCCCCGTCCTTTGGATTTTGACACTTTATACAATAAAAAGGGTTGGTTTTGAAGGCCGCCATTGTATTGTTGTTTCGGGACACCCTTGTCCCGAAACCAGACTTTCCGTGCACAAGAAGAGTATGTCGATAAAGGACTCTTCCATGCTGATAGCTTTTCTGTCCACTACTCCACTGTCACGCTCTTTGCCAGGTTTCTGGGCTGGTCTATATCGTGTCCACGGAACTTGGCAACATAGTAAGCCAGAAGCTGGAGCGGAATAGCGTTTAGGATCGGTGAAAACACCTCGTCCGTCTCAGGTACCCGAATCACATAATCAGCGAACTTCTCTATCTCCGTATCGTGCTTCCCGGCAATAGCGATGATCTCCCCGGCGCGCGCTTTCACTTCCTGTATATTGGATAAAACCTTGTCATATGTCTTTCCGGGGGTAGCAATAGCGACAGTCGCCATGGAAGGGTCGATCATGGCAATCGGGCCGTGCTTCATCTCGCCAGCCGCGTAACCTTCTGCGTGTATATAGGCGATTTCTTTGATCTTAAGCGCGCCTTCCAGGGCTGATGCCAGGTTGAACCCACGCCCCATATAGAGAAAACCGGCATAATTGTGATAACGCTCGGCAATATCGACAATATTACCAATATCCGATAGATAATGGTCGGCCTGCTCAGGAATCGCCCAAAGTTTCGCGCGAAGCTCCGCGCTCCGCTCTTTCGAGATAGTACCGCGTATACGGCCGAAGTAAAGTGTGATGAGCGCAAGGGTCATAAGCTGCGTGGTATATGCTTTCGTTGATGCGACAGCTATCTCCGGTCCGGCCTGGGTGTAGAGAACGCTTTCGGCGCCTCTGGCAACGGAACTCCCGACTACATTCGTAATCGCAAGGACTTTCGCACCATGCTCTTTTGCCTCTCTCATCCCCGCAAGCGTGTCCGCAGTCTCACCAGACTGGCTTATGACGACAGCCAGCGTACGTTCATCAATAATCGGCTCGCGGTAGCGGAGTTCCGAAGCCACATCGAGCTCGACCGGAATCCTGACCAGGCTTTCGATCATATACTTACCTGCCATCGCAGCGTGATAGGCTGTGCCGCAGGCGACCATCACGATCTTGTCTATGTTCTTGATCTCATCTTCCGTGAGACCTAAATCGTCGATTATTACGTCGGAGTCTTCCGAGGAAAGCCTGCCGCGCATAGTCTCCCTAAGCGCTGTCGGCTGCTCGTGGATCTCCTTCAGCATAAAGTGTTCATAACCGCCGCGTTCGGCCATTGCAGCGTCCCAGGTGATCTGGAAGACATTGTTTACCGTGGGTTTGCCATCCAGCGTGAGGAATTTAGTCGAAGAACGGTTGACAACCGCTATAGTGTCGTCATCTAGGAAATGGACATCCTTTGTATACTGCATAAACGCCGGGACATCAGATGCGATAAAGTTTTCTCCTGACCCGATTCCCACAACAAGCGGGCTGTGACGCCGGGCAGCGACGATTACATCCGGCTGATTGCCGCAGAGCGCCGCTATGGCAAACGATCCCTCGAGCTGCAGGGCAGCACGGCGGACAGACTCGACAATGTCTCCCTCGCCCATCTCTTCGATAAGGTGAGCGATGACTTCCGTATCCGTTTCCGATGCGAACTCATGGCCGCGTGCGATCAACTGGTCTTTGAGCGCAGCGTAGTTTTCGATAATCCCGTTATGGACCACAACGATACTGCCGGTGCAGTCACTGTGAGGGTGTGCATTTTCATCAGAAGGCCTGCCGTGGGTTGCCCAGCGGGTATGGCCGATTCCGAGGACACCGGCCGGCGAGCCGGTTTGAAGAACATTTTCAAGCATGCTGAGCTTTCCGACTGCTTTACGAACGGCGATCTCCTTTCCGGAGATAATAGCAACCCCCGCGCTGTCGTAACCACGGTATTCGAGCTTTCTTAGTCCTTCTATCAAAAGAGGGCAGGCTTCACGTTCGCCAATGTAGCCGACTATTCCGCACATATTCTGATACCATCCTTAAGATTGCCGCCTATCCAGACGTTGATGATCTATTGTAAAACATTGGCTGCTAATGAAGCAAACTTGAGATAAACTGAGGGTGCATCATTGTATGGCTGCCGGATTATCAGGCTGAGTCATACGAATATAACCTACTACTGCAGCACCTGCTATAACTGCCATGGCTACAATAATAAGTAGTCTTTTTGTAGTCATCTATATCCTTCTTTCTTTGCAACCTAAATCTCCAATCAGAACAAGGCATTATTTGCCTCTGGACTTTGGCACTTTTTCAATAAAAAAGGGTTGGTTTTGGTTCTGCTAGCGGCTTTGCAGCCGTATAACAGTTGTGAAAACAAAACTAACCCATTTTAATAATACCGATTCATCACTCAAAAGATTCCCTCTGCTTTATGCTTTT
>JBDKSP010000116.1:0-27690 GCA_039680575.1 Armatimonadota bacterium
GCTCGTCGGGGCCGGTGCAGGCCGGAAGAACGGCAAGAACGGATCTCACCCCGTAGATCCCAGGAAAGCCATCCCATTCGACGACGACAACCAAACATTACAGGACTTCTAACAGCCTCCAGTAGACTGAGGGCACCCGGTTACCCTGGGTGCCCTCAACTATCCCCACAAATCCTCAGCATCTATTTCTTAATTGTTGGGTAGAATCTTTGAAACACCCTGCGGAGGCGCGTTGTGACGAAGATTAGAAACCTTTTCGATCTGATCGAGTTTCCGAAGGAAGGGATTCTGAGCAAAACCATTACTGAGAAACCTTCGGGTGAGGTCAGCATTTTCATGGTGCCTAAAGGCGAGAAGATATCCAGCCACACTTCATCACGCGATGCGACAGTCCAGATTATTCGCGGAGAGGCAGACTGGCAGCTTGGGGATGACTGGAACCGGGTTAAACCCGGAGACTGGTTCTTTATGCCAGCCGGACTACTGCATGCAGTCAATGCGGTGGAAGACCTGGTGTTCCTCCTCACTTTATTCGGCCAGTGAGGTGACCTATGCGTATATCAACTGCAATCTTGATCATACTGCTGTTAGCCAGTCTTCCTGGATGCAGGGGGCAAGCTCCAAAGAAGAGTACCGGCGCTGCATCGTCTTCGGGCAGCACTAATGCCAATCTGCCTCCACCTGGCCAACCGGAAGTCGGAAGAACACCTCCCATGCCAAGCCCCGTACGCAGGCCTGTCGTGAACGAATTCAAGATCGAGGTATTTGCTTCCGGGCTGGTCGTGCCATGGGACATGGCGTTTGTGCCGGGTGGGCGTATTTATGTCACGGAACGCCCCGGCAGAGTCAGGCTGATCGAAAACGGCGTGCTCCGCCAGCAACCTTACGCAGTTATAAACATCTCCGATGAAGGCGAAGGCGGGCTGATGGGGATAGCACTTCATCCCCACTATCCAAACCCACGCACAGTCTACCTGATGTATACTTACAAAAGCGGAGGAGAGACATATAACCGCATAAGCCGGTTCACGGACACCGGAAACGGGCTGACTGATGAGCAGGCAATCGTAACGCGTATCCCTGGAGCGTTTGTCCACAACGGCGGGATAATCCGCTTCGGACCAGACGGCATGCTCTACGCCGGAACTGGAGACGCAAGAGAGCCTGAGCTTGCACAGGACAGGACATCATTCGCAGGTAAAATCCTCAGAATGACACCTGAAGGCCGGCCTCCTGGTGATAATCCGTTTCCTAACTCGCTGGTCTACGCTTACGGTTTTCGCAACGTTCAGGGACTCGCATGGAACCCAAAGAATAACGATTTATGGGCTACGAACCACGGTCCGACAGGTGAATTCGGCCTTAGAGCTAAAGATTCTGTCTACATCGTTCAAAAAGGCGAGAATCACGGATGGCCGCGCGTTCTGGGCGTCACAGACAGGCGCGGCGTAGTAAACCCGATACTCTTTTTTCCGACCGTAGCTGCTGCACCTGGACTGGCGGCGTTCTATAATGCGAACCTGATGCCGGAACTAAAAGGAAATTTCTTCTTCACAACGCTTATCGGGGAACATCTTGAGCGCGTAATCCTGTCCGGGTCAAGAGAGATAGAGCGACTAGAGCGGTGGTGGGAAACGGGTACGCATACCGGCCGGTATGGGCGGCTGCGTGCAGTGGTCCAGGGCACGGATGGGCGGCTTTATGTCTCTACCAGCAACCGCGATGGCCGCGGCAGCGTCCAACCGGGGGATGATAAGATACTTCGAATCGGGCCAAAGTAGCTTTTAACTATCAGTGGTCAGCAATCAGCTTTCAGGCCACCACTTGGGTTGATTTGCAATGCAGCCCGGACTTGCATAAAAGGGATCTGCGATCCCGGATATGTAATTATGGCCTCAACTTGTGCACCCGACATCACAGATGCCTCATTTGCCTCTCCGGTAGGGATTGCAGATTATTACCGAGAGACAATGGTGGAGACTCGTGCTTCGGGATGAAAAGCGATCCAAAAGCATAAGGGTAAGTGCTGTAAACCTCCACCATCTCTTTCTGAATCCTAAATCCTTCTCCCTGCGCTTTCACCGGCAACCCAGCCGGTCGAAAAGGCCGCCTGGAGGTTATAGCCGCCCGTTATCGCGTCTATATCTATGACCTCACCGACGAAGTACAACCCCGGGACCAGCCGGGACTCCATTGTTTTGGGGTTGATCTCGCGAATGTCCACACCGCCCGCCGTTACAATCGCCTCATCCGGCGGACGAAGCGACTTTATGGTCAGATTCAGGTCGCGGAGCAGTTCCATTATCCGCCTGCGCTCTTTAGCCGTGATCTTGTTGACCGGTTGGTGCTCCGAGACCCCCGATAACCTGATAAACACAGGGATAAGAGCTCTCGGCAGAAGCTCCGGAAGGTAGTTTACGAAGTGTTTCGTGCCGGTGAAGTCGCGTATAAGCCGCTGGTCGAGCTGTTCGTCCGAAAGCGCCGGTTTCAGGTCTATGGAAAGCTCCAGTCTGGCTGTCCCGATGAGATCGATGATTTTTCGGCTTAAGGTGAGAATAATCGGACCGGAGACACCGAAATGGGTGAAAAGCATCTCCCCGAACTGCCTTCCGATCAGCTTCCGTTTGCCGGTTTCTTCGATTTTATAGAGCTTGGCTTCAACATTTTTCAGACTCAAGCCCTGAAGCTCGCGCACCCATGGTTCTGCCGTAACCATCGCAGTAAGCGACGGCCTGGGATTTATCACGTTATGCCCTACTTCCGCTGCCATTTTATAGCCGTCACCGGTCGAGCCGGTCTTTGGGTAGGTAATTCCCCCTGTCGCAAGGATAACCGCATCTCCCCTGACCGGGCCTGAGTAAGTATCGACCCCTGCTGCCCGGCCGTCCTCTACGATGATCGATTTTACCCGCACATTCCGCCTGATCTCGACACCGAGGCTGCGTGCCCAGCCCTCAAGCGCGTCCGCGACATCATCTGCGTCGTCCGAGACGGGAAATACCCTGCCGCCCCGCTCGACCTTGGTCTCGACCTTAAGCCGCTTGAGGAGCTCAATCAGTCCATCGCTAAAAAACCTCGAAAACACACCGTAGAGGAATTTACCGTTTTCTCCGAAAGCCGCGATGAAATCGCTTTTGTCCGCCGTATTAGTGATGTTGGCGCGCCCCTTACCGGCGATTCGGAGCTTCCTCGCGGTTTCCGGTCCGCGCTCGATGAGCACTACCTTCGCGCCGCATTCAGCCGCGCGCCCCGCTGCAACAAGCCCGCCAGCGCCAGCGCCAATTACTATTACTTTGCTGCTTTTGTTCATCTTTAGTTATCAGCCGTCAGCTTTATTCGCCCAAAACCAAAAACGGGTGACGAGGAGATCCCCATCACCCGTTATCTGTTGCTTATTTTCGAGAACTATCTTCTCCGAAGGAAGGCAGGAATGTCCAACTCGCTTTCACCGACTATCGAAGGAATGGTTTCCTCGACAGGTATCTGCTGGACGCGCTCCGCACCTCTCTCGTCTCTTCGTTCCGGCTGAGTCTGAGCAGCTCTCTCTGCGAGTACAGGTTCGGCTTTCGCCTCCTGCTTCTGCGCCGGTTTCTCAGGTCTTGTCGCGTCGAATCCGGTAGCCAGAACGGTGATTCTCACCTCTCCGACCATCGTCTCATCCACTACGGTTCCGAAGATGATGTTTACATGCTCCTCATCGGTCGCGCGGTAGATGATTTCAGCCGCTTCGTAGACCTCTGAAAGCGTAAGGTCGGGTCCGCCGGTGATATTTAACAGCACGCCTCTGGCTCCGTCTATCGAAGTCTCAAGAAGCGGGCTCGCCGTGGCGGCCTGCGCTGCCTGGACAGCTCTCTGTTCGCCGCTTCCGTGGCCGATGCCCATCAATGCCGATCCCTGGTTCTGCATGATCGTCTTCACATCGGCGAAGTCCACATTGATCATACCCGGGATCGTAATAATGTCCGAAATTCCCTGGACTCCCTGGCGAAGAACGTCGTCGGCCACACGGAATGCATCCGTGAGCGTCGCGCGCTTGTCCACCACAGACAGGATTCTATCGTTCGGGATGGTGATAAGCGTATCGACCTTGTCCCGCAGGTCTTCTATTCCGTACTCGGCGGATTTAGCCCGCTTTGCACCCTCGAAACCGAACGGCCTGGTTACGACAGCCACAGTAAGAGCGCCAAGTTCTTTCGACATCTCGGCTATCACCCCGGCCGACCCGGTACCGGTCCCGCCGCCCATACCGGCGGTTATGAAGACCATGTCTGCTCCTTCGAGCACTTTTCTTATATCCTGACGGGACTCCTCAGCCGATCTGCGGCCCACGTCCGGGTCGCCTCCAGCTCCAAGTCCCTTTGTAAGATTCTCACCCAGTTGGAGTTTGTGTTCCGCCGCTGACAGGTGCAGCACCTGCATGTCGGTGTTCATCGCGACGAAATCGACACCAGCTACGCCGGCTTCGATCATCCGATTAACGGCATTACTTCCTCCTCCGCCAACTCCGATAACTTTTATCCTGGCGTAGCGATCGTCGCCATTTACCATCACTATACCGCTCCCCTCTCTTGTCGGTCCCATGTCTGATTATATAAATGCTGCTAAAATGCTATGTCGGCAGCCCGCTGAATATACTTCCTACTTAGGCATTGATACCCGGGAAGCCTCTGTGCAATTACAAAATACTATTAAAAAAGATTGATTACTTAAACAACCGTCTGATGCCGGTGACTACATTGGAGATAAGGCTGGGTGATCTTCCATTATCCTTCACGCTCGTCCTGTGTCTTGCGACGAACTTCACAAGTCCCACAGCAGTCGAGAAAACCGGACTGGCGACGGAATCGATCATCCCGCCGACTCCTCTTGGTGACTCAATCCGCGACGGAGTTTCGAGTATCTTCGTCGCCATCTCCACAATACCCGGAAGGAGCGCCGTGCCTCCCGTGAGGGCTATTCCCATCGGCAGAAGCCCAAGATAACCGGACCGGTCTATCTCCCTCTTCGCCATCTCGAATATCTCTTCCACGCGCGGCTCTATCAACTGCGCAAGGATGTGCTGCGGCAGGCTTTTCGGCTCAGTCGATCCGAGCGCCGCTACTTCGAACATCGCTCCGGGCTCGACTATATCTTCACTGGCCTGCCCGTAATCTTTCTTCACTCGTTCAGCTTCATCATGAGCAGCCTGCAGCCCGACGGCTATATCGTGGGTGATGTGGCTGCCGCCGACCGGGAGCACAGCCGTATAATAGACCTCACCGTCTACGAATATCGCAATATCCGTAGTCCCGCCGCCTATATCAATGACTGCAACCCCAAGGTCTCTTTCTTCCTGGCTCGTCACAGCCAGCCCGGAAGCGATGGATGCCAGCACAGTCTCTTCGACATCGACCCCGGCCTTGGCCACGCTCTTAACGACATTCTGAAGGAAGCTCGTGGAGCCTGTAACGATGTGGGTCTCGACCTCCAAACGGCGTCCGGACATGCCTAAGGGGTCCTTGATGCCGGTTTGACCGTCGATGGTGAATCCTCTGGGAATCGCGTGGATGATCTCCCGTTCCGGGGGAAGGACGATGACGCGGGATGCGTCCAGCACCCGCTCTACATGCTCGCGGCGGACCTCATGGTCCTCCTGGGTGACGGCGACTCTGCCGGGGCTGTTGAGTGAGGAGATATGCTCGCCGGTGACGCCGACGATGGCAGTGTGGATCTCAACGCCCGAAATGCGCTGCGCCAGGCCTACTGCTTCCCGTATTGCAGCCGATGTAGCGTCCATATCGACGACAACCCCGCGTTTAAGCCCCGCGCAGGGCACTGCGCCGACACCAATGATGTCGACACGGCCATCGTCGAACACTTCAGCGACTGTCGCACATATTTTTGTCGATCCTATATCTAATCCGGCAAATATCTCACTTTTAGCCACGGTTACCTCCGAGACGCATTAAGCGTCAGCCCAAAATATTATGTATAGAATATCAACAACCCGTGGCAGGAGTTGCATATTCTAGTCATTTATACGGCCGAGACGACCCAAAGCGTTCCTTCGCGGTTTATCCTTGCCTTTTATCTGCCTCGTTTTTTTGATAGAACTGCCTTCGTCAACCAGTATCTGCGTATCAGCGAAAGGTTCAGGAACACCCGCCCACCAAGTACCACGACGGCGGCCAAAAACAGGTTGACCCCTATCTGGTCTCCGAAGTAGGCCAGCGCTGCTGCAAGAATCACATTTACGGCGAACCCGGAGATGAATATATCTCCGTGGAACTTGCCTTCGAGCCCAGCCCTGATCCCTCCGAAGAACGAATCAAGTCCGGCCAGTGTGCCAAGAGACAGATAGCTCGCCATGTAGCTTGGCACCTTAATATCCTGCGTGTATATCGCTAAAAACCCTGCAATAAGACCCACCAGGGGCAGCCAAGCCATATTCAGATATCCTCTTCCATTGTTACAGTATTACCAAAATAGGCCTTAGTATAAATCATCGCCCTGATTCCAAAGGCTTTGCCCATCTATACGATGTCAATTCCGCCGGTTTTATCGTAATGTGGTTTTCCTGCTTGATCGTGACCATTTTAGGATCAGGGAAGCTGTCGACGATCCCCTGAGGCATCCTGAGAGCGCCTTCCAACGTCTTCGGGTCGCCTATGGCCTTGATCTCGTAGGGCGCGACCAGCGGCCAGTTGTTGATCTGTATGTTATTCCCGGCGCATCTGATGGCGGACCTTGAAGTTACGCGCTGATCGTTGACCGATATAGCTTCAGCTCCCGCATTGACCAGTTCGTTGATAAAGTTTCTTATATCGGAATCGTGTATAATCAAATCGATGGGAGCGGTCTCGGTCGATGGTTTTCCCGGGCTGTCTTTAAGCTGCAAAACTATCCCCGCACCTTCGGCCGTAGTCAGTCCCGCTCTGAACTTCGAATCATGCAGTTCCTTGATAAGAGCAGCTACGGCAGGTGAACCATTTCCGGCCTGCTTTTCGTAAGCCGTGATCTTTTCCTGCAGGAGTTCCACCTGGTCCTTGAGCATCTTGTTCTGCTGCTTGGTATCCCTTATGACAGCAACCATCTCGCGAAGGTTAGTCGGCACATTGTTTTCAACGCCTACCTGCTGCTGCGTTTTGAGCGACACTGCAAGCAACATGCCAAGTATTACGCTCATTATAGTGATTTTAGTGATCCACGAATCGTTACGCACCGAATGTACTCTTAATTACTGAGTTTCAAAACTCTCGCTGTGAAAAATATTCAGTCCCCGGCCCCGTCTCCTGAAGGTATATCGATTTTTCGCTTCCAGACGGGTTTTTCATAGCAACTTATATCTATGTAGAGCAGGCTTTCGCCCCTGTCTCGGAGCGCTGGAAGCATCTTCCGAAGCGTTTCCAGTTTCTCAGGAATTTCAACCGGCTGGCCAAATTTTATATAGAAGTTACTTCCAATATTTAAACACAGATTCCCTGCTGGGTCAACGGATATTTTGTCAATATTGCACTCAGCATTCCTGCAGTCGAAAATACATGCCATGGCGCTCGAAAGCGGCGCATTTTTGGGCTTTTCGCCGAGAGTAAGCTTCGAATAGTGTTCTCTGGCGAGTTCGACGACCGGAACGCCCCGCGGAAGTATGTCAGATATGTGAAAAGGAATTCCTTCCGGGTCAACAAGCAGGTAACTCTGAGGCTGTGGCTTCTGTTCGGAAGTTTCGAGAGGTATAACAGCCGCGTAAGGCGTTCGTTCCTTCACCCTGACGACGACTGTTCGGGGTAAAATCCTTCCGATGCCGACCTTGCTGATCTCCGGTCTGTTTTTCATCACCTGCTCGGTGATGCGTCCCCTTGAGATAAGCAGGATATTCTTTCCAACGACCGCTGATCGCACATCGAGCTCTACCGAACCGGCATCCACCAGCCGGGTCCCGATGATTTTTACCTGTGTAACACTGAGTTTTGGAGTAGTCAGGAGCTGGTAACACCCATACCCTATACCCACGAGACCGATCAGGATGACAAGCGGCCACAACAACCGGCGAAGTTTGAACCGCCGCCGGTTTTTTAACGGCCTGCGTTTATATGCGCGTCTTGTCGTCGGTCTGCGTGTAGATCGGGTGGACCTGCTCCTTCGCAAAGGTTACTCCTCCTCAAGAGCGAGCTGAATCAACTTGTCCAGAAGATCCGGGAACTCGATCCCCGCTGCTTTGGCTGCCGTCGGAAGGAGGCTCGTCGGCGTCATGCCGGGGATAGTATTTACTTCCAGCACAACGATCTCGCCGTCCGGCTTTACTATCATATCGACTCTCGACATACCGCAGCATCCGAGCGCCTTGTGTGATGCGAGCGCAAGTTTCCTCGCTTTTTCGGCGGCCTGTCCGGGTATCCGTGCCGGGACTATCTCTTCGGTCGCGCCCGGCGTGTATTTCGCTTCGTAGTCGTAGAACCCCTTGGCGGGGACTATTTCTATGATGGGAAGAGCCTCAGGCTCATCATTTCCGAGCACACCTACAGTGATCTCCGTCCCACTTACAAACTGCTCTATCAGCACATGGCTGTCGTATCTGAACGCTTCTTCGACCGCTGACTCAAGTTCGTTTCCAGATTCCACCTTTCTCATGCCGATGGTCGAACCCTGCCTGCTCGGTTTGACGATAACAGGGTAACCGAGCGGCGCGACCGCGTCTTTCAGACAGATATCAGCAAGATCGGCCTTTCGCGTAAAGTCGATCGAAACAGGGGCGGGGACTCCAGCCGCCATAAGCACCCGCTTCGACATTATCTTGTCCATCGCCAGTGCGCTCGCGAGCACACCGGAGCCGGTGTAGGGTATGCCGAGCAGTTCGAGCATCCCCTGAACAGCGCCGTCCTCGCCGTATTTGCCATGCAGCGCGATGAACGCCACATCCGCCCGCCCAGCTACATCGGTAATGGAATACAGCGGGCCTATACTTGCAAGCCCTTTCTCCACCTCGGCTATGGCAGCGACTTCCGTCTCGCTTCCGAGAAGTATCCGCCTGACGCTTCCCGCGAAGATCGCCGGATCGACCGGCATCACATCGTATTTAGTCTTGTCCAGCGACTCCAGGATCATCTTACCTGTAGAAAGAGAAACGGCCCGTTCAGATGACAGGCCGCCCATCAGTACCGCAACTCTCAGCTTACTCACGCTCTACCAATCTCCTACTATCCTTACTTCATAAATGAGATCGACATCGAACTCTTTTTTAACCTTCTCACGCACCTGTTCGGCAAGCGCCCGGATGTCAGCCGCGCTGGCTGACCCCATGTTCATGATGAAATTACCGTGTTTATCGGCAACGGCCGCATCGCCGACATGAGACCCTTTGAGCCCGGCACGGTCGATCAACTGCCCCGCGCTCTGGCCATCAGGATTCTTGAACATGCACCCGGCGCTCCGGCCTATCGTGGGCAAATTGACATTTCTGCGAGCCCTGATGTCCTCCGCGGTCTGAACAAGTCCGTCTTTATCCCCAGGTTTCAGGTGCAAAACCGCTTCCGTGATGATCTTGCTCTTATCCGTCTGAAACACGCTCCAGCGGTACTTGAACTGGATGTCATCAGGAGTCAGTTCGAGCTGTTCGCCTTTATCTGTTACTACGCGCACAAGCTCGACGACGTTTCCGATCTCTCCCCGGTAAGTCCCGGCATTCATCACAATCGCTCCGCCGATTGTACCGGGAATTCCGGCAATGTTTTCCATCCCGGCAAGTCCTGCATCGACAGATACAGATACGGCTTTATCGAGTTTTGCCCCGCTTCCGGCTGTGATGCGTTCTTTATCGATTTCAATCTTCGTGAACGGCTTCCCCATCCTGATGACGACGCCCCGAATACCTTTGTCCGCCACAAGCAGGTTCGCGCCGTCGCCGAAGACGAACCACGGTATCTGCTGCCTGTTCACCCAGGCCATAACCGCCGCGAGGTCAGCGGTGTCCGCCGGTTGTACGAAGATATCGGCCGGACCACCGATGCCGAAGGTTGTATGTTTCGCCATCGGCTCATCGGTCTTCACTATTCCACGGACAATTCGTCCTAATTCTTTGTTTGTTTCAGTATTCAAAGCCGCAATAACACTCACTATTTCTTAACGTACCGGGTGCTGTAAAGGATACAGCAAAATCTAACTACTTTCGCATTATCAGGCCGCGCTCGATCATGCATTCCGCTATCTGGACGGCGTTTAAGGCAGCACCTTTCCTGATGTTATCGGCTACCACCCACATATCGAGTGTGTTCGGGCATGAGGAGTCCTGCCGGATACGGCCAACATAGACAGGGTCCGTGCCGTCGGCAAAAAGCGGCATCGGGTATTTGCCGTTTTCGGGGTCGTCGATAACTTCTATACCGGGCGAAGCGAAGAGGACCGCGCGGGCCTCATCTGCTGTGATCGGATGCTCGAACTGCACGTTCACAGTCTCGGAATGAGCCCGTATTACCGGCACGCGCACGCATGTGGCCGAGATGGCAAGGTCAGGACACCCGAATATCTTCCGCGTCTCCTTGATCATCTTGATCTCTTCGCCGTAGTAGCCGGGAAACTCGTCTTTCAGCTTGGAAATCTGCGGAATCAGGTTGCCATGGATCTGGTAAGGGTACTCCTTGACCTCCGAATCACAGCCGGCGGCGCAGGCTTTTACCTGCTGCTGAAGCTCCCTTATCGCGGCGCCCCCCGAACCGGATACGGACTGGTACGTAGAAACGACAATCCGTTTCATTACCGCTTTTTTATGAAGAGGAGCGAGTGCAGCAACCATCTGGATGGTACTACAGTTGGGGTTTGCAATAATCCCCTGGTGGCTGTCCAATGCTTCTGGGTTTACTTCCGGGACGACGAGCGGCACGCGCGGGTCCATCCTGAAATCATCGCCATTATCGACTGCGACTGCGCCCCTTCGGACGGCCTCCCAACCGAAAAGCTGCGATGCGCCCTTTTCGCCCTCGGTCCCGGCGAAAAATGCGATGTCGATACCGTCAAAAGCATCTTCCGTAGTAGGAATGACATCGAACTCGCGCCCATCGATTACCTGCCGCCGCGCGGAGCGGGCCATTACTTTGAGATTCGAGATCGGAAAATCTCTCTGCCGAAGCACCTTCAGCATCTCTTCGCCGACAGCCCCGGCTCCCACTACAGCAACGTTATAACCAGCCACTTAATCTTGCACCTTTCTAATCTTCACTTGGTTTTTCAATTCTGTTAATACCTTCGACCGATGACAACTTGCGGTCAAAGGAGAACAACTTGCCATCACAGCTTTCCAATGCGGCAGCGCAAGCGCAGGCATCACCGAAATGCGCCTGTGTAGCAGCAAATATCTCCAATGCGCGAATATATCTAGGCTTGTCAGTCATTAGAACATAATCCGATTGTAGAATCGGGTCGAGTGCTGCAAACACTTCGGATCTTGACCTACCATAATGTTTTGTGAGGACAAAAACAGCTTCAGACAGTATGACTGGATCGCAGTTAATTGTTAATTCGCCTTGCGACACACGGTCCATTATGGCTTCGGCTTTGGCAAAGAGTTCCTCATTGTCTGGAATCAAATAGCGCAGAATGACATTCGTATCGATAGCAAACACTTTACCGGACATCTTCATGTGCTACCTCTTCTGCAATTGCTTTCTCTGTTTTCTGGCGTATTTTCTCCCAGTCCTCGGCATTACCCATCTTAAGCCCGCGGAAAATACCCTTAACATCCATAATCGATCTTACAGGCTTAAGCACAACTTCATTATCTCTGACTTCGATCTCCATCTTGGACTTCGGAATAATTCCTAGTTTCTTACGTATGTCAGCGGGTAAGGTTACCTGCCCCTTGTCGGAAACATATATTGCAGCCATAACACAACCTCCATGTATACATTATGCCCCATTTCAGAATCACATGCAACATCCGACTACAATATATTATCCAACCCGTAGACCACGCCGTTCAGCTCACGCACCCTGCGGATAGCGAGAAGCACGCCTGGCATGAAACTTGTACGGTCGATGCTGTCGTGACGGATCGTGAGCGTCTGTCCCTGCCCGCCGAATATGACTTCCTGGTGCGCGACGAACCCTGGGAGCCTCACACTGTGGATCTGGACTCCAAAATGTTCTTCTCCGCGCGCTGCCGGAACTGTTCCCTGTTCTCTGTTTCCTGCTCCCTGCGCTTTCGCTATCATTTCCGCTGTCTTGATCGACGTCCCTGAGGGCGCATCGAGCTTTTTATCGTGGTGAAGCTCAATTATCTCGACAGAAGGCATGTACTTCGCCGCTTCAGCGGCAAATTTCATCATTAGGACCGCGCCAATTGCAAAGTTAGGAGCAACCAGCGCCGGAGTGGCATTTTTGGCGCTCAGTTCCCTCAACTCGGCAAGGTTTTCCTGAGTTATGCCTGTCGTACCCACTACTACAGGGATTTTACGCGCTATTACGGTCCTCAAGTTTCCCATAACAGCAGAAGGCGCGGTAAAATCCACCATTACGTCCGGCTTTGCTGCATCTATCGCACTTCCAAGGCCGCCGGTAACTTCAACATCGCTCTCGATGCCCGCAGCTACATCGGAAAGTTTTCTCCCGACGTTCGCTACATCGCTTGCACCGGCTATCACCATGTCGGACGCACCGGAGACCGCCCGGCAGGTTTCCTGTCCCATCCTACCGCATGCACCTGAGATCAAAACCCGGATTTTCCCGCTCATATCATTTGCCTCGCTGTTTGAACGGTCCGACCGCGGCAAGGGCGATCTGTCCATCGACGAACAGCTCATTCGCTATTCGGATCACATTGTCAGCAGTGACCTTCATAATGGCTTCTATTATCTCCTGTATAGGAATAATCCTTCCGAAGTAAAGCTCCGAGTTCGCCATACGGCTCATCCTGTTGGACATGCTCTCCTGGCCGAGGACCAAAGCACCCTTTATCTGGTTTTTCGCTCTTACAAGCTCTATCTCGCCCAGTTTTTCGGTCTTGATCAACTCGAATTCTTTCCTGACAAGGTCTATAACCGTCTCAGCGTTCTTTCCACTGGTCCCGGCGTAGACAGCGAACATTCCGCCCTCACGGTAACATGCGGAGTACGAACCTATCGAATATACGAGGCCTCTATTCTCGCGTATTTCCTGAAAAAGGCGTGAACTCATTCCTCCGCCAAGCACCGCGTCGAGCACCGCAAGGATATACTTTTCTTCTGAGTCATGGCTGAATCCCTTTGTCCCGATGCAAAGATGGACTTGCTCTATCGGTTTTACCGTGAGCTTGGAGTCACCGCTTGCTACCGCAGGGACATTGGTTCGGGGATGCCGGCATCCGTTCATCCCGCTGAAATGATTCTCGATAAGCTCCACGAGAGTGTCGTGCCGGATGTTTCCCGCTGCAGCTACGACCATATTATCGGGTGTATATGCGTTATGCAGGTGCGCGAGCAGGCTCTCACTGTTGAACTCTTCGACCGATTTACTTGTCCCGATTACCGGGTTCCCCAGTGGATGAGAGTGCCACAGGGTCTGCGCGAACAGGTCATGTACCAGGTCGTCAGGAGTATCCTCATAGCGCTTGATCTCCTCCAGGATGACGTTTTTCTCGCGGTCGAGTTCTACTTCATCGAAGGTTGAATGCAGGATCATATCCGCCAGGATATCTACCGTCGCCGGAAGGTGCTCGGATAAGACCTTCGCGTAGTACCAGGTGGTCTCCTTGTCCGTGAAAGCGTTCAGATGTCCACCGAGCGTGTCCATCTCGTCGGCTATCTGGCGGGCGGAACGGCACTCCGTACCCTTAAAGAGCATGTGCTCGATGAAGTGGGACGCGCCTCTCGACTTTCCGTGTTCGTCGCGCGAACCGGTGTCCACCCAGACTCCGACGGAGACCGAGTCTACATAGGGCACATATTCGGACAGCACCCGAATGCCGTTAGGGAGTATTGTTTTATTTATTGTTGTTTTTAGTTTCATAATAAAAAATGCCGCCTGCCGGCGGCACTATTGGTAATACATAAAATCGGGACAAGCAAAAACCACCTTGTCCCGATTATTTACTTATCGTTTAGGTCTGAAATGCGCCCGGACTTCGCCGGAGCCCTTGTCTTCATCGCTTCCGCGGTCTCTGCCATAGTCCTGCCTGCCGCCGCGCTCGGGGCCTCTTCTGCCACCGCCGCCGCGTTCTGGACCTCTTCGGCCTCCACCGCGTTCGCCTTCGGGACGAGGAGCCTGAGCGGCCGCCATTCTGGCTTCCATCTCTTCCTCTGTCTCACCAGAACGAGGCTTCTGAGTCAGACCCTTCATGGAAAGCCTGATCTTGTTATCCTCACCGGGAACTACCTTGACCAGGATCTCATCGCCTATGCGGACGACATCTTCAACCCGGGCAACCCGGCCCGCGGCCATTTCGGAAATGTGTACCATTCCCTCGCGGCCCGGCAGGATCTCCACGAATGCGCCGTAATTCTCGATCCGTGTCACTTTGCCGGAGTAGGTCTGTCCGACCTCGACATCACGGGTGATGTCCTCGACGATCTTAAGCGCCTTCTCGCCGCCGGCAGCATCGACGGAGGTTATATAAACATGTCCGTCCTGCTGAATATCGAGCTTCGCGCCTGTATCGGCTTCGATCTTCTTGATGATCTTGCCTCCGGGGCCGATTATATCACCGATCTTATCGGGATGAATCTCGATTACGAAGACTCTCGGCGCATACTCTGAAAGCACCGTTCTCGGCTCGTCTATGGTCGATAGCATAATACCAAGAATATGCGCTCTACCTTCGCGGGCGCGACTGAATGTTTCCTTGATGACCTCGTGCGGTATTCCGCCGATTTTCGTGTCCATCTGGATAGCAGTGATTCCGCTTTCGGTCCCTGCTACCTTGAAGTCCATATCGCCGGTGAAGTCTTCCATCCCCTGGATGTCGCTCAGGACAACATGCCGTCCCTGATCGTCCGTTATGAGTCCCATAGCGATCCCTGCGACCGGAGATGCAAGCTGTACGCCCGCATCCATAAGCGCAAGAGTCGATCCGCAGACGCTCGCCATGGACGAGCTTCCATTGGACTCCAAAACGTCCGAGATGAGAAGCATTGTGTAGGGGAAGTCTTCCTGTGCGGGAACGACATACCGGAGTGCCCGCTCTGCAAGCGCTCCGTGCCCGACTTCCCTTCGTCCGGCCCCTCGAAGCGGCCTGGTCTCACCAGTCGAGAACGGCAGGAAGTTGTAGAAGTGCATGTAGCGCTTCTCGGTATCCTCTTCGAGGCTGTCTATGATCTGTGCATCATCGAGCGACCCCAGGGTGACTGTCGTCAGCACCTGAGTCTGGCCTCTCGTGAAGATGCCAGAACCATGGACTCTCGGAAGCACCCCGACTTCGCACCAGATGTCTCTGACCTGATCGATTTTCCGTCCGTCCGGCCTTATACCCTTGTCGAGGATAAGCTTTCTGATCTCTTCCTTGACCACCTTCTCGGCGGCCTCGGCGATCTCAGACTCTCTTTCCGGGAACTGGTCGGCGAGCCGCAGGACAACGTCCTGCTTCACGTCGTTGATCCCGCTCTCACGGGACGCTTTGTCCGGGTCTTGAATCGCCGCTACTATGTCGGCGGAAGCGCTGTCGCGTACAGCCTGAAGAATCTCCTCATCTATCTGATGAAGAGGGACTTCCTTCTTTGTTACGCCAATCTTTTCTGCCAGTTCTTCCTGGAGAGTGCAAATCGATTTGATCGCATCGAACCCAAAATCGATTGCTTCTATTATCAATTCTTCCGAAAGCTGTCCGGCACCGCCCTCAAGCATCGTCACGGCGTCTTTGGTCCCGGCGATGATGAGATCGAGATCGGAAACAGCCTGCTGCTCGATACTCGGGTTAAGTACGAGCTGTCCGTCGACCCTGCCCACTCTAACAGCCCCGACAGGGCCAAGAAATGGGATATCCGACACGGTCAGAGCGGCGGATGCCGCGGCCACAGCCAGGATGTCGGCGGGGCAGTCGAGCTCCATAGAGTAAGGAATCGCGATGACCTGCACATCATTCCGCATTCCGTAGGGAAATAACGGTCTGAGTGGCCGGTCAATGAGTCGCGAGGTTAAAACAGCCTTCTCGGAAGGCCGTCCTCCGCGCTTTACGAAGCCGCCGGGAATCTTTCCTACGGCAGACTTGCGCTCTTCATAGTCGCATGTAAGCGGGAAGAACCCTATACCTTCCTTGGGCTGATCGCTCATCGTAGCGCTGGCAAACACCACTGTGTCGCCATACGAAACTACGACTGAGCCGTTCGCTTGCTTCGCGAGTTTTCCCGTTTCGATAGCAAGCGTTCGACCTCCCAGGTCGAGTTCAACTCTGTTCGTCATATTTAGTTAATTATCCTATCTTCTCAGGCCAAGCTTGGCTACTATGGCTCTATAACGGTTGATATCCGTCTTGACCAGGTAGTTCAGAAGCCGCCTGCGCTGTCCGACCATCATAAGGAGGCCACGTCTGGAGTGATGGTCCTTCTTGTGCTCCTTCAGATGCTCGGTAAGTTGGTTAATGCGCGTGGTGAGTAAGGCTATCTGAACCTCAGGTGAGCCTGTGTCGCCCTCATGAGTCTTGTGCTCTCCGATAATCTCGGCCTTTCGCTCTTTAATAAGCGCCAAAATGTACATACCTCCCAGTGTTATAAGAAAATTTACCATGCAGAGGCCAAAATGTCAAACGCCGCCTGGTATACTAGCCATCAGCATTCAGCCGTCAGTGGGAAAGAAATTGTGAATGTCGTGCTTCGGGACGAACTGCGGTCCCGAAGCATACGTCATGCTGAACTTGATTCAGCATCCAGGAAAAGACCTGATTCCTTGTTGTTTCGGGACAACTTGTCCCGAAACCCGCACTTCAACTCTCCACAACTTTCTTCTGTTCCCTGTTCCCTGTCAACTGTTCTCTTGCGCTTAAGACATCTTTGGCTATCTGGGCTTTCAGTGTCTCAAGGTTCTCAAACTTCACCTCATCACGCAGCCTGTAATGAAATGCGGAAGCTATTTCCGCACCGTATATGTTACCCTCGAAGCCGTCTATATAAATCTCAATCGACCGCGTATGCATGTCGAGAGTCGGCCTTACGCCGATGTTGCATACGCCCGGCAGATGCCTGCCTTCGATGATAACTTCCACCGCGTAGACACCGTTACTCGGAACTATCTGCTTCGGTTCCACCTCAATATTCGCGGTCGGAAACCCCAGCTTACGGCCGAGGCCAAGACCTGAAACCACTCTCCCCAGCATAGTAAATGGATGCCCCAGGAACTTACCGGCAGACTCCACATCACCCCGCTCGATAGCGTTTCGGACTCTCGTGCTGCTCACCTTCGAACCATGCGCCACAATCGGTTCCACGGTCACTACCTTGAAACCGCGCTCTTTGCCGAGTTCCGTCAATTTGTCGATGTCTCCGGCGCGTTTTTGCCCGAATTTGAAATTCGACCCGACTACAACTACGGCTGCATTGAGTTTTTTTACTAAAATCCGGTCCACGAACTCTTCCGGCGACAGATCGGCCAGTGCATGGTCGAAAGATGCGACTACAACCATATCCGCTCCGGCGTTTTCGATCAATTTCAGCTTTTGGTCGAGAGTCGTGATGTAAAGCGGCGCTTTGTCCGGCCCCAGAAGCTCCATCGGATGCCTGTCGAACGTGAAAACGACTGCCGGTCCGCCTATTCGCTCGGCCTCGCTCCGCAGCACGGAAAGAAGCGCCTGATGTCCGAGGTGCACGCCGTCGAACATCCCAATGCTGACAGCGGACTTCCCGATACCCTCCGGCACATTCACCAAACCCCTTACCGTATGGGGCAGCAAGTCGGATTTGGAAGACGGTTTTGGTTCTGCAAATACCTTTTCCGGTGTTACGATACTCATTTGCCCTCTGGGATGCAGCCGGCCTATGGCGAGCAGGCTTCCTGACTCGGATTTCACCCGCACCAGCGTTCCTTCGGCTGCAATAAGCTCTGTGGAGACTGCGCTGCCGTGAGCGACCATGTCTTCCTGATATTTACTGACTGCGACCTCTGGCAGCTCGACCAGCGCACCATCCATAGGCAGGATATACTCTCCAGCATGCCCATCACTTGCGGCACGCTCCAAAGTCTCTAAATCAATCGAGTTCTCGAGGTCGAACCGGCCTACCCGCTTTCTCACAAGGCTCTGCATGTATCCGCCAACCCCGAGCGCTGCGCCTATGTCATGGCAGATAGTCCTGATGTACGTCCCGCTGGAGCAGACGATACTGAGCCCGACTGCCGGGTGTTCTCCCGGAGTGAAGCTCGTAATTTCAATCTTGTGGATGGTAATCTCCCTCGGCTGGCGCTCTACCTCAATGTTCTTCCGCGCAAGCTCGTAAAGCCGCTTTCCATTATGCTTTACAGCGGAAACCATCGGTGGAATTTGCAGAATGCGGCCGGTAAACTCAGGCAGGACGGACTCGACCATCTCGCGGGTAATATGTGAAGCGTCAGTGGATGCTATTTCATCCCCTTCGGAGTCCTGGGTAGTGGTAGTGCGGCCAAGGACCATCTCAGCGGCATATTCCTTTTCCTGTCCGACGATGTACTCGACTATGCGGGTCGACTTGCCCACGCAGACGACGAGGACGCCGGTCGCAAGCGGATCGAGCGTTCCGGTATGCCCTACCCGCTTCTCTTTAAGGATCCGCCTTATCCTTGCTACTATATCGTGAGATGTCGGTCCGGCAGGTTTGTTGATGTTCAGGATTCCATGCATGCTCTGACCTCTGCAAGCACGGATTCCTCTGCTTCCTTGAGGCTCTTTCTGATAGTGCAGCCCGCCGCAGATGCGTGGCCGCCGCCGCCGAACTTACCCGCTACGCAGTTGACATCCACCCCGTCTCTGGAGCGAAGGCTTATCTGGATTACATTCGGCTCCACCTCGCGGAACAGTACTGCTGCCTTCGCGCCTTTTATACCCCGGAGTTGGTTTACGATGCTTTCCGTGTCTGAGTCCGTAGCGTTATATTTCTTGAAATCCTGTTGGGTTATCCGTGACCAGATGATCTGCCCGCCGTCACTTACTTCGAACCCCGCAAGCACAACACCCAGCAGGCGGGCATTGGACAAAGAGCGGTTTTCGTAAATTTCTCTCGCTGCCTCGCCGGGAGTCGCCCCGTCCATGGTGAGCCTGGATGCGATTTCAAGTGTTTCGCTCGTGACGTTGGAGAACCTGAACCCGCCGGTATCACCCACAAGCCCGGCCATAAGCTGCCGCGCGATATTCAAGTCCGGCATAACACTGCAGTCATGAAGAAGGTGGAAGACTACTTCGGCAGTCGCTGCCGCCAGTGTATCCGTCAGGTAAGCGGTCTCTTTCGAGCTGTCGAGTTTACGTCCTGAGGCATGGTGGTCTATGACAAGATAAGATTTAGAAGACTCGATGGCCTCACGCGATGCACCGATGCGGTCCAGCCCATCAGAATCGCAGATAATCCCGATGTCAAAACCTCTTTCATCCGTGGTTGTAAGCACGGTATCCGCTTCGGGAATGTACTCGCAGGTTTCCGGGACACCGTCGGCTGAGAGTACTACAACGCGTTTTCCGAGGAGCCGCAGCCCCCTTGCGAGGGCAAGCGCGGAACCGATGCTGTCCGCATCCGGTCGCACATGCGCAGCAATAGCAATACTTTCGGCAGGGTCGATCAGTTGCCTTACGGCTTCAAGATCATTCTTGCTCAGGCTCATCTTTTTTAATCTGCTCCAGGAGCTCGAACATCCGCATACCGCGTTCGATTGATTCGTCCACCTTGAACTCAAGCTCAGGTGTGACTCTCATCCGGACTCGTTTGCCAAGCTCGCCTCTTATGAAACCGGCGGCGCTTTTCAGAGCCTTCATACCGGCCTTTTTCTTCTCTTCATCGCCCATTATGCTGACGAACACGCGTGCGTGCCGCAGGTCCGGGGTGATTTTGACATCCGTTATGGTAGCAAAGCCGAGCCGAGGGTCCTGCATCTCTCGCTGCAGAATCTCGCTTATCTCGACCTTGAGCAGTTCTTCAACTCGCTCCTGACGCTGTGTCATGACTTACACAAACTCCAAATTCACGGCAGTTACGGATATGACGGGGTTGGATTCGATGTAGTCCACAACCTTGTCCAGGATGCGGTTCGCCATAGCCCTGTCATTCGATACGCATGCCGCGCCTATAGTCGCCCGCCGCCAGATATCGTTGTCACCGACCTCCGCAACGGAGACATTAAACTTATTTCTGATGTTTTCCAGGATGCTTTTCAGCACTTGTCTCTTGTCTTTAAGAGAGTTTGCCCCCGGAATCATCAATGTAACCGTCAATATGCCGATTATCATATATGTTAAAGAAAGGACAGTCACAGGCGTTCGTATCCTGCGTGAACGGTAGTTATACCCGGTTGTTTTGTAATCAACCGAACCAGTTCCCGCAGCAGAGAACTGCCCTTCATGCTTTTTTTAGATCGCTCTTGCTATCCGGCGCTGGGTGAACGCATCTATAATATCGCCTTCCTGCCAGTCATTATAACCGTTAACAGCGATACCGCACTCAAAACCAGCTGCCATCTCTTTAACGTCGTCTTTGATGTGCCGCAGCGTGTCGATTTTGGCTTCTTTTATGACTTCGTTATTCCTGATAACGCGGATTTCCGCGTTTCGAGTAACTTTGCCTTCGGTAACGTAGCATCCAGCGACAACACCGACCTTCGGAACCCTGAATGTCGCTCTGACCTCGGCCTTACCAAGCGGAACCTCCTCATAAACAGGCTCCAAGAGCCCGCCCATAGCGGCTCTCACATCGTTTATGAGTTCGTAAATGACATTATAGGTCCTGACCTCGACATGCTCCGTTTCGGCAAGGTCCGTCGTCCTCGTGTCCACTTTTACGTTGAATCCGATTACGATTGCGTTCGATGCAGCTGCAAGCAGCACATCAGACTCGGTTACATTGCCGACAGCCGAGTGGATGATATTGACCCGGACTTCTTCGTGCTCGATTCCTTCAAGCGACTGCCTTACGGCTTCCTCGGAACCCTGAACGTCGGCCTTGAGGACGATATTCAGCTCCTTGACCGTGCCTTCCTTTACCTGCCTGAACAGGTCTTCAAGCGTCAGCCTGCTTTCGACAGCCATTCTTTCGGCGCGTTCCGCGGCTTCCCGCTTATCGGCGATCTGTCTGGCCTCCTTGTCGTCCTTTGTGGAAACAAGTACGTCACCTGCGAGCGGCGGATGGGACAAGCCGGATATCTCTACCGGGGTTGCCGGACCGGCTTTGAAGACCCGCTCGCCGTTTTCGTCGAGCATAGCCTTGATCTTGCCGTGGGCTGTTCCAGCGACAACAGCAGACCCTACCTTGAGTGTGCCCTTCTGGACAAGGACCGTGGCAACAGGGCCTTTGCCCTTGTCGACCTTCGCCTCGATGATCGTACCTTCGACATCCTTCGCGGATGCGGGCGCTGTGAGTTCCTGCATATCAGCGACAAGCAGGATCATCTCAAGAAGCTCATCGATGTGCAGTCCCTGTTTCGCGGAAATTTCGACCATAATCGTATCGCCGCCCCAAGCCTCCGGCATAAGGCCGTGCTCCATGAGCTGCTGCTTGGTGCGGTCGACATTTGCGTCTACTTTATCAATCTTATTGATCGCAACAACAATCGGAACGTCCGCCGCGCGTGCGTGGTTGATCGCTTCAATCGTCTGCGGCATCACAGCGTCATCTGCTGCAACTACGAGAATGGCTATATCCGTAACGCCCGCTCCACGGGCACGCATCGCCGTAAACGCTTCGTGACCAGGTGTATCAAGGAATGTGATCTTTCTATCTTTGATCACAACCTGATAAGCACCTATGTGCTGCGTAATACCACCGAACTCACCAGCGGTAACATTTGTCCGACGGATCTTGTCGAGCAGTGTAGTCTTACCGTGGTCTACGTGGCCGAGAATGGTCACTACCGGCGGCCTCGGAACTGTCTTGCCTGCATTTTTGGTCTTTGGTTTCGGCGCGACCTGAGTTTTCTTGACGTCTTTCTGTTCCTTGCTTTTCTTTCCAGCTGCGACTTTGTAGCCGAATTTTTCAGCTATCTTAGCCGCGATTTCCATATCGATGCTTTGGTTAAGGCTTGCAAGGATGCCCATCTCTACCAGACGCCGCTGGACATCACCCGTATCGGCTTTCATGGCTTCCGCAAGTTCACGAACGGTAATCGCCTGTCCCATCTCAATCGTACGGCTGCTGTCCTTGTTGATTATATCTTTGACTAGAGCCGCTGTTTCCTGGTCTACCAGGCTGGATGGTCCGTCGATCTCGACCCCAAGGTCCCGCAAAGCAGAAAGCAGAGGACCAGTAGCTATACCCATATCCTTTGCGAGTTCGGAAACTTTAATATTTTTCATAAAGGCTTTCTCACACCTCCCACGATCCTCACGGGACCGTTGCGCGCATAACAAGCGGATGCTGCAAATATTTGTAAAAAACCAAGTGCGGAAAAAACGGATCGCCTGTCCGGGCGGCAGCGTGAGGAAAAGGGGAAATCTGGCGGCAAGCCGCCGAAGAGATACTAAACGCTGATCTCAGCGTAATCCTGGCTCACCTTATCGAGCCGTTATGCTCTTCGTTTCAGTGTTCCATATATTTTCCCTACCGCCTGCCGGCTTTCTCGTTCTCCTGCACGGTCCTCTTGAGATCATCAATCAATTCAGCAGGTACCACCGTGCGAAGCGCCCGCTCAAATCCTTTTTTCTTTACTGCCGCAGTCAAACACTTCTCACTGCGGCAGATATATGCACCACGGCCGGGCTTCTTTCCGGTCGGGTCTATAGCAACTTCACCAGTCGAGTTTTTAACTACTCTGAGCAGTTCTTTTTTATCATCAGACGACCTGCAGGCAATACATGTCCTTATCGGCCGTTTATCTGAGCTCATAATTTACAGCCCCAGTCTAAGGGAGCTCATTTTATCCTGAAAACACGAAAGGGAAGAAAGGAATCCCGAAGCACAATTCTCCACCTATCCCTTATGTTCTCTTTCGTAATAACTATTCTTCTGCCGGATCGATCTTGGGTTCGCCCAGTCCGGGATCAGGTTCGCTGTCGGAGTTATGCCCATCATTTTCACTGGGCTCTTCGTCCGCTCCGGCGGTCAAAATCGCCTTTGCAAGCTGGGACTCGCTTCTAATGTCTATTCTCCAGCCCGTCAGTCTTGCAGCAAGCCGGACATTCTGCCCTGACTTGCCAATGGCAAGCGAGAGCTGACTGTCAGGAACGACTACAAGCGCCGTTTTGGTCGATTCATCGGCTTTGACGGACATCGCCTTGGCCGGGCTCAAACTCTCCGCAATAAACTTGGATGGGTCGTCATTCCACCGGACAATATCTATCTTCTCGTCGTAAAGCTCGTTTACCACCGCCTGGACTCTTGTCCCGCGATGGCCGACGCAAGCTCCGACCGGATCGATCTTGTCGTCGGATGACAAAACAGCGATCTTGGTCCTCGCGCCTGCTTCACGAGCGACGGATTTGATCGTCACTATCCCTTCGACGATCTCAGGGACCTCAAGTTCGAAAAGTCTTCGGATGAGTGTCGGATGGGTACGTGAAACTACGACCTGAGGACCTCTAGGCGTCCGCCTGACCTCAAGCATATAGATTTTCAGCCGGTCTCCGAACCTGTACGGCTCCGTAGGCACCTGCTCCGCGGACGGCAGGAGCGCTTCGACTTTACCAAGATTGATAAAAACGTTGCGCTGCTCTTTGCGCTGAACAGTACCGGTAACAACCTCGCCTATCCGGTCGCCGAAGTCTTCGTAGACCTTCTCTCTCTCCGCCTCGCGTATGCGCTGGACGACGACCTGTTTTGCCGTCTGGGCAGCGATACGCCCGAAGTTTTCAGGAGTTACCTCGATTTCTATACTATTACCGACGACTGCGTCCGGGTTATGTTTCCGGGCTTCGTCGACAGTTATTTCCGTATGATCATTTCTGACTTCTTCTACTACATCCTTCTGGCAGTAGACCTTGAAGCCTGATTTCGCCAAGGTTACTCTGACCCTGATATCCCCTGTGGCGGCATAATTCTTTTTGTACGCCGTCTCGAGCGCTGACTCGATAGTCGTGAGGAGCACCTCAAGCGGTATCTCTTTTTCTTTTTCTATCTGCCGAAGCGCATCTAGGAAGTCCTGGTTCATGACACCTTTCTCCCGAACTTACTTAAACGAATAAAGAGTGGGCGTGCAACCCACTCTTTCACGTGCACCTGTATAACAATACGTAGTATATCATACGAGGCGCTTCATTGCAACTTTTGCCCAGGGCCTCGAATCTACGAAACGCTGATTTCGAGATATTGCTGCAGTCCCAGAATTTCAAATACGTTTTGTACGAACTGGCTGCAGTTCCTTATGGACATCACACCTCCGCGGTCACTGACTTTTCTGTGAGCCTGAAGCAGTATTTTTACTCCTTCGCTGTCAAGAAATGTCACATCCTCCATATTCAATATAAGGTGAGCCACATCTTCTTCCAGCACCTGGGTAAGTGCATCCTGCAATACCCCAGCCGTCCCAAAGTCAAGCTCTCCGCGAATATGCAGAATGGAGCTGCCGTCCTCAAAAGATTTTAACACCTCAAACGGTGGAACGCCCAAATTATAACCCCCTTAAGCTGTAGATGGAGATTACTTCACGTACGCCATCCGCACCGTCGATTTATCGATGATATTATATATGTAACATCAATACGTTTATATGTCAACCACACGATGTAATGACGGCTAAATCGTTAACCGCACCACTTGAGCTTACCCACTCAGGTATCATCTAAAACGGTAATGGTTAAATAGGTAATGATATCTTTCGAGAGGCATAGTTATCTCCTTTGGCGACTATTTCTCGTGAAGATTCCTCGTCAAAATTCCTTGACATGTTTTCCTTAGGAGTGCTAGACTCACTCTAAGAAGAAAGGAGGGGATTGTTTATGAAAAAACTAGCAAAGGGACAAGTTGACCAGACTGTTCTTACTGTAGTCCTCATAGTTATAATTGTAGCTGCGATTGGATTTTTTATCTTCCAGTTAAAAGGAAACTCCTCCGATGCAGGTCAGCCTGGAGGATCGCCCGCAGCGCCTGCCGCCGGCACAACCGGTGGAGCAGCTCCCGCACCGCCTGGTACACCTGGATCAACCTTGCCTGCGCCTGTGCCTGCATCAGGCAGGTAGTACCTTCGGTTTTTTGACACTGCCTTTTGCATGTGATAAACTGCGATTGATGCAAGTCAAACCGCCAGGGGATGCTTTAAAAGCAAAGAAGCCCGTATATAATCGGGCTGACATTCCAACCTGAACCGGGTGTTCCGGTTGAAGAATGCGAAAAAGTTTATTAGAGCCGTAAATCCCGCCAATCGGGTTTGCGGCTTTTTTCTTGTGAACTGCGGGTGCGATGAAATCGGATTCATTTTCTAAATTACCCAAACAGGTTATCACTGGTCTTTATGTCATCACCGACGGCAGGTTCGAGCCGGACCGGGGCCACATTGCCATTACCGCAGCCGCTATCGCAGGAGGAGCGCCCGTCGTACAGCTCAGGGAGACTAACCTGGCCGACCGGGACCTGCTGGAAGTTGCTCGACGCAT
Source organism: Armatimonadota bacterium (assembly GCA_039680575.1). GTDB lineage: Bacteria > Armatimonadota > UBA5829 > UBA5829 > DTLH01 > JBDKSP01. Next base: position 25,622 of record JBDKSP010000116.1, read on the forward strand.
AAGAACCCTCACGCTGGACGCCGGTATAACATTTATCATCAATAACAGGCTCGATATAGCAATCGCCTGCAATGCGGACGGACTCCATATAGGCCAGGATGACTTTCCGGCAAGCGCAGCAAGGAAAATACTGGGACCGAGTGCAATTATAGGAGTCTCTACGAGTAACGTCGAAGAAGCATTAAAGGCCGAAACGGACGGAGCGGACTATGTCGGTGTAGGACCGGTCTTTTCGACGATGACCAAGCTGGACGCGGGTGAAGCAGTCGGGTTGGAAACTGTGACCCGGATCAAGCAGGCTGTCCGGCTGCCCGTTGTGGCCATCGGAGGAATTTCTATCTCTAATATCCGCTCAGTGGCGCTTGCCGGAGCTGACTCGGCTGCAGTCATATCGGCGGTAACCGGTGCGCCCGACATGGCCGGAGCGGTAAAGGCTTTATCAGAGGAATTTCGACCCGGAAGCTAGCCGGGCTTTGCAAGCAGCATTGGAGGTATATAGTTGACACAATTAGAGTCAGCGAAAGCTGGTATACTTACCCCCGAGATGAAAATGGTCGCGGAGAGCGAGCATGTCGATGTAGAAACAATCTTAAGGGGTGTTAAGTCGGGCAGGATTGTCATCCCGCGCAACGTGAACAGGAAGATGGCTTCGCCAAGAGGTGTCGGCGAAGGTCTCAAGGTCAAAGTGAACGCGAACATCGGCACATCGGCTGATTTTCCGGATATGGCGCCTGAGCTTGAGAAACTCCAAGTTGCACTCGATGCTGGTGCAGACGCCGTAATGGACTTAAGCACCGGCGGTGACATACTGAACATCCGAAAAGAGATCCTTTCGCGCTGCCCCGTGCCAATAGGCACAGTCCCGATGTATGAAGCAGCCGTCTCTGCAATCGAGCGCAAGGGTTCGATTGTCGATATGACCGAGGACGATCTCTTATCAGCCATAGAGCACCAGGCAGAGCAGGGAGTCGACTTCGTCACCGTCCACTGCGGCGTGACGAGGGAGTCCATATCAAGGCTTCAGAAGCAGGGCAGGCTGACGGATGTGGTCAGCCGGGGAGGCGCGTTCCTCACCTGCTGGATGCTCGCAAACGAAAAGGAAAACCCGCTTTATCTCCGCTATGATGACCTGCTGGACATTGCAAGAAAGCACGACGTCACCCTTTCTCTCGGCGATGGGTTACGCCCGGGTTCTATAGCGGATGCAACTGACCGCGCACAAGTGCAGGAGTTGATAATCCTCGGTGAGCTCGTGCAGCGAGCGCGTGAAGCAGGAGTTCAGGCGATGGTCGAAGGACCGGGACATGTTCCGCTCGATCAGGTGGCAGCCAATATCGTTCTCCAGAAACGGCTCTGCGACGGAGCGCCGTTCTATGTTCTTGGGCCGCTCGTAACTGATATTGCTCCTGGTTATGACCACATCACATCGGCCATCGGAGGAGCGGTCGCGGCTATGTCGGGAGCGGATTTCATCTGCTACGTAACACCGAGCGAGCACCTCGGCCTTCCGACGGTCCAGGATGTCCGTGAGGGAGTAATTGCCGCCCGAATTGCCGGCCATGCCGCGGATTTGGTAAGGCGCGTGCCGGGAGCGCGTGAGTGGGATGTAGCAATGTCCACAGCCCGCAAGGCACTGGATTGGAAGAAGCAGTTGGAGCTTGCAATCGATCCCGTCAAAGCCAGAGAGATTCGTGAAAAGCGCTGCACGCACGCGGAAGAGGCCTGCTCCATGTGCAGTTCCTACTGCGCTATGAAAGTCGTAGAGCAATATCTGGATTCGAGAAAGTAGGAAGGATTTAGGATTTAGAGGGATTCGTGCAATTTTTCTATGCTTCGGGACCGCAGTTCGTCCTACCCCGTGGACCTATTGGGCCACAGGAGTAGTAACCGTGGACCTACCGGACCACGGGGAGAAGCACAATTTTCTGAGATTCACCCCCTAAATCCTAAGTAGTCTCCGTTTCTAGTAGCAGCTATGGGTAGAGTCCGGCTCTTGCAGAGCCGATGGCCGGCACGGAGACCGGCCACTACGTCAAGCTGGCCTGCTATTAAGACAGGATGTTACTTAG
>JBDKSP010000117.1:0-19311 GCA_039680575.1 Armatimonadota bacterium
AGAACGGGCACAAAGACATAAGCTTTATCCTGCAGGAAGGAAGAAGCGGACATGAAGTGATGATCGGAGCGAAAAGAGACCCGATCTTCGGCTTCCAGATTATCTTTACTCCTGAGGGCGGCAAATATGCCGAAATAGCCGCAAAAGTCGCTTCTCCATCTGTAAGAGTCGGAAAAATCGACCTGGAAGAAGCTCTTTCTATGATAAAGGAGCATCCTCTCTCCGCCAAGATTATGGGCGCGAGAGGCGAAGCTCCGGCTGACCTGAAGGCGCTCGCAGAACTGATCTCTAATCTGTCCCAGATGATGGATGAGAACCCGGATGTCCAGGAACTCGACCTCAACCCGGTCTTCGTCGATCCCAACGGGATACATATGGTCGATGCTAGAGTCGAGACGAAGCCTGCGGTCTCTATGCCTCATGAGTTTTTTACCAACAGGAGTCTGAAGGTCTTCAAAGCGCCGAAAAAAGCCCTTGTTGTCATCGCATCGGCCTCTCGCAATTCGGTGGGACAACTGCTGTTCGATAATGTCTCCAAGATTGTCAAAAATGTCTGCGTTATGCTGCCGAGCGGCAAAGGAATCGATTACCTCAAGCAAAAGGAAGTGGAGATAGTCGATGATGTTCCGGATGGCTGCGATCTTTTGATCTATGCCGGGCTTCCCACCAGCGCTCCTGAGATCGTTGGAAAGTTCAGCAAGAAAGGTGGAGCCGGAGCGATCATCATATCGAGCGACTTTGCCGAGACGGGTAATAAGGAACTGGAACAGCAGCTTAAAGAGAGCGCCGGCGCTATGCCTTACATCGGTCCGAACTGCGTGGGAGTCTACAGCAGCGGTCTGAACACGCTATTCTTCGATCCCAAGCGGACGGCGTATCCTGAAGTCCATGGGAAGATGGCGCTCTTCTCACAGAGCGGCGGGCTTTGCCTGGAAACATTCAGTGAGTACATGAGTATCCGCAACATTCCTGTAAATGAGATATTCTCTCTCGGAAACGGCTCAGGAATCAGCTTTACGGAACTCTTCAATAGTGTAGCCGAAAACGACTCGGTCGATATAATCGTGCTTCATCTGGAAGGCGGCTTGAAAGAAGGAGAAGGTCCTTACTTCATAGAGGCGCTTAAGAAAGCCAGCAGTATCAAGCCTGTTATAATCCTGCCTGCAGGGCTCAGCAGCAAGGGCAGGCAGTGCGCTGCATCACATACTGGGCGGATTACGAGCGGAGCCGATGCTCTGATGGCTGCTCTTAAGCAGGGCGGCGCATTTATCGTAAAGAATGAAGAAGAGCTCCGAATGGTGCTCTGGATGCTTCATGCCATGCCCAGAGCTACCGGCAAGCCGGTGATACTCAGCACCGGCGGCGGCAAAGGTGTCATGTCCGTAGATGCCGCGGAACGAGTCGGACTGGAGCTTTTGGAGAAGCTTCCCGCCGAGTTTACCGAGAAAGTGAAGGGTTCCATGCCTCCATTTGCGGATTGCTCACAGAACCCGTTCGATTTCACCGGTTCCGTAACGCTCGATGGGCTGCTTTCGATCCTTGAGCACTCGAAGATGATCGGAAGCCCCGGAGTTTTTCACGTATTTATGAGCGTGCCTCGCGCAACGACAAGCTATGCCGGAGGCAAGGCGATAAAGCTGAGTGAGGTAGACGCTATCGAGAGGATCGCGCGGACAATCAAAGACAAGAACCTGCCGTTGTCGCTCAATATCTGCGCTCAGTCGCAGGTCGGCCGCGATATGGAGCTTCATGCTGAGAAGCAGGGCGTCGTCGTAACCAGAGAAGCACCGTCGGACCTCATCATGAGGTCGCTCAAGACGGTCACCGGGGTGTGGAGACGGTATTCCAAGATCGGCTCAGTTACCGAGACCGCCGATTCGTCGACTTCTGTGTAATTATTGTTCGTAAGGTCGAAGGCCGGAGACTCAAGTGCCTCGGCCTTCGCTTTGGCTGGACCGGCTCTCTTGAGTATGCCAGGAGAGGCGGACGGTATTTGTGTAATGCTGGTAATGACTTACAATATCCGCGCAGGACTGGGGATAGATGATAATCGATCCCTTTTACGGGTGGCCGATGTAATCCGCGCGGCAGGCGCTTCGGTTGTCTGCCTTCAGGAAGTCGATAGAAAAATGCCTCGAAGCGGTCTCACTGACCAGGCTAAATGGCTTGGCGAGAGGCTCGGTATGGAGTCCGTCTTCCAACCGAACCTGGCGGTCGGTCCAGCCGGCTTCGGTAACGCCGTCCTCTCACGTTACCCGGTATTAAGCGCCAAATCCCACAGTCTGACAAGCAACGATGAACAGCGCGGGCTTATGGAAGTGATGGTCGCTGCTCCAGACATCAACCTCACGGTTTTCTGCACCCACTTTGGACTCGATGCCGGTGAACGGCTAGTACAGGCGGGTGAGTCCGCAGCTTTTGTACGAGAAGCGCATTCGCCCGCGATCTTCTGCGGCGACTTGAACGAAATCGAGACCGGTACCGCGGTACAGAGGCTTCTCACCGAGTCCGGGCTGCATGATCTCGCAAAAGACGCAGCCGAGCCGGAAAACACCTATCCAGTCGACAACCTCCAGGCCAGGATCGACTACATCCTTGGAACTCCCGATATGAAGGGAACAGCCGCCACCGCCTTAGACAGTCCTGCATCCGACCACCGACCCGTGCTGGTGGAAATAGAGAGTATTTCCATGGCGCGGTAGGAAACCGGGTTCGAAGTAGCTATTCACTGTTCGGTAGAAGCCGCCAGGACAGGCGCTCGTACTGACCGGTAGTCGGATAGTACGGCGGCGGGTTCGATGCAAGCCGGGGATCGTAAGTGTAATTCTTGGAATATCCCGTCATTGTTTTTCCCGTATTGGCATCGAACGTCCCTACCGGTCCACGTGACTTCTGTATAATTCCTCCCAGAACGGCCAAATTACCGGTTGTCTTCTTTGTATCGTAGTTTTCGACGTAAAAACTGCCGGAGGTGGTATTTGACCCGCCGGCGAGGCAGACAGCGTCGATTTCCAGGTTTCCGGGCGCTTTCGATAATATTTTGATGTCTTTTGCAACCAGTCCCAGCGTACCCGCAGCCAGATTTACCGGATCATCATTATCGAGGGTCTTGTCCGGCCTGGTGTGATAGACGAGATTGTCCGATATCCCTATGTATTTACCGGCATTCACGTCCGCAGCGATCGTAAAGGAAGAACGTATTCTGACATCTTCATCGATTACCTTATTGTCCGCCACTTCTCCTTTCAGGGACGTGATATTCCCCGTACAGTAAATGACCCCGTTTCCCAAAGAGGCTGCGCTTGTCACGCTGCCTGATCCCATTGGACCGCTTGTAGTTATCGTCTCCGAAAACTTGTCCAGTGTGACAGTGGTCACATTTGTGCCCTGTGTTATGATGAACTTTTGATTGTTATTCGCGTCTACTGCAAGCTGTATCGCGGCATCACCCTGAATATAGACTCCGCCGGTAGAGTCTGCTCGCAGATAAACTCCATCCTTGGAAGGGAACCCCGCCTGGGAACCCCATGCCGCGTTTTTCTGTGTGTCCGAAGACTCAGGCAATAGTATGGGAGTTACTCCAAGCTTGAACCCCTTGCTGCCGTTCAAGAAGATGTTTTTAAACACAGACTCTTTCTTCGGCTTACTTGGCGTATAGTTGATGGCTGTACCTGCACTGGTTACCATGTCCAGAAATATCGGAGAAGACGAGCCGTTGTAATTGATGCTGAAATTGGACCCGTTGCGGTTGTTGCTGTGTACAGGACCGTCTATTACCTCGCCGGCTTTCCACCAGATAGCTCCACCGGAGATACTCGATGTCTCTTTATCCGTGAAGTACGCATATCGCCCGAAGGATGCCTGCCTTACGACAACCTCAATAGTCTTCGATACGTTACGCACGTTACCGACCGATACAATTCTGTATATTTTCAGATATGATGCCGCATTATCGATACCGGGATAGATGGTTATCTCGTATGTCCCATCGATTCCGGTTCCCATTATCTGCTTTCCGCCGAATGGATCGAACTCCGAGTTGTAATTCGGCGGGGATGGCAGGTTCTTCAGCCAGAGAGCCGCCATTTCGGCTCCTGATTCCGCGACATTGAATGCTTCGGCTGCCGCGCGCTGCCTGTTATTCAGATGCAGGGAATTGGCAGTCACCAGAAGAACACCAACAGTAGCTGAAGTTATCATGAACATAGCCAACATGACTACGATCAGAGAACCGCCGCGTTTATCTCTGACTATATTCATTAGTAGTTCCTCAGGTAGACGACTCTTTGCGTCAGGCTGGTCGTCTTGGGGCCGCTTGCCGAATTATTTAAGGCCGTCACCGTGATTTTGACAGAACGGGATGTGTCCTGTTCGAACTCAAGCGAATTGACATCGCGTTTAAGCGGTGTCCGGTTGTTGTTGTTTTTACCGCGCCAGAGCCAGTTTCCGCTGTGTCCCGGAACACCGGTTTCGTCGGACAGGTAGTAATCGATTTGGTTGGCCATGTCCGCCTGATGCCGGTCGTAATAGTCCTCACCAAGCATCTTTTTGGGAAAGATCACTCTGAGTCTTTTTCCATCTGCGATAATATTGATGCTTTTCGCTTCACGCACATCATTGACTATCATCTGCATTGCCATTACGGCATCCATATCCGTGTATGTCTGTGTGGAAGTGCTGTCGAAGCAGGACATGGAACTCACCATCATGGCAAGAGTTCCCGCGCAAATAAGCCCCGTAAGGCTCACCGCGATAAGGGCCTCAATCAGCGTATATCCATTCCGATTAAGTGTCATATGCATCGGATTTACTCCACATTGGTGATGATAGCAGACAGACTCACGGTGCTTGTCTTGGATTCATAGGTAGTATTCTTCCAGGTAATAGTAGCCGTTACGGTAACCTTGTCAGTACCGTTATACTGGACATTTACGGTCGCTGTCGGCTGCGGAAGGTAGCTTTCGACATCATCCACACCCACAAATGAGAACGGCAGAGTGGAAGGGCTATCATCCACTATCCCGGCGTCAGAAAGCTCGGTATATGTAATTCGCCCGTATCCCACTGCTCTCATCTGGTCGATTTTGTGCTGGCACAGGCTGATAGCCTGCGCATATTGCCCGTTTACCTGCGACGATTTTTTCGCAAGAGGAACAGAAGTCGCAAATATGACTATGAGTAGAGAAAAGACCCCCAGCGAGATCATTACCTCTATTAACGTATATCCTCTATTGTTTGACACTTGTCGGCAAGATGAACACATATTCATGCTCGTTTATGTCGTTCCCCCCATTAAAGTATTCCAGATGATGCCGATTATCCGAGACAGTATTTCTGCTTGATTACACCCAAGCTCACAATAACCGGCTCTTGATGATACGCGTATAGGTTTTCGCTATTCTCTTGACCGCCAAAAACAGCAATTTTCAAGTATTTTTGCTGTTCCTATTGACAAGCAGGCAGGCATAAGATATTATTGGTGTAATAATTTACACCAATTGGTTTTTGGCTGTAGTGCAGCCGGAAATCATCGGTCATTGGTTATCCGATATGGTTGATGGGCTTACAAAACGACAGAAAGAAGTGCTGGATATGATCGCCGGGCACATACGGCGGGAGGGACGTCCGCCGAGTATCCCTGAGATCGCTCTTTATTTCGGTATTAGCAGCCCGAACGGTGTCGCCAAGCATCTTGCGGCGCTTGAGTCCAAGGGAGCCATCATCCGCGGACATGGCGCGAGGGCGATCAGGCTCGCTGATTGGGTTGAGCAAGATAAAGCGCCTGACGATGTGACGTATGCCCCACTTGTAGGAAGTATCGCAGCCGGAGAGCCGATCCTGGCTGCTGAGGTTTCCGGCGATACGGTCCCGCTTCCCAAAGCAATGCTTGCCGGAGTCAGGTCGGCGTTTATGCTTGAGATCAAAGGCGAGAGTATGATCGAGGATGGAATACTCCCTGGGGACTACGTTGTAATTGCAGGTGATCTCGCTGTGCATAACGGAGAGATTGCAGCTGTCAGAATAGACGATGAAGCTACGGTCAAACGGGTTTATAGAGAGGGCAAAAAAGTCCGGCTGCAGCCCGCAAACCAGGCATACGAACCCATAATCCTGGAAGACGATGGCCGCTCTGTCGAGGTAATCGGGAAAGTGATCGGTCTTCTCAGGTCTTATCACGCAGGAAGACTTGTATAAAGAGTTCAAGGAGAAGCTATGAAAGTGCGTAACGAGTGGAAAGCAATTTTGATATCAGCCATACTCGCGGGTATACTGTCATTACTGAGCGTGCAGGCTTGTATTGCAGGACTTACCGCCGCTCTGTTGATAGGTTACGGTCCAAGCCGGTTGAGAAGTCTGCCAAGGCTGGCAAGAGAGGATGCAGCCGCGCAGCTTATGTGGATTCTAGCAGCGTCCGTTGCTGCTATCGGTGTATCATTTGCCGCAAAATCCGCCGACAGGATAGAGTTGGCAGCGCTGGCATCACTTGCATCATGGCTTCTTATAGGTGTAATGGCTCTTCTCGGCGCATTCCACCTTACCTGTTACTCAAAACGGTCAGTTACGAGCAAACCGCCTGCGGTAAAACCGGCTCGGGATTACAGAAGGAGCCTGCCCCGCGCAAGTTGATTATGGATTTTCGGCTGCTTTCTTGACAACCAATCGCATATCGACCATTGCCGACGCGCAGTAGCATACTACCGCCAATTCTCTTCTCATTTCCCGGTTATTGTACGGAATTATACCTGTGTGAGGCGAGCAGGGAAAGGAGATCACCCTATATGGCGGCTATGGGGATACCTGAGGTCCAGGAAAACCGCTCGGTCAGACTTACAAAACGCGAATTGGAAGTGCTTTCGTTGGTGATCGAAGGGAGATCAAGCAAGGATGTTGCCGATGCGCTTTATGTAAGCAAGAGGACTGTCGATTTTCATTTGGCCAACATATACGACAAACTGCAAGTGTCGAACAGGGTGCAGGCATTTCGTCGCGCTACGAGACTGGGGCTTATTTCCCTAGAATCGACGCTTGTCAGGTGATGGCTCTGGCCTGCAATTACTCCATCCCACTGCGGCCGTGTTGGATAAAACGATCAGCGCGGCCGCAGTGCTTTTTTCCACGGACTACCACAGCGTCATTCCAAACTACTGCAACTCCATCCCAAAGCTGAATCAATTTCAGGGTGAAATACTCGCCGCTCAGAGTATACAAGGGGCTTTCACCCCATATTTCGCCGCGCCCTGCCGGGCGTACATAACAAAAACAAGCCGCTCATGTTTCACAAGCGGCTTGTTTAAGTAAAGCACTGACGCTCCGTATTACCGATAATCGGCCTCCGGGCGCATCTCGATAGCCTGAACCCTGGATGGGCATTCGGCAGCGCATATTCCGCAGCCTTTGCAGTGATCGTAGTCGATGCCAACAACTTTGCCGTCTTCGACCTTTATGGAGCTATCCGGGCAGTACATCCAGCAAACTAGACAGCTGATGCACTTTTCGGAGTTCCAAATAGGGCGCTCGGTGCGCCAGTCGCCGGTCTTATAGCTCTTGGCGCTTCCGGGTTCGACCATCAGACCGCCCTTCGGTAGTTCGTGCCATGCGGGCTCCTGAGCTTGCTCCCGCTTTTTCTGTTCTGCCATTCTACCTTCTCCTCGATGATCCGGGCCTGTTCGGTCCCAACAAGTTATTATATCACATAAGGCTGGTATTGCCCATACCCTGATGCCAGAAACTATTCGGATTCCCCGTTCATCCCTGATATTTCAACCTATCCGGACTTCGATGGATCCGAAACATACTGCAGGCAATGATTGCTGCTGCCGGAGCATACAAGAGGGTCCGCTCGAAGCTGGTAAATGGATCGTACATATCATCCATCAGTTGAACGCGAGTGTTGAGCTGCCAGATTGCTACAGCTATACCGAAAACAACAAAAAGTATATTAACCGGCAACCGTGACCGGGCGGCGCCGGGCGCTGAATGGACTATCCACAAAGTAAATAACGCGGCGATAAGGGGATATGTCCAGATACGGCTGGTATCCCAGGCAATGGCGTGAAGCAAAAGCGGCAGCAGAGGCACAATCAGAGCGTACGGGATGAATGACAGCTTCATCTTGCGCATAATACGGATGGTATACAGAATAATCACTGCCAGCCCCGGAATATTGGCCATTATAAATACCGGATTGCTCAAGCTCGGCAGGAAGCATGGCCATTCGGATTGGAGATACGTGGTGAATGAACTGGTAATGCATGCGGGGACCATTATGTTCCGCTGATATTCGATAAAAGAGTACTGCGAAATATAGTTATACAATGACGCGCAAAGTGCATTAGTATCAGTGAAAAACGAAGCATAAATAGAAAGAACTATGAAAACGCAAACTGGCAGCATAAACTGTAGGGTATGGCGCCATAAGGGCTTTTTATCTTGAGTAGTCTTGGATTTACTGCAGATGATAAGAGCAAGGATCGCTGATGGTATACCAGCCAAAATAATCGATTCGTGAACAAGGATACCGAGTGAAAGCAACACCGAAGCCAGCCATAACCGGTTGCGGCGAATGGCAACAATGCTCCAGATGCTTATCAAAAACAGGATGTTATCGTAATATCCGTTCAAATGTGCGCTTATCACGACAAACGGCGATGATAGGAAGATGAAAGATACCAGCACACTCTCAATACTGTAGCGTTGTTCACGGATTATCGAGAAACATATCCCGAAGAGAACGATACAAAATGTGACCAGCAGTAATGTGCTGATTGTGAGGACCGTATGTTCCGCAAAGGATTGAGAATTGTTGAGCAGCAGGATTGGCTTGATAAGCGTACCGGGCAGTCCACGCTTGACGAGCCCGAATTGATAACTTACTAACCAATGTGCTTCCGCCCAGTCATTCGGGGTACGAAAACCACGGAATAGTGTAACGACGAACGTCCAGATCAGGCCGGTATACAGTAACAGGATGTCTGTAGAATGCGCGGAAGTGACATTATCGATATCCTGTGGTATTCGCTTCGATAGCACGGGCATACCATTGATCTCCTAATCCAAAGAGTTTCAGTCAATGATCTCAAAATCGAGGTTTTGTTCTCGAACAAAGATTTATCCGTAATATAAGAGCTTGTAACATCAATTTCTGAAACTCTGTAGACTGTGCCGGGATGTACCACACACGCTGGGCGCATGTCAAAATACTATTCTTTCTAAAAAAGGGCGGCCAACCGGCCGCCCTTTTCTTTTAACTCTATTGCGCTTCTTCCTCAGGTTTATCCGTCTTCGGAATGCGGGCTATGCTTGCCACCCGGTCCCAATCGACCAGGTTTATCAGCTTGACCCCCTGAGTGCTTCGCCCGCAGGAGCGTATCTCCTTTACGGGACATTTCATAACTATACCGTGGGATGTGATGGTGATTACCTTATCGGTCTCATCCACCACCGCCACGTCTACTATCTTGCCGGTTTTCTCGGTCAGCTTCATCGTGATCAGCCCCTTGCCGCCTCTTGTCTGCTTGCGGTAGTTGTCCACTGTCGTCCGCTTGCCGAATCCGAGCTCCGTTGCTACCAGAAGCTCACACTTTGGCCGGACCAGCGTCATTCCGACGACCTTGTCATCATCGACCAGGTGAATACCCCGGACTCCGCCCGCTGCGCGGCCTGCAGACCTCAGGTTCGACTCATGGAAACGAATCGACATACCGTTCCTCGTGACGAGGATGATTTCGTCGTTTCCATGGGTCAGGCTGACCCATTTGAGCTCGTCGCTCTCCTCCAGATCGAATGCTCTGAGCCCGTTCGACCTCAGATTGTGGAACTCCTGAAGCGATGTCTTCTTGACTTCGCCCATCTCGGTCGCCATTACGAGAGACCCTTCCCCGTCTATCGCCTTTACAGGCAGCATAGCGGTTATAGTGTCTCCCGGTTCGATCGAGATCAGGTTGATGATGGCTGTTCCCATCGCCTGCCTGCTCGTCTGAGGGACTTCATAAGCCTTCAGCCGGTAGACCCGGCCTCTATTCGTAAAAAAGAGGATGTAATGGTGCGTCGTAGCCAGAAATAGCTGCTTGACGTTATCTTCTTCCTTGGTATTTGCTCCGATTATCCCCTTGCCGCCGCGCTTCTGGCTGCGGTAGGTGTCTACCGGCACCCGTTTGATGTAACCATCCCGCGTGATCGTGATGATCGTCTCTTCATCAGGAATCAGCTCTTCATCGCCGATCTCTTCGGCTTCCAGTTGGATGATCCTGGTCCTTCGCTCATCACCAAGCTTGTCCTTGAGAGTCTTCATCTCGGTCTTGATGACTGCCAGGATCTTCATCCGGTCTGAAAGCAGGTCTTCGTAGTAAGCGATGCGTTTTAAGAGCTCTTTATATTCGGACTCGACCTTCTCCCGCTCAAGAGCTGTGAGCTGTCTCAACTGCATAGCAAGGATCGCTTCGGCCTGGATATAGGTGAGCGCGAATCTCGCCATCATCTCCGTCCGAGCGACTTCGCTGTTCTTCGATGCTCTTATCAGCTTGATAAGCTCGTCCAGCACATCGACGGCGATCCGTAGACCTTCCAGAATATGCGCACGGTGCCGCGCTTTCTCAAGCTCATAGCGCGAGCGCCTGGTTACAACCTCGAACCGGTGGTCGATGAACGCCTGCAGCATTTGCTGCAGATTGAGCACCTTGGGTTGGCCGTTGATCAGCGAAAGCATAATGATTCCGAAGGTCTGTCTGAGCGCTGTGTGTTTCAGAAGATAGTTGAGTATTCTCTTCGGGTGGGCATCCCGCTTGAGCTCGATCACGACCCTCATTCCGGTCCTGTCCGAGTAATCGTCGATGGCGGAAATGCCGTCTATCTTCTTCGCGCGGACCAGGCCTGCGATATGCTCCTGAAGTTTCTTCTTGTTTACCTGGTATGGAAGTTCGGTGATTACGATGGCGTTTCGCCCGTTCTCCTGCGGCTCTATCTGAACCTGAGCCTGCATTATCACCGATCCGGTGCCGGTCTCGTATGCGGAGCGGATTCCGCGCGTCCCGAGGATTAGTCCTGCAGTCGGGAAATCCGGCCCCTTGATATAGCTCATCAGATCGGATGCAGTCGCGTCCGGATGGTCGATCAAGTGAGTTATGCCGTCAACCAGCTCGGAGAGATTGTGAGGCGGAATGTTCGCGGCCATTGCGACGCCGATACCAGCCGAACCGTTCGCAAGCAAGTTCGGGAACTTGCCCGGAAGGATCGTAGGCTCGTTTCGGGTCTGGTCGTAGTTGGGCATCCAATCGACCGTGTCCTTATCGAGGTCCTCCAGCATCTCCATGGCGAACTGGGAGAGGCGCATCTCCGTATAACGCATAGCAGCCGGCGAGTCGCCGTCGATCGACCCCATGTTCCCCTGTCCGTCGATCAAGGGGTAGCGCATGTTGAAGTTCTGCGCCATCCTGACCATCGTCGGGTAGATGACCTGTTCGCCGTGCGGATGGTAGTTACCCGATGTGTCGCCGGCGATCTTGGCGGACTTTCTATGCTGTGAGTTTGGAGTGAGGTGGAGGTCGTTCATCGCGACAAGTACACGCCGCTGAGAAGGCTTGAGTCCGTCTCTTACGTCTGGAAGCGCTCGAGCGATGTTTACGCTCATAGCGTAACGGACATATGAACCCGTCATCTCATCTTCGATGTTAACCGGGATTATCTCTCGTGCTATTGTGCTCAAAACAGAGTATCCTCTCGTAAAACGCTATTTTCACCAAATGAAAATAGGCGACTAGCACGCGTTATTCACAAATACGCGAATAACGCTCTACTATGGAAGCCTTATTCATGAACGAATAAGGCATTATTAGCACATATGTTCTAACAATCGGACATACGTCCGATATGAGTCCGTATGCGGATTTTACGGGTTTAGCCAGCCCGTACACAACGCACGGCCCTAGAAGGCCGCACGATTAATTATACCAAAAATCGTGCTCAGGGTCAAATCTCGGGAGGCTGAACCAACCAGCCGCAACCTCAGCATTTAGCCTCCAGAGGCAAACTTGATCCTTCTTACGGTAAACTCTCCATCAGGGTTCGTAATAGCTATGAGGTCTACTGCCACGGCTCTGGGCCGGGGTGTCCTGGTCACGTATATTACGGCTGCGGTGATACTCTTTCCACTTCCTTCAATAAAATAACGGATTCCGGACGCTCCCGTGCTGCCGGGGCGTATCCAGGCTGTCCCTTTTGTGCTGCTTGCAGCCAATGTATGGTCATGTCCTGAGACTATGATCGGTATCTTACCGACAAACGCGCTGGCAACATCCGGCTCGTGTATAAGCAGAATGTCCGGCGGCTTCGGCAGATTAGCTACAACTCTTTTCAGCCTGTACCGGGCTCTGCTGATCTCCTCCGTGGTCGCGAGCACACGGCGTGGACCGATTTCCCTTGACGCGGGATCATGCTGCCCTATGATCCTGAGTCCGGCCACTTCCACGACCTGTTCGTTAGGCAGCAGGACTTTGCCTGTCTTCCTGAGCGCCATCAGCGTCTCGACCGAATCGTGATTTCCACTCACAAATACCTGTGGTATGCTGAATTTGGTGGCTTGCTCCGCGATGCTGTTCTCATACTTCGTCCCGAGGTCGGTCAGGTCACCTGCATTCAGCACCATATCCGCGTCAAACAGTCTCGCCAGGTTGTCGGCAAACTCCATACCCACAGGATTGTTATGGAGATCGGATATCGCCAATATTCGTATCTGCTCGCCATGGTCTTCCGTGGAAACTATTCCGCTTAACGTGCTTTCGACCTTGTAGATACTGGCTGCGGTCATCCTGACCCTATCATCGAGCTCATCGATCTTGACAATACCGTCCTGAACGAGCCTCAATGCCCACGGAGTAGCCTTCAGCGCATTTGTCATATGCGGGGTTTTGAATGCGTTGGTATTGTAAGTCGCCATAGTAACGGCGAGGTTTATGGCGATGAAGAGTGCGCCTGATATTCCGCCGATAATGATAAACCTGGGTTTCCGCCCTACCCGAAGCAGAAAGACCGCGACCGCTCCTCCGGCGAAGGCAATTACGATCAGCCTGACCCCGAAGTCGATTGCTGCGGCTCGCGCCTCTTTTTTGACCTGTTTGATAAGGCTCTTTCCATTCGACCGCTTGATTAATACGTTCCTAAGCTCATCTATGTTTGCTTCCTCGACTCCGACCTGGATAGCCATGGGAGCTGCGTGAGTCTTCGCCGTGATTTTGCCGAGTGGAGGAATCGATATACGGGTCTCACCGCTGAGCGCAGGCACGGCCGCCAGCTTCACATTGAGCGCGCTTATGTGATACACAGGTCTGCCGAAAAGTCCTATAGCGATCACTCCGCCAAGAATTCCAGCGACTATGGAGGCAATCCATAAAACTCGTTTATCCGCTAATTTTTCCAACTCATTAACCTCTCGCAGTTTATATACAACTCTCGCGCGGAAAACTCCTTCTAAGAGCAAACCCGATGCGTCGGTAGAGTCTGATTGTCAATTTATCGTCAACGTTTGCGTCTGCTCGCAACTGGGTATTCTGTGCAAGAGCCACGAAGCGAGCGGCGCTTCAATCGTGGTTGAAAGGGGGTATGCGCCACTTCCAACACTATGTAATTACCGGCTAATGCCATGAAATCGTTCGTATAATTCGGATTTTCGGCGATTTAATTGCATACTGGCCATTGCCGAAAATCTTCCGGAAAGTTTCAGATTACTGAAACTCTATAATTTCCAGCAGCCGCAGATTGCTGCGGCAATTCCATGCTACCTAAACAAGGAGGGAATAAAATGCGTTTGACAACACTCCTGCTAGTGTCGATATTCGTTTTAGCATGTGCGGGTGTCTATGCTAACGGAATCGGCACGACACCGGAACCAACAACACCGCCGGAAGAGACAACACTGCCGCCGGTAGGCACAGGACCGACTACACCCACGCTGGTGACACCGCCTACTACTGTATCAACGGTCTCACCAGAGGTCGAGCAGTTCAACCTCAACCTCGCTACAACGACATTTACCGTTGATTCCGCTTCGGTTATCGCGCTTCGACAGGCGGGTTGGACATGGGCTGATATTTATATGCTTGCGCATATAGCCAATCAGGCCAATCGGCCTATCCTTGAGATCGCCAATCTCCGAAGCCAGGGGCTGTCTTACTCCAATATCGGCCAGCGCTACAACCTGACGATGGCGCAGCTAATAACGCCGTCGGTCATTCGGACACGGGTAGCCGGATTTGTCGGCGAATACGGCTATCAGCCGATATACTACAAGACCGACCTCTGGGGGAACCCGGTCCTTACGAGATACGATGCCGAGAAGCTTTCCCGGATGGGCTATGATTGGCGAAACATCGCCATCGCGGCCAACATCTCAGCAGAGACCGGCGTAAGCATGAGTGATATTATGTCGTGGGCTGACCGGGGATACACCTGGCAGCAGATCTCGCGGCAGTATGGGGTCGATCCGGATAAAGTAATGGATGTGAGCAAATATCCATTCAGCAGAGAACCCGGTGTCTATACGACGTCAACAAACCAGTATACGACACCGACGACACAACCCCCTCCGCCGACAGGTGCAGGGGCGACGACTCCCTCACCATCAGGAACGTATCAGACGATACCTCCTCCTGTATATTAACCGAAGCTTTATTCACTTTTGAATAAAGCCTGGTTAGCAGAGCATTATTTGAGTAATGCAGGCTAACAGCGAAGATCAAAGCTGCCCGGTGCGTTTGACCGGGCATGCTTCGCTTGCTCTAGCGAGGGGTAAGGGACTAGACTCTTGCCCCTCGTCCATTCCATATCTACTATTGCTCAAATCTCAGTAAAATCCCGTGTATCCGAAGCTCATTGGCTGCGCCCGGCAATTCTGTAGACCGCAATATCCGATGGGTCGTTGAAAACTTCCTTTAGCCTTCGGTTTCCGACAGCCTGCCAGATGAGCTTCGCGCTTGCCGGAGCGGATTCATCGCGGTAGTCGGGGAAATTAGCCTTGTTTACAAGCACATAACTCATACCCCGGTTCCTGAGCCAGCCGAGCAGCTTTTCCGGGTCGCTGCCCATGCTGTCGTAAGGGATGAGCGCATTGTGTCCGGGATCAGCCCAGATGTAATCCCTGCCTATGTAGAAACCACGGGTCTCCCCGAATAATGCAATTCCTCCGTCACGAGGCAGACTCTTGTTTACGAAGCTGCTCGCGCGGTAGATATTGAGCGACCTGTCAAGATAATGGTCATGGGCTTCCATCCCGAATACCACCGGGACCACGGGCCATACAAACATCAACATCAGCATAACCGTAAAGGCTCCCGCTGTGACAGACGCTGCCACTGCTGCTTTTCGGACTTTAATCAACTCCGCTGAGTGCGCCATCACCGGAGCAAGCATTGCCAGCGCGGGCAGGAGATAGCGTGTGTTCTGCATCGTAATGTACCACGCCGCGATCATAACGCAGGAGACAATCAGAAGAGGCCTGTGCTTGCCCTTCCTGAGCATCCCAAACAAAACCAGGGGTAAAAACGCCAGAAGCAGTGGTCCGACTGACGACAGGTACACCTGGCTGCTGCCGGTGAATGCAGGAAGTTCAAGTCCCGGCTCCGCTCGCGCCGCGTAATCGTTGAACCGGGCAAACCGAAATGTCAGGTTCCAGGGCAGCATCACCGGCGACTGCGCGTCCGGGACTCTGCCGAATTTTTTCTGATCGTCCCTGTATGCCTTAGCCGTCTCTGCGCTCCAGTTTTTCCCGCCAAAGACCCCATAAGCAAACGGATAGACTGGGTTTTGGGTATAGACGTACGACTTGACATACCATGGGGCTGCGATTACCGCAGCCAGCAGGACGGCGGTAAAAGCCGTCTTCCATCTCAGGCTTCGGACTCCGGATTTTGCTCTGTTTGGCCATAGTATCCAGACGAAAGCTATGGGAATCATCAAAAGCGCCGTCATCTTCGTCCCGGCGGCAAGACCTGCGGTCAGTCCGGCCACTAAAGCCCATTTTTTATCCCCTTCTTCGCTAAAATTGAGGAGGGCATAGACCGTAAGGAGCAAATACAAGGCTACAGCGAGGTCTATATACGCCGTAGTAGCTTCCCAGGCCAGAAGCGGAATACCGGCAACCATCAGTGCTGCCAGTCTGCCGGTTGAACGTGAAAAATGACGGGCACTCATGCTGTAAACAGCGCCTGTTAGAATCACCCCGGCGCCAAAATGAAACAGCTTCGCAAGCGATACGCTTCCGAACGATAACCCTAATGTATAAAGCATCTCCCAGGTAAACGGAAAGTTGGAATGGGAGGAAAAGTCGATATAGTAAATGCCGTGATGCTTGAGAAACAGCTTGGAAATTGCCAGATGGTAAGCCAGACTGTCCCAATCGTCCCCGACTGGCGGCGCAAGCGATCTCACAAGCGCCAATACGGCGACGGATGCGAGAATTGCCGCAATGATAGCCATCTCGGCGTTCCACTTGATCTTTCTGACCGCCTTTAGGCCGTCAAATGCATCGGAAATCACCCCGGCCAACTCCCGGTAGCTGATAACCGCTGTTACGACGAGCAGCCACAGAATCCACGACGGGTACAGTACCTCGAGCATGCCCATCGCAAATATCAGCATGCCGAGAATCCCAAACCCAAGCGCCGACTCGAAGATCAGCCGCTCCCCGGTTCCTTTGGGACTCAAACCGAGCCATCCCAGCAATTTTCTTGCTACCGCCGCCGCGTATGCGGTTATGATTAGGAATTCCAGGATTGCTACCAGTTGTCTCACCAGCCTTATGAAGGACATTATCAGGATAACAGAAGAGCCCTTCCGAGGCAAACGGAAGGAGAGGGGAGGGTTTTTACCGTTGTATCGAGAAACCCTTTTCCGATATCTTGATCGGGCTGTATTTGCACCAGCAATAAGCAGCCCCAGGGATTCTTCGAGCCTGTAAATTTACACAGGAAATTTTCCCCACTCATTTATACAGCCCATGATTGACACCCGGACTCAGCTGTGATAGATTATCGACGCCAGAAACCGGAGGGATATCCTCACACGGAGCCGCCCTGCCGTAACGACACCACCGGTTCTGCATTCTACACTTCGAGGATGGGGGAGACAGCAAATGGCACAAGGCAGTAGAACCGTTACTGAAGTCAGCATAACGAGCAATCCGGATTATCTCGTGCGGCTCAGGCGAATAATAGGCTGCCTGGCTGATTGCGCGGGTATGGACGCGAAAGAAGCTCATGACGCAAAGCTCGCCATCACCGAAGCATGCGCCAACGCCATTCGTCATGGGTCCCCCCAGGGTCCGGATGACAAGGTCAACATCAAGTTCTCGCACATGGGCGGGACAGTCATCACCGAAGTAACGGACCACGGCTCGGGATTCGACCCGGAAGAAATCCACCCAAGACCGATAGCACAGCCCGGTGGGCTGGGAATTCCTCTTATGAAAGCCCTTACCGATGAGATCGAGTTCCTGAAAAACGGTAAAGGTATGACCGTCAGACTGGTCAAACGCGCAAGCACCCCCCGCCGCGGGCACTATTCGCGCATCGTTCGCTGAGCATTTTCAGCCAAAATCCGCATTGTCCGTTGAGCGCGCTTTCGCCTCGTATGGCGTTTAGGATCATACCCCCTGGGGTATATAGCTGACAAAGAATACTCGCTGGTATCTTTCATTACGAGGCGCTGGTGGTCGATCCCACCCAAGCCCTCTTAATGAGTTTTGGCTGAAACGATATTTCTTATTCGTTGCATCAACTGCCAAAACTCTGTAGGTGGAGGCAGCGCCGGAAATGCGAGGGTTCAAATGAAATGCAGTAAATGCGGCGGAGAGATCAAGAACCTGCCGGAATATATAGAAGATACAGATGCAAAGTTACTCTGCAGTGTGTGTGCCGGGACCGCTGAACGAACGGATGATGCAGTGGTATTGTTCGACGGATTCCGTTATAAGACTTCCTTCTCCAATTCGAACACCGAGTTGGATATAGCTGCTTAAACTCATACCGGCCTGCCCGAAAAAGCAGGCCGGTTTTCGATTACCTCACATCTCCCAAGCCCGACTTGTTTAGCATCCATCCATCGGATGGTACAAAAGGCAAAGATAATATACCGGGCTTAAAGGGAGTGAGCGATATGAAGATTCCTTACAAGGGGCTCGCAATAATTGGCGCTGCAGCCGCAGGCACTGCTGTCGCAAATTCAATCGTCTCCAACCGGGCGGGGTCTTTGGAGAACTCTATCGGAGGACACGAGCGAACATACCGATGGCGGATGGGGGACATATTCTATACAGTTTCCGGTGAGGGAGAACCTCTCCTCCTCGTGCATGGCATCGGAGCCGGTGCGTCGAGCTTCGAGTGGAGGAAAAATTTCCTGCCGCTTTCCAAAGACTTCACTGTCTATGCACTGGACATGCTCGGTTTCGGGATGTCCGACAGGCCTAATATTCCTTACCGCTCCGAGGTATACACTCAACTGATACTCGACTTCATAATGGATGTGATCGGCAGGCCGACGGATATTGCGGCAAGCTCGCATGGCGCCGCATATTCAGTCCTCGCGGCAAACAGCCACAGGCTGATGATAAAACGGCTGCTGCTTTCCTGCCCGACGGGAATAGGAGTTGCCGACCGCAAGGTACCGTTCTCCCTGGCGCTCAGCACGGGACTCAATATACCCGTATTCGGTAAGTCGGTATATTTAGGGCTGACTTCGATCAATGGGATCGAATATTATCTCAAAACACAGATCTACGCCGATCCCGACAATGCGACACCGGAGGTAATTGGACATTATTATAAATCGTCGCACCAGCCGGGAGCGGAACGCCCGATCCGCGCCTTTATATCAGGAGCGCTCAACACGAACATACATGACCGGTTCTCAGCCTTAACCCAACCTGTCGCTCTTGTTTGGGGGAAGCAGGCAAAAATCACCCCTGTCGATGTCGCCGAGCGCTTCACAAAAGCCAACCCGCAGGCATCACTGCATGTCTTCGACCAGGCCGCTCAGCTTCCGCATGAGGAAAAAGCCGACGAATATAACCAGCTAGCCCGTGACGTATTCAGCAGTCCGCCTGAAGGAGTTACAACTCCGCCGCATGCGCACACTGCGCCCTAAAGAGTTTTATAGATTTTCGGCTGATTAATTAACGGCCAATCATATATTGGCTGTTGCCGAAAATCTTCCGGAAGAGTTTCAGGTATAAGTGTAAAATCAACAGATAAAGCTACATCAGAGAACTGTTTATATAGCTGTAAGGCTGTTACTTTATCTCCTGAAACTCTGTAGGTGGTATCTGAA
>JBDKSP010000118.1:0-4988 GCA_039680575.1 Armatimonadota bacterium
TAGCTTGACCATTCGTCAATTCTACATAAAGATGCCAAGACGGATTCGCCAGTATTTCTACTGACTAACCCATTTTTCCACTATGCTGCTTTCAATGTCCTTACTTTTTAGCTATCAGCTTCCAGCAATAAACTGTCAGCTAAATGCTATGCAGATCTTTTTGCGATACAGGGTAGGCCTCTGACGGTTTTGCCTGTATCATTTCAATCTGCCTGCGTACCAACTATGTAATACGCTTAAACTTGTCAATTTACAAATTTTCTGGTGGAGGCTAGGGGATTCGAACCCCTGACCCCTTCCGTGCAAGGGAAGTGCTCTCCCAGCTGAGCTAAGCCCCCGATCCGGAGGTTAGACTTTGGATGTCAGAGGTTTGGAAATCTAATATTCCAACTCCCAATCTCCAATATACTCGTCCAGACCTTGGTGGGCCTAGTTAGAGTCGAACTAACGACCTCACCCTTATCAGGGGTGCGCTCTAACCAACTGAGCTATAGGCCCTCGACACAAAAAAGGGAAGACGATAAGTCCTCCCTTTAAGGAACAATTCGTCTTATGAAGCCAATCTTTAGCTGTCGATAATAGAAATCAACATTCGGGCTCCAGTGCACTCTGTAGTTCAGCGCGCAAGATATATTATAGCCATGCGCATACCCGAAGTCAAGGGTTTCGGAGAACTTTTTTACAGTGAAATATCAAACAGCCGGACTGCCGGGGAACTGCGACAAAAGAACCCTGCAGCCGGCCAGGTGAATCTTGAACAATTCCTGGGAATTGGGCGACTTTGAGATATGACTGAGAAAAAAGTATAGTGAGATGCAACGGACATGATAAAAGAACCGCTTCCTCCACCATTTTCCGTAAGTGGAGTGGGGGAGGCGCTTTTTGAACATGATCCTTTCGCTTACAAAAAGGTTGATATTATATTCTAAATTTGCAGTTTTGCTGCAACTGGCTCTGCTTATATGCTTTATGCTGTGGTTGGAATCATAGACAATCTTCCATCCGGCGTCATGTATCCGCCAGCAAAAATCCACGTCCTCGTAGAACATAAAGATGTCTTCATCGAATGCTCCGACTTCTTCTATGACCTCACGCTTTATAAGAAAATAAGCTCCCCACACAAGAGCGCATTCAATTAACCCGGCACTGAGTTCATGCCCATCTACTGTCGGCCCAAACGGATATTGAATGTTGTAAGAATCCTGAATATCTCCATCCAAACCGATCAATTTGCAGCCAAGCACTCCGATTTCGGAGTTATTGCGGAGAATATGGAGAGTTTCAGTAAATACATTCGGGTCGACCACCGTATCACTGTTCAGCAGGAGGATGTTTTCAGCCTTCGCTGCGCGAATTCCGATGTTGTTCGCGCGGCCGTATCCCAGGTTTTCGTTATTTTTGATCAGGTTGACTTGTGGAAACTCGGCAGCTACCATATCGGCGCTTCCGTCGGTTGAATTATTGTCTACAACAAAGACTTCAAAAGAGACCACGCTGGGTTTGGAGTATATCGACGCCAGACAATCGCGTAGAAGTGAGCAGGTGTTCCAGTTTACTATTACTATGGATAGATCATGCTGCATAGGTCTGTTAATGTCCTAATGAAGGATACCCATATGCCCGCGAAGGCCGTCTATGGTACCTCTGAATACCATCCAAAGCTTCCGAGGCCTGTTTTTTTCCAGGAGGAGCATTAAGATAATCTCCTTTGTCCGGGTGATAAGTGATTGCTTTATCCACTCGGGGTTTGACGACATATACTGTTTCATCATCACGATGTGGTTGCGCGATATGTAATAATGCCTCTCAGGCGTAGAATTAGGGGTCAAAAGGCGTTTTCCGAAGATCTTTCTCATGATCGGTGTGCCTATTCCATGTTCCATGAGCGGTTTTTCGGTCAGCAAGACCTTCATTCCTTTGGACTGGGCGCGTAAACAGTATTCAAAATCGACCCGATCTATGAAAAAGTCTTCTCTGAACGGTCCGATTACCTGTGCTGCATTGAGTAAAACAAGGCAACCGGAGGTGATGACTGCTATTACTTCGGCGTAGCGTTTGCGTGAATTGTCACCTTTGAATATAGCATCTCCGAGACTTCTGTCTATGTAGTTGGCGCCGATCAAGGCGATTATTTCTTTTTCCGGATAGTCTTCATAAGCTGCTGTAAATCCTGCGATCAATCCATCGCGCGCCACTGTATCTTGATCCATCGTGAGCAACCATTTATAACCATGTTCTCCAGCCCATTGGACACCCTGGTTTAATGCGACTCCGAGTCCCAGGTTTTCCTTGTTGCGGATGATCTCGATGCGTGTATCTGCAGCGAGAATGTTGAATATCGTATCCGCAGAATCGCTCGAACCATTGTCGACGATGAGCAGCCGGTCGACCTGCCGGATGATCGGCGATAATCGATCGGGTAGGGCAGGGTCCGGATGAAATGTGACCACAACGCAGCAAGTGTTTCGGTTATTTGGTGTGCTTAGCATTTTTGGAATTCAGACGGTAAAATAGGTAAAATTATATATTACTATTGAATATACGCAGATAATTCGAAAATCGATTGTGTTACCATTGCCTTATCCCGATTAACGTACGGATAAGGATTCAACCCGGTAGTGCAACTCCTTGATAGCTTCATAAGATGCTTTATGTTTGCTCATCTTTCGGGACAATTTTTCTGATGGAGCGATCCTGTTCAGAAGTCCATACCAGACCACGCATCGGCCGTACAGTATCAACCTCCTAACCCGCCATGATTTGAAGGAAAACTGTGGGTTGTGTTTGGATTGTAGTCTCACCAAGCTTTTGAAGATCATTTTACGATGAGCTACAGCATCAAGTTTGCAGCAACTCGCGCCGGACAAGTGTATTATGCTGTGGTTAGGATCGTATACTATATCCCATCCTGCGTCATATATTCGCCAACACCATTCGATGTCTTCGTAAAACATGAAGAAGTCCTCGTCAAGCATGCCGACTTGATCGATCACTTCACGCCTGAGGAGAAAATTCGCGCCCCAGACAAAGGCGCAGTTTACCAATCCTTCGCCGATTGTTTTATTTGGGCTTCCGACTCTTGGACCATGTGGGAAACTGAAACTATAGGAGTTTTGAGCTATACCATTGCTCCCAACGAGCTTACAGCCCAAGGCGCCTATTGATGGTACGCTATGGAGTAACTTGAGAGTCTCGTCGAATATCCGCGGATCAACGATTGTATCACTGTTGAGCAATAGAACAGCTTTTCCCTGTGATGCGCTTATTCCCTGATTGTTGGCCCTGCTATAGCCGACATTCACATCGTTTTGGATGAGGTATACTTGGGGAAATTGGCTGCGGACCATTGCGGCACTTCCATCGGTCGAAGCGTTATCCACCACATAGACATCGAACACGGTATTACAAGGTTTCGAGTATATCGAAGAAAGACAGTTGTGAAGCAATTCCCGTGTGTTCCAGTTAACGATGATAATCGAGATTTCAATTCTTTTTGGGTTCGAAATCAAACCGATATCCAACTTCCTCTCCTTGCCAGAGGGTGCAACCGAGCTGTTCCGGCTACAGCGCCCACCGTAGCTGTTTGACTCCAAAACGGAAAGTAAACTATCCGTAATTTGATGTACCGATCAAGAATTGTCAGCACACATTATGGAAACACAGTTCGACGCTATTATGCTTGCAGCAGTATTAAATATATTATGCGCCATCCAACAACAGCTTATATCCATTCAGAGTGGCTTCGGCTGCTTGCTCATATGTGTATTTCGACCTTACGAGCGCGAATCCCTTCTCATTAGGTGGTTGATTAAGTGCTTTAACGGTCTGTTCGCGGATGTGCTCAACGCTGAACGGATTGCAATAAAGTGAGTAATCACCAAGATATTCTCTTAGTCCGCCTATTTGCGTACCCACGTTTGCACACTTGTGAGCAACCGCCTCCAGGCTAGCTATCCCTGGAGTGTCATGGAAACTCGGTAACACGTGAACTGCGGCCATCTCGTAGACACTCTGAAGGTCAGGTTGCTCAAGATGCCCTGTGAATATCGTGTTTTTGGTATGGGATGCGGCTCGACGAACTGCTTGTGTATACCGGCGGTCCCGGATAACACCGGCAATCACCAGCGGTACATCAATTCCGACCATAGCCCTAACAAGGGAAAACTGGTTCTTTCTGCGGTCAATACCACCACTGCAGCAGATAAACGGAGTGTCTTTTGGCAGATGCTTCTGAGCATAGTCACTCATTACATCGAGTGACTGCAGATTGACCGCATTCGGTACAATTCGGTAGAGTGGGGGAGAAGACATGACGTAAAACGTGCGGAGTGCATTCATCTCAGACTCAGAGTTCGGCAGAAACAACTGGATATCGTCAATTACGCTCTGAAACTGTGCGTATTTGTGCAGCATTTTGTAGAAATGAGTGCGGCAGACTTTCGCTATGCGCCGGTTTCTATTGCCCGATATGTCTGAAAGGAAATATAAGAAATTGTCCAGCAATTCTTTTCCGGGGCGCAGCCACCGCTCGAATTCCGTATCGAAGAGGTAACCTTGGGCGCGGTCCCAGAACACAGGTGTAAGCACTTTGGGTGCTTTAGAAGCAGCTTTAATCTCTTGGATGTGTCCTGCATCCAGTCCGAAGAAGTGGATAACATCATACGTTGCAATCCGGGAAGTGTCGATTGTGTCTACCAGGTCAATTGCGATCCCCATTCGCGCAAGAACATCCCTGGTGTTGATGATCTGATCCTGCTCTCCACCTTTGAACCTAAAGATACCTTTTCTGTGGACAAATAGAACCTTCACAAAAGAGCCCCAGATACAAGAAAAGGCTGGTTTTACCCAGCCTTTCATATTCACCTTTAAAAACTCGATAGTAAGAGAGAGAGAAGAGCATCGACCTCGGATACTCCGGCCGGTAAAAGTCTTGTTCTGCCCGTAGGCAACCGCTATACCAGCGCTCTTATCCTTAGAAAGGAGGTGAT
>JBDKSP010000119.1:0-11767 GCA_039680575.1 Armatimonadota bacterium
GCCAATACTGTTAAACTATGCTTCGACGGGTTCATTGTCCATATCCTTTGCTTTTTTGTCGAAACTAAGGATACCGTGAATCCGTCATTCTTTTCAAATCCTCTTATATCTGTGGGACGGTAGTGAACTTGACTCAGCATCCAGGAAGAAAATGGACCCTGAATCTGTGATGACGTGCTGGTTATTCAGGATGACATAGCATTATGAATTAAGCTAACTGACTATGGAGTAGTTAGCCGCTATCTCATCATCTTATATGCTTATTCTACATCGCCATTTATGGTAACTTGCCCTTCTCTTGGCAGGTTTACCTTCAGCTCCAAATCTTTCGGCGCGTTTATGCTGATCTCGAAAGGTTTACCCGGTTCGTTCTGCCACTGGACTTCCACATCTCCTTTGGATGTTGGCATGGTTCCCCTGCACCATGTGAGGTCGCCGGGATGAGGTTCGATGACCGCCGGAGAGAACCCAGGCCCACCGGGTTTTACTCCAAGTACATAAGTCGAGAGGAAATATGTCGGCGCGGCGGACCAACCGTGGCAGTGGCTCCGGGTCAACCTTCCGCCAGGTCCTACGCCTGACCATGCCTCCCAGAATGTCGAAGCGCCCATTGCGACCATAAATCCCCAGTCTTTCCGAATGGTATCGAGGAACTCCTGCACCCTGTTTTCATCCTGGAACGCTTCCAGCAGGAAGAACTCGAAGAAGGGACTTCCGGCTTTCACGAAACCCTCCGGCGGGTTGTGCATAATATCCCGGCATCGGACGGCTCTTTTCCTCTCCGCTGCCCCGGAAAGATAAGCAGCGGTCTGCGTCTGCTGGCTGAACACGGAACTCTGCACGTCTCCCCGCATGCAGTCCGTGTAGGCGGCTTTTTCATCGTTCCAGAGATGAGCATTTATCGCTTTGCTCAGTTTTTTAGCTTCCGCGCGCCAGGCGTCGCCGTCTTTTACGCCCAGCATGTCCGCAAGCTCCGCCCCGTCGTTTAGTGCAAGGACCGCAAAGCAGTTCAGGTGAGTCACTATGCCGAGAGAGGGAGTGTCCATAGCTGCCCAGTCGAACATATTCCATCCACGGATGTTGATAAGCCCGTTTTCGCCTATGTAGCTCAGCATTCCGTCGATGTTCTGCTTCACGTAGTCCAGAAGTTTCCGGCTGCGGGGCTCGTCCCCCGTAAACAGGAAATATTCCCGGCAGGAGCGCATCCATAGGAAGCTCCACACCGGCAGGATGTTGATCCACGCAGCCGGGACATTGGACTCCGTGATTTTCGACCGCTCGAGGCTTCGCCCGGTCTGCTCAAGACACCGGTACCAGAGCCTAGGATCGCCGTTTATCACCCAGTCGATCAGGGCTTCGTTTCTCGCATCGCCGACCCAGTTGGTCTGCTCATAAGTGGGGCAGTCCGTATAAGTGTCTTCGGCGCAGCACCGGAGCGTATGCGCGCCGACCTCCCAAATTCTATCAAGGAGCGAATCCGAACACGTGAAACTGCCTCTCCCGCTCTGCGGGTATGTGCTCATGAGCACCTGAACGCCTTTCAGCTTCACAGGCTGCTTCATGTTCCTGAATATAATAAAACTGTACTGGAAACCCCGGCGCTGGTTGGTCTGATACACCTGCCGGCCATCGCGGCAGACGTAGCGGAAGCTGTTGTTCATCCCCTCGGCCAAGTTCTTGCGCCCGTCCGGCTGGATGAACTCAAAATTGTGGAAATCGACTATCGTACCGCCCTCCGCGGCGATCTCGAACCTGTGGTAGCCGATGACCTCTTTTCCAAAGTCGAGGAGGATGCGGACATCGTTACCGTTCGGGTCGGGATATATGGTGGTCCAACCGTTTCCTGAGATCAGACAATCATTTTCCTCGATTTTGACGTCTCCGCCGGTGATTTTGTCTGTGTATGCCTGGAAGAAGACGTTAGTCTGTGGCTGATGCACCTCATCGACCAGTTGAAAGAACGGCTTTCCAACGACGGAAGAGACATCACCGCTCTCCCAGAAAGCAAGTCCGGTCTCACAACTCGGGTCGGCAGGGTTAACGGCTATGTATGAGTCGCCCATGTCGTATTTGATGTTTTTCAGGTCTCCGTCCGTCAGGCCGAAAGGACCCACTACCGCCCATTCGGGACCGTTTTCTTTCCCGGTGCAGTTGAAACGGAGTCCCTCCGGCCCATCGAAGCACAGTATCATTTCCGGACAGTGGCCGCCGTTTATTCTGATAACCAGGCTGTTCCAGCCCGATTTCAACTTCAAAATATCCTGTTCTGCCAAGACACCATTCACTTTGACGCGGCTCATCGCGTTGTACACGAAGGCAGCTTTGATCTCGACTTCCACCGGGCTCCATATCTGGGTAACCAGGTACGCATGGTCGTAGATAACGTTCGACGACACATCTCCGGGTACGATATATGGCTTTGTAGATACAGTAAATATATATGGAATTGAGGTCACACAGTCGCTTTCGACGAGTCTTTTGGGCAGGACCGGCTCCATCGTGAGGAATGGGATCTCTCGCTCTTCCAGAACACCGTGGAAACCGTCTATTGCAGGTCTGAGTTCGGCAGCTTTTGGCCAGTTTCGGTCGTTATAGTCCGGCTTTGTCCATCCATCGTCAAATCGGGCATCGAATTGTTCCTCGAAACCCTCCTGACTGTCAATCCTGGGAACTGACGAGAAAAATGCCTTGTCCGGCGTGGCAAGCCAGCCGGAATCGGTGGCAGTTGTGTCTTCCGAAGTCTCTATCTCTGCCAGAAGCCCTTTCGGAGCAGGGATATACTGGAAATTTCCTTCACCAAGATGGTTCACAAGCACTGCCACGGTATTACTGCCCTGCTTCAGGTGCGGTTCGAGGTCGTATTCATCATAGCGCCAGTGCGCAGGCCATTCTCTCACAGGTCCCTGTCCGATGTACTCGCCGTTTATATAAAGGACATATCTCGAGTCCGCCGTGATTCGGATCACGGCAGGTCCGCCGCTGTAGTTGAAAGTCCGCCTGAACCTCGCGAACGCATTTCTGTCTTCCGTTTTATCACCGGTCCATATCCATGAACCGCTCCATTTCAGTGCCATTAGTTCCTCCGCAGCACACTCCTCAGTTTATTAGTCATTATACAGTACGATACATCAAAATTTATGGTTCGCCCTTAATAAAATGCGCCGCTATGAAATTATTTCATGAATGCTATTGAGTTTGGCGGTTGATGTAACGGGTAAGCAATATCATTTCAGCCAAAACTCTTCAGCTCATCTGCATTCCGTTACCGGAAATTTCAATGTTTATTAGGGTGCAATCATGATACAATGCAAATGAGGATTAATCCCTGCAGAAAACAATGATGTTAATGACAGAGAGGACTCAGCATAAATCAAGGCGTAGTGGCACCAGCCTGCGCGCTATTCTCCTGGCACTGATTCTAATACCGATCAATATATACTGGATAACGGTTATAGAAGTCAGGTGGTACGCACTCGACGGCACGTGCCTGCCGATTTTCGTCACCCCGATATTCATCCTCTTCGTTCTGGCTCTGGCAAACTTGTCGATCAGACAGATGTTCCCGCGTTTCGCCCTGGAACAGGGCGAACTACTTGTGATCTATATCATGATTGTAACGGGTTCGGTCATGGCCTCGCACGACCTGTTCCAGAACCTGTTCGGAACGATAGCTCACCCGGCGCGGATGGCGACTCCGTCCAATGGCTGGCAGAAGCTGTGGTTCAAATACCTGCCTTCCGACCTGTTTGTCTTCGACCCCAAAGCAGTCAAAGGGTTTTACGAAGGAGGAGTGAACCCTTTGAGATGGGAAATACTCCAGTACTGGATAAGGCCCCTTTCCCTCTGGGCACTCTTGATGATCGTGATGATGTCGATCATGATGTCGATCAACATTCTCATCCGAAAGCAGTGGACAGAGAACGAAAAACTGACATTTCCCCTTGTCCGGCTGCCGCTTGCCATGACTGATGCGGACAGCAAGGAGAAGTTCTACAAGAACAGGATGATGTGGATCGGGTTTACGATCCCCGTTATTATAGGCATTATCAACGGAATACATGTCTTCTACCCGTCATGGCCGCAGATTCAGGGGATAAAGATGTTCAGCCTCACACCGTATATCACGACACGTCCATGGAGCGCGGCAACAGTGGGTGGAGCGGGGCTCAGCATCTCGATGTACCCATTCATCATCGGGCTGGTGTATTTCATCCCGCTCGATCTGTCTTTCTCCTGCTGGTTTTTCTATGTTGCAAGGAAGCTCTGGCAGGTGGTGGGAGCTGCGCAGGGATGGGACAGCGTAGCAGGGACATTTCCTTACTTCGATGAGCAATCAGCCGGCGCATGGATCACCCTTGGCATATTGGTAGCCTGGGGGACCAGGCGGCATATAGTGTCGCTCTGGAAGTCCGCATGGCGCAAAGATACGGGTGATTCCGTGGTTGATAACGAAGCGAAGATCGACCGCGCGGCATTCATTACCATCGGCCTTGGGATGCTGTTTCTGATGTTTTTCTCGGACTACCTTGGGCTATCCCGGTGGGTGGCGTTCCTGTTTTTCGCTATTTATTTCATCCTCGCCATCGCGATCACGAGGGTCAGAGCAGAGCTTGGGACACCGCATGAGATCGTGTTCGTAAATCCGGTGAAGATTTTGGTAAGCACCTTCGGCTTGACGGCTATCGGTCCGGCTAACCTGACGATCCTCTCCAGCATGTACTGGTTCAACAGGTGCTACAGGAGCCACCCTATGCCGAACCAGCTTGAGTCATTCAAGATGGCCGAAGGAACGAGCATACGGATGAAGCCGCTTATCGGGGTCATAGCGCTCGCTACAGTTGTCGGTATAATCGCCACTTTCTGGGCAAACCTGCAAGTGACATACAGTGCGGGCGCGCAGGCGAAGGCTCTCGGCTTCAAGAGCTGGGTAGGAGCGGAATCGTTCGACAGGCTCACATCCTGGATGCAGAAACAGACCCCGCCCGAAGCAGTGCGGATGGCCTATATGGTGGTTGGCGGTGTAATTGTCTTCGCGCTCCGGGCAGTAAGGGGCTCGTTTATATGGTGGCCGTTCCATCCCGCGGGGTATGCGCTGGCGGTCAGCTACGCAATGGACTACTTCTGGTTCGCATTCTTCGTAGGCTGGGTAATAAAATCCGTAATCGTCCGGTTTGGCGGCATGAAGCTGCACAACACAGCACTGCCGCTTTTCCTCGGGCTCATCCTTGGAGATTTCACCATAGGTTCGATCTGGGCAATCATCGGCCCACTACTGAATGTACAGGCCTACAGGATATTTATTTAAAGAGTTTTGGCTGAAAAGATATTTATTACTCGTTACATCAACTGCCAAAACTCTGTAGGCGAGAAGGATCCAGGGATAATCTTAGTAACAGTTCACTCTAAATGAGAATTATACATCACCCTGAACAACCAGCACGTCATCATGGAGGAAGGACGTCACCCTGAACTAAGGAGTTTCAGGTATTACCTGAAACTCTCCCGGAAGATTATCGGCTATAGCCGATAATCCATAGATTCAGGGTCCATTTTCTTCCTGGATGCTGAGTCAAGCTCAGCATGACGTTGTGATAATTCAGCATGATGTTGTACTCATCAACTCTGAACTCTTACTAATCTTATCCCACACTCCTTTTTTTCTGTCACCTGTTCCCTAAAAATACAAACAACTCATCCACCCGATGAGCGCATGTATGCTTTTCAAGTATGGTCTTGAGCCCATGCGCTTTTATCTCTGCAGCAGTTTCTTTGTCATGAAGGAGTGTCCTCAGATGCCGTTTCATCTCGCTGCCGTTCGACGCCATTAAGAAGTCTTCGCCGGGGGTAAAGAGCCTTTCGACATCATCCCAGAATGCCGAAACGAGCGGAATCCCGCACGCTAATGCCTCGAATACCCTTATCGTGGGAATCCCTGGTAAAGCCTCGGCGTACGGGCGGCGAGGAACATGCACCGTTACCCGGTATCCGGCAAATACGGCAGGGACATCATAGTTCGGCAGCCATCCGCCGTAATTGATCCCCGCCGTAGCGAGTATCCTCTTGCTGTAATCGGGATAGCAGACTCCGTGCGCCTGCGCTTTCAGGCAAAGCGACTTCACCGGCTCTATCAGAAACTCCTGAAGCTCCGCAGTCCGCTCGCCGTCACCCCAGTTGCCTATCCAGACCAGGTCTCCCTGCCGGGACACCTTCTCGACGGGACGAAACACTCTGGTGTCAGCAGCCTCATGCCAGGTCCATACCTTTTCAGCCCAACCATTCGAAAGGTAGATGTCTCGGATCACTTCACCGAACACCAGGACGCCGTCGTAGTTCGACAGGTCGTACGCGGCCATACTCTCCGGGTCGGTAACCGAGCGATGGTGCGTATCATGGAAGAAAAGTCTGTAACTTCCTCCACCTGCATGGTGTTTCCCGATACGGCGCACGAGGTCATGATCGTTCCATTCGTGGACAATCACTACATCCGCCCAATCGAGCACCTCACCCAGATCAAGTGTAGCTGGATTGTATTTAATGCTTTCGAGCCCCGGATACACCGAATGAAAACGCTTAATCGGAGCTTCACCGTATTCAGCAACGAGGTTTTTGAGGCTCCATCCATCTTCCGGCTCATATACACGGACATCGTGACCACGAGAGAGGAGTTCACTCACTATGCCGCGCAGA
The DNA here is from genome assembly GCA_039680575.1 of Armatimonadota bacterium. Taxonomy (GTDB): domain Bacteria; phylum Armatimonadota; class UBA5829; order UBA5829; family DTLH01; genus JBDKSP01. The sequence continues at coordinate 6,688 of JBDKSP010000119.1, forward strand.
AAATGCGCGTTACCGTGGTTCCAGTCCGACACAAGCGAATGGTAGAACATTACAAAGCGCAAAATACTCCCTCCGTTTCAGGTTCTTTCGCCCAAATCTTCATATCGCCATCGGTGTCGCCGCTGAACAGACCCCTTGCGGTTCCAGCAGCCACTCGTAAAGCTCCCGCACACCTTCCCGGACGTTTACACGAGGCATCCAACCTGTAGCATCCATGAACTTCCTGGTGCAGGAAACGTAGTAGCGCTGGTCGCCGGGACGCCAGTCGTCCAAACGAAGCGTGGGGCGTTCGCCGCATAGTCCCTCTATGATGCCGACCAGGTCCAGAAGGCTGATCGTGTTAACCGGACCGCCGCCGATATTAAATACCTGCCCTGCTATAGTCGGCATATTGGCCTGCGCAAGGAGCAGGGCATTGACGAGGTCATCGACAAAAAGCACATCCCTTACCTGAGAACCATCGCCGTAAATAGTGATCGGCTGGCCTTTTATCGCCCTCATCAGGAAGTGTGCCACCCACCCCTGGTCCTCTGTCCCAAGCTGGTGAGGACCGTAAATGCAGCTCATCCTGAAAACGACGGTCGGGAGGCCGAAAATTCGGCAGTAATCGAGCGCATATTGGTCTGCAGCGCCTTTAGAGCATCCGTAAGGACTGTGGAAGTCCAGTCGGTGAGTCTCTTCTACCCCCGATTCGCACAAAAGCGGGTCTACCGGTTCGTAGCGCGTTCCATTGCGGTGCAATTTGATATCATTCAGCTCCCCGTAGACCTTGTTTGTGGATGTGAAGACGAGCGGTGGAGGGTTCTTCACGCTCCTAAGCGCTTCGAGCAAGTTGAGAGTCCCCCGAACGTTTACCTCGAAGTCATGGATGGGACTATTAAGGCTTGTGGTTACAGCTACCTGTGCCGCGAAGTGGAAAACTTCGGAAGATTCCTCCACGGCGCGAAGTAGCGCAAACGAGTCCCGCACATCCGCGAGTTCTATCTGCACCTGCTCGCCGTGTTTGTCTCGCAGCCACTGCAGGTTCCGTTCCACGCCCGGGCGGGACAGGTTATCAAAAAGCAGCACCGGCCTTCCGGACTCAAGAAGCCGGTTTGCAAGGTTCGTCCCGATGAACCCGGCCCCGCCGGTGATTAGGATATGCTTGCTCATAGTCACTCTCTTCTCATCCGTGTGGTGTTTCGGCCTGCTGTTATTCAAAATCGATGCGAGGACCAGCGCATTGAAGAATCAAGCGGCCAAACCGCCTCTTACGTTTTTGCAGTGCCGGGAATTATTACGGCTTAAATCTATAGAAGATGATAACCTTACAGGCGAGGTTCTAAACAAAGCTACGTCCGCGGATAAGGATTCAGCATGTGGGGAACAACACCAGATACTCCAGTGCCATTGAAACGTCGAGAACAAGATTCAATATCGAGTTTTGGGTAATGATGCAACAACCCTTCGGACACATAACCAGTCACTGATAATACTGCATCTGTTGGTTTTATGCTCAAACCCAAAACTCTGTAGATAAGCCAGCAGTTGACTAATACCTGTAAAAATCGGCCTTGAATGGTCCGTCCTGCGGCACTCCGATATAATCGGCCTGCTTCTTGGAGAGCTTGGTGAGCTTGGCGCCCAGCTTGCCCAGGTGAAGCCTTGCTACTTCCTCATCCAGCTTCTTGCTCAGCATGTATACACCGATCTTATGCTTGTTCTGCCAGAGGTCCATCTGCGCGAGGGTCTGGTTTGTGAAGCTGTTCGACATAACGAAGCTCGGATGGCCTGTCGCGCAGCCCAGGTTGATCAACCGGCCTTCGGCAAGCAGGTAAATCGTGTGCCCGTCAGGGAATGTGAAGGCATCTACCTGCGGCTTTATGTTTACATGCTTGATTCCCGGCCAGTTCATGAGCGCGTCCACCTGAATTTCATTGTCGAAGTGCCCGATGTTGCAGACAATCGCCTGGTCTTTCATCTTGGACATATGCTCCGCAGTAAGAATATCGCAGTTTCCGGTCGCCGTAACATAAATATCGGCATAAGGAAGAGCGTCTTCGACCGTCGTTACCGTATAACCCGCCATACATGCCTGCAGCGCGCAGATCGGGTCTATTTCCGTGACCCATACTCGCGCTTTCTGTCCTGCGAGTGATTCAGCGGAACCCTTACCTACATCGCCATAGCCGCAGACAAGAGCGATCTTGCCGGAAATCATAACATCGGTCGCCCGCTTGATACCGTCGACTAGTGACTCGCGGCAGCCGTAAATATTGTCGAACTTACTCTTCGTGACGGAGTCGTTTACGTTGATAGCAGGGAAGAGCAGTTCGCCTCTTTCCATCATCTGATAGAGTCTGTGAACGCCTGTGGTCGTCTCCTCGGACACGCCCTTTATGTTCTTGACGGCTCTGTGGAAAAACGCAGGGTCGCTTGCAATCGACTTTTTGATAACTTCGTTTATGATTTTGAGCTCTTTGTTGTCCGTCGGCTCATCCAAGATCTTGGGATCGTTTTCGGCGTAATAACCGCGATGGAGTATAAGAGTCGCATCGCCGCCGTCGTCCACGATGAGTGTCGGACCTTCGCCGTCCGGCCATGTCAAAGCTCTCTTGGTGAAATCCCAATATTCTTCCAGGGTTTCGCCCTTATAAGCGAACACAGGGACACCTGACTGCGCGACTGCGGCTGCGGCGTGGTCCTGTGTTGAGAATATATTGCAGGTTACCCAGCGGACATCCGCGCCGAGTTCCACCAGGGTCTCTATCAAAACAGCTGTCTGGATGGTCATGTGCAGCGAGCCCATAACTCTTGCGCCTTTAAGCGGCTTCTGCGGTCCGTATTTCTCCCTGGTTGCCATAAGACCCGGCATTTCCTTTTCGGCCATGGCGATTTCCTTGCGGCCGAACTCCGCCAGCGTAATATCTTTTACAAAATAATCGGTCTTTGTTGTCATGCTCATATTAGATTACTCCGCTTTTCAGTTTCCTAATATCCTATCTTACAAATGATATACTATACCGGCTTGGCTGGCAAATACCGTAAGAGTTCAGAGTTGATGAGTGCAACATCATTCCGGTCTGACACAACGTCATTCCGAGCTTGACTCGGAATCCAGGAAAAGAATGGACCCTGAATCAAGTTCAGGGTGACGTATAATTATCATTTAGAGTGAACTGTTACCAAATACCGTATGCTGCATTACTTCGTATACGCCCCAAGCGGCGGAGCTACTTCGAGGAACTCCAGGCCGGGGTTTTTCTCTTTGACGTAGCCAAGCGCCCAGTTGCCGTCAAGGAGCACTGCTTTCCGGCCTTCGGGGTCTTCCACTACCCTGCATCCGCTCGGAACTGTGATGCTGGCGAGGTCCTTTTCGCTACCTTTGACCCACCTGGCGAACTTTATGTCCATCCGGTCGAGCAAGGTATCGACCGAATATTCGGACTTCATCCTGAACTGGACGACATCGAACTGCAGCTTGCCTACGACAGCCAGAATCGGCTCGCTCGTAGCACCTGCTCCGGCAGGATAGAAGACCTGCACCGCGCCTTCCTGCATAAGCTGATCTACGCCCTTGCGGAACTTCTTATAACTCGACGGATCAGAGCTTCTGAGAACACCGAAATGCTCCGGCGCGAACCTTGGAATCCCTTCGAACTGTACCTGGCCGTTCGAACTGACTGAATCGCCTATTGCGAATGATCCGGGGTTGACAAGCCCCAGAATGTCGCCGGGGTAAGCCTCTTCTACGGTATCCCTGTCTCTTGCAAAGAGCTTGTGCGGCCGCGAAAGCCGCATTTTGGTTTTCAATCTGGAGTGGTAGACCTGCATATCTTTCTCGAACTTGCCTGAACAGACCCTGAGGAATGCAACGCTGTCACGGTGTTTGGGGTCCATGTTCGCTTGAATCTTGAAAACGAACCCCGTGAAGCCCGGCTGGTCCGGCGTAACCTCACCGTCCGAAGTAGGCCGCGTTCCGGGAGGCGATGCGAGCTTCAGGAACGAGTCCAGAAAGAGCCTTACACCGAAATTGTTGATCGCGCTTCCGAAATAGACAGGGGTGAGCTTGCCTTTACGCATCAAATCCTGATCGAATTCCTCACCGGCCATCTCAAGAAGCTCCATCTCTTCCAGAAACTGCTCATGAGTGCGTTTATCGACGAGTGCGGCGCACTCAGGGCCATCGGGGGCGGTCACGATAACAGGCGCCTTCTTCGCGCCGTGCTCCGTCCGCTCGAAGAGGTGCATCTTCCCTGCTCTCCGGTCATAAACACCCTTAAAGGTGCTTCCGCTGCCCAATGGCCAGTTCATGGCGAACGTACCGATGCCGAAAACCTTCTCAAGCTCATCCAGAAGGTCCAGCGGCTCGCGGCTCGGGTGGTCCATCTTGTTGATGAACGTAAAAATGGGAATACCGCGCATCCGGCAGACTTCGAAGAGCTTTCTCGTCTGTGGTTCGATACCTTTCGCGGCATCTATCAGCATTACGGCGTTATCGGCGGCAGTGAGGGTGCGGTATGTGTCTTCGCTGAAGTCTTCGTGTCCGGGAGTATCGAGCAGGTTCAGGAAATAGCCGTCATAATCGAACTGAAGCACGGTGGAAGTGACAGAAATCCCCCTCTGGCGCTCCAGTTCCATCCAGTCGGATGTGGCATGGCGCTGGTCCTTCTTTGCGCGCACCGAACCGGCAAGGTCGATTGCGCCCGAATAAAGGAGCAGTTTCTCAGTTAAGGTTGTTTTCCCAGCGTCAGGATGGGATATGATTGCAAAAGTCCGCCGCCTGCGGACTTCTGGATTGATACTTTCGGACAAGGTTCCCCTCACAATAAAAAGAGCGCCCCGGCTCGTTCATACGAGGCGCCCGAATATTTCTCTATGTTTTATTATATCACAAACGGCGGCTTGCAGCTTTTAGGCGCTGAATACCGTAATAGTTCAGAGTTGATGAGTATAACATCATGCTGAATTATCACAACGTCATGCTGAGCTTGACTCAGCATCCAGGAAGAAAATGGACCCTGAATCTATGGATTATCGGCTATAGCCGATAATCTTCCGGGAGAGTTTCAGGTGTAACCTGAAACTCCTTAGTTCAGGG
>JBDKSP010000120.1:0-22155 GCA_039680575.1 Armatimonadota bacterium
CGCCAGAGAACTTCGCCCTAATCAGGCAGATTGCACACAACTTGCTAAAACTAAAGCAAACAACAGACAACAGAAGCGTAAGACGCAAGATTAACCTGTGCTGCTGGGACAATGACTTCCTGGCTTCCGTAGTTGCTGGATTTTAGTGCGTAAGCCCTGTGAATCCTCTCATTCCCCATTGACAGCCAGGCAGCCTGCAGGTATACTTTTGCTTGTTCCTGCAATGATACTTCTACGCGACGGGGCGGGCAATGAGACGGAATGAGCCTGAAGGTGAAAGAACGCCTCGCAGCGAGGCTGTAAGCGATATTATCCACGAAGTGGGAGATGAGATCACGGCGGCCGTATCGGTCCCCGGTGAGATCACTTACCGTACCCTCGATAGGTTTTTCACGTTTATAGGAGGCACGTCCACTCTGTTCTGGCGGGCGATTTCTTACGTCGTAAAGGGCGCTGTCGATATGCGCGAAACGATCAGTCAGATGTCGATTATCGGCGTGGCTTCTCTTCCAATAGTGCTTATTACAGTCACATTCTCCGGGATGGTGCTTGCTCTTTACTCCGCGCAGACCCTTGTAGCCTATGGTTTCGGCGGCCAGTTTGTCGGCGGCGGAGTAGGTTTGGCGATTGCAAGGGAGATAGGCCCCGCTTTGACCGCTGTTGTCGTTGCGGCACGGGCAGGATCATCTATGGCTGCGGAGATAGGCAGCATGAAGGTCACGGAACAGGTGGACGCTCTTCGTGCGCTTGCTGTAGACCCTGTGCAATACCTCGTTGTTCCGAGGTTTCTCGCGGCGCTTGTTATGCTCCCGGTGATAACGATAATCGCGAACATCGTAGGCATAGCCGGCGGCTACCTGGTAGCTATGATAAATGGTGTTCCCAGCGAAAGCTTTATATCTTCACTGCGCGTTCTGTCCGAGACGAGTGATTTCACGCTGGGACTGGTAAAAACGTTCTTTTTTGCTGCGATTATCTCGATAGTTGGCTGTTATGAAGGACTTCAGACGGAAGGCGGTGCAAGCGGAGTCGGCAGGTCGACAACACGCGCTGTAGTCTTATCAATTGTGTTGATTTACATATCGAATTTCTTCCTGGCGTACGTTTTGTTCCAGGGTCGCACCTCAGGACCTTAACAGTTGATTACAATTAACCATTTATCATATAGAGTAAGCGGCAAGACTGTTTTAAGGCGGCTCGATCTGAAGATCGAGCGGGGAGAGACGTTTGCCGTGATGGGCATGTCCGGAGTCGGCAAAAGCACGCTCTTGAAGTGTATCGCTATGCTGATAAGACCGGGTGCGGGCGAAGTTATAATTGAAGGTCAGAACATTGCGGCGATGCCTGAGCGGAGGCTCAGGGACGTGCGGCGAAAAGTCGGCATGGTTTTCCAGTATGCGGCGCTTTTTGACTCGCTGAATGTATATGAAAATGTGTCCTTCGGGCTCCGGCGTCACCGGCAATTGAGTGAGGATGAGATTCGAGCTGTTGTTTCGGAAAAGCTCGCTCTTGTAGGGCTTTCCGGGACCGAGGATAAGATGCCGTCGCAATTGTCAGGAGGCATGCAGAAGCGGGTCGGGTTGGCGAGGGCGCTCGCACTGGACCCACAGATATTGCTATATGATGAGCCGACAGCCGGACTGGACCCGATAACTGCGGCAACAATCAGCAATTTGATTGTTCGCATGCGCGATCAACTCGGAGTGACATCCGTTGTAGTAGCGCATGACCTTGCGCTTATAAAACATGTATCGAACAGAGTCGGAATGCTCCATAGCGGCAGGATTGTCCAGGTCGGGACATGGGACGAGATGGAAAAGTCCGAAAACCCTGTCGTGAAGCAGTTCATTGCGGGCAGCACGGAAGGCCCGATCAAGTTGTAATATTATTTGGCGGCTGATAACTGAAAACTGATAGCTGAAAATGAGATTTAGACCTGAAGTAAAAGTAGGATTGATTGTCTTTCTGGGGCTTGTTGCCCTGGTGATAATCTATTGGTTCTTCGGCGGCCTGGGGTTTCGCGCAGGTAATTATCAGATATGCGCGATATTTGATGATGTCATGAGGCTGTCTCGCGGGACTGATATAAGAATGGCCGGTGTCAGGGTTGGTATGGTCCAGGATATCACCCTTACTGAAGATAAACGGGCACGGGTCATAATGCTGATAAACAAGAAGTATGAAGACGCTATTCCAAAAGACTCGACCGCTCGTGTAACTACCGGGGGAGTGATAGGTGTCGGCGAATATTACGTCGAAATCCTGCCGGGTTCAAGCAGAGCAGCTATTAAGAATAATGAATGCCTTCGCACAGTAAGGATGCCGACCCTGGATGATGTGCTTCCTGATGTGACTGAGCTGGTCAGCGGCCTGAAGAGGACGATCAGCTCGGTCAACGATGTCATAGACAACCCGAAAGTGCGCGCATCACTCAAAAATATAGTGGCTAATACGGATACTACTACCAGGAATATGTCGGAGCTTACGGGCGATGTGCGGGCGCTTATCGCTCAAAACGGAGCTGAAATAGGGCGGATTATCGCTAACATAGACAGCGCGTCGAGAGATTTTGCCGGTCTTAGCCAGGAAGTCAGCCGGATAGTAACATCAAAAAGGCCGGATATCGACCAAACGCTCGCAAATGTCCGGTCTGCTTCTGAGGACTTCGCATCGTTCAGCAGAATCCTGCGCAGGACTCTTGAAGACGGCGGCGCGGGAGATGTAGGTGAGCTCATTTCGAGCGCTAAATCGACTGTGGAGAATCTTGAGGTGGTAAGCAAGCAGTTGCGTGTGCTCGCGGAAGATGAGACTATTGCGGCGCAGGTGCGTGAGACTATCAAAAACGCTTCTGTGGCAGCAAAAGGCGCGGCCGATATTGTTGACCGTGTTGGAAAGATTGTCGGTGTAGGGAAGCCGTCAGTAAGGCCACCCAGGGTTACGGAACCGATATCTGAGATTGGGTCACAACTTGACGCGCTTATTAGGACCGAGGATAACAGCCTGCGTCTGGATTACAACTATAGGCTTGCAGCCCCAGGAAACCGGTTCTATCGTCTTGGGCTTCTTGATTTCGGCCATAAGCCGAAGCTGAATGCCCAGGCCGGCGGAGTTATTGACGATCTGAGCGCTTACAGATACGGTATTTACGCTTCCAGAATCGGTATCGGTTATGACCGGATACTGGGCGACAATCTCAGGCTGAATTTGGATTTATACCATCCTGATGATCCAAGGCTCGAAACAAAGATAAGGTATGATTTTGCCCCTGATCTGGGGATTTGGGCGGGGACCGACGATCTCTTCGACGGCGAAGGGATGGTTGGGCTTCAGTATCGAAGATAACATATAAGTCCGGCTCGAAACCGGCGGTGATTTTAATTCAGGAGAAGCTATGAAAGTCATATTGAAACAGGACATTAAGGCCGTAGGCAAGATGGACGACGTGGTGAATGTTACTCCCGGATACGCCAGGAATTATCTTTTTCCAAGGAACCTGGCGGTCGAAGCGACAGCGCAGAACCTCGCGGTAATGAAGCGAAAATACGACGCAATCGAGAAAAAAGGCGAGAAGCTGGTAGCGGAATGCCGTGAGATCGCGGAAAATCTCAAGGGGAAAAAGATCACGATCACAGCCAGAGCCGGTGCAGGATCGAAGCTCTACGGCTCGATCACTTCTCAGGACATAGCAGATGCCGTGAAGTCCCAGACCGGCGTGGAACTGGACAAACGGAAGATTCACATTGCCGATCCGATCAAAGCAGCCGGAGCCCACAATGTGCCAATCCGGCTTCATAGAGAAGTAGGGTTTGATCTCTCCGTGGAGGTAGTGACTGAATAGAGGTTAGGAATCGGGGGTCAGGGGATGGTAAATGCCAATCCCTGATTGTAGTGTCATTTTTTACGATACATGAGTGTAGTGGCCGGGCTGAAGTCCCGGCCAGAAGCATCGAAGATGCCTCACTGCGCTAAAATCTCGTGTCAATCGAAGATGTGATGACTGCTACACCCACTGGACCTTCCCTTTGGCGAAGCCATGGAACGTTTGTCTGCATTAGAACGTGTGCCACCACAAAATATCGAGGCGGAGCAGTCGACTTTAGGGTCGATGATGCTCGACCGCGCGGCTATTGAGAAGGCTGCGGAAATCCTCAGGGATATCGACTTCTACAGGCCAAGTCACGGCATCATCTTCGATGCCATGTGCTCACTCAGCGAGCGGGATGAGCCGGTAGACCTCATCACCCTGCAGGAAGAGCTGAGAAACAGGAACAAACTCGAGGAAGTCGGCGGCACGGAATACCTGATGGCGCTTCTTTCGCAGGTCCCGTCCGCGTCAAGGGTCGAGTATTATGCAAAGATAGTCGAACAGAAGTCGATACTTCGGAGACTTCTTGCCGCGTCGGCTGAAATAACGGGCATGGTGCATCAGGAAGCAGATGATGTCGACGCCATAACAGACAAAGCCGAACAGCTCATCTTCCAGGTGGCACAGCGGCGGCTTGGACAGTATTTTTCACCGATTGCGCCCGTCGTTATGGAGGCATGGGACCGGCTGAACGCGCAGTGGGAGCAGGGGAGCATCATTTCCGGGCTTGAGACCGGGTTCAGGGACCTCGATCTTATGACTTCGGGGCTCCAGAACGGCGATATGATTATCGTAGCAGCGCGGCCTTCCATGGGGAAGACCTCTTTCGCGCTCGATATTGCAAGTCATGTGGCTATACGTCAAAAACTGCCTGTTGCGCTCTTCAGTATAGAAATGTCCAAGGAGCAGCTTGCCCTGAGACTGCTTTCTTCGCATGCCCAGGTCGAATCCCAGCGGCTTCGCGCGGGGTTTGTGCACGATGATGAGATCAACAAGGTCTCAAGAGCCGCAAACGAGCTTTTCCAGGCTCCGATATTCATAGACGATTCGACGGACATATCTCCGATGGGGATGAGAACGAAGTGCAGGAGGCTGAAAGCCGAGCAGGGCGGTCTCTCGCTTGTCGTGGTCGACTATCTACAGCTCCTCAAATGGCACAGGCAAATCGATAACCGTGTGCAGGAGATTTCGGAGATTGCGCGGGCGATCAAAAGCCTCGCAAGAGAGCTTAAAGTCCCGGTAATCGCGCTTTCCCAGTTATCCAGACGCGTTGAGCAGAGGGACGATAAGCGGCCGATACTTTCGGACCTCAGAGAAAGCGGTTCCATCGAAGCTGAAGCCGACCTGGTTATGATGCTTTACAGGCCGAAGTACTATGAGCGTAAGGAAATGGTCGATGCGGAGGAGACCGTTGGGCTGGATTCGTCCACAGGCAAGGTCAAGAAGCACGATTTCGGCGTGGAAGACACGGAAGAGGCCGAGGTCATCATCGGTAAACAGCGAAACGGTCCTACAGGCACGATCAAGATGGGTTTCCTGAGCCACTACGCGCATTTTGTGGATATAGAGAAATTTAGAGATTAGCAAGGAGTTTTTATGCGTCAAAACAACCTTAACGTCCTGGTGATCGGGAGTGGGGGCAGAGAGCATGCCCTGGTGTGGAAAATTGCGAAAAGCCCGCGCGTCGACAAGGTATTTTGTGCGCCTGGGAATGCCGGGACGGCTGCGATTGGTGAGAATTTGCCGATAAAACCGACTGAATTCGACCGGTTGATAGAGGTCTCAAAGGAAAAGAAGATCGATTTTGTGGTAGTCGGCCCGGAGACTCCGCTTATTGCAGGGATCGTAGATGCGTTCAGCGCTACAGACATACCCGTGTTTGGTCCGACCAGGCTTGGCGCACAGCTTGAAGGCAGCAAGGTCTTCACAAAAGAACTTCTTATTGAGAACAACATCCCTACAGGCGCTTTTACTGCGTTCGACGATTCTGAAAAGGCAATAGCAGACGTTAAGAAGCATTTCGCGGGCGGGGGCAAGCCGATAGTCATCAAGGCCGACGGTGAAGCCGCTGGAAAAGGTGTAATCATAGCGGGTACCGAGGCGGAAGCTCTTGATGCAGTCGAGATGATTATGGTCAAAAGGGCATTCGGAGCGTCGGGAAACAGAATTGTAATCGAGGAGTTTCTGGAAGGGCAGGAAGCGTCCATCATGGCTTTCGTAAGCGGCGGCGCAGTCCAGGGTATGCTTCCGGCGCAGGACTACAAGCGGGCATATGAAGGCGACAAAGGGCCGAACACTGGCGGGATGGGATGTTATTCGTGCGTTCCCGCCGTTACTCCTGAAATTTATGATATCGTAATCGAGAAGATCATCCGCCCAACGATAAAGGGGCTTGCCGCGAAGGGGATCGATTACTGCGGGGTGCTCTACGCAGGAGTAATATTGACCGCCGATGGTCCTAAACTTCTTGAATACAACTGCCGGTTTGGTGACCCCGAAACGGAGGTCGTGCTGCCGCTTCTTGAGACGGATTTGGTAGACATTATCGAGGCCGCAGTCGAGCGCCGACTCGACGGAATCGAGATAAAATGGTACAATGAAAAGGCAGTATGCGTGGTTCTGGCCTCTAGAGGTTACCCCGGAAGTTACGACACCGGGTTTCCGATCGGCGGGATCGCCGATGCCGGGTCTGCCGGAGCGATTGTCTTCCATGCCGGAACAAAACTCGTCGATGGCCGGGTGGTGACATCCGGCGGCCGGGTGCTCGGCGTAACAGCAACAGGCAGGACGTTCCGGGATGCGGTCGCTGCTGCGTACGAGGCAGTAGGTAAGATCAGCTTCGAAGGGATGATATATCGCAAAGATATTGGAGCGAGGGTTCTCTAGTGCACAAGGTAGCGATAATAATGGGCAGCGAGTCGGACATGCAGGTTATGCAGCCTGCGGCGGACGTGCTCATTCAGGAGTTCGGGATCGAAAGCGAGATACATGTAATCTCCGCGCACAGGACACCTCACAAAGCTGCCGAATTTGCTTCAAACGCTGCCGCTGACGGATTTGATGTAATAATCGCCGGAGCCGGGATGGCAGCTCACCTCGCAGGCGTGCTCGCCGCGTTTACCCCGCTTCCGGTCGTTGGTATTCCGATCAAAAGTGCATCTTTCGAAGGTATGGACGCACTTTTATCGATGGTTCAGATGCCTCCGGGCGTGCCGGTCGCAACAGTTGCGGTAAACGGCGCGAAGAATGCAGGAATACTTGCCGCAGAGATCATCGGAGTGGGTGATCCCGAAGTCCGGCAAAAGATAATCGAATATAAAGAAAGGCTTGCAAAATAGGTTTTCCGTGGTCGGCTGGTGGCTGACCGCTGAGAGCTGACAGCTTTAGTATGATCAGTAGATATTCTCTCCCGAAAATGAGTGCCGTCTGGAGCGAGGAGAACAAGTTCCGGACATGGCTTGATGTCGAAATAGCCGTATGTGAAGCGCAGGAGCACTTCGGCAATATCCCCAAGGGGACTTCCGAGAAAGTAAAAGCCGGTGCGAAGTTCACAGTCGAACGGATCGAGGAAATAGAGCAGGAAACGCATCATGACCTTATCGCGTTCGTAAAGGCCGTGACGGAAAACCTCGGAGACGAGGGGAAATACGTCCACTATGGAGTAACAAGCTACGACATAGAGGACACGGCGATGGCTATCAGGATACGGCAGTCAGCCGACCTGATCTTAGAAGACCTCGAAACCCTGAAAACGGTTATCGGTAAGCTCGCGAGAGAGTACAAGTCGACCGTGATGATCGGAAGGACGCACGGAGTCCACGCCGAGCCGATTACCTTTGGGTTCAAGATGGCCGTGTGGTATTCTGAGATAATGCGTGACATCGAGCGGGTCAAAGCGGCGCGGGAAGCGATCAGCTATGGGAAGATTTCCGGCGCTGTCGGGATATTCGGGAATATCGACCCCAAGATAGAATCTTTCGTATGTGAGAGACTGGGGCTCAAGGTAGCGCCCGTATCTACGCAGATCATCCAGCGAGACAGGCATGCGCAGTTCCTCTCTGCTCTTGGAATAGCGGCATCGTCTGCAGAGAACTTCGCGACAGAGATGAGGAACCTGCAGAGGACGGAGATACTCGAAGTCCAGGAGATGTTCCTCCCCGGCCAGCGCGGATCGTCCGCGATGCCGCATAAGCGGAACCCGTGGCGGTTCGAGACGGTTGTCGGACTTGCAAGAGTAGTCCGCACGAACGTCATCCCCGCTATGGAGAACATCACCTCGTGGCACGAGCGCGACAATACCAACTCCGCCTGCGAGAGGATTATCATCCCTGACAGCTGCCAGGCAACCGACTTCCTCCTTCAGTCCCTCACCAAGCTGATGACCCGGCTTGAGATCAACACTGAAAACATGCAGAAGAACCTCACGAAAATGGGCCAGCTTGTTTTCTCCGAGCACGTGCTCCTTGCTCTTGTAAAGAAGGGGATGACGAGAGAGGAAGGCTACAAGGTCTGCCAGAGAAACGCCGCGAAGTGCTGGGATGAAGGTGTGTCCTTCCGAGAGGCGTTGGAGCAGGATGAAGACGTAAAGCGGTTGCTTTCAGCCGAAGAACTTGCAGAATGCTTTAATCTGGAGCATCACCTGAGAAATGTCGAGACCGTTTTAGAGAGGCTGGGGATCTAGCCGAAAGCATAGCAACATATGCCATGCAAAGATAAAAAATATAAGCGCTTTCGCTATAGCTTGATCGCTGTAGCATGGATGCTGGTGATCTTTCTGACATCCTGCACCAGGGTAACGCGAGGTGCGTTTGTCGGAACGATTGTGCGAAGTCACGTGGCTCATTCCGAGCGCTGGTTCGATGCTTTTTGGGAGAGATACTGGTTTATATTCGTAAAGGGCTATCACGTGATGGAGTTTGCCGTACTGATGGTGCTATGCCATCGCGCTTTGCGTGAATATATCGACCATCGAAAGGCGGTGTGCCTGAGCTTATTATTCAGTATCGCGTATGCAGCATCGGATGAATGGCATCAGACATTTACCCCTTATAGGGGCGGGCGCGCAACCGACGTAATTATAGATACTGCGGGAATATTATTTGCTGCGAGTGTGATTGCCTTTATTGCAAAAAGAACTAAATCGCGAATAGAGAATATCACTGTCTGCCGGTGAGCGCAGACTGCCAAGATACTTAATAGTGTAAGAAAAACAAAGCGAGGAGCCGAATGGCAAAGGTAAAAGTCTACGTAACGTTAAAACCGACCCTTCTGGATGCTCAGGGACGTGTGGTTATGACCGCGCTTGAAAACCTGGGGCATACGAATGTCGAGAACGTAAGGATCGGCAAGTATATCGAGGTCGAGGTCGCCGACAACGGCCGGAATATCAACGAGCAGATGGATGAAATCTGCCGTAACCTGCTTTCGAACCCGGTTATCGAGAACTACCGATATGAGGTGACGGAGTGAAATTCGGTGTAGTAGTCTTCCCAGGCTCGAACTGCGACCAGGATGCATACTACGCCGTCCGCGACGTCCTGAAGCAGCCTGTGGAGTATATATGGCATCAGGATAATGACCTGAAAGGCTCCGATTGTGTTATCCTGCCGGGCGGGTTCTCTTATGGAGACTACCTGAGGACCGGCGCCGTAGCACGGTTCTCCCCGGTTATGGAGGCTGTCCAGCAGCATGCAGCAAAGGGCGGCTACGTTATCGGGATATGCAACGGGTTCCAGATCCTTTGCGAGGCACATCTTCTTCCCGGCGCGCTCGTAGCCAACACAGGACTCAAGTTTATATGCAAGTATGTCAATCTTCGCCCTGAAAACTTGAACACTCCTTGGACACATAAATGCAATGAAGGCCAGGCGCTCCGTATCCCAATCGCCCATCAGGGCGGCAATTACACCTGCGACCCCGAGACACTTCAGCAGATAGAAGACAATGGCCAGGTCATCCTCCGCTACTGCGACGAGCGCGGGGTCGTATCAGCTGAAGCGAATCCGAACGGCTCGTTGAACAACATCGCAGGCATAATTAACGAAAAGGGCAACGTCGCCGGGATGATGCCTCATCCTGAAAGAGCGGTCGAGAAGATACTTGGAAGCGACGATGGTGTAGCAATTTTAAGATCTGTTATTGAGTGGGCTGGATAATGATAAAAGAACCAGGAAGCAAAGTAGTCGATAAAAATACACTCCCCATTCCTACGGATGTTTACCGTGAGATGGGGTTATCGGATGAGGAGTACAAAAAGGTAGTAGGAGTCCTCGGCAGGCATCCTACATATACCGAGGTCGGGATGTATGCCGTTATGTGGAGCGAACACTGCGGCTATAAGTATTCCCGGCCGGTACTCAGACTGTTTAAGAAGTACAAAGAGGCGCTCGACGGCGAAGGGCTCGAAAATGCCGGTGTAATCGACATCGGTGATGGGCTCGGCATCGTTATGAAGATGGAAACGCACAACCATCCTTCCGCAGTAGAGCCGTTCCAGGGCGCAGCAACCGGGGTAGGGGGCATTTTAAGAGACATCTTCACGATGGGCGCCCGTCCGATTGCCTGCCTCAATTCCCTCAGATTCGGCTCGCTCGACGATCCTCACAACAAATACCTTTTTGAGAATGTCGTCGCCGGTATCGCCCACTACGGCAACTGCGTAGGGGTCCCGACCATCGGCGGCGAGGTAGTATTCGACGAGTGTTACTCCGGCAACTGCCTCGTAAACGCGATGTCGGCTGGAATCATCAAGACAGATGAGATTGCCTCGGCCTGTGCTAAGGGAGTCGGAAACGCTGTTTTGTATGTCGGCTCCAGGACCGGCTGTGACGGTATCCACGGAGCGACGTTCGCATCAGTCGAGCTTGGTCCCGATTCCGAGTCAAGAAGGCCGAATGTTCAGATAGGCGACCCATTTCAGGAGAAACTACTCATCGAAGCGACTCTTGAAGCGCTGAAGACCGGCTGTGTTGTCGGAATCCAGGACATGGGCGCTGCCGGTATCACATGCGGGTCTTGCGAAACAGCAGCGAAAGGCCGGTCAGGGATGGAGATAGACGTCCTCAAGGTCCCGCGCCGCCAGGAAGGGATGACCCCATACGAGGTTATGCTTTCCGAGTCGCAGGAGAGGATGCTCGCGATAGTAGAAAAGGGCAAAGAAGACGAAGTCGCTTCTGTCTTCAAGAAATGGGGGCTGAGCGCGGTAGTTATCGGCCATGTCATTGACAGCGACCTCGTCCGCGTCTTCGAAGGCGATCAGCTCGT
The DNA here is from genome assembly GCA_039680575.1 of Armatimonadota bacterium. Classification (GTDB taxonomy): domain Bacteria; phylum Armatimonadota; class UBA5829; order UBA5829; family DTLH01; genus JBDKSP01. The sequence goes on from JBDKSP010000120.1 coordinate 11,129, forward strand.
GGCTGAAATCCCCGCAAAATCTCTTGCAGATGATGCACCGACCTACTATCTTGAGACCGAAGAGCCGGACTATCTGGCAGAAGTCAGGGATTTTGATCTGTCGAAGATACCTGAGCCGAAGGATTACAACGAAGCGCTCGAAAAGTTGCTCGCGTCGCCTTCTATTGCAAGTAAAGAGTGGGTCTACAGGCAGTATGACCACATGGTCCAGACAAATACGGCTATTATGCCGGGGTCGGATGCCGCTGCGCTTCGGATAAGAGGCACGAAGAAGGCTATCGCTCTTGTCGCGGACTGTAATGGCCGTTATTGCTACCTCGATCCGTTCGTAGGTGCTCAGATAGCCGTTGCGGAAGCCGCGAGAAACCTCGCCTGTGTCGGCGCGAAGGCTTTAGGCGTTACGGACTGCGTGAGCTTCGGTAATCCAGAGAAGCCGCAGGTGTTCTGGCAGTTCAAGAGAGCGATTGAGGGTATGTCGGAGGCCTGTGAGGCATTCGGAACCCCTGTCGTGAGCGGAAACGTCAGCTTCTACAACGAGACACCGGTAAGCGCGATCTACCCGACTCCTGTAGTCGGTATGCTTGGGTTGATCGAAGACACTGAAAAGCACTGCACGAGCGAATTTAAGCATGATGGAGATGTTATAGCGCTCCTTTCCGGCAAACGGGCCGCATCGGATACCGATTCCGATTCAGCAGTATGCGCCGCGAACGATCTTGGCGGAACAGAGTATCTTAAAGTCATGCATAATGTCGTAGCAGGAACTCCGCCGGCGCTGGATATGGACGCGGAGAAACGGCTCCATGCAGCTCTTATAGAAGTGATTAAGGAAGGCTACATTTCATCCGCGCATGATTGTTCGGACGGAGGGCTTGCTTTAGCCGTTACAGAATCGGCGATTTACGGCAACCTGGGCGCTGAGATCAGTGTGACTTCCGATTGCGGCGCATCCGTCGCGCTCTTTGGAGAAGCGCAATCGCGGGTTGTCGTCTCGCTGCCGCCGGACATGCTGGGTGAGATGCGGGAGATAGTCGACAAACATAATGTAGCATGCACCATACTTGGAAAAGTCCACGGAGACAGGTTGAAGATAGCCGTGAATGGTGTGAATGTGATCGATAAGCCTGTCGAGAGGGTGGCAAAAATCTGGAAGAATGCGATTCCTGATAGAATGGAAGGCCGGGTTTGAACTTAGCAGTACCAGAGATCAAAGAAGAATGCGGCGTAGCCGGGATATTTGCGCCGGGGGAGGAAGCTGGTCGTTTAGCTTTCTTCAGCCTGTTTGCACTCCAGCACAGAGGGCAGGAGAGCGCTGGTATAGCTGTTGCTGATGGCTGCAAAATTACCGTCCATAAGGATATGGGGCTGGTCACACAGGTCTTTACTGAAGATGTTCTGTCAAAGCTGAGCGGTGGGCTTGCCATAGGCCACACCAGGTATTCGACAACGGGATCAAGTGTCCTGAGAAACGTGCAGCCCATTGAATGCACCCGGAAAAACAATGAGTGCTTCGCACTTGCCCACAACGGCGACCTTATCAATGCCGCAGAAGTACGCGCAGAGATGGAAGCGGAAGGTGTCCAGTTCGATACGACGAACGACAGCGAAGTAATAGCTAAGATCATCGCCTCAAGCTCCGCTTCAACTATCGAAGATGCAATAACTGAGGCGATGAAGCGAATCAAGGGCGCGTATGCTGTCGTAATCCTGACAAAAGATAAGCTGATCGCAATTCGTGACCCTTATGGCATCCGTCCTCTCTGCATAGGCAAGATTAATGGGGATCATCACATTGTCGCATCAGAAACCTGTGCCTTGAATGTCATCGGTGCGAGCTACGCACGTGCCGTTGAGCCAGGTGAGATGATTGTGATCGATGAAAGCGGTGTAAAAGAGATCCAGGCTGTGCCAATGGAGCGGCATGCGCTCTGTATATTTGAGTTCATCTACTTTGCGAGACCGGACAGTATGATGTACGGCAGGACGCTTCACGAGGCGAGGAGAAGGATGGGGCATGAGTTGGCAAGAGAGCATCCCGTCCCGAATGCGCACATCGTCTTTCCTATTCCTGATACCGGGACACCGGCAGCTATCGGGTTCGCTGAAGCATCAAGAATCCCGTATGCAGAGGGAGTCATCAAAAACCGCTATATCCACCGGACTTTCATCCAGCCGAACCAGAGGATGCGCGACCTGGGTGTCAGGATGAAGCTGACACCGCTCAAGGAGAGCCTTGCCGGACGGAGGGTCGTTATGGTCGAAGACAGTATCGTGCGCGGCACAACGACCGGTCAGACCATTAAGATGATCCGGGATGCCGGAGCTGTAGAGGTCCATGTGCGAATAGCATCGCCGCCTTACAAATGGCCTTGTTTCTATGGTATTGACACAGCTTCTCAGAATGAACTGATCGCTGCGAAGTTATCGACTGAGGAGATTCGAGATTATATAGGAGCTGACAGCCTTGGTTACTTGAGCCTGCAGGGGCTCACAAGGGCTATCGGTGTCAAGAAAGAGAATTTCTGCCGCGCATGCCTGGATGGAAAGTATCCGATACCGATTCCCGATGCCGCCAAGCTCCAGAAGTTTATCTTCGAGGACAAAAAGCCAAAAGATAAGGCTAAAAAAGATAGTTAGTTGTTTTTTTGCGTTGTGGATCTCGTGCTCCGGGACGAAATGCGGTCCCGAAGCATAGGGTATGTCTTTGGACTACCACAATGTCATGCTGAACTCGATTCAGCATCCAGGAAAAGAATGGACCCTGAACTAAGGAGTTTCAGTGTGACTCTTGCCGTTTAGGATGATGTCTTTGTTGTTCAAGGTGGCGTTTTAACGTTCAGGATGACGGTTTTTGATATTCAGAGTTACATCTTTCCCTGCTGACAGCTGAAAGCTGATAGCTGTCAGCTATAAATAAAACCCTCGACTGGGGAGGTTATATTGAACGAAGAGATTACCTACCGCGATGCGGGAGTAGACATAGATGCCGGTATAGATGCCGTGCAGCGGATGAAAGAAAGCGTAAGGGCGACATATACAGACTCTGTACTGACGGATGTCGGCTCGTTCGGCGGGATGTTCAAGCTCGGCGATGACATGATGGAGCCTGTGCTGGTCTCCAGTATCGACGGCGTCGGCACAAAGGTCAAAATCGCGGTTGCGATGGGTAAGCACAATACCATTGGAAAAGACCTTGTAAACCACAGCGTGAACGATATTCTCGTCCAGGGCGCAAAACCGCTCTTCTTCCTCGATTACTATGCGACAAGTCCTCTCGACCCTGTGGTAGCCTCTGATGTCGTCAGAGGCGCAGCTGAAGCTTGCAAAGAAATTGGCTGTGTGCTGATCGGCGGCGAGACTGCTGAGATGCCGGGTGTTTATATCGAAGGCGAATATGACCTTGCCGGGTGCATAGTTGGAGCTGTCGATAGGGCAAAGATCATAGATGGTTCCAAGGTTATGGCCGGGGATATCGTTGTCGGGCTTGCATCGAGCGGACTGCATACGAACGGTTATTCACTCGCCAGGAAGGTGTTACTGGATCACGGTGGACTAAAACTCGATCAGTATATCCCTGAGATAGGAAAAGTCCTGGGTGATGAACTCCTGGAGACCCACCGGTGCTATTTCCGGGCGGTCTGGGAGATCATGAAGGAATACGATGTGCATGCGATGGCGCACATAACGGGCGGCGGGTTCTATGACAATCTGCCGAGAGTAATTCCTGAGGACTGTCAGATCACACTGGAGCGCCGCAGTTGGCCTGCGCCGCCTGTTTTCAAGCTCATACAGGATACCGGCGGAATCGCGGATTATGAGATGTACCGCACGTTCAATATGGGGATCGGATTAGTCATGATCGTAGCGAAACACAGAGCTGTAGAGATCGTAGAGCAGCTTGAGAAGCTCGGTGAGCGCGCATGGATCATTGGCGAAGTCCGAAAAGGCGGGAGAGAGGTAGCTGTCCTGTGAATCCGGTAAGGATAGCGGTGCTGGTATCCGGCCACGGGCGCGGAACGAACATGCAGTCGATTATAGATGCCTGCAAGGACGGCAGAGTAACCGGTGAGGTGGCTGTTGTCATAGGTGTTAACGCTGACGCTCCCGTAATGGAGCGTGCTGCCGTGTCAGGCGCCGAAACAGTGGTTGTGAACCCAAAAGAATTCCCTTCAGCGGGGGATTACGACCGTGCGCTGCTCGACGTGCTTCAGTCGCGCCGGATCGATCTCATTTGTCTGGCGGGTTATATGAGAAAAATCGGCCAGTCCGTAATAGATGCTTACCGAAACCGGATTATGAATATCCATCCCGCGCTTATCCCGATGTTTTTCGGCAAAGGGATGTACGGAAGCCATGTTCATGAGGCAGCGATAGAGCGGGGAGTGAAATACTCTGGTTGTACCGTGCATTTTGTAGACGAGGATTACGATACAGGCCCGATAATTGTCCAGACAGTTGTGCCGGTTCTTGACGGTGATACGCCTGAATCGCTTGCGGCTCGGATATTGATAGAGGAACACAAGACTTATGCTGCAGCCATACAGCTTTTTGCCGAAGGCAAGTTGAAAGTGGTTGGTCGAAGGGTTTTTGTATGGGACAGGGACTAGAATATCAGTCTTTGAAGAACGGCTGCCCGTCTGGGCGGCTGTTCTATATCTCTATCGAGTGCCGTACGGAGTATTTGAACGATTTTGGGATCGAACTGTGTGCCGGAGCATCGCTCTATCTCGTCTAGCGCTTTTTCTTTCGTCAGAGCATCTCTCCAGGGAACATCGATCGTAAGTATGTCGAAAGCCTCCGCAACAGCGATGATCCTTGCGCCAAGCGGTATTTCCTCTCCTGCAAGTCCATCTGGATAGCCTTCTCCATTGTAATGCTCGTGGTGGTGTTTGATCATAGGGATTGCGCCGCTGAGACCTTCGACTTTACTCAGGATTCTGACAGCTACCATCGAATGCCGCCGCATTATATCGAATTCCTCATCCGTAAGCCGGCCAAATTTGTTTAATATTCTGCTTGATACTGCAATTTTTCCGATGTCGTGGAGGCTTGCCGCATAATCGATATCTCTGGCATCCTCGGCGGATATATTACCAAGCGCGGATACGATTGCAGATGAGTAATGCCTGACCCGCTCGCTGTGACCTTCCGCGATTGAGTCTCGCTCGCCTGCTGCCGCGACGAGCGCATCGATCGTCTGGCGATAGAATTTATCCATTCCGTTGAATTCGGTGCCGCTGTTCATCGTTGACCGGTTTCCTTTGCTTTTAGTGAATAAGTTACTCACATATTCGGCTGAAAACCGTCCTCTCGTTAGATATTGAATTAAGCGATTTGCCAGTCTTTTTTTTAGGAGTTTCAGTCATCACATGAAACTCTTACGATGTTTTTATTTCAAACTAAGCAATAAAACAGGTATAATTACTTGGGAATGGTAACGCGCGGTTCGATTGACATTGACACTGGACAACGTGCCGTGATACCATCGAAACGATGAGTTTCAGCATATAGAGTGCATTTTAGCACGGGATATTACTCAGATTATCATAGACATCTCCGTTCTGCTATTCCAGATGATCTCCATGGAAGTAAGTTCGTTTGGGAACTGGCGGCATATTGCTGAGCGTAATATTGAATGGCGGGCAGACTGTTCAGTTTTTATTCGCCAAATGAATAAAGTAGTCTAAAGACGCAGGTCATAAAGTCAATAATTGATATGTATGGCTGTGAACTTAGCGAGTCTGGAAAGTATACCGCCGGAGATTAATCCGGTAATGAGCAATGGTGACGGAGGTTGGGGGAAAGATGTTTAGAAAAATTACGATTGTTCTAGCGCTTTTTGTGCTGGCGTCGGTTAGCTTGTCTGCGACAGCCGGTGATTATATCCTTGCTCCTGACGATGTTATAGAGATGAATGTCTGGAGAGAGACGGAGCTTTCCAAGAAGCAGTTCCGCATCAATGCGGAGGGCAATATTACCGTTCCGTACCTCAATTATGTCATCAAAGCTGCCGGTCTCACTCAGCAGGAGTTAGCCCAGTTACTTGTGGATGAATACGAAAAGGAAGAAATTCTCGTTAATCCCAAGATCGATGTCAATGTGATTAACAGGCATACGCTGGCTGTTATGGTGCTGGGACAGGTGAACCGGCCGGGAAAAGTCGAGTTCAAGGAAGGTGATACGATCACTTCCGCTATCGCCCAGGCGGGAAGCTATACTGTTGAAGCCCGTTTGGAATCTGCTGTTTTGACTCGGCGAGGTTCTGACAAAACAGTCCCTATCGATCTCAGAAAACTCTATCACGACGGGGATCTCAGCCAGAACTATCAACTCGAAGAGGATGATGTCATATACATTCCAGAGGACACATTTAACAGGTTTTACGTCCTCGGAGAAGTTTCAAGACCCGGTCTTTATATGTTGAAAGACAATGCAAGCGTGCTATCTGCAGTCAGCCAGGCAGGCGGACCAACAGAGCGTGGTTCGATGAAAGGCGTGATGCTGGTACGTGGAGATATCAATAATCCTGAGAAGCGTTCCGTTGATCTGAATAAGATGATCAAGGGAGACTTGTCTCAGGATGTAAAACTCGAGGCAGGAGACGTAGTCTATGTGCCCGAGACCAACAAACCCGACTGGGGCAAGATCTCCCAGATACTCAATGCTCTTGCTTCAATCGGATCAATCAAACGATACGGGATCTTCTAGTCCGTTCCAGGAGGAATAAGTGGAACTTTGGCGCTATTATAGGATACTGCGTCGGCGGAGATGGCTTATACTTGGATGCTGGGCGATTTGCTTCGGCCTTGTCGCCTTCCAGTGTCTGAAGAGGACACCGCCAATGTATACAGGCGAGACAAAGGTTATGGAACGACAACCTACCGAGGCGGGTGTTCCTGTCTATGGAGGAGCTTACGTCGTTCAATCGGACATCCAGATGCACCTGGCCGACCTTGCCTATATTGCAAGCAGTAACACTGTTCTTAGCAGGTCAAGAGAGACACTCGGCCAACTCGGTGTTCTTGATACAGATGATCTGATGCGGTCGTTGGATATCAAGCCGGTTACCGATACGCAGATTCTTTCGATCAGCGTGGTCTCAAAAAATGCCGCTGATGCCAAAACCGCGGCTGATGTCGTTGCTATGGAGTTCAAACGGTTTTATAGCGAACTCGTAAGCGATGCCGCTGAACAGAGCCGTGAGTTCATTGAAAAGCAGTTAAAGGATGCTAAAGCCAAGCTGACCGAGAGCAGGGAAGCCCGCGCTGCTTTTAAGAAAAAGAACTCACTGGTAGCGCTTGGGGAGCAGTCCTCTGTGCTTGTTCAGCGTGCAGCAGGCATAGAGACCGATGTGGTTAGGGCATCGGTGGATCTAGAGAATGCTCGTGGAAGGCTTAAGTCGATCGAAGCTCAGATCAACGGTAAGCCGGAGATGCGGCTTTCTGCAAAATCTGTGGCTAACAACCCGGTGTATCAGAGCCTTCTCAGCCAGCTAATTACCGCTGAGTCGGATCTTGGGACGATACTTGGTAAAGAAGGCGGCTCGGGAAAAGGGAAGAATCACCCGGAAGTACAAGAATTAACGAAGCGCATAGAGGAATTGCGTGGACAGATAAGAACTCAATCGCCGATGATAGTAAACCAGGAAACTACGGCGCTCGATCAGGTAATCACAACTGCTATCGGCAATAAAATTAGCACTGAAGCGGAATTAGCTGGCGCTGAAGCCCGCCGTAGCGCTCTTGCGACTGCGCTTCAAGAAGAGAAAGCTAAGTTGAGCGTACTGCCCGAGCAGGAAATGCGGATGGCACAGCTCGATATGGATGTGATGGCCGCTGAAGAAACCTACAAGTTGCTTCGATCCAAATTGGAAGAAGCGCGGATAAAAGCAAGCGAGACCAGTAAATCGAGTACCATCCAGCTTATTACTCCTGCGTATGTGTATCCGGTTGACCCTAAGACGTCAATAAAGCTGGCGCTTGCGTTTTTCCTGAGTCCTCTGCTTGGTATAGGTATAGCATTTCTGCTGAACTATATGGACAATTCGGTCAAAACGCCTGCGGAAGCGGAGAAATTGCTTGGGCTTCCAATCAGTTCCATCATACCGCTCCGGCGTTCGCATGCACTTGCCCGCCGTCCCGATAATGAACCGCTTTTGGCGAGTTACGCAATGCTTACAGCTCAGCTCTGGCGGGTCTTCGATAAGTCCAGCCAGCCGCTAATCCTGGTTGCGAGTGCCGAGCCGGATTCGGGCAGGACTACGACTGCTGCCAACCTGGCTGTTACGCTGGCAAAAGATGGCGCGCGTGTCATACTTGTCGATGCCGATATGCGTAAGCCGGACCAGCATTCTATGTTCGGGGTATCAGGAAAACCAGGGCTGAGCAATGTGCTTACAGGGGCAGTTGAAATAGAAGATGCCCTCATTCCGACAAAGATTGATGGACTATTGCTGATGCCTGCGGGTCCCGCACCGGATAATCCCATGCGGCTTCTTCGAACGCAGCAGATGACTGATTTCGTCAAGGAAATCGGGACTATCGCGGATTATGTAGTGTTCGACAGCCCTGCGGGGGTCACTTTCGCGGACGCAACGATGCTGGCATCCCGGATCAAGAATGTTGTTCTTGTATACTCTGCCGGTAAAGTCCCGCGCGGTGCGGAAGTTGAGTTTAGAAAGAGATTGGACTCCGCAGGAGCCCGTATTCTCAGTGTAGTGCTGAATAGGGTTAAACCCGAAGACAGCCATGGTTACTTCTATTACAAACGATTCTATCAGAATGTTACGGCCCAAAGTATTGCTTCCGTTCCTATGAACGTGAAAGCGATACCGTCGGCAGAACCAAGCGACACTAATGATGAGGATAATGCGTAGCAGTTGTTCCATTGCGCGAATGAAATCACTCGTCAATGAGTTTCAGGGGACTGAAACTCTCCGGCACAGAAAGATTTTCGGCGATAGATTGCCGGACAAGGATGCAGTTGAGCATGTTCGGATAAACCTGGAGGACCGGGCATGTGTTAGGGAGGACTTTTGGACATACCAACTGTCGATGCTGTAATGGAAAAACAGAAAACCTGGGGACTATCTGTTGAGGATGTTGTAAAACACAAGCTGTGGTTTGTATTCGCATTTGTGTGGATAGCCCTGATTGCTTTCATATATTATGTCCCGTTCAAATGGTGGTGGGGCGAGTGGTGGAGAGAGGAGAGTTACTACTCTCATGGTATTCTGATTCCTATAATGTCGGGATTTGTTGTCTGGTTCAACTGGAAACGGATAAAAAAGGTTCGTGTCGAGCCATCGATTTGGGGCCTTATCATAATGCTGCCGATGATGTTCCTGAATTATAAGGCGCAGGTAAGCGGTGTAGCGAGTGTTGGCGGGATGACACTTCCTATCATGCTGTTCGGATTGGTCCTTATGCTTTTTGGCAAGTCGATTGTAAGAGAGTTACTCTTTCCCATTGCATTTCTTTATTTTATGGCGGTTCCGCCGACATCAATCCTGGAGCCAATCAGCTTTAAGATACAGATCACCTCTACCAATATCGCAGTAATGGGGCTGCACCTGCTGGGGCTTGATGCCGTTCAGACAGGGACGCAGATTCAACTGCCCAGTGGACTTCCGATGGTTGTAGGCGCACCTTGCAGCGGTTTTCGAATGCTGATCGCACTCCTGGCGTTTACGGTTTTCTTCGTTTATATGAAGAAAGGTCCTATGTGGGGGAAACTCAGCATGGCTGCTCTTGTATTGCCGCTCAGTGTCCTGGCTAACTCGGTGAGAGTGCTTTTGATCGCGCTTGTTGGTGAATATTACGGAGAAAGTGCTATGCATTCTTTCCACGATTACTCCGGCTATATAGTCCTTGTTATAACTTTTGCAGTGCTGATTCTTATTGCTAAGGTGGTAAAATGCGGAGATTTCAAATCTATGCCTGTATAGTAACCGTTGTGTTGGTCTGCAGCGCAGCTCTGGTCAGTACTGCATCGCGCGCGGGAACAATGCGGATAAAAGAGGATTATAAAGATATTCCCATGAAAGCCGCTCAATGGAATGGTGAGAACGGCGACCCCGACGTGGCAAGCATGAAGATACTGACTACCGCAAGCATACTTACACGCAGATATAACAATGATATGGGGGATGTAGTCGATCTTTCGATAGTCTACGCGCAGAACATTGGGGACCTTCATCAGCCTGAGAAGTGCATGGAAGGGACAGGGTTCAGGCGTTCAACAAGGATTCCGGTGTGGATAACACCCAATAACGGCAAAAAACATGAAGCTACTCTGGTTGTCTTTACAGACAGCACAGGCAGCGAAATAATTATGATCTACTGGTTCTATATAGATGGCAAGGCAGTGCCGAACATGGGCAACAAATCGTCGGCATTCTGGCACTTCCTATGGAGCGGCGCCAAACCTTGCGCGATGATCAAATATACAACTACCTCCATAACAGGAGTTGATGATGCGAAGCGAGTATCCCTGTCGCTTGCAAGTTATATAGATTCGTCTGTTCTCGATGTAGTCAAGGGAACTCCTGAACTCGAGCCAAGCAACCTGGCTGTGGAGAAGTGAGAAGAATCCATAAAGCGGACAGAGTTTTATTATAGATTTTCGGCTGATTAATTAACAGCCAATCATATATTGGTTGTTGCCGAAAATCTTCCGGAAGAGTTTCAGGTGTAAGTGTAAAATCAACAGATAAAGCTACATCAGAGAACTGTTTATATAACTTTTAGGCTGTTACTTTATCTCCTGAAACTCTGTAGTTATTCTGTTGATGAATAGAGGCAACCTGCCTTCCATAATAATAGGGCAATTGGGGCTTGGGGAGCAAGCGGTAAAAGGTAAGAGTTCAGTGTTCCACCCGGCGCGCCGAGTTATCGAAAAAACTAAGTAACATCCTGTCTTAATAGCGGGTCAGCTTGATGTAGTGGCCGTCCTCCGTGGCGGCCATCTACCCCGTGGACCCACCGGACCACGGGGAGTTCCGCAGGAGCCGGACTCTACCCATGATT
>JBDKSP010000121.1:0-21541 GCA_039680575.1 Armatimonadota bacterium
AATCATGGGTAGAGTCCGGCTCCTGCGGAACTCCCCGTGGTCCGGTGGGTCCACGGGGTAGATGGCCGCCACGGAGGACGGCCACTACATCAAGCTGACCCGCTATTAAGACAGGATGTTACTTAGTCCAGCAAATCCCGCAGTTTCGGGACATCTGGAATATCAGGCTTCAGACTTTCAAAGCTGTTCTGGAGTCTGCTTGTGAAGTCCTTCAGATTGGGAATTTCCAGTCTCGGCAGCGTTGGTAATTCGGGAAGCTCGAGCATATCCGCAAACCCTGGTAAGTTTACGAGGTTAGTCAACTTGCTTATATCGGGGATATTCACCGCATCCAGCAGATCGGGCGTATAAAAGACGTTCGGCGTGTCGGTGCCTACTGTAGGCGGCAGCGTGCCTGCCTCACCAAGTGTGAAGCTGACTGCCCAAGCGTTATCAGCCGGATGGAAATCCTCCTCCTTGGCATGAAGCACAGCATGGACACGCGGAGTGCGCTGGGGATCAAACTTAAATGCAAATTTTGCCTCGACGCTCTTACCGGGGTCCATGGTTCCAAGCTTCTGTGACGCGAATGGCTTGGGTTTCTCCATAAGGTCCAGGTTTTCGCCGTCATAGAGATCGAGGACCACGTCGGTGGCCGAAGCCTCACCGATATTGTGCACCTGGAATATCAGCGGCAGTTTCTCGCCTGCTTTCAGTTCGGCAGGGAGCTTCGGCATGGTATTTGCGGCTAGCACAAGGTCTGGTTTCTTGTGGTTGCGTTCAGTTCCCGCGCCTTTTGCAATACCATCGGCTTCCTCCTGACTCGCGGCTACCACCGGCAGTTGGCTATACGCCCATTTTGCAATGAGGCGTTGCTCAGAAGAATAGATAAAATGGCCCTGCATCGAATCGTCGATTTTGACATCAACAGTGTTTCCGGCAAGCCGTCCCATCGCGCCTCGCACTATGTTTGTTGGCACAGGGAAGAGATAGACGCCCTCCAGGACTGTGTCTTTTGTTACACCAATCTCCGTCCCGTTCACCAGGAAGTGCGCGCTGAACGGCGGATAATCTTCACGGCTGTTCTCCAGATGGAATGTCACTTCCAGCCACGCCTTCTCAATAACGCTCTGCGAGCTGGGTAGGGTCATAGGCGAAGACCACGTTTGCCCGTTATCCGCACTTGTGATGCGATACATAAGGTCAGTTACACCGCTGATGTCGCTGTGGTAGGTTACTACCAGTGTATCGCCGTAGCAGACGATTGCCGGATATTCGCTATAGGCGCTATCGTTTGTCAAACGCTGTGCCGTTTTTGCGGTCATATTGGTGATCGCAGTATGCCACACTTCACTTGCCGCGTCTTCGCCTTCTCGCCATACGACATGGAGACTGCCATCTTTACCGGTGGTAATCTGCGGTTCACCGCAGGCCTTATCGGAGTTTGAGAGCGTGATCGGTTCGCCGGTGGAGACAGCGTTATGATTCAACGAACGGAATTGTATCCGTGACTTACCTGCTAACTGTGAGGCATAAGCCACCCCGAATCCGCCTTTCATTGCAGCCAATTGCGGCCAGCGCTGCGTTTCACCAGGTTGCGCAGGCAATGCAACTTCGGGTTCAAATGTCTTGCCGCCATCGCGGCTGATACGCAGGTAGATGCGGCTGTCACCATTGCGCAGGTCTTCCCAGGCGGCGGCAATGTAACCTTCAGCGCTGGTCAGTATCACTGGGTCATCCACGCCCTTGCTGTGGTCGGTCAGGTAGGTTATCGGCGTCCAATTCATCATTGAATCGTCTGTGGAACTGCGCAGCGCAGCATTGCTCTTTCTTCCTGATGCAGCGTCGACCCATGCGATGATGGCACGGCCGTTCGCATCAAAACGCGCGAATGGCCATGTAGCCGCGTGTCCTTTTTCGTTGAGCTGTGAGAGGTCTGCGGTGAGATTGTCGTCAACCGACATCGGGTAAGCGCCGAAAATCACCGTCGGGTCGCCATCCGGCGATGGCACGAAGGTCACAATACCCATATTGCCACCGGACGTGATTACTGTGGGATACAGCGTATCCTGCGTCGCAAGTTCCGGCAACCGGTTCAGCACTGCCGGACGGATAACCGCTCCGCGGTAGCCTGTGACGGCTATGTGGTCCGGCTGCGGGTCTATCGGGCTGCTGAAGATCCCTGTGACTCCTGCCCATATCTTGCCAAACATATAACCCATGTTATCTGAAAACGAAGCGTCACTCCACGAATGACCGAGACCAGTGCAATACTGCTGACCGTTGCTATCCGTGCTATGAGTGCCGCCCTGATTAACACACCAGCCTGCGAAGCTGCCGCTGTCGCTGGACGTATTCGCCAACCCATAATAGACCTGTTTGCCCGCCGGGACTTCAAAGTGCAGTGTGATTCCCTGAGGGTTGGCGTCCGGCATACCGCTGACTTCGATGCGCACATCCGTTTTCGGCATTCCAAACCACAATCGCGGCGCCACCGTAAACTCCACAGCGCCATTCTCCGGTATAAAAACGTCCTGGCTGACATCAGGAATGAAACGCACCATATTCTTCTGCTCGGCGTCCTCAGTCTGCACACCTATGTGCCATACTGGCGCGCCGCTATTCTTCAGTCGACAGGTATATGCCAGTGTGGCAGGGTCCTGTCGGACAACTTCCAGGCTCAAACGCGCATCAGGATAACGCGTTGTCATACGCATTATGGCCGTATCGTCGGGCTGTTCACCGTTTTCCACAAAAAGACCGAGCTTCAATTCCGCATCCTTCAGCGGTTTGTTTGGTGTGTTGAGGATGAAGCGGACATACTTCCACTGTCCTGGCCCGAGAGTGCAAGCTTCGTCGATAGAGCCCTCACCCACGAAACCAGCGGTGACATCAGGAAGCTGAGCTATCGGACGCAGTATAAATTTCTGCGGTGTATCGCCGCGGTTTATCACAGCCACCACTCCACGCCGGTCATAACCGGTGAGAGATGAGAATGTGAATACATCCTGCGCGAAGCCTATGCCTTTTGGTGCGTTGCTGCGTACAGGGCGTTCTGCCGCCTGGGTGGAAAGCCGCGGTGTACCGGTCTTTACCGCTTCAACCACTTGCGCGAGGGCGGCGTCAAACGCGTTGCCAAGCACTGAACCGCGCAGCTGAGCATCATCCAATGGACGCCCAACAATATCTCCAGGCTCAGGTCCGCGATTCGGCCGCTGAGTCTCTTTAGCGGTGGCTTTTACAGGTGCCACGCCTGTGGCAGTCGCTACATCAATAAGTCCGCCGCTTAGAATCACTTCAGCCTCGCCGACTTCAACTGCGCCGAGCAGCGGAATGTTTTTTTCTTTTACCTCATAACGAATACTGCGAATCTGTACCAGCAGCACGCCCGTGCATCCCTGCTCACGAGCCAAACCTACAAGTGTTTCAAAGTTTGGCCTCTGCTCCGCATCCATAAATTCCGGCCATTCCAGGAGCACGGCCTCACCCAGCTTCGTTTTCTGTAAGTCTGATATAATTGCGGTTTGCAAGCTCGCACGCAGGTCATCGGAGGCAAATTCCGTTTCCACACTCTGCGCCACTATCACCGGCAGCACTCCGATCCGCACCGCAGACCAAGCCGGAATCGCTAGTATCAGGATAAACAACACAAGAAAGAATGTACGCATGTAAGCACTCCATATTAGCGGCAATTTGCCATACATTGAAACGCGAAAAGAGGACTGTGCATAGTTGGGGTGAATGCCCAGTTGATCAGGAGGTGCCAAAGCATAGGATTACAGCCCAATCTCGAGATTACGATGTCGGCTCGCAATATCCGCACAGGTTATCCGAACACGGTTTTTTCATTATGCCGCTCTGGTCGCAGGCACTTTTTTCATAGCGCTGCCGGGCTTCCAGCGGCATCATAAAGCCCAGCTTTTTCATCTGCAAATGGCGATTGTAATTATCGCGAAATTCTAGCACAGCCTGCTTACCTCGTCAATGCCAATGGCAGGGTGCATGCCAAATTCATGGTATGGGCCAAAATAAAGATAATGTGAGGCATGGTTTTCATGTAGTTATGTCGAATTCTCTCTTATAGATCATCTATAAGGGAGAATTCTTTTTAAAATCGTGTAATATATTCCTGCCTAAAGTAATCATACATTTGGAAAGCGATAGCACGGCAAGGAGAAGGTATTTGCGTTCAGATGAACAGATAATCATACAGGTGATCGGAGGCGATAATGATGCATATTATGAACTTGTGCAGCGCCATCAGGGCGCTGTATATCGACTTGCATATCGAATGCTGAATCGTGCTGAGGATGCTGAGGACATAGTCCAGGATACATTTGTAAAAGCCTATTTGCGGTTGGCTGAGTGCAAGGATAGATCCAAATTTGCGGCATGGATCCGGCGGATAGCTGTTAACACTTGCCTTTCAAGGCTACCGAAAGAGATACCTTCTGACAACGTTGAGATTATGAGTGATGCGGAGGCGCCGCTTGATGATCCGGTAATGTCAGAAGTCATCAGGCGGATAGAACGAGACCATGTCCGTGATATTATAGCGCGTTTGCCGACGGATTACAGAGTTGTTATTATACTTCGCTATGAAGAGGACTTTTCCTATAAGGAAATTGCGGAGATTCTTGGTGAGCCAATATCGAGAATATCGGTGCGGGTGCATAGAGCAAAGAAAATGCTGGCTCAGAAATTGGTGGTGACAGCAGATGCAGTGTAAAGAAGTTCGTGAAAAATTGTATATGTATTTGGATGGTGAATCCGATAGGCATGAGGCTTTGGCAATACAAGATCACCTTAGTAAGTGCCAGGAGTGCCGCAATTGGGAGCAGTCTTTGTCATCAATCCAGACATTGGTCTCTGAGAGTCTTCATGACGACACTCGCTACCCTGACCTGTCGACTGAAATAATGTCTCAGTTGCCAATCAATGCAAAGCCGGCGCGCAAACCAGTGTGGGCGTTCGCTATTGCTGCCGCAGTCCTGCTATTGATTGCTGTTGCTGGTTTGATAAAACAAAAGCCGACTCCAGATTTACCGGCTGCAAGTCATCAACTTGTGCATAAGAAGCCGATTGAGCGCAAAACGATTGTAGAGCAACCCAATGCACCAAAGCAATCTGCCGTTAAGGAAAAACTGCCGTATCGCCAACCACCGAAAATGCATTTTACCAAGCAGAAGCATTTTGTTCATGTGCATCGTAGTAAAAATCTGACAAAAAGGGAATTGGTCGCTGAAAAGAATGAAACAAAATCAACAACCTCAAATCAAAAAATGAAGATTCATATTGATATTGTTCCTGCTGAGTGCTCTTGCAGCAACAATACAGCGAGCATGATTGCCATGGTCAATATAGACGGCAAAATAACGAAACTCGAATATATGCCGACTAGAGAGCTTAATGAACCCATACCAGGTGCGGAAACCATCGAGCGACCGCCTCTTAATGATATGTGGCGTTCGAATGATTAAAACTATAGAGGGAGATACTATGTTTAGGTCTAGATTATTGATTTTTCTCGTTTTAGCGTTGATTTGCGCAGGCATCAACGCATCTGCACAAACTTTGTATATGGAAAACCTGGATGCAGCCCAACTTTTGGTTCGAGATTATTTACCATCGACCGGCGGGTGTGGACCAGCGCTCTCTCCTTACAGCAGCTTTCTTGCAGATGGAAAATACTTGAATACTATAGCATACACCGACAGTTATGGCGAAGTCTGGTTAGCTGAAGACATTAGCGTGGACTATGATATAAGCTGGCACCTTACTATAGGTGGACATCCTGAAGCCCTATGGAAGCTGCAATGTAAAAAGGCTGATAACGTAACAGGTCTGCCTGTGCAACGCACTGGATATGAAGCAGGACGCAATGTTGACTGGTCTCCGGACGGCAAGACCCTGGCTTTTTCATACAACGACTGCCGTTTATACATTGCCGATGGTATTAGTGTTATATGCAAGTACGCAAATGTCCGTCCAGTAGCGGAAATAAAGAAAAAAGATGATAAGTGCTATTCAGTGCGTGAGCCACGATGGTCACCGGATGGCGAGAAGATCGCCTTTGTTAGATACTTGGAAGTAGACCATTCGAAGCAGCAATTACGGCCAGAATTAGCTCAAATATGGATCCTTGATGTCAAAACAAGGACGGAAACGATGGTCGCGAACGATCTTTGCAATGGATACAGAGGCTCATGGAGCGATCAGCCCTGGTCGCCTGATTCTAAGTCTCTTGTATATGCCGCTGAGCATAGAGGTACAACAAAAAGCAGGGTTGACATTGTAGTTGTATCTATTGATGGCAAAACACGCAGGGTCATTAGCGGCCCGTCAGGGGGTTCCAGCCCATCATTCCACCCAAAGCTGAATAAAGTCATATTTAGCGGCCCAGTTAAATATCCGATAGGCAGTCTTAATGGCAAGGATGGAGCCGAGGATGATTTTTCGACAAGTATATTCAGAATATGGATGGCAGATGCTGATGGAAAGAACCCGGTAGTTGCATGTCCCTCATTGGAACCAAACGAACAGCAGTTGAAGGAAGTATCAAAACATACCAATCAAATAGCGTCCTCAAAGATTTTATCTGCACTGGGAGATAACTTGACCCAGAGTGAGAAGATAAAGCTGCAGTCGGATAAGCTGAGACTATCTGAAATCAGCGATATTTCTATCATTGCGGTAGCAAGGAAAATCAGCGGAGATTACCTTAAGGCCACTGAAGAGATGCTTGCATCGAAAAAAGAAAACTCGAAAAAATACAAACAGGCGCTGGCAAAACGCGAAAAAATCAAGGACTCTCTGTCTCAGGAAGAGCGGTTTCTGATTTATTCGTTCAACTCGCAGGTTTTCCATTATGCGGCTGCTGAAGCACTGCAGCCTTATGGTCTTGGAGAATTTTCTAGTGCCATCTCACCTGATGGAAGCAAGCTGGCATTCGCCACTCATAACATTGTGAAAAACAGGCTAACATATATAGTTTATTGCCAGGATACAAAAACCGGTAAAACGCATCGATTATTTGAAGATGCAGCTGTAGATCAGATTAAGTGGTCTATGGATAGCAAGTATCTAATGATACAGAGTAGGCGCTTGGTTGGTAATAAATGGGAAAATATCACCGGTGATGGTTATCCAGAGATGTATAAATTATGCTTGTCTTTATATAGACAGCCATCAAGGTCTCTTGGATACCCTGAGATATGGCTGCTTCAGCCTAAATAGACAGAGATGCTTTAAGACGATAATGCCCTATCATGGAAAGAAAAGCCGATGGGTTCACCTTGCTCTCGGCTTTCAGCTTCTTCATGAAGTCAAAACCGCCGTACTTCAGCTAAAGCAAACGCACGAGTGTAATTTTCGTTAAGAGTGCAGCTGCACTACTTTACCTCGACCATCTTGTAATTCTGCTCGCCTATTCCTATCTTCGCGGCTTCCTCGCACTGGAGATACGGGTCTTTGCCGTGGATTTTCATGAATAGATGTCCCGGGACATCCCGCACTTCGAGCGGACGCGGCAAAGAACCTTCTATATAGTCCTCGGTCTTAATCATATCTATTGATGCCTGCTCGACGGACACTATATCCGTGCTCGCGAGTATCCCGATATCCGGGACTATGGCTGGAGAACTGAACCCCCAGCAGTCGCAGAACGGCGTGACACTCGTGACATGGTTGATATAAAGCACTCGCCCCGGCTCGAACGTATCGAGACAAGCCTTCGTCACCTTCGCCATTCCTGTCTGGAACTGCCTGATGCCTTCATCGTTTATCTTTATCGTCTTTTGAGGGCACGCTGTTACACAGTGCATGCAGTAGCGGCAGTTGTGCGAGTTGATCTTGAAATTACCCTCTTTATCGAACCTTACAGCCTCCGAAGGACAATTATCGCGGCAGAGATAACAATGCGTGCAGAGTTCCGAGTTCCAGTCGAATTCGGTCTCCATAAGCGCATGTATTGCGCCACGGCTCTTGCTGGTGACATTGCCCATCCCTATATTCTTGATCGCTCCGCCCCATCCGCAGTGCCCATGGCCTTTGCCGTGGCTGTAGACGATCATAGCGTCAGCATTCACGATCTCTCCGCACATCCTGACTTTTTTCAGTGACTTGTAGTCTATTGGAACGTTGACGTAATAATCCTCGTTCAGTCCAGCGGCGGGAATTATGGGAGCGCCAAGCACTTCCTCCGTATAGCCTCTGTGTTTCGCGGATGGTATTGCACTGGCCCCATCGGTCACGAACGGTTTACCGCCTGCGTCTTTGACTTCCTGGACAAGCATCCTGACAAAGAGCGGAGGAATCGTTGTGTAGCCCAGATTTCCACCCAGGTGCATCTTTATCGCGACGGTCTTTCCGTCGAACATATCTTTAAGTGAATATTCCTCTAAAAGCCGACTAAATTTGGCCGGAAGGCTGGCGTTTGCCCGCAGCGCACTCATCTTCGCTGAGGCAAAATGAACTATACTCATATCCGATATTGAACCTCACTGCATGTTTTCTGCCACTAACCTTATTATATCTGCCGGCTACATTTACCTCTTTACTCTTTAGCCGACACTGAGAGCATAATTACTGACGGCATAATCGCTTGACACCTCGCTTGCCTCAACCCTATAATTTGTGATGTAATACAGACTATAAAGACGGAACTGAGGCATCACCCCGGTTCCGTTAATTTATTTCGGACAGAGTGAAATCAATGGCAGAAAAACGCTACGAACCGCAGGAAATCGAAAATAAATGGCAGGAGCGATGGAAGGAAGCTGAACTTTTCAAGGCTAAAGAAGACAAATCCAGGCCCAAGTTCTATGGGCTGGAGTTCTTCCCATACCCAAGCGGGAACGGGCTTTCCGTTGGGCACTGCCGCAACTACATCCCGACGGATGTGATATGCCGCTACAAGCGCATGCGCGGCTTTGATGTGCTGCATCCGATGGGCTGGGATGCTTTCGGCCTGCCTGCCGAGAACGAGGCTATCAAAAGGAAGAGCCATCCAAGCGAAACAGTCCCCAAGTACGTGGCAAACTACAAGCGCCAGATGAACCTTGTCGGGCTGAGCTATGACTGGTCGCGCGAGATCAATTCTAGCTCGCCGGACTACTATCGCTGGACGCAGTGGATATTCCTGCTGCTCTACAAGCGCGGTCTGGCATATCGCTCTGGAGCGCCGATCAACTGGTGCCCGTCCTGCGGAACGGTCCTCGCAAACGAAGAGGTCGAGGGCGGACGCTGCTGGCGGTGTGAGACACTCGTCGAGAAGCGCAACATCCCACAGTGGTTCTTTAGGATCACCGAATATGCCGACCGGCTGATAAACGACCTGGATGATATCGATTGGCCCGAGTCGATAAAGACCATGCAGCGGAACTGGATAGGCCGGAGCGAAGGCGTCGAGTTCGATATGAAGATTTCGGGCTATGACGAGAGCATGCGGGTCTTTACAACTCGTGTCGATACGGTTTTCGGCGTCTCGTTTGCTGTCCTTGCGCCCGAGCATCCGCTCGTCGAGAAGATCACGACACCGGACCGCCGCGCTGAGGTCGAGGATTACGTAAAGAAGGCGAAAGTCACTTCCGAAATCGACCGCCTTTCTACTGAACGCGAGCGCACCGGCGTCTTTACCGGAGCTTACGCTGTCAACCCGATGAACGGTCAGAGTGTCCCGATCTATATAGCCGATTATGTGCTCGCAACCTATGGGACCGGCGCGATTATGGCCGTCCCGGCGCACGATACCCGTGACTTCGACTTTGCAAAGCGCCATGATCTCCCGATAAAGGTCGTTATCGCTCCACCCGGCTGGGATGGCTCGGAACTCACCGAAGCCTATACCGAAGAAGGCACGATGGTCAATTCCGGGCAGTTCGATGGTCTTCCGAACAAAGAAGGCGCAAAGAAAATCGCCGAATATATGGGATCGAACGGAACCGGAGATGTTAAGGTCAACTACAAGCTGCGCGACTGGCTGATTTCACGTCAGAGATATTGGGGAGCGCCGATTCCTATCGTCTACTGCGAGAAGTGCGGTGAAGTTCCCGTGCCGGAGAGCATGCTTCCGGTCGAACTGCCGTATGTCGAGCATTACGAGCCGTCAGGAACCGGGGAATCGCCGCTTGCGACCATACCTGAGTTCGTAAACACGACCTGTCCGGTCTGCGGAGGCCCAGCAAAACGCGAGACCGATACGATGGGAGGATTTGCCTGCTCAAGCTGGTATTTCCTGAGGTATGCAAGCCCGAGCTGCACGGACGGTCCGTTCGATAAGGACGCCGCAGACTACTGGCTGCCGGTCGATCTATATGTCGGCGGCGCGGAGCACGCGGTTATGCACCTGCTTTATGCAAGATTCTGGACTAAGGTTCTACATGATGAAGGGTTGATCAACTTCGTCGAGCCGTTCCATGCCTTGAGAAACCAGGGAATGGTGCTCGCACCCGATCCCAAGAACCCAAGTGTCTGGATAAAGATGTCCAAGTCCAAAGGAAATGTCATAACACCTGATGAGATTACGGAGAAGTACGGCGCGGACTCACTGAGGGTCTACGAACTCTTCGTTGCTCCCATGACGGAGTCAATCCAATGGAGCGAGGACGGCATAAACGGCATGTACAGGTTCCTCTCCAGGGTGTGGAGGATTGTTCAGGATTACGGCGAATTCTACGACCCGGAATGGCGTAATACGGTTCGCCAGGAGTCGAATTCAACACCCGGGAATAAAGCAATCGCGCGAAAAGTCCATCAGAGTATACGCAAGGTTACAGAGGACATAGAGTCGCTTCAGTTCAACACAGCTGCCGCAGCTTTGATGGAACTCCTGAACGAACTGTCCAAGTACACACAGAACGCAAAGCTGGATAGTAAATCAGCGGTCTTCTCCGAGTCGATCGAGATGCTCCTTACGCTCCTTTCGCCGATGGCTCCGCATATGGCTGACGAACTGTGGAACCAGTTAGGGCATGAGGGCTTCATGCTGGACTTGCCATGGCCGGAATACGACCCTGAAGTCGCAAAAGCCGAGGAGGTCACTCTGGTAGTTCAGGTAAACGGCAAAGTCCGCGACAAGATACCAGTTCCGGCGGACACGGATACCAAGAAAATCGAGCAGTTGGCGCTTGAGAGCGAAAGAGTGAAACCATTCCTGGACGGCAAGAAAATTCGGAACGTTGTTGTCGTCCCCGGCAGGCTTGTGAATATAGTCGTAGGCTGATTATAAGCTAATGTAGTGGCCGGTCTCCGTGCCGGCCTTCTTTTCTTTGCTTCGGTTTACTTGCTCTCGCATCACCGCAGGTGTCGAGACCGGCATCCAGATGCCTATACAGCCATTCCGGGCTGCATTACAAATACAGCCCGAGTAAGTAATCCCTAAATCCTGTATCCTAAGTCCCCTCCTCCCCCCCGCCTGCTCAGTTTACGTAAAATCGGCCCAGGGTACACTTTATATGAGGCTTGATTAGACCCGATTATATTGTATTAATGGAGGCCGCTATGCCTAAAGATAGACTTAGACATGATCATGATAATGTCGAGAACCTCGACGATATTATAGAGGCAAGAAGCGGAGGGACTTCCCATTTTGCAAGGGACATCGATTCGGCTGAGAAGGACTTCGATTTACCTGAAGACCTGGATGTCGATGATGCACTCACGTTCCCTCATCCCAAACATAAAAAGGACCCGAATGCGAATGTCGAACTGATGGACACCCCAAGGGAGGATGACATAGACATAAACTGGGCCGAAAGCGCAGAGGATATGCTTCCATCCGATTATGAGGATGACTACGACGATGCGCTTACAACGAATCTCTCCGATGAGGATGAAGTCGCAGATGATCAGATGGATCAAATCGGCAGCTTGAATGCGGATGACATAATCTATGAAGAACCTATGGTTTCCCGAATGCCTAAAGGCTTCAGAGCAGAGGAGGAAGCAGACACCTCTATCGCCGACAAGTTCGGAGGAGAAGTCAATCCTGAGACAGCGCGCGCAGCCCTTCCCCGGGCTGAAGCCGATGAAGCGGAAGTTGCCGGGGATGAATAGCTGGCTGAGGGTGTGAAAATGGTAACCAGAATTATATTGGCCTTAATCGGTATATTGGCGATGGTTGTCGGCATCGCACAGCTATTGGCTCCCGATGCTACCTTGAATCTCTGGCGACCTTATATCGTCGGAAACCTGTTTGGTGCACCGCCCCATGAAATCTATATTTTGGGTACTCTGACAATTGTTCTGGGTTTGTTTCTGTTATATATTGGAATAACGCGGCTGGTACAGCTTAGCTGGTTTGTTGTAATCATAGGTGTATTAGCGTTCATAGCCGGATTACTAATAGTCATTATGCCGGATCTGTTTCGAGATACTGTTAACAGCCTGATATACACACAACCGGAGCGCATCAGGCGGATAATAAACTATGTATCCGGGGCTGTAAGGTTTGCGATTGGTTTCATATTCCTGATTATAGCATTAAGTCCTGCACCGGTGCGTCGAAGAGTATAATCACCGGTTGAGCCGGTCCAATAGAGTGTCCAGGGGCAGAGCGTTCAGCACTCTGCCCTTTTCCACCCAGCCTCTTCTTGCTGCCGCAACACCATACCTGATCCCACCCAGTTGTGTCGTGGTATGAGCATCCGAGTTTATCGCTAAATCAGCGCCCAGGTTTTTTGCATGGCGAACATCGATGTCTTTCAGGTCCAGTCTGTCCGGCTGCGAATTGATCTCAAGCGCTGTCCCTGTCTCCGCAGCAGCTTTGAAGACAGCATCGCGGTCGAAATCGGACGGATCGCGCCTGCCGATCAGCCTGCCCGTCGGATGGCCGATAATGTCGACATGAGGGTTTCTGATTGCCGAAAGCAATCGGGCGGTGATAACCTCCATTGGCTGGCCGAGCCCGCTGTGGATGGATGCGGTCACGACATCGAAGCGCGCAAGGACATCATCATCGTAATCCAACCTGCCGTCGCTGCGGATATTCACCTCGATCCCCTGCAGGAGTCTGAAACCATCGTAGGTGTCGTTCAGTTCATCGATAATCCGGCGCTGCTCGCGGACCCTGTCGGTCGAGAGGCCATGGATGAACCCCATCGAAACCGAGTGATCGGATATTGCCAGATACTCGTAGCCCAGCGCCATTGCAGCTTCGGCCATTGCCTCGATAGGGTTTGCGCCGTCGCTCCAGTTGGTGTGCGAGTGCAGGTCGCCGCGTATATCTGAAAGCTCGATCAGGTTTGGGAGCCTGCCTTCCATCGCAGCTTCGATCTCACCCGTCGCCGTACGGAGTTCCGGCGGTATACAGGCCATGCCGAGGGTCTCGTAAATCTCGCATTCCTCCTTGCCGGCCAGTTTCTCACCTGTATCGACCCTGAAGATGCCGTATTCACTGATTTTCAAGCCTCTGGACTCAGCAATCGACCGAAGCCTGATATTGTGGTCCTTGGAACCGGTGAAATACTGAAGCGCCGCGCCCCAATCGTCCGGTGAAACAACCCGGAGATCGATCTGCAAGTCCTGGTGAGTAAGGACGCTCGCCTTGGTTTTCCCCTTTGCGATGACGGATTTTGCCGCGGGAAGATTGGTGAATGCCTCGATTGCCTCTTTGGGGGTGGATGACGAAACGAGAATATCGATATCCCCGATAGTCTCCTGCATCCGGCGGATGCTTCCGCCGACATCTATCCGCTCGACCGAAGGATCTGATCGAAGCTGGCGGATTATCTCTTCCGCGGCGGGCAGTGCTACACCCAGCAGCAGCCTGCCTGTCTGCTGCTTCAACCGGCGGATACCTTCCAGCACGTTCTGCTCAGTTTTTTCTCTGATATTGGGAAGCTCCCTCAGCTTATGGGCTTTTGCGGCTTCCTCGAGCTCGTCCACGGTCGATATGCCGAGGTTCTCATAGAATATCTTGGCTTTCTTCGCTCCGACTCCGGGGATTGACAGAATCTCGGACAGGCCGCTCGGAAGTGTCTTTGCGAGTTGGTCTCTGTAGGTCGACCTGCCGGTGGTCACATATTCCGTGATCTTTCCGGCGATGCTCTCACCAATCCCGTGTATATCCGTCAGCCGCCCCTGAACCGCGAGGACAGTTATATCCTCCTGGAGCAACTCAACCTGGCGTGCCGCTTCCCTGTAAGCACGCACCCTGAACGCCGATTCGCCCTTCATTTCGAGCATATCGGCTATGTCATTCAACATCTCGACTACGTCTTCTTTTCTCATCCGTCCAACCCCTGGAGTGTATATACCCATGTAGCATTCAGCTATCAGCTAAAAAAAAGCCCCTGGCCTACAAAACCAAGGGCTTTAAGTTGGTTGAGACAAAGAGAACGAAGATTCTTGTCTCTATCGCCTGTTCAGGGAAACATCAAGCGGACAACGCCAGATCTGTTTCCAAATCTTCAATACAACACTGCACGAGTGCCTCAACTGTAGTCGTTCCTACGCAGATGCATGTGTCACCTGCGCCGTAATAGACTTTGAGACCACCGTTGAACTCACTTCGGACAGCTCCGCATGAGAAAACGACGTTTCCTATGTCACCTATCCGCTCGTAATACTCACGCGGGGATAAAATCGGCACTGCAGACCGTCCGATCACCTGCGACGGGTCCTCAAGATCGAGCAGCACGGCTCCAAGCCGGTAAACCGGTCCGCCGGATGTGCATTTGACTCCGTGATAGATCTCAAGCCATCCCTGCGGGGTCTCTATGGGCGGTGCTGAAGCACCGATCCTGTCCGCGTCCCAGTAACCGCCTCTCGTGGTCATCACAACGCGGGAATCACCCCAGTGGATCAGGTCTTTGGAGTATGATATCCAGATATTTCCGACCCCTCCTCCGAGCGGCCGGTCCAAACGGACAAATCTGCCCCCGATTTTCTTGGGAAACATTACGCCGTCCTTGTTTTCCGGTTCGGAAATTACGCCGATTCGCTTAAACTGCTTAAAATTCTTTGTAGTCGCTAAGGCGAGGCAGGCGCCATAAGGCGAATAAGCCGTATACATAATATAGTAAGTATCGTCGATTACACTGATCCTGGGGTCTTCTATCCCTCTGCTTTCGTAGGTTTTGAACGGCTCTTCATCTGACGGAACCATGGCTGGTTCGGATTCTACCGTGAAATGAAAACCATCATTACTGCGAGCCAGCGCAAAGACTGACCTTCCTTTCAAGTCTTCCACCCGAAGCATAAGCAGATACTGGTGGTTATGCATTACGGCGGCGGCGTTGAACACCGAATTACAGTGAAACGGAATGTCCTCCACTGTAACCATTGGATTCCCTTCCCACCGGTGTATCACATCTCGTCCCGCATGTCTGGTCATGATCTGTAGGTATCTCCTTCTACCAATTCATAGTCTGGGCGGCTCAGAACCCAGCGACACGACTTTCTGTAGTATCAATGTTCTTCCGTACTTTAGCGAGGTTTCCCCAATACGGATATGGTAAAAATGCAGAATTCATCCTGTAAAATGCTGTTATCTTTTGCAGGATGCTATCGCGCACACAAAACACCACAAAACCAACAGTCCTTCGGCTATCTTTATGTCCTCATTGACAATCAAGCTCAGCCATTGTACACTTCATTCAAACTTATTGAACCTGGGAGGTAATTGCTGTGGGTACTGCCGTTTTTGGTCTTATACTAATCGGAGTGGCTTATATGCTGGTTCATTTCCATAATGAGACAGGTGATCATATCAACCTGAAACCGTGGTCATGGGCCTCGCGTATTGCAGGAATTGTCCTTGTCGTAGTCGGTATACTTTCCGCATCCCTAGTCCAGGTTCCAGCCGGTCATAGAGGAATATTGCTGCAGTTTTCGGCAGTAAAAGGGGTGCTTTCGGAAGGTATTCATATAGTTGTTCCCTACGTCAACAGAGTTGAGATGATGGAAGTTAGGACGCAGAAAGAGTCCAGTGAGGCTACAGCGGCATCCAAAGACCTTCAGATAGTGACAACTTCACTCGCCTTGAACTTCCATATAGATTCGAAAAGAGCCGGTGATCTATATCGCAATGTAGGCACGAATTATAAAGATAGGATAATCGATCCGGCTGTTCAGGAATCGATTAAGATGGTTACTGCAAGATACACTGCAGAGCAGTTAATCAAGAGCAGGTCAGCCGTGAAGGCCGAGGTTGAAGAAGATATAACGAGAAGGCTCAGAGCTTATGACCTGATAGTGGAACCTGCGGGACTGTCGATCACGAATTTCAACTTCTCACCGGAGTTTAACGCAGCGATCGAATCAAAGCAGGTTGCTCAGCAGGAGGCTGAAAAGCAGAGATATGTTCTTCAGAAGGCTGAGCTGGAGAGGCAGACCCAGATAACAAGAGCCATGGGTGTATCCCAAGCCGCCAAGCTGAACGCAGCTGCGCTGCAGGTGTCCGGTGGCTCAAAGGTCATTGCCCGCGAATGGATAGATAAATGGGATGGACATTTGCCGAGTGTAGCAGGATCCAGTGGTGGTTATATAATCGATATCAACTCAATATTGAACACAGCAGGCAGGTAAAATAGATTTGCAATCAGTAATTATAATTGGCGGCGGGCTTGCGGGGTGCGAGGCAGCCTGGCAGGCAGCGGAACGCGGCGTAGATGTACTGCTTTACGAAATGCGGCCTGTCGTGATGACACCGGCGCACGAATCCGGGCAGCTTGCTGAGCTGGTCTGCAGCAACTCGCTTAAGTCCGAGGCGTTGACATCGACCCACGGCGCGCTCAAAGAAGAAATGCGGCAGCTTGGTTCGATACTCCTCCCATGTGCAGATGAGACTCGCGTCCCCGCAGGCCAGGCGCTCGCCGTAGACCGGGAACGGTTCTCTGAACTTGTGACAAAACGCATTGAAAGCCGCCCCAGGATAACGGTATGCCGTGAAGAGATAAAGGAGCTTCCGCCGGACCGACCGCTCATAATAGCCACCGGTCCGCTTACATCTGATGCGCTCGTAAGCGAGATCGCCCGGATCACCGGCATGGACAGGCTGTTCTTCTACGACGCCATCGCTCCGTCCGTGTATGCGGATTCCATAGACCGAAATATATGCTTTGCAGCCGCAAGGTACGATAAAGGGACGCCGTATCTCAACTGTCCATTCACAAAGGAGCAGTATTTTGAGTTCCGTGACGCGCTCCTTTCGGCTGAATTGGCTCCGCTTCACGAATTCGAGAAGAAAGTCCGGTTCTACGAAGGGTGTCTTCCTATTGAAGAATTGGCATCAAGAGGGGCAAAGACTCTCGCATTCGGGCCTATGAAGCCGGTGGGGCTCCGTCATCCCAAAACAGGCGAGAACTATTTCGCGGTCGTCCAACTGCGGCAGGAAAACGTGGAAGGAACGGTCTACGGGCTCGTTGGTTTCCAGACCAGGCTCAAATGGCCCGATCAGGAGCGGGTGTTCAGGATGATACCCGGACTTGAGAACGCGAAATTCGCCCGGCTCGGGCAAATCCACCGGAACACGTATATCGATTCCCCACAGCTCCTCTCCCCCACCCTGCAGCTCAAGTCCGACCCAGAGATATTTTTCGCAGGGCAGTTGACTGGTGTAGAAGGGTATATGGAGTCCGCTGCATCGGGGATAATCGCAGGGATTAACGCCGCCCGGCTTGTCCACGGCAAGGAATTGGTCGTGCTGCCGGAAGAAACAATGCTCGGAGCGCTTCTCAAGTATATATCGAGCACCGAAGTCGAGCCGTTCCAGCCAATGAACGTTAATTTTGGTATTCTGCCGCCTCTCATCCCACACGAAAAGAAGGATGAAATCCGCCGCGCAAAGCTGATAGAACGCGCGCTTACGGCGCTTCAGAAGATCAATAACAGTCCTGATTAAGCAGAGTTTCATATATCCTTTGAAAATTTATCAGAATAATATAAAAATATAGGTTGCATATATTCTTTTATGTGGGTATACTGTTCAAGGTTAAAATCAACGCCCAGCACCGGTGTTTTCGTATCCGTGGATTGCTAGTACCTTCTGCGACTGATCGGATCCCCGTTACGGCATTCATGCCTCGTGCTTATCGTTGAGAATCAAAGGGATATTCCCAGAAGGAAGGCAAGCAATTGGCCAACAAATCACTTTATGTAGGAAATATGTCCTACAACACCACAGAGAACGATATTCGTTCCCTGTTCGAGCCGTATGGCCCAATAGCCGAAGTAAGAATCATCGGCGACAAGGGATTCGGGTTCGTTGAGATTCCCGAGGAGAACGTTCAGGCAGCCATCGATGCCACAAACGGCAAAGAGTTCGGCGGCAGAACACTGACAGTCAACGAAGCCAGACCGCGCACCGAAGGTGGACGCGGCGGTGGCGGCGGTCGTGGTGGCTACGGCGGCGGCGGTGGTCGCAGCGGCGGCTACGGCGGTGGCGGCGGCGGCGGACGACGCTGGTAAATCGCAACTTAGAAAGCCGGAGTCTTCGGACTCCGGCTTTTTTGATTTGGGATGTAGTGGCAGGGCTCCGTCCCGGCCATCGGCAGCTTTGCTGCCGCGATTCTGATGGACCGGGGGATCCATGCCCCGGTCTCAATTCTCCTGGGCATCCATGCCCCTGCTATCTTTTTGTATGCTTCGGGACCGCAGTTACCCCGTGGACCCACTGGACCACGGGGAACCGAAGCGCGAGTCTCCACCAATCCGATAAGTTGACTTCGGCGCAAAATACGCGCGCCGAAGTATAAAAACCGGTAAAGAGAAATGATTAATTTAAAAAAAATGATTATTGTAGTACTTGCAGCATTGATATTGGGGTTTATATTCTACTGGTATGTGCCGTGGTCTATTATAGAAGGAGTAAGCGGTGCTACACGAATTGACACTGGATTTGCGACAAAAGCCTATGTAAAGGATTATTGGTCCAAGGAGCATGTTGATGCAGTGATAACGGATAAAAATGATATAGCGGCACTGAAGAAGATATTAGGTGGATGGGCTACGCAAGATGGCAGAGCACGTATGTTCGACATTGATGTTTCAGTTACTCTGACTAATGGGCGAAAAAGCATCACTTTTTGTCCGGAGCTTCTTGAAGGAAACCCTGTTATCAAGATATATGATACTGGTAAGTGTCGGCATATATCTTTGGCACAAAACAAAATTTTATACCGTATCTTGAATAAATACGGTATGGATATTCCAATTATAAAAAAGTGAATATAGTAAGGTGTTTCAAATACTTTCTTATGCTTCGGTTCCCCGTGGACCCACTGGACCACGGGGAACCGAAGCGCGAGTCTCCACCAATCCGATAAGTTGACTTCAACGCAAACTACACACGCGCCGAAATATAAAGCCTCCGCCAATCCCCTTAGCGCTTCAAGACTACGGATGGCGTATGCCGATAAAAAGATCGGGACCGGGACAGAGCCCGGCCACATTTTTTGTTCCCTACAAGAATCCTACAGGTCCCTGCCGTTTATGACCAGTCTGAACCTGTAGCCGAAGAAATCCGCTGCTCTACGGCACATCAACATTCTCGTGAGGAATATCTCGAAATATTCCATCACGCTTGCGGCTTGGGAGTCGGTCGTCAGTTCTAAATTGATAGTCTTGGCGTCGTTATCTACCCGAAGCTGCGAGTGCTGCACGGCATGGTTTACCCGGTCGTGGATGTCGAAGGACAGCGGGTTTGTGTTCTGGACACGCGAGCGATGCACATCTGCCTTGTCTGCAAGAATCAGCGCTGCGCCTACCTGCGACACGGGCTGTCCGAGTTCTTCTTCATGGTTTCCGATAGCGGCAATGACCGTCCCGATCTCTTCCGTCGGCATTCCCATACGGGTGAGGATTGAAAAAGCCATAATAGCCCCGGTCTCACAGTGGATGTTCCGGTTTATGGCGTTCCCAAGGTCATGGAGATAACCTGCTATGGCCGCAAGCTCGGCCAACCTTGGTTCCAGATCGAGGTTTATAGGTATGCTCCGCGCCATCTCCGCCACAATCCCGGCGTGGCGGAACCCATGCTCCGTATATCCAAGCGCGTTCATCTGCTCGTTAGCTTTTGCTATGTAAGTTTTGACATCCTCGTCTTTCCGAACCAGATCGAGGGTTATTATCTGCTTTTCCATTGTGTTTGTCCTTGTTTTTCTCACGAAAACACGAAAGGGAGAAAGGATTAGTGGAAAGCTGATAGCTTTCTCTATTCCCTTTTCGTACTTTCCTAATTTCCTACTTTCGTGATTAATTTTCTTCCCGGCACGAGTCATCATGCACATTCGCGCGGTGCTTGTGGTATTTCGCCAGAAAGTCGCGGCGGAACTCTTTCAGCCGGTCTTGCTCAATGGCTTCGCGTATCCCTGCCATCAGTTTATGATAGAAATAAAGGTTATGATAGGTCGCAAGCCGTGAGGCAAGTATCTCCCCGGACATGTGCAGATGCCTGAGATACGCCGCGCTGTAGTTCCGGCACGTTCTGCAGTCGCATTCAGGATCGACCGGGCTAAAATCCTCCGTAAACTTGGCGTTTTTGATATTGATCCTGCCATAGGTCGTGTAAAGCGACCCGTTTCTGCCGAGTCTTGTCGGGAGAACGCAGTCGAACATATCTATACCGCGCCAGACGGCGTCCAGCAGGTCTTCTGGAGTCCCGACACCCATCAGGTAGCGCGGCTTATCGCGCGGCAGCTCCGGGACTACCCAGTCCATTACGTCGAGCATCGACTGCTTCGGTTCACCGACAGAAACACCGCCTATGGCGATGCCCGGAAAGTCCATATCGACTATCGCATGGGCGCTCTGTTTGCGTAGATCTTCGTATACCCCACCCTGAATGATCCCAAAAAGCGATTGATCGGTCTTATGCGCGGTCTTGCAGCGGAGAGCCCAGGCATGGGTGCGCTCCATCGCTTCTTTTGTCCGCTCATGGGTTGCAGGATACTCCACGCACTCATCGAACGCCATCATAATGTCAGCGCCGATGGATTCCTCTATCTCCATCACGGATTCCGGGGAGAAATGATGTGTCGAACCGTCGATGTAGGACTTGAATATGACCTCTTCATCGCCGACCAGCCGAAGCTTTTCAAGGCTGAAGACCTGGAACCCTCCGCTGTCGGTGAGCATGGCATTCGGCCATCCCATGAACTTGTGGAGCCCTCCGGCTCGTTCGATGACCTTATGCCCCGGCCTGAGATACAGGTGGTAAGTGTTCCCTAAGATAATAGGAAACCCGATCTCGACAAGTTCTTCCTGGGTGACCGCCTTTACTGTCGCCTGAGTCCCGACCGGCATGAAAACCGGCGTCTCGACCGTGGCATGAGGGAGAGTAAGCGTCCCCCGCCTCGCACGGCACTGTGTGCTCTCATTATGTATCTGAAACTTGATGGTACGTTCTCCAAATCTAAATATTCTCAGCTATATTATAGCACAGATGAGATAAGAGAAAGGGCTGAGGTATGGCAAGAGTTCAGAGTTGATGAGTATAACATCATGCTGAATTATCACAACGTCATGCTGAGCTTGACTCAGCATCCAGGAAAAAAATGGACCCTGAATCTATGGATTTTCGGCTATAGCCGAAAATCTTCCGGGGAGAGTTTCAGGTAATACC
>JBDKSP010000122.1:0-35047 GCA_039680575.1 Armatimonadota bacterium
AGGCAAACTCCTATATGTGTAATACTTGCTACTTCGACGTGAGCTTCCAAAGTACCTGTGTTGCGGTAATGATACTTTATGTAAACTTCGTTCACACTGCGCCCCTGATTAAGATGCGTTTGCCCTGCATCCCCTTGCTATCAGGGAAACTCTTGAGTATTATTTGGAAAAGGGTTAATGACTAATGGAAAACGCGCGGGCAGACCTGCATTTACATACGACGGCATCGGACGGACGGCTGGCACCTGCTCAGGTGGTCGAAGGAGCCGCGCGCGCCGGACTTGCGGCTATAGCTATCTCCGATCACGACACGGTCGACGGAATCGAGGAGGCAGTCTCAGCAGGTAATCGCCTGGGTATCGAGGTCGTACCTGCCGTGGAGATCAATACGGACATAGGCGCGGTCGAAGCCCACATTCTCGGCTACTTCATCGACTGGAAATCGGAAAAGTTCGAAAAAGAGCTCCAAAAACTGCGAAACGGCCGGTTCGAGAGAGGGAAAAAGATTGTCGAGAAGCTGCGCGCGCTCGGAATCTCGATCACACTGGAGCAGGTGCTTGCCATAGCCGGACCAGGACCCATCTGCAGGCCGCATGTGGCGAGAGCGCTCTATGAAGCCGGCGTGGTCGAAAGCCCCAGCGGCGCGTTCAGCCAGTTTCTTGTCAGAGGAGCCCCCGCATACGTCGAAAGAATAAAGATGAGCCCTTATGATGCGGTATCGGTCATCGTCGATGCCGGTGGGGTGGCTGGATTCGCTCATCCTGCGCATACAGGACATGATGAGTTGATCCCTCTACTCATGAAATCCGGGCTCGGAGCACTCGAAGTCTTCTATCCGAACCAGCCGCCGGAGACCACCCTGCGCTATCAGGCTCTTGCGAGGAAATTCGGGCTGATTGCGACCGGAGGGTCCGACGCTCACGGCACCGACGCGGAAGGCGGGACTTCTATCGGCGCTGTAACGGTCGATGCTCGAGCAGTAGAGCAGCTCAGGAAAGCTGCCTACCCCCGGCGAAGCAGGTAAAGGAAGAACGGCGCGCCGAGCATTGCGGTGATTACACCCACCGGGACCTCTCCAAGCGCCCGCGCAGCCGTGTCTGCGATGACCATAAGTATCGCGCCGGAAAGCGCTGCCGTCGGCAGGAGCACCCTGTGGTCCGAACCGAACATCCGCCGGGCGATGTGCGGCACTATCAACCCGGCAAACCCGATTATCCCGCTCACCGATACCGCAGCAGCAGTGATAAGGGAGGTAGTGATGATGATAATCAGCTTGAGTTTTTCTATATCCACCCCAAGATGCCGCGCGGTCTCTTCCCCGAGTGAATAGACATTGAGGTCACGGGCTATCGCAACGAGTACAGCCAGTCCGATCACAGCGAACGGAAGGATCATCACGATATAAGACCAGGGCTTGTCCGCAAAACTCCCCAGAAGCCAGTGGATAATCACCGAGAGGTCCTGTCCCGCAAGCGTCAACACGAAAGTCAGCGCCGCCCACAAAAATGAGCCGACGACTACTCCCGCCAGGAGAAACGAGTGAATGGACACCCTGCCGCCGAACCTGGAGAGCGAGTAGACCACAAGCATAGCCGCAAGTGCGAATATAAACGCAACTATGGGAACGCCGAACCCCGCGAGCCAGCCCGACAGACCGAGAACAAACGCTATCGCTGCTCCAAACGCCGCACCGGAAGAGACTCCGACGGTATAAGGATCGGCCAATGGGTTCAGTAGAAGCCCCTGCAGTGCCGCCCCTGCGACAGCCAGGAGGATTCCTACGATGGCAGCGAGAAGCACTCTGGGCAGGCGCATCTGCCAGATAATGGTATCCTGCACCATCAGATCAGACCCGCCTGCACCGTTCGAAGAAAGAGGATTACCGAAAATATGCGAGCTGATTATCTTTGCGACCACCGAAAACGGCGTGTGCTCCGCTCCGATCCCCACCGAGACAAGTACCGTAATGACGAGCAACACCGTCAGCAGGGTTACTCCGGCAACCCCGCGCCGCACTATTCGGCTTTTTACTAATGGCTTATCACCCATAATTACTCCAGGATTCAGTATAAGCCGGACTACCGGTCAGATCAAGCAGTAGTCGGAGTCGGCTGAATATTCAGCTTCAGCATCCGGTTTCAGAATGGCGCTTCGTCCACTCCTCTTCCAGGATGGCGTAAGAATAGGAGTCCCGCCATTTGCTTGTGTGCCACCTGTCCTTGACAAAGTGCCCTTCACGGCGCATCCCGATTTTTTCCAGCACCCTCGCTGAGCGGGTATTTTCCGTATCGCACCAGGTAGATATGCGGTGTATTCCCATATCCGTGAATGCCGCGCGGAGAAGCGCTTCCGCGACCTCCGTGGCATATCCGATCCCCCAGAAATTGCGGTTCAGCACGTATCCGATGGCGGCCTGATCCGGCCTTGGCAGCAGGTACAAACCGCACCCTCCGATGACTTGACCATCGGTTTTCAGGGTGACAGCCATTTCAAACCGGCGTCTGGGCAAATCGGACTGACTCGCTACTATCTCATCCAAAAAGCGCCTGGTATCGAGTTCGGATTCCGGCGAGAATTTGTGGAACTGGAGAACATCAGGCTGAGTTGAATATTCATGAAACGCTTCCCAGTCGTTGGGTGAGAATTCCCTGATGATGAGACGGTCCGTATTTACCGGTATTTTGACGGACATGGAAATATCCTTTCTATTAGCGATAGCAGGAGAGTATTATAGCACATCAGACACCCGCAATTTCACTCGCACCCGCCTCTCGGACAAGACCGAAAAGTTTGACTGGGGGATGCCCGCTGGTTTATAATAATTTCTTGGTGTGTCGCATGATACAATTGTCCGACGGCACCGGAAGGATTCCGAACCCTTGCGAAAAAGGACTCAGCGCAAGCGAAAATCCAAAAATTCAAATCAGTCTTTCGACATAACCGGCATCATTCTGGTATTCCTCGGGATGGTTATGCTGATAAGTCTGATCGCGCCCGGTACGAGCGGCGTGCTCGGCCTGTGGATCAAGACCTCGCTTATGAGCCTGGTCGGGGTTGGAGCCTACATATTCCCGTTTTTATGCGCGCTCATAGGAACGCTCTTCATCATCGGTCCGATCACCATCTGGTCACGGAACGCCGGGATCGGGTCTTCTATGGTCTTCCTCTCGTTCCTCGGATGGAAGGGGCTTACAGGCCTTCAAGTTGCCGGTGAGGAGTGGGCGTACGGCGGCATCCTTGGCTGGGCTATAGCCTCCGGCATAAAGGCCTTCGCAGGACTTCTGATCGGGAAGATACTTTTCGCACTCATCATAGTTCTAGGTGTTTACATCACCTTCGACGTTCCACTTGCGAATGTGATCGCAAGATTGAGAGATATGTCCGCAAACGGCGCGCGGATTGCCCGTGACCGGCTTGTAGCGGCAAATGCGCCCAAGAGCAACGGGAAAAAGCCTGCCGTGAAAGCTCCTGTAGAGCAGCCGGAGGAGAAGGAGCCCGAAGAGAAACGGCGTCTATTCCCGGTCCTTGTCAGAAAGGGCGACCCCGCCGAAGAGATCGCACCGGTAAAACCGGACCAGCGGAAGATTCCGGTCACTATCAGCCATGGTGCTAAGATAAAGACTTCCGCGCCCGTAGAGGAACCGGAGTTGACGGACTCCGAAGAAGCCGAGTTCAGGCTGCCGCCGCTTTCGCTTCTTGCCGATCCTCAGCCCCCACCACAGCGGGTCGAGGCTGAGCTGAAGTCTAATGTCGAAGTCATCGAGCGGACTCTTGAGGAGTTCAAAGTCTCCGGCGATGTCGTAGAGATTGCTCATGGACCGACCGTTACCCGTTATGAAATCCATCTCGCGCCGGGGATCAAGGTCAACAAGATTGTAAGCCTTGCGGATAACCTCGCTATGTCGCTTGCGGCTATCGATGTGCGTGTCGAGGCTCCTATACCGGGCAAGTCAGCCATCGGCGTCGAGGTACCGAACAAAAACCCGGCTATGGTCGGGCTGCGGGAGGTTATCGACTGCGACGAGTTCCAGGGAAACGCTTCCAAGCTGCTTTTCGCGCTCGGAAAGGACGTTTCCGGCGAGAGTAAGTTTGCGGATTTGACCAAAATGCCGCACATGCTGGTGGCAGGGTCGACCAACTCCGGGAAAAGCGTCTGTCTGAACACTTTAATAGCGAGCCTGCTGTACCGGGCGACTCCTGACGAGCTCAAGATGATCCTGATCGACCCGAAAAGGGTGGAACTGAGCCTTTTTGACGGGATTCCTCACCTTGCATGCCCGGTTGTGCGGGATGCAAAGCAGGCGGCGGCGATTTTCAGGTCCGCCACGAAAGAAATGGACAACCGTTACGATGTGATAGCCCGCGCTGGATGCCGAAACATACAGAGTTACAACGAAAAACAGCCTGACGGAGAAAAGCTGCCATACATGGTCATAGTCTGCGATGAGCTTGCAGACCTTATGATGCAGGCGGCTGCCGAGGTGGAGACATCCATTTGCCGCCTCGCCCAGCTTGCAAGAGCGGTCGGCATCCATCTCGTGCTTGCGACCCAGAGGCCGTCTGTGGATGTCGTAACGGGGCTTATCAAGGCGAATATTTCATCGAGGATTGCGTTTACCGTATCGTCCCAGGTCGACAGCCGCACGATCATCGACCAGAACGGCGCAGAAAGGCTGATCGGGCGCGGCGACATGCTCTTCCTGCCGATAGATGCGCAGAAGCCGATGCGAGTCCAGGGATGTTACCTGAGCGAAGATGAGACCCACCGGGTGGTAGATTTTCTGAAGGCACAGAGGAAGCCGGTCTACACTATCGAGGCAACTGATATAACATCGAGCGGAGGCGGCGTAGGCGACGACAGCGGAATGACGGACCCGGTCTATGAGCAGGCCGTCAGGATGATCGTCACCACCGGCTATGCATCGACTTCCATGATCCAGCGAAAGTTCAAGATAGGCTACACCCGCGCAGCAAGACTGGTCGATACTATGGAGCAGCAGGGGATAGTCGGTCCGCTGGACGGATCGAAGCCGCGCGAGGTACTCGTGAGCAAGGAAGACCTGGAGCGGCTCTTCGGCGGCCCGACCGGCCTGAGCGACAACGATTTTTACGAGGAAGAAGAGGAAGAGTAGCTGACGGCAGCAGTCCGAAGCAAAGAAGGAATTTAGTGGAGATTCGTGCTTCGGGATGAACTACGATCCCGAAGCATAGGGTAATACGCGAAGAAGCACGAAAGAGACAGCATGGGGCATAGATCCCCCGGTCCATCAGTCCAGTGGTAGATGCTGTAAATCTCCACCATTCGCAAAATCCGTTAAATCCGCGTAATTCGCGTTTCAAAATGAAACAAAGGGAATTAGTTGAAAGTAAGTCTAATAAGTTTGGGATGTCCAAAGAACCTGGTCGATTCCGAGGAGATGCTCGGAGCACTGAGTAGAGCAGGTTATGAGCTGACTGCGGAGCCGGAAGAGGCGGACGCGGTAATAGTCAACACCTGCGGGTTCATTGAAAGCGCAAAACAGGAGTCCATCGACGCAATACTCGGCGCGGTGCAGTTGAAATCCGGCAAGTGCAAGGCTGTAGTCGTCGCAGGATGCCTTGCGGAGCGCTATGCGGAAGAACTGGCGAAGGAAATACCCGAAGCCGATGCGTTTGTCGGAGTCGGCAGGAACGCAGACCTTCCGTCGATAGTCAAACGCGCTCTTCAAGGTGAAAAAGTAGTCGATTGCAGCAAGCCGGACTCGATCTGGCTGAAAAGCGGCGAAAGGGTCAGGTCTACGCCGCCCTGGACCGCTTATCTCAAGATAGCGGAAGGCTGCGACAACAGGTGCTCTTACTGCGCGATACCTGATATTCGAGGGCCGTTTCACAGCAGGCCGCCGGAGCTTATTCTGGCTGAAGCCGAGCGTATGGCCAGTGAAGGCGTACTTGAAGTAAACCTGATAGCTCAGGACATCACCCGCTACGGCGACGACATCGACGGCTGGAGCCTGGAGCGGCTGGCGCGGGAGATCGCCGGGATAGACGCAGTCAGGTGGATAAGGCTTTTATACTGCTATCCTACCAGGATTACGGACGGGCTGATAGGACTGGTCGCATCGGAGCCTAAGATCTGCAAATATATGGATATTCCGCTCCAGCACGGAGATGACCGGGTGCTGAGGGCGATGAACCGGCGCGGCAGCAGAAAAGAGTATCTCGATGTCATACGGCGGGTTCGTGAGGCATCTCCTGAGATTGCACTGAGGACATCGTTCATAGTCGGGTTCCCTGGCGAGGGAGACGAGGAGTTCGATAACCTGATATCGTTTGTCGAGGAGA
Source organism: Armatimonadota bacterium (assembly GCA_039680575.1). Taxonomy (GTDB): domain Bacteria; phylum Armatimonadota; class UBA5829; order UBA5829; family DTLH01; genus JBDKSP01. Next base: position 6,322 of record JBDKSP010000122.1, read on the forward strand.
TCGATTTCGATAGAATCGGCGCGTTCGAATACTCGCAGGAGGACGGCACACCGGCAGCGTCGATGCCTAATCAGGTAAAACCGTCTGTCGCAGCTAAAAGGCTCGACCGGTTGATGAGGCTGGCCGGACGAATCTCAGCCGAGCATAACAAAAACCTGCTCGGAAAAGAGATAGATGTGCTTGTGGAGTCGCCGGATGCCGGAAGATGCTATCGCGACGCGCCTGAGATAGACGGAATTGTAAGATTTGCAGGAGGTCACGCCCAACCTGGCGAGATCGTCCGTACGAGAGTAGTGAAATCAGACGAATACGATCTGACTGTAAGTTTGGATTCTAATTGCGGGAGTTGTGGGTAGATAAATGAGTTATCCATACCCCATGACCCATTAAGGGAGGAATAACGCGTGAGTACATCAGCAACAAAGCTTAAGATAGAAGACCCGGTCCGCACGGCGGCGCGGGTTTATCTGGAAGACCTGGCATACGATGCACTGGTCGGACGAGAAGAACCGGCCAAGACCGGCGAGATGCTGAGGGAGATCGGACTTGAGGACCTGACCTTGAGGACTATCCGGCACATACTGACGGAGAGCCAGAGGTTCGAGCCGGTTGACCGTCGATGGACGGTTGCCGCCAGAGTGCAGGACATCCAGCGCCCGTTCGAGCGTGTAATCGAGAGCCTGATCTCAGCTTACGGCAGGCCGACCACGCTTTCGGCGCTCGCCAAAGAGCTTGCGATCATCTTCGACCGCGCGGAAGACTATTACAAAGAAATGCTGCCTCGGCTGCTCGCATCTCATGAAAAGTTCTTCATGCTTGACAACGAGCGTTACGGATTGACCTCCTGGCTGCTCGTTACGGACTCCAGTGAGCCCGATGATGTCCTGTTCGATAACTTTATGGAAGAGGATGATGTCGCTCCGTATCGAAAACTGGCAAAAAAGGCAAAGTGGGCTGCTGAAGATATTCCCGGTTCAGCTACGCAGTTCATCGATCAGTTCGGACAGCCTGTTCCGGTCAGAGTTCTGGCCTTCTTCGCCTGGCAGCAGCTTAAAGCTGCCTACGACCCGCTGGGGTTCTATGCCACGCTCCTGGAATCCGACCAGATAGAGATACTTTCGACACAGAAAGCAATCAGTTCCGACCTAAAGCAGGAAGTAATGAAGGCCATTCAGGTCATAGCTTCCGAGATCGAGGAGCTTCCCGCCGAAGCGGAGGAAGAAGCCGCAGAGACCGGACCCGTAGTGATTACGGACGCGGATAGAGACGAAATAGTCAGTCTCATCGAGAAGCAGGGCGGTACTGTCATAGCGGACGATATACTGGAAAGCGTGCTGGAGATCTCTCCGGGCGAACGCGGCTATGATGCAGCGCTCGATAGCCTCAATGAAACACTCGAAGGTGAAGACCGGATCATCCGTGTCGGAACCGGCCGCTGGAGACAGGCCGGCACTATCCCTGAATACGCATATGAAGTCCCGCCGGTGCTCGTCATTCCACCTGCGGTGCCGTTCGAGACACCTGAGGGAGACATCTACGATCAGGAACTGGAAGACGAAGGGCTCGATTCGGGACTCAGGCAGGAGATACTCAACCCGCTTGTTCAGGACATAGGGGACGAGGACCCCGGCGAGGCAGTATATCAGCCTCTGGACGTATATCAGCGCTGCGCGCTTCTATATCACCACAAAGAAGCCGGGACAATGCCGCTTATCCAGTTCCATCCTGACTTCTTCGACAAAGAACCGGAGATCGTTCAGATAACGCTCGTCAACGAGGGTATCCGAAGAGATGCCTGGATCAGCAATAAGACCCGGATCATCTACGGACTGAAGGACTGGTACACTAGCGAGATGCCTGTATCCGGCGCAGCATTCGAGATTCACAAGACAGAGCGCCCGGGCGAGTACCGGTTTATCTATGACAACAGGACCGATCCTCTGGTGTTCGTGCCGACAAGCAGGCTGCTCGAACTGCTTGAGCTGAAAAACGAGGCCGATTCAACCGAGATGCCGGTATTCGATATAATCACAAGGATACTGGAGCACTACCGAAAGGGAATCGCCTTCGTTCCGCTCTTCACCGAGGTAAACCTGGTACGGCGCGTGACCAGAAGGCTGGTCGCATCGGTTCTCAGTTCTTACCACGCGTTCCATACGCGGGGCAAGACCGGCGAGTGGCAGTACGATGCCAAGAAGCGGTCACAGGGATTCAATAAGACAAAGAGGAAATACATTAAAAAGTAAGTTATCAGACGATATCCGGCAGCATATTCGGATAGTTTCTTAATCACGAAAGCACGAAATATGGATTAGGATGAATTGTGGAGACTCGTGCTTCGGGGCGAACTGCGGTCCCGAAGCATAGGGTTATACATGACATCCTTATGCTCGGGATTCTTTTCTTCCCGAAGCACGGCATACACAAATCTTTCGTTCCTGGATTATAAATCCAGATGTTCTTTTTCGGACGCGATTACAAATCACATCCGATCTTGATTCCTTTTCTTCTCCATTTCGTGTTTTCGTGATAAAAAGATCTTCCGCTTAAGCTGTTAAGATTGATCTGATAGCTGAAAGCTGATAAATATGAAAGTACGTGTAAGATTCGCACCGAGCCCTACAGGCTCGCCACATATCGGCAACATCAGGACCGCCGTCTTCGATTGGCTCTTTGCCCGTCATGAAGGCGGTACTTTTGTACTGAGAATAGAAGACACAGACCGGACGAGGCTCGTGCCAGGAGCGCTTGAGGAGATTATGCGCGACCTCAAGTGGGCAGGACTGCAGTGGGACGAAGGACCGGATATCGGAGGTCCTTACGGGCCGTATACGCAGTCCGAACGGCTGGAGAATTACCAGAAATACGCGCAACAGCTCATCGATCAGGGTCTTGTCTACAAATGCTACTGCACATCCGAACGGCTGGGCGAAATGCGCAAGCAGCAGGAAGCCGAAAAACGGCCTACGGGCTATGACCGCCGCTGCCGCAACCTGAGCGCGGAAGAACGGGCAAAACTCGACGCCGAAGGGATGCCTTTCGTCGTCCGGTTCGCTATGCCGGAGTCCGGCACTACGACATTCAAAGACCTGGTCCGGGGAGAAGTGTCGTTCGACAACTCGCTTCAGGATGATTTTGTGATGCTGAAGTCCGACGGTTTCCCGACCTACCACTTTGCGAGCGTCGTGGACGACCATTTGATGCAAATTACGCATGTGTTGAGGGGCGAGGAGTGGATATCCAGCGCGCCCAAGCATGTGCAGCTCTATAAAGCGCTCGGTTGGGAACAGCCGGTGTGGGTGCATCCGCCGCTTATCCTCGGATCGGACAGAAGCAAGCTCAGTAAACGGCACGGCTCGGTAAACTTCTCCACTTATATCGAAGAAGGCTACCTGCCGGAAGCCATGATCAACTATCTGGCGCTTCTGGGGTGGTCCCCTGCCGAAGACAGGGACTTATACGACATCGGCGAGCTGGTCGAGAAGTTCACGCTGGAAGGGATTATCAACCATCCGGCGATTTTTGACGCTCAGAAGCTCCTCTGGATGAACGGACAGTACATCCGGAAGAAGAGTGTGAAAGAACTTACCGACCTTGTGCTGCCTTATCTCAAAAAAGCCGGGCTTGCGCCCGAATCTTTGAGCGATGCCGAGATGGACTACATGAGTAAGGTGGTTTCCCTTATACAGGACAGGCTGCGGGTGCTTTCGGAAGCCCCGGAGCTTGCGGAGTTTTTCTTGGTTGATGAGCTCAACTACGAGCCTAAAGCGCTCGACAAGTGGATCAAGAAGCCTGAGACTCCGGCGATTTTGGAGAAAGTCGCCGACAAGGTGGAAACTCTCGACGACTGGAGCATCGAAAATATCGAGACAGCCGTGCGCGAAGCCGGAGTAGAAGCCGGAGCCGAAGGCGGCAAGGTGATACACCCCGTAAGGGCTGCTTCAACCGGACGTACGGTAGGACCGGGACTCTTTGAAACACTGGAATTACTCGGAAAGGACCGCGTCGTCACTCGCCTCAAAAAAGCGGCGAAGATGAGCTAGAGGGACTGAATTGGAGATAATAGACGCCAATACCATGTTCGGACCGTGTCCGAGGGTTACAGCAGACCTGTCCCTCGGACGGCTGATGACGCAGATCAAGAGTCATGGCATATCCAAGAGCCTTACGCTCTCGACTGTCGGCATCTTTCACAGCCATAACGACGGCAACGCCGAGACCCTGCGCGAATGCCAGAACAAAGCGGAGATTTTTCCGGTCGCGACACTCGACCCGAGAGGTTATTTTGCCGGTTTCAAGCTGATACCGAACCTGATCTCTCAAGGGTTCAAGCTGTTCAGGTTCTTTCCGGGAGAACAGGGCTGGCCGCTCGATCACAATGTCCTGGTGGACATACTCGACGAGCTCGAGGAGACATCCGTACCCGTTATGATAAATGCCGGACGCACGGGAGACGCGACAGCACTGGCACACATCATCGGCGGCAGGGAGCATGTACTTATACTAGAAGGAATAGTCTTCGAGACGATGGCCGAAGCGGTTTCCGTTATGAAAAAACACAGTAACATCTATGCGGAGACCCATTCCCTCACAACTCCCGGAGGGCTGCGGTTCCTGGCGGAGCAGGTCGGAGCGGACAGGATCGTATTCGGTTCCGACTGCCCCAGAAGCTCCCTCGCAGGAGCCCTAAACTATGTCCGAGAGTCGGGTCTGTCTGATGAAGACATCGCCAAGATCCTCGGCGGAAATATCAAACGGTTGCTGGGAGGCTAGAGTTGGCAATTATAGACGTACGCGTGCAGATAGGGACTACTCCCACGTGGGGAACGCCGTTCACGGAAGGCCACCTCGCAAGGATGATGGAAAAGTACGGGATAGAGCGCACTGTAGTCTCATCTACCATCGCAAACTCCTGCGACTTTATCCGGGGGAACGCGTTTATTAACGACATCGCAGGCAAAGGACCGATTTTCGGGTGTGCGGTAGTAAATACCCAATACCGAGCCGAGTCCATAGATAATATGCGGAAATATCTGTCGCTTCCATCGTTCGTCGCGCTTTCGATAACATCCGGGACCCCCGGAAGGCATGTGACGCTGGATGAATGCGATGATATCCTGAACTCCCATCGCCGGTTTGCAAAACCGGTCATGCTGGACGTTTCCAGCAAAGAGGGAGTGCTCGCCGCAAACGAGATCGCCAAAGCTTTTCCAGGGATCAAGTTCATACTCATGTCTATGGGAGGAGCAGCATGGCGGACCGCTATCGCTATGGCGGATAACACTCTGAACCTGGTGCTCGAAATTTCCGGCAGCCCAAGCCCGGAGAAGGTCCGGCTCGGCGTCGAAACAGTCGGCGCGCACCGGATGGTTTACGGCAGTAACCTGCCGTTTGCCGATCCCGCGTTTACCATCGGGCTCCTTGCCGACGGCGGTATCTCTGATTTGGACAGGAAGATGATTCTCGAAGGCACTGCCAAACGCCTTTTCGGCTGGGCACGGCAGCAGCCGACGACGTAAAAAAGAGGATTTAGGATATAAGGATCTAGAATTCAGGGAAATGCGGAGTGCTGAATGGTGAATGCGGAATACCGCTATATATCACCATGAACTAAGGAGTTTCAGGTATTCCTGGATGCTGAGTCAAGCTCAGCATGACGTATGCTTCGGGACCGCAGTTCGTCCTACCCCGTGGATCTATTGGGCCACAGGAGTAGTAACTGTGGACCCACTGGACCACGGGGAGAAGCACGATATCCGCCAATCCCGCCACTAAATCCTGTATCCTTTATTCATATATTCATAAATACCAGTAATTATTGGAGGAAATATCAATGAGCGCAGCGCAGGAAGTTACCGAAGCGACATTCGAGGAGCAGATACTAAAATCGGATTTGCCTGTTATAGTCGATTTCTGGGCGGAGTGGTGCGGACCGTGCAAGGCACTTGGACCGACCGTGGACGCAGTCGCGGCCGAGCTTGCAGGCAAGGTCAAGGTCTTCAAAATGGATGTTCAAACCAACCAGCAGACCCCAGGCAAATACGGAGTATCAAGCATCCCGACACTGATCCTTTTCAAAGGCGGAAAGGCCGTTGAGCGGACAGTAGGACTGCAGTCGAAAGAAACTCTGCTCTCCAAGTTCGAACCGCACTTCTAAAACACTGAGGACAGGGGCTGGTAGATAGGGGTTAGTATTTCTGTAATTCCCACTACTTTGCCCCTTCTCCCACAAGGGGAGAAGGTTGGGATGAGGGGTATGATGATGCATTTATTCCGTACTCCACATTCTATACCATCCCCTACCCACCTCTTGATACACTGCTGTTTTCTCCATATGAACAGCGGGTAATTTAGGAATAGGCTAAGAAGCAGAGAGACGGCCAACTCTCGTTGTACTGTATCAGGAGGTATTGAGATGAAGGAAGATCTTCCTATCAGGAAATTAGGGATCGGACTTGCTATAGCGCTTGTGCTCGGTATGCTTATCATCCCTGCTGCAGCCCAGCAAACCGATCAAAACCTTGATCTACTGCCGTTCCCCAGGCAGAGCGCAACCATCACTTTGACGAATACCGGACTGGATATCACGCCTGCGCAGCTTAATCCCGGCCCAGTCACATTTACCGTAGTCAATAATTCGGATACAGCGCGCGGCGTGTATATAACGGGGCAGGACAGGATCGGAGACCCACTGCTCCGTTATTCGATGAGAATAATGCCCGGAGCCAGCACGACAATGGAGTTCTGGATGTATCAGGGCAACAACTATACTTTCCATGACTTCACAGCGAAAAAGGTCGTGAATGACGAATCAGTCTTCACGAGCAAATTCTCCACCCAGATGAGCATCTCTACGCCGTTTCCAATCGGCCGGGGGCCGCGGTATGGACCGCAGACAGGAACGATTACCATTACTAACACAGGAATAGAAGTAAGCCCCCGGACCACCAATCTGGGACCTATCAGGTTTAGCATTGTTAACCGGACAAATCAGATGAGAGGTGTCGTTATCACTGGGGAAGACAGAAGCGGTACCCCGATTATCCGCTATACAAGACTGCTGAGACCGGGAATGAGCGCACATATGAGCTTCTGGCTCTATGAGGGTAAAAATTACACTATCAGGGACTTCACGAGAAGGTATGTAGCAGGCAGACAGATGAAGTTTGAAAGCAAATACAGAACGACACTTTCCGTTCGCCCTGGATCTCCGTCCCTTTAGGCGGGCTGTCTGCTTAATAAGCGCCGAATAACCCTTAATTCAGAAGGTCCCCTCAGCGTAAGCAGGGGGACCTTCTGAATGAGACGAAATATGTATCTTAACGGGTTGATCTCTGCCAAACCGCTAGGGCTGCTCTGTGTATAAACGGCGACAGTCTAAATAAGCATAGACTGATCCTTATGCGTTGGCCGAAAGCCGGATTGTTCAAGAATCGCGGGTAATTACGGCAGAACTCTTTTCTTAATCTTGATGCGCACTCTTGCAGCTCAGGATTCGCTTTGGCCATATAATAAAATTCCATTAACAAAGACGCATAAGAGCACTCCGTCAAGTCCGCTAACTCTGCCAGTCCATTGGACTTATAAAACTCGATCCGTTCCTTGAAAGCCTGCAGAGCATCCAGTCTCTTTTCAGAAAACAGAGCTTGCATAATGCTGCCTGGCGTCTGCCTGTAGTAATACATCTCCCTCTCGATATTCGCGATCCTCTGCGCGCGGTATATCAAGCGATGTGTCACAAATTCATCTTCATGGATGAGACCGGGAGGGAATTCTATATCGTCGAATAAATGACGGCGGTACAGTTTGTTTACACAAACAGCAGCTTGTCCGCATCTGGGAGTAAAATAGTTATGCAAAACCTCGATATTCGTGCTGCAGCTAGTCTTGCCGGCACTTCCTGGCTTGATATCCTCTTCGCGGTCAAAGCATAAGTACTGGCACACAGCTATATTCGCTTCATTCTCCTCCATAGCTGCATAAAGCACAGCATACATCTCTTTATCTATAATGTCATCACTGTCTACGAAACCGATATAATCACCTGCAGCGTGCCTTAGGCCTGTATTTCTCGCAGCCGACAGCCCGCAATTCTCCTGATGTACGACCTTAATTCTAGTGTCTGCCAGAGAATATTCGTCGCATATTTGCCCGCAATTGTCAGGCGAACCATCATCTACGAGTATAATCTCAAGATTAGCATATGTCTGCGCCAATACAGAATCGACGCATCGCTTTAAATAGGGTTCAACATTGTAGACTGGAATAATAACTGAGATTAATGGAGCCATATTAGACCATCTTGAATCTTTGCTGCGGTTTTCGGGTGCGACCATAGTTCCCGAGCACAGCAGGTGACTGTAAGTCTGATTCAAGCTGCCGGGCTCAGATAGTAATTTTACCATATCGCCCGTTCGATTGCTATGCGGGCTCGATGCACATTGATAAGCTCATCGAACAGTTTAGGACATAATTTGCGGGCGCAAAATTCCCCATGGTAATGTTTCCCAACCCTATTGACGCGGTATATCTTGTGTGGTATCTTGAAACGCACCACAATATATAGTATCAGGAAGGTTAGGCTGAAACAGGTGAAATGCCCCTACTGCGGATACCAGGAAGACAAAGTACTCGACTCCAGAAGCGTCCGCGACGGCGAAGAAGTTAAACGCAGGCGCGAATGCCTCGAGTGCGGCCGCAGGTTCACTACCTACGAGCACATAGAGGAAATGCAGGTCATGGTCATCAAAAAGGACCAGCGGCGCGAATCGTTCGACAGGAACAAGGTCCTGCGCGGTATGCGCTCCGCCTGTGAGAAGAGGCCGGTCAGCGTCGAGACGCTGGAGTCAGCGGTAGATGAGATAGAGCGAGCTATCTACGACAGCGGCCGGAAGGAAATCAGCTCCGCCGAGGTCGGGGATATGGTCATCGAGTCGCTGAGAGCGCTCGATCAGGTGGCATATGTCCGGTTTGCATCGGTCTACTGGCAGTTTGAAAATGTTGCCCAGTTCAAAGAGATCGTAGATGTGCTTGGGGGCCGCAAGCGGCGGCGGGCAACCGTATAAAGCGTCAACAGCCGCATTTTGGGATTATGGAGTCCCAAAAACCAACAAATATTATTTGTAAATTCTGCACTTATAACCCAAAAAAAGGTCATGGAGGATGGGAATGCTCACACAAAACGCGCTGACCGTGCTTGAGAAGCGGTATCTTAGAAAAAACGAAGATGGTAAGACGGTAGAGACGCCGGACGGGATGTTCCAGAGGGTCGCTGGAGCTATGGCCGAGGTCGAAGAGAACTACGGCAAGTCTAAAACCGAGATAGAGGCCATCAAATCCGAGTTCTTCGAGATGATCTCGAACCTTGAGTTCCTGCCGAACAGCCCGACGCTTATGAACGCCGGCCGCGAGCTGGGACAGCTTTCCGCCTGCTTCGTTTTGCCCATCGGCGACTCCATGGACAGCATCTTCGAGACGATCAAACACACAGCGCTTATCCACAAGAGCGGCGGCGGCACGGGGTTTGCCTTCTCACGGCTGCGCCCGGCAAACGATGTCGTTCAATCGACGAACGGTGTATCGAGCGGACCCATCACGTTCATGGACGTGTTCAATTCGGCCACGGAAGCGATCAAGCAGGGAGGAACAAGGCGCGGCGCGAACATGGGCTGCCTCAGGGTAGACCATCCCGATATCCTAGAGTTCATCACCTGCAAGAAGGACAACGACAGGCTGACCAATTTTAACATCTCTGTACTTCTGACCGAGAAGTTCATGCAGGCAGTTGAGCAGGACAAGGACTACGATCTCCTGAACCCGAGGACCGGGAAGGTCGTAAAGAGCCTGTCGGCAAAGAAAGTCTTCGATCTGATCATCAACATGGCGTGGTCGAACGGCGAGCCGGGGATTATTTTCATCGACCGGATCAACCGCGACAACCCGACGCCGCACATCGGAGAGATCGAGTCGACGAACCCCTGCGGCGAGCAGCCGCTCCTGCCTTACGAGTCGTGCAACCTCGGTTCCATCAACCTCGCCAGGATGGTGACTGTGGACGACGGGCATCTGGCAGTCAATTACGAACGGCTGCGTGCAGTAGTCCGAAACGCCGTCCGGTTTTTGGATAACGTAATCGACGCGAACAAATACCCGATCAAAAAGATCGCGCAGATGACCAGATCCAACCGAAAGATCGGGCTCGGCGTGATGGGTTTTGCAGACCTCTTGATCCAACTCGGCATCCCGTACGACAGTGAAGAGGGAATCCACACAGCAGAGCAGGTGATGAGCTTCATCTCCGAAGAAGCGAGAAGGATGTCCACCGAACTTGCCGAAGAGCGCGGAGTATTCCCGAACTTCGAGGGGAGCATCTTCGACAGCAGAGATGCGCTGAAGGTCAGAAACGCGACTGTCACGACTATCGCGCCGACTGGGACGCTTTCGATCATCGCAAGCTGCTCAAGCGGAGTCGAGCCGCTCTTTGCCATAAGCTATGTACGCCGCGTGATGGACGGGGCGGAGCTTGTGGAAGTGAACCCCCACTTCGAGAAGATCGCAAGAGAGAGGGAGTTCTACAGCGAGCAGTTGATGAGAGAGATCGCGGAGCGCGGAAGCGTACGTGGTATTGACAGTGTTCCGCTCGACGTCCAACGGATATTCGGCACGGCGCTCGACATCGCTCCGGTATGGCATATCAGGATGCAGGCGGCGTTCCAGCGGTTCACCGACAACGCGGTATCGAAGACGGTGAATTTCCCGGAAAACGCGACCCCGGATGACGTCCGCGAGGTCTACACTCTGGCATACAAAGAGGGCTGCAAGGGCTGCACCATCTACCGCTACGGCAGCCGTGAGGCGCAGGTGCTGTCCTTCGCCGGGTCGAGCCCGAAGACGGCTGAGCCTACCGAGAAAGAAGTCAACCGCGGGCCAAGACCCAGGCCGATGAGGACCTACGGCTCGACCGAGCGCATCAACACCGGCTGCGGCAACCTGTATGTCACGATAAACGAGGACGAATACGGGCTGTTCGAGGTATTCACCGCGATGGGCAAGGCCGGAGGCTGCGCGGGGAGCCAGTTGGAGGCCATAGGCAGGCTGATTTCAATCGGACTCAGGTCCGGAGTCTCTCCGAGGTCGATTATCAAGCACCTGAGAGGAATCCGCTGCCCTTCGCCCGCGTGGGGACCGGGAGGATCGGTCTTATCCTGCGCCGATGCCATCGGGATCGCGCTGGAGCGCTATCTGGACGCGAAAGAGACCGGCGAGATCAGCGAAGGGATCAGCAAGACGACCGATAAGCTGGACAACCTGATGGGCGCCTGCCCGGACTGCGGCGGCACGATAGAGCACGAAAGCGGCTGCGTAGTCTGCCGCCTGTGCGGCTTCAGCCGATGCGGCTAGAAGTAATCAGAAACTAAAGTAGTGGCCGGGCTCCGTCCCGGCCTTTTTGTTGAGTTCGTATCACTGGATTGATGCAGAAAGTGGGATAGTAGTTGTGGCTATACTCGATAAGATCGTTGATAGCATTCCTGGTTTAATCATTGGTTTAGTGCCCAGCTATATATTTTATGTAAAGTCTAGGCACAGTAAGATACTTGCATACACCCTACTAACACAACAGTTGATTCATGATTCTATTGCAAAAATCGATTTTCTCGAAGTTCTGTATAACAAACACCCTATCAGTAACCTCTCTTGGACTGTGTTTATGTTCGGCAATCGTGGCAATGATACTATTAATGGACAAGAATTTGTAAGTTCCAATCTTCTGCGTATTGAGCCTGAGGATGGCACTAAAATATTAGGTTTTGATTTAATATCCCATAACGCTGACAATGGATGCTTAGTCATGCCATATCCTGACGGTAAGGGCTTCACAATACAGTTCGATTATCTTGATAAAGGTGATTTTGCAGCAGTTGGAATATTTCACACTGGTAAATCCAATGATGACCTTAAAGTTATGGGACATATTAAGGGTGGAGCTATTAAGGAAGAAAGGATAAATGCTAAAGAAAAATTGCAAATAGCATGGCTATATACTCATCATAAAAAGACTGCTTTTGATATGATGCAGGAATTGCAACACAAGAACCTTAAAACTGGTACATAGTTTATGCTTCGGGACCGCAGTTTGTCCTACCCCGTGGACCTACCGGACCACGGGGAGAAGCACGACATTCACCCAATGATCGACTACACTGAGCGCTAAAGATGACTTCGGCCAGACACCACAACATCTACATAGACGGCGCAGCTTGTTTCTGGACCAGCTCCGTCATAGATAAGCTCCCTGTCTTTCGGAGCAGAACAGCCTGCATAACGGTGCTCGATACACTCGATAAATGCCGCAGAGTCACGAATGTGAAGCTCTTGGGATATGTCCTGATGCTAGCTTACATCCATCAGAACCCCATAAGGCGCGGATTGATCGATCAGGCAGAAGATTGGGGATTTTCTTCCGCAGCTTGGTATACAGGCGGAGAATCCATTATAATTCCAGATGAGTTTGATTTTTGAGCCGTAAGTATGTGGAGACTCATGCTTCGGGATGAAAAGCGATCCCGAAGCATACGGAAACAGTCACTTATAATGCTGCATCTGTTGGTTTTATGCTCACACCCAAAACTCTCCAGATAGTGCTTCCAGTCTCTGAAAGGGGCGGCCACAAACCGCCCCACTTTTGCATCGAAAATTACTATAACGATTTTTCCGTTTCCTTGGAGAAAAGGTGAGTCCGGCTCATCTCCAGGATTACCGAAACCTCGCCACCCGGCTTGGACATGGCAATCGGCGCTTCGGAATCAATCGTTGCGGTAAGATTATGGCCGCCCGTGGTAAGGTACATCGTTACTGTCGAGCCCATCGGTTCCACCACATCCACTATCGCGGTGATGGTATTCTCGCTGGTAGGTTTCACGACGGGGCTCAAGTTCCTGTCGAAAATATCCTCAGGCCTTACACCGAATACGACCTTCTTGCCCACGTAGCTCGACAGGCTGTCGGATTTTCCCCTCGGAGACTTGACCTTGAAGCTCCCGGCATTTACCCAATAGCCGCTGCCGTCTTCTTCGAGAGTCGCTTCGATGAAATTCATCGCAGGGCTGCCTATGAACCCGGCGACGAACACGTTTACCGGCTTGTTATAGAGATTGAGCGGCGTATCGACCTGCTGCACGATCCCATCCTTCATAACGACGATCCTGTCGCCCATGGTCATGGCCTCGACCTGGTCGTGGGTCACGTATATGGTGGTAATGCCGAGCCGCCTGTGGAGCTTGATGAGCTCCGCGCGGGTCTGCACCCTTAGTTTTGCATCGAGGTTGGAGAGCGGTTCATCCATCAGGAAGACTTTTGGCTCGCGGACGATGGCTCTGCCGAGCGCGACCCGCTGTCTCTGCCCTCCCGAAAGCTGTTTGGGCTTCCTGTCGAGCAGTTCACCGAGACCCAGAAGGTCTGCCGCCTCCTGTACACGCCTTTTGATCTCCGGTTTGGGCACTTTTCGGAGTTTGAGCCCGAATGCCATGTTATCGTAAACGGTCATGTGCGGATAAAGCGCGTAGTTCTGGAACACCATCGCGATGTCCCTGTCTTTGGGTGATACATCGTTTACCAGCCGGTCACCGATGTAAATTTCACCGGAAGTCGATTCTTCGAGCCCGGCTACCATCCGAAGCGCTGTGGTCTTGCCGCAGCCGGACGGGCCGACGAGCACAAGAAACTCTTTGTCCTTGATCTCAAGGTTCATCTCATCGACCGCGACGACATTTTTGAACGTCTTGGTCAAGTCCTTCAGGACTACATTTGCCATAAGTGAGATACCTCCGCTGGTCCGGGCTTGTCCCCATATTGCCGGAACCACAAATAAAAAGATTTCCCCGGGACTGGGGCGGCTCTAGAGCTGCAGCCGGGATGCAATGCTAACCCGGCCTTAGTCTCATTATATGACCGTGAAATTTCAGTGTCAATGCGGTAGACGAGGGCGAACGCATCTTACTCGGGAGGAATTTGCAATTCCTCCCGGAAGGGTAAATTAGGCATCTCTGATGCCGGGTGATCGATTAAAGTCGAATAACCGGGATCACAGATCCCTATCCGGCCTCTGCGGGCTGGATTATAAATCCGCCCGAGGAAGTGTCAACGAAAAACTGGACTGCAGGTGCGAGCGGTGATACCATATCCTCTAGTTTATGCGGAGGATTTTGCACATGCCCAAGTATCAGGAGTATCAGGAGAAGGCGCTCGGCGTCCTGCAGAAGATAGCAGCCACACAGAGCGAGCCGATACAGGATGCAGCCCGTATCGCAGCCGAACATATAGCAAATAACGGTATATTGCACCTTCTGGGGAGCGGGCACTCGCTCATTACAGCGCTTGAGGCACATGGGAGAGCGGGCGGAATGGTCCCGATAGATATTATTTTCGATAAAACGTTCGGCAAGATCGAGCGCCTGCCGGGATACGCCGAGCTTTTGCTCAAGAACTATGACGTGGACAACGGCGTGGTCGTGGTCATATCGAACTCAGGAAGAAATGCGCTCCCGATAGAGGTCGCGCTAGAGAGCAAGAAGCGCGGAGCGAAGGTCATCGCGCTGACATCCCTTGCGCACTCGAAATCGGTCACATCCAGGCATCCGAGCGGAAAACGGCTCTTCGAGATCGCGGATGTGGTCGTAGATAACTGCTGCGAGCCGGGGGACGCGGTTGTGGAGATAGAAGGAGTCCGGGGCAAGGTCGGAGCGACTTCGAGTGTAGCCTGCACGTTTATCATCAACTCCATTCTGGTCCAGGCGACCGAAAACATCGCAAAAATGGGCGTAACCCCGCCTGTACTCATCAGCGCGAACCTCGACGGCAGCGACGAATACAACGATGCGCTGAGAGAGAGATACAAAGGGCAGATACGGGGGCTGTAGGGTAGAGGTCATAGACTACTAACTGTGGCTCTCCCCCACAAAACCACCGATTGCCGCTTCGCTTGACCGGGTTCGGCATGGAACGTTACAATTGAGTGTCCTTTTCAGCACGATTTTGGAATTTTTGCACAATTGGGAGGAACCAGTTAAGTGGTTGATAGCAAAACTGATGTAGCGCCGCCTGCGGTGACGATGGAGAAAATCGTCGAGCTATGCAAGCGGCGCGGTTTCATTTTTCAGTCCAGTGAGATTTACGGCGGGATCGGAAGTACCTGGGATTACGGTCCGCTCGGCGTCGAGCTGAAACGCAATATAAAGGAAGCCTGGTGGCAGGACAACGTGCGGGTGAGGGAGGATATGGTCGGCCTCGACTCGGCTATCCTGATGAACCCTCGCGTATGGGAAGCGAGCGGCCACGTCGAAGGTTTCACCGACCCGATGGTCGACTGCAAAGAGTGCAAGCAGCGCTTCAGGGCAGACCAGTTGGAAGGTGACAAGTGCCCGACATGCGGCGGAGAGCTGACTGAAGCACGGCAGTTCAACCTGATGTTCAAAACTTTCATGGGGCCTGTCGAGGACAGTGCCGCAACCGTATATCTTCGACCTGAAACAGCTCAGGGGATCTTCGTCAACTTCAAAAACGTGCAGCAGGCAACAAGGAAGAAGCTGCCGTTCGGAATCGCACAGATCGGAAAGTCGTTCAGGAACGAGATCACTCCCGGCAATTTCATCTTCAGGACGCGCGAGTTCGAGCAAATGGAGATGGAATACTTCGTCATGCCGGGAACGGACGAGGAGTATCATGCCAAGTGGATCGAGGCCAGGTACAACTGGTATCTGAAGTATGGTATCACCCAAGAAAGGCTGAGACTGCGGGCTCACGATCCTGACGAGCTTGCGCACTATGCCAAAGCTACGACGGATATCGAATATCTCTTCCCAATGGGATGGTCCGAGCTCGAGGGTATCGCAAACCGGACGGATTTCGACATCAAGCGGCACATGGAACACTCCGGCGAGAACATGTCCTACTTCGACGAGGCCACCGGAGAAAGCGTAGTACCTTATGTCATCGAGCCGTCGGGCGGGTGCGACAGATCGCTTCTTGCGTTTTTAGTCGATGCCTACGAAGAAGAAGTGATCGTAAAGGGCGAGAAGAAGGACAAGCGCACTGTGTTGAGGCTGCACAAGGCGTTCGCCCCGGTAAAAGTTGCAGTGCTGCCGCTCCTAAGGAACCGGCCGGACATCGTCGAGACGGCAAAGAAGCTCGCAGCGGAACTCAGACCCGTTATGGCAACGATGTACGACGATACGGCATCGATAGGCCGGCTCTACAGGCGCCAGGACGAGATCGGGACCCTCTGGTGCGTGACGGTAGACGTCCAGACAGTCGAGGAAGACAACATGGTCACGATCCGCGACCGCGACACGATGGAGCAGATCCGCGTGCCGGTCGAGGAAGTCAAACCGCTGCTACTCGAAAGGTTGTGCTCGTAAAAAGCTATCAGCCGTCGGCTATCAGCTTTTGAAACGCGAATGGTG
Source organism: Armatimonadota bacterium (assembly GCA_039680575.1). Lineage (GTDB taxonomy): Bacteria > Armatimonadota > UBA5829 > UBA5829 > DTLH01 > JBDKSP01. The sequence goes on from JBDKSP010000122.1 coordinate 22,779, forward strand.
GATCCTTATGCTTTGGTATAGCATCCCGAAGCACACTTTCCACTAATCCCTTGGAGTGCGGAAGCTCTCGCTTCCGCTTTTCTATCGATGCTCACTAATCCATGGAAGAGAAAGGCAAATTTATGGATTTCTACCTTCCGCGTCTCAGTCTCTTCCGTGTCTCCGCGGTTCAGGACGATAATGCGGTGGATGTAGATAGAAAAGCAAGGGGCATGGATGCCCCGGAAAAATGGGCCCAGAGCATGGATCCTCTGGGCTATCAACGTTTTCGTGATCAAAAATATTCTGGATGACTGAGCAATTGACGATCAGAGAACAGTATGAAGAGCTAGAGCGTCAGATTCTTTCTCCTTACGCATGTCTTTCGGCGGAGTCGAAGGGGCGCGTGCGTGAAGAAGAAAAGGATGTTGTTCGTACGGAATTTCAGCGCGACCGTGACCGGATAGTCCACTCCAAGGCGTTCCGCAGGTTGAAGCATAAGACCCAGGTATTCATCGACCCGGAGGAAGACCACTGCAGGACGCGCCTTACCCACACACTCGAAGTCTCTCAGATCGCCCGCACCATCGCGAAAGCCCTCAGGATGAACGAGGACCTCACGGAAGCAATCGCACTCAGCCACGACCTCGGCCACACCCCGTTCGGCCATGTGGGGGAGCAGGCTCTGGATGAAGTGCTGCGCGAATACATCCCTGGCGCAAGCTTTCATCACGCTGAACAAAGCCTCAGGGTAGTCGATCATATCGAAAACAACGGTAGAGGACTGAACCTCACCTGGGAGGTCAGAAACGGGATATTACACCACTCTAAAGGCCGTGAGGACCTGGAAATCGACTTGAGCGGTCCGGCAACGCTCGAGGGAAAGATCGTCAGGATTGCAGACCGGATAGCCTACATCAACCACGACATTGACGACTCTATCCGCTTCGGCATCATCCACGGGTCGGACCTGCCGGAAGAAGCTACTCGCGTTCTCGGAAACAGGTATTCCCAGCGCATCGGCAGCATAGTACTCGATGTCATCAACTCAAGCATGGGCAAGAACTCGATCTCGATCAGCGAGTCCCACCGCCGTGCGATGAACTGCCTGAAGGACTTTCTGTTCCAGCGGGTCTATGTCGGCGACCATCCGGGGATAATCGAACTCCGGCAGGCAGGAGAGATGCTGAAAGAGCTCTTCAGATACTACATGAGTGTGGAACGCGAGATAGAGAACAGGGAACAGGGAACAGAGAATAGAGAAAGTTCGGAATTGCATCCTGTTTTGCCTGACACCGAAGACGTAGAGGCTCGCGCCAGGGCTGTCTGCGATTTTATCGCGGGAATGACCGACAGGTATGCTCAGAAGGCCTACACTGCTGTCTGGAAATAGATTCTGCCAGCTAATCGATCAGCAACTACATAGCGCTAAGAGGTTTGAAATCCCATTGACAAACTGTAATAAGCGCAATTCGTGTATCCATTAGCCGTTATACTGATCTTGATTCCCGGAACAGCGCACGCCAACACATGGTCACCGTTTATGATAGTCTGCAGATGATAGCAGTCAGTTATTTTTCCGCGTCTATCGGCTGGCTTGGCTTGGGTATGCCAGTGAATATTTTGAACACATTCGCGCCCGCGGTAATTTGCCAGTAGGTCTTCATTATGTTATAATTTGGGCGAATTGTAAGGAGTTTTTGGGGGCATAACCAATTGATCGATACCAGTAGTTTTAAGAACGGCCTTTCGATAATGCTGGACAACGACATCTTCACGATAGTCGAATTTCAGCATGTCAAGCCGGGTAAAGGCGGCGCGTTCGTCAGGACAAAGCTCAAAAACGTTAAAACCGGTGGAGTCATCGACAAGACATTCCGCGCAGGTGAGAAAATGGAGCAGGCGATACTCGAACGCAAGCCGATGCAATATATTTATCAGCAGGACGACGATTACTTCCTGATGGACCTGGAGTCCTTCGAGCAGATACCCGTCCGCAAAGAGATGATAGGTGATCCTGTAAAGTACCTCAAGGAAAACGAGCAGGTAATGACCCTTTCCCACGATGGCAATATCATCGGAGTGGAACTGCCGTTCACAGTGGAGCTCGAGGTGGTAGAAACCGATCCGGGAGTGCGTGGAGATACCGCATCCGGCGGCTCGAAACCTGCAAAACTCGAGACCGGAGCGGTCATCCAAGTCCCGTTCTTTATCAATGTCGGGGATAGACTGAAGGTAGATACACGGACCGACGCTTATCTGGAACGCGCGAAGTAAAATCCCGGCCGTTTTCTAGGGGAGACCGGCTATGGCACAAAAGCGCTCGACAAAGCGCAAGCTGATCATCGACCTGGTCGATACCGTCACCAGTCTGAGTCTGAAACTTGCCGCAGCGGTATTTATTCTCGTCCTTGGTTACCTCATATATGGGTTGACTGCCCGGAATGGGCTTCTTGGATTGGGAAGCCTGCCGCTGGCTGATCAGAAAAGGGTGCTGACTAATGTTGCAGTTGCCTGCGCTCTTGTCAGAATTTCGGGTACGGTCCTTGCGGCTTGCATAATCATCAGGTATTACGTCGATGAGACGCTCGGATATATCCTGTCGCTGCTCGGCGCATTGTTGTACTTCGGGACACCCTGGCTGTTTTCAGTCCAGTTTGGACTTGCGGACTCGAGCGCCAAGCAGGCGATAACCATTATCCTTTCCGGGATCAGGCCTTTTGGGGCGACCGTATTGGTTGCCGGGATGACCTTAATCACCTGGAGTCTTCTTTCGCAGGCCCGGGCGGCAATCAACCGGCAGAGAAACAGGGCATCCACGGAGAATAAGGAAAAGACTGAAGAAGCCGATGAGCCGTATCGACCGCGGCTTTATGCCAAGTGCTGGCAAACGCAGTATTGCCATCGCTTTGTAAGGGATAACTGCTCAACATATGCGGCGCGAAAATCGTGCTGGCGGCTGAAATCCGGGTGCATATGCGATAGTACCATCATAGACAAAGCAATCGGCATCAATTCGGTTGAAGGGACCATGCTTACCGGGCAGACGGGCTGCAGGCCGAAGCGAAGCGTAGAGTTGAGCGCGGCCAGTAAACGAGCCCGGTGCCGCACTTGTATTATTTATGAGTTTCATCAGAAGCAGAAGTACAAGTTGGCCGGTCCGCTCGTGCTCCCCGCCGTACTTTTACCGATCTGGCTTCTTCACACGAAGCTGGAAGCATTATTTGGAGTATTGCTGGATATGACCGACCGGTTTATGCGTACCGTGACGTTTCTGCCGCAGTCGCAGAGTCAGGCCATATCGCAGAGCGCGGTGCCTGAGTATGTTCCTGTGTTATTTGTAGTGTGGCTGGCGATAATATCGATCAGCTGCGCGTTTCTTTTCGTGGAATATTGCATATTCAAACTACGGATATGAGCGCGGAGAGGTAATAGTTAAGAATGGACCTAGAACGAATAGAATCGTTGATTAAGGTAATCAAAAATGCCCGTGTAACCGAACTCGCGGTGAAGATGGAGGACTCGTCCATCCTGATACGTAAGTCGGTAGGGAGTAACGGGTCCTCCGCGTCCAGGCCGGGGGCGGTAAAGCGTGCCCGTCCTTCCTCCGCTTCGGCTGAACAAGCTATGGAAGATGCTCCGGCAGGAACAGTCATATCGGCTCCGATGGTCGGAATATTCCATACGGTCGAAGGCATAAGTAACAAGGGTGCAGCGGTCAAGACAGGCCAGGTTATCGGCGCTATCGAGTCTATGAAACTGTTGAACGATGTCAGGTCTGAAGTCGATGGCGTGGTGGATGAGGCTTACGTAGATGATGGGATGCCGGTCGAATACGGGCAGGCGCTCTTCAGACTGGTCAAATCAGCCGAAAACCCATAGGAGGTATACTCGAATGTTTTCCACGCTTCGAAACGAAAGAGGTAATTGGACGCTTGTCGGCCTTCTGGTGGCTGTTGCGATAGGGTTCGTCCTCATGTTCTTTGTGTTCCTCCCGCGCGTCCAGCAGGGAACTGGAGACCGGGCAAAAAAGGAAGGGCTGATCAACCCGAAACAAGGGCAGACTGTCGTCGGCGCGTCCATGGACAAGGGCAAAGAGACCCAGTGCATGTCCAACCTCAGGCAGATTCGGATGATGATCGAGTCAACCAAGACATCGGGAGAACAGCTTCCGGCAACCATCCAGGACATGGGGCTTGGCTCAGCCGGCGTATGCCCCGTGACGAACCAACCTTATCAATACGATCCGAATGCGGGTGCGGTCAAATGCACGACGCCCGGACATGAAGGGCTGTAGGAGTTGTAAGTGTTCAAAAAGATACTTATCGCCAATCGCGGCGAGATAGCAGTGCGGATTATACGCGCCTGCCGTGAGATGAAGATTGCCACAGTTGCGGTCTATTCCGAGGCGGATGCGAACTCGCTCCATGTGAGACTTGCGGACGAAGCCGTATGTGTAGGTCCGCCGCCGAACAAGGACAGCTACCTCAATATGCCGAACATCATCAGCGCGGCTATGATCACCGGCGCGGAAGCGATCCATCCCGGCTACGCTTATTTTTCCGAGCAGACGAACTTTGCGGATGCCTGTGAAGCATGCAATATAGTCTTCATCGGGCCCAAAGCGTCCGCCATCGAGAAGATGGGGAATAAGTCGAAAGCCCGTGAGATCATGCAGGGCGCAGGCGTCCCTGTAATCCCTGGTACAAAAGGCACTGTGGACAACGAGCAGGAGGCTTACAAGACCGCGCAGAGTATGGGCTATCCTCTCCTCATCAAGGCATCAGCGGGCGGCGGCGGGCGCGGGATCCGGCTCGTTCAGAACGAAGATGAGCTTGCCAGAGCGCTTAAAATGGCTAAGTCCGAGGCGGAATCTTCCTTCGGCAACCCGGATGTATATATCGAGAAATATATAGAAGACCCAAGGCACATCGAGATACAGGTAATGGCCGATCAACACGGGCATTACATCCACCTTGGCGAGCGCGAGTGCTCCATCCAGACAGACCGGCACCAAAAGATGCTCGAGGAAGCCCCGTCTGCTGCTCTGACTCCGTCACTCAGGCAGAAAATGGGTGATGCAGCGGTCAAAGCAGCGAAAGCAGTTGGCTACAGCAGCGTTGGAACAGTCGAGTTCCTTCTGGACAAAGACGACAACTTCTACTTTATGGAGATGAACACCAGGGTTCAGGTTGAGCATCCCGTGACCGAAGCTGTTACCGGCGTGGACATCGTCCGCGAGATGATCCGGGTAGCTTCCGGTGAAAAGTTGAGCGTTTCGCAGAAGGATATACATATAAACGGCCACTCCATCGAGTGCAGGATCACGGCGGAGGACCCTGAAAACGGGTTTACGCCGTCGGTCGGAACGGTGGACAGCCTCATACTGCCGGGTGGTCTCGGCGTCCGCATAGATACTCACATCTATTCCGGTTACGAGCTTCCGCCTTATTACGATCCGCTTCTTGCCAAACTGATCGTTTGGGGAAGAGACCGGAACGAGGCAATCTCCAGGATGTCCAGATGTCTATCCGAGTTTGAAATCAGCGGGATAAAGAACAACATCCAGTTCCATCAAAAGATTATGGGCAACGCATTCTTCCGCAGGGGCGAGCTATCAACAAGTTTCCTGAGAAGAAGAATGCTGAACAATCAGTCGTGAAAAGAAAGTAAGTATGCAAAAAGCAAGGAGAGCCGCTCGAGAGCTGGCTCTGAACATTGTCTATCAGGTTGATGTAGCGCAGATCCCGATCGAGGAAGCTATTCGGACGGCGCGCGAACACGTATCCGCTGAGCCGGAGGTGTTCGATTATGCGGAGATGCTTGCGACAGGCACTTACGAGAACAGGTATGAGATCGACGACAGCATCCAGCGGTTGAGCATCGATTGGCCGCTCGACCGCCAGCCTGCTGTAGACAGAAACATCCTCAGACTTGCCATCTTCGAAATGGACCACGTAGAGAGTACTCCTCACGTTGTTGTCATAAATGAAGCCGTGGAAATTGCCAAGAAGTACAGCACCCCTGATTCGGGCAAGTTCGTAAACGGCGTGCTCGCAGGTTACCTTCGCGAGAAAGAACATCAGAAAGAGGTAGAAGAACAACTTGGCAGCTCAGATTCTTGATGGTAAAGCCATCTCTAAAGTTGTAAAACAAGAAGTCGCCGACAGGGTGGCAAAGCTGAAAGCAGAGAAAGGCATTACGCCCCATCTTTCCGTGATACTGGTCGGAGAGGACCCGGCGAGCGTCACATATACCAACATGAAGAAAAAGGCGAGCGTAGCCGTGGGGATGACATCTGACCTGTACGAGTTGCCCGCTGATAGCAGCGCTGAATATGTCCTCTCTCTGATAGACAAGCTGAATAGAGACCCCAATGTGCATGGAATCCTTGTTCAGCACCCGCTGCCGAAGCACCTGGACGAACTCCAGATACTCTCGCATGTCGACCCTGAGAAGGATGTAGACGGCATCAGCGACACGAGCATCGGAAGGCTTGTGCTCGGTCGTCCATCATTCATCGCCTGCACGCCGCTTGGGATGGTAGAGCTTCTGGACCGCTACGGGATAGAGATCGACGGAAAGCATGCCGTTGTGGTCGGACGAAGCATCATTCTCGGTAAACCTGCCGCGCTCGCGCTCCTGAACCGGAACGCTACCGTCACCGTCTGCCATTCGAAAACAAAGGATTTACCGGGTATCGTGCGCCAGGCGGATATCGTTATCGCCGCAGTCGGAAAACCGGAGCTTATCAAGGGAGACTGGATCAAACCCGGCGCAGTAGTCCTCGATGCAGGCTACAACAAGGTCGAAGGACGTGGTAAGGACGTGGGTGACGTCGATTATGAAGGAGCCGAAAAGGTTGCTTCCTGGATTACACCAGTCCCAGGAGGCGTTGGGCCGATGACCATCGCAATTCTCCTCAGAAACACCGTAGATGCGGCAGAGCGGGCGGCAAAGTAATTATTGGATCGTCGTCCCGAGTGAGAGGTCAATGGAGATAGTGCTTCAGGATGAAGGGCGATCTCGAAGCATAAAAGTAATCATTAGGCCGTCATTCCGGGCTACCACAACGTCATGCTGAGCTTGACTCAGCATCCAGGAAAAAGAATGGACCCTGAATCAAGTTCAGGGTGACGTGTTAGTTGTCAAGAGTGATGTCTTTGCTGTTCAGGATAACGTCTTTGCTGTCGAGAGCGACGTATTAGTCGTCTATGGTTGTGCCTTTATAAAAGTTAGTGAGTGTGCAGTTAAATTGGACCTAAAACAGTATCTTAAAGAGCGAAAAGCGATTGTGGACGCGGCGCTTGACCGTTATCTCCCCCCAGCCACAGATCAGCCCGGGGTGGTGCATGAGGCGATGCGCTACAGTACGATAGATGGTGGAAAACGCATTCGTCCGATCCTCACCCTGGCTGGATGCGACGCCGTGGGAGGCAGGATGGAGATGGCGATGCCCGCCGCCTGCGCGCTCGAATGTATACATGCATTCTCACTCATTCACGACGATTTACCCTGCATGGACGATGATGATCTCAGACGCGGCAGGCCAACATCGCATAAGGTCTTCGGCGAGGCTATGGCGCTTCTCGCGGGTGATGCGCTCTTTGCGTTTGCTTTCCAGCTTATCTCGGAGACTCCCAAGGATGTTGCGAGCGATGTAGTTTTGGATGTCTGGCGAAAGATCGCTGAGGCAACAGGAACGAACGGGATGGTCGGCGGCCAGGTTATGGACATGCTTGCGCAGGGGCGACCCTCCAGTATTCCAGAAATAGAGCTGATCCACAGGAGAAAGACCGGTGCGCTCCTCAAAGTGGCTATAGTTACCGGCGGGATGCTCGGCGGAGGATCAGAAGAACAGGTGGATGCGCTGTCCTGTTACGGCCGGAACATCGGCCTTGCTTTTCAGATTGCGGACGACATTCTCGACATCAAGGGCGATGAAAAAAAACTCGGCAAACCCATCGGAAGCGACCTGGAGATGGAAAAAGCCACCTACCCAAGCGTGATCGGCATCGAAAAGTCCATGGAGCTTGCTAAAAAGGCGATGGACGATGCCATAGCCGCGCTCTCGATCTTCGATGAAAAATCCGACCCCTTGAGGGAAATAGCAAGGTTTGTGGTAGAGCGGGAATTTTAGATAGCTATCAGCTTTCTCTATCACGAAAGCACGAAATAAGGAAAACACGAAACTGAACGTAGTGGCCGGTCTCTGTGCCGGCCATCGGGTCTGAAGGACCCGGATATACCCTCTCCCTTGACTGAGAGGGAATGGTGAGGGTGAAAGATGCTGCAGATTTACAACATACCCCTCATCCCAACCTTCTCCCGCAAGGGGAGAAGGGGAGGATTCTATGCTTCAGAACCGCTTTTCGTCCCGAAGCACGAGTCTCTACCAGTTTCTTTGGAGTGCGGAAGCGGCAGCTTCCGCTTTTCTATCGGCATCCACCGATTATTTTATCGCACATAATGAATCAGAGGAGGAAACCAGTGCAAATTGTTGACCTCGAACAACAGCTAAACGACTTTGATATAAACGCACGAAAATCGGCGCTGACCGAGCTAGCCGGACTCGTTCAAATGGGAGAGATGACACTTCCCGATGCTAAACCGGAGGTCAACATTCACTTCCATACCTTTTTCTCATTCAATGCGGAAAACTGGTCGCCGAGCTGCGTCGCATGGGAGGCCGCAAAATACGGGCTGGAAGTCGCGGGTATAGTCGACTTTGACGTACTCGATGGTGTGGATGAGTTCCTCGATGCCGGTGAACTGCTGGGAATCAAAACTACAGCCGGGTTCGAGTCGCGTGTCTATGTAAGCGAATACTCGGACAAGATCATCAACTCCCCGAACGAGCCGGGAATCCTCTACTTTATGGGACAAGGATGTGTGAAGAGCGGTCCGGAAAGCGATGGCCTGCGCAGGATGGCAAAAGACAGGAACATCGGGGTGATGCAGCGTGTAAACGCTTATCTGGGAGATGTTTCGCTCGATTACGACCGGGATGTCCTCCCTCTCACGCCGTCCGGCAACGCAACTGAGCGGCACCTGCTGGCAGCCTATGACCGAAAAGCCAGGGAAGTCCACGGAAACCGCGCGGCCGAGTTCTGGGCAGGCGTAATTGAGATGCCGGAGCCGGAAGTGAGCACGCTCATGGAGAACACACCTGCGTTCCACGAAAAACTTCGCGCAAAACTGATCAAGTTTGGCGGAGTCGGATATGTCCAGCCGGAAAACAGCAGTTTTCCAACAGTAGAGCAGGTTATTGAGATGGTAAAGAGCATCGGCGCACTCCCTACCACCGCATGGCTCGACGGAACGAACCCCGGCGAAGCTGACATGATGTCCAACCTGGAGCTTATGGCCTCAAAAGGGGTCGTTGCGATAAATATCATCCCCGACCGCAACTGGAATATCAAAAAACCTGAGGATAAAGCGTTAAAACTTGCCAAGCTGAAAGAAGTTGTCGATGCCGCGAAGCATTTCGCTCTTCCGCTCTCGGTCGGGACTGAGATGAACAAGGCAGGGCTGCCCTTCGTCGATAATTTCGCCGCGCCGGAGCTTGCGGATTATGTCGAAGATTTCGTCAAAGGCGCTCAGTTCTTCTATGGTCATACCCTGCTTGCCCGTTATGCTGATCTCGGTTACTTCTCACCAGCGGTAGAGGCAGCATTCGGCAAAGACAGGAAAGCAAAGAACCAATTCTTTACGAAGATAGGCTCATCTGCCAAACCGAGTCTGTCGCTCTATGAATCGCTTCGCAAGCATTCCGGAAAACTTGCGCCTGAAGAAGCACTCTGGCTTGTATCCAGATGAAAAACACGGGTTTCTATGCGATAATCCTCGCCGCGGGCAAGGGAAAGAGGATACGTGACGAAAACGCTCCGGGAGAGTTCCCGAAGGTGCTGCGGCAGGCTGCAGGGCGCCCGCTCATTTCTTACGTCATAGATACCCTGTTAAGCGCCGGGATAGATGACATAAATATCATCGTCGGCTTCGGCGCGGATTACGTTAAAAGCGCGCTTGGAAGCGGTTATCGGTACATTCTGCAGGATGAACAACTCGGAAGCGGCCATGCGGTCCTCTCTGCAAAAGGTGAGTTTGGAGAAAGGCTTGGGGCTGCGGTCATTATGTGCGGAGACAGCCCGCTTTTTACTCCAGGCACGATACTCTCGCTGAAGGAGCGCCATCTGTCTTCAGGCGCGGCGATTACGCTGGTATCTGCTGAGCTCGATGACCCCACAGGCTACGGCAGGATAAAACGGCTCGCTTCCGGAGAGATAACCGGGGTGGCCGAGGAAAAATGTGCGACTGCCGATGAAAAATCGATCCGTGAGATAAACGGCGGGGCTTACGCGTTCGACTCGAAATGGCTCTGGGAGAATATCGGCTGTATGGAGCGAAACGAGGCCGGTGAGCTGAACCTGACCGACCTCGTGAGAGTCGCCATATCTCAGAAAAAGATTGTCGAAGCTGTTATCGTTCCGGCAGAGGAGGTAATGGGGGCTAATACCCCATCCGATCTCCGGGCAATCGAAGATATTCTCGAATCGCGGAAATAGCTATCCTGAACCCCACTATTCCGACTCTCCCATCTTCATGCCGATGACGCCTCTCTCCTCTTCCTCTTCTTCTTCGACCTTCGGGGCCCGGTGTTCCCGCTCCGGCTTGAACTCTACAGGCTGTGGGGTGACCGCGACCTTCAGCACTCCGTCCCGCTGATGCGAGAAGAGGTCGTAGGCATCCAGTATATTGCCCAGCGTAAAATGGTGCGTCAGGAGTTGTTTCAGGTTCAGCCGTTTGGTCCGCACCATCTCCATCAACCGCCGCATGCGCTCTTTTCCGCCCGGACAGAGGGTGGAGACGACTTTGATGTCACCGATACCGTATATATACGGCTCGACAGGCATCTCTACCTTGCCCGAATAGACGCCGAGGCTTGAGATAGTTCCACCGGGTCTCACCGACCTGAGGCAGTTCTCGAATGTGTTCTGTGTCCCCAGGGCTTCTATCGCAACATCTACACCGCGCTTTTCGGTCAGCCGCAGCACTTCGGCTACGGTGTCCTGTTCCCTAAAGTTGATGACGACATCCGCTCCCATCTTTCTAGACATTTCCAGCCTGCTGGGGATGGAATCTATCGCGATAATAAGTGAGGCTCCCATCAACCTGGCTCCGGCTGTCGCGCACAGCCCTATCGGTCCCTGCGCATAGACGACCACCGTGTCGCCTATTCTGACATTCGCCGACTCAGCGCCGGAAATGCCGGTAGATGCTATATCCGTGACGAGCAATACGTCCTCATCGGAGAGGTCGTCGGGGATTTTCGCCATGTTGGCCTGGGCGTACGGCACTTTGAAATACTCCGCCTGGACTCCGTCCATAGAGTTGCCTAGCCGCCAGCCACCGATCATCTTCCACTCGTTATTATAACCCGCGCACTGCGACCACTGGTTGTTCTGGCAGTAAAAACAGGTCCCGCACGGGGTAATGGCGCCGACTACAACTCTATCCCCGATGTTATAGCCTTCCAGCCCCGGCCCAAGCTCATGGATAACTCCGACCGCCTCATGACCAACAATCAGCCCTTCCTCAACTGGGTATTCGTTTCTCATAATGTGCACATCGGTGCCGCAGATGGTAGTCATCGTCACCTTGACGATAGCTTCACCGAAACCCGCTTTCGGAATCGGTACATCTTCCAGCCGAATATTATCCTTGCCGTGATAGACCGCCGCCTTCATCATATCTGCCATTAGAATCAGCCCTCCTGAATATCCTGAAATCCGCCCGGCCTTATTATTCCCAATAATCACACATATCTTGCTCTGAAGCGCTGATTTATCCTATAATGAATGACGCTTTGTGTAAAATAGCTGGATTATATACAGCAATAAACGGAGGAACATAATGAAGGCAATAATCAATGATGGATGCATCGGCGACGGCATTTGTGCAGATACCTGCCCGGAAGTTTTCGAGATCGGAGACGACGGACTGGCTCACGTGATCGTTGACACCGTCCCTGCAGACGCTGAAGCCAAAGCCCGCGAGGCAGCCGATGCCTGCCCGGTAGTCGTAATCGAACTCACCGACTAAATTTCTTCTAAAAAAGGGGTGGAGTATTACCTGCTCCACCTCTGGACTTTGGCACTTTTTTAATAAAAAAGGGTTGGTTTTGGTTCTGCTAGCGGCTTTGCAGCCGTATAACAGTTGTGAAAACAAAACTAACCCATTTTAATAATACCGATTCATCACTCAAAAGATTCCCTCTGCTTTATGCTTTT